>CAYMLG010000021.1:0-65189 GCA_964391195.1 uncultured Anaerolineaceae bacterium | reverse complement strand
TCCATCTCGGCCGATGGGCGCTTTGTAGCGTTTGAGTCTGAGGCGACCAACCTGGTCAACGGGGATACTAATGGGGTGGCAGACATTTTCGTCCATGACCTCCAGACGGGCGTGACCAGGCGCGTGTCGGTCTCCTCCAACGGCGAGCAGGCGAATGGTCAGAGCCTCAAACCATCCATCTCGGCCGATGGGCGCTTTGTAGCGTTTGAGTCTGAGGCGACCAACCTGGCCAGCGAGGATACCAATGGGGCAGCAGACATCTTCGTTCACGACCTCCAGACGGGCGTGACCAGGCGCGTGTCGGTCTCCTCCAGCGGCGCGCAGGCATATGGCGGGAGCCACGGGCCGTCCATTTCATATGATGGGCGCTTTGTAGCGTTTGAATCTCAGGCGACCAACCTGGCCAGCGGGGATACGACTACGGTCCAGGATATCTACGTCCACGACCTCCAGACGGGCGTTACCGAGTGGATGTCGGTCACCTACAATGGCTATCCGGTGAACGGTTCGAACCACGCTCCCACCATCTCGGCCGATGGGCGTTTTGTGTTGTTTTATTCATTAGCGTATAACCTGGTCAGCGGGGATACCGGCTATACAGACGTCTTCGTCCGTGACCGCAAAATGGGCATGACCAGCCGCGTGTCGGTCACCCCCAGCGGCCAGCAGGCGCAGGGGAACAGCAACTATTCATCCATCTCGGCCGATGGGCGTTTTGCGGCGTTTTCGTCTACGGCATCGAATCTGGTCAGCGGGGATACCAACAGCACAGGGGACATTTTTGTTCACGACCGGCAGACGGCCGCCATCGAGCGCGTGTCCGTCTCCTCCAACGGCGAGCAGGCGAATAGTATTAGTATCTCTCTGTCTATCTCGGCCGACGGGCGCTTTGTGGCGTTTTCTTCGTATGCTTCCAACCTGGTCAGCGGGGATACCAATAACATGGAAGACATCTTCGTTCACGATCGCTGCCCGGATGGGTCCTGCGGAGGAGGGCATACCTTGTTCGGCCGGATTGTCGATCAAAACGGCGCCGCGTTGGCCGGCGTGACCCTCACAGTCCACCGCTCGGATGGTTCCGTGGCGGCGAGTTTCCAGATCGACAGTGATGAAGGATACTTTTTCTACGTGCTGCCGGCAGGCGTCTACCACCTGATCCCCAATATAACCGGCTACAAATTCACGCCGGAGGCCCTCACGGTGCAGCTCGACCGGACCAGAACCGGCCTGGACTTCACCGGCGCTTTTATTTCTTGCGGGCCGACAAACGGAAACGCTGCCTGTCCGCTCCCATTTGCCGCTCCCTTCCTCGACCTGCCCTTTGATTATTCGGACTTCCAAACCGCCGCGCTGGGCTATCAAGACCCGTCAACCGGCGGCCGGGTGTTGAGTTGGTTCGACCATGCCAGGTCGTATCGAACCATTACCTGGATATGGAATGGTTGGGCCGGCCCGGCAATGGACGCTGCCACCTGCACGCCTCGCTCAGCCTGCTATGAAGGGCACAATGGCATCGATTTCAGCCCGCTCACCGCTGCGGTGGAGGGCGCGGATGCGGTGAAAGCCGCCGCCGGGGGGGAGGTTGTTAAGGCGGTCACAGGCTGCTCGAGCGACGACTCGGGGGACGCCTGTGGCGACAAGTTAGGGGAACAAGTGTGGGTGGACCATGGGAACGGGTATGCCACCATTTACGGGAACTTAGCGCCTGACTCGGTGCAGGTCCAGGTGGGGGATGATGTTTCCCAGGGCCAGGTAATTGGCAGGATGGGGAAGTCCGGCGACTTTGCCGGGGAACACCTGCACTTCATGCTGTTGTTCGACGCCAACGGCGATGGAACCTGGGACCGGGACAAAGAAATGGTCGATCCCTACGGCTGGAGTCCACCGGACGGAGTCAGCGACTTTTGGAGCATTCCCAGCCTATATATGTGGAAGCATCCGCTCTACACTACCACCTATATCAGCGCGGATGGAGGAATCTGCACCGGGCCAGATGATGAACTGCGCCTCAGCATCCCGGCCGGGATTTCGGATGACAGACTGATGTGCCGGGCGGGGTTCGTTCCTCCTCCTGCTCCGGCAGGCGGCGGCTTGCGTCTCGCCGGCTCGTTCTTTGTTAATTTGCAGAACGTGGATTTCGTCTTTGGAGACCACGCGGCTTTCAGCCCCTTCGTGCCAGGCAGCGAGGCTTACACCTTGAGTGTGGCCTATCCCCCAGAATCCCTGGCTCACCTGGATGAGAGCGAGCTGCAGCTTTACCGTTGGGATGAAAGCGGCTGGACCTGGGCGGCCCTGCCCACCAGCCTGGATCAGGAGCAGCGGCTCGCCAGTGCGCAGACCGGCTGGACCGGGCATTTCACCCTGCAGGCCCCACTGGTCTGCCCGGCCGACACCACCGAACCCTACAACGACACGCCTGCGCTGGCAGTCGCGTATCCCAAAACCTCGCTCCCCCTGGTGGCCCGCCACCTGTTCGACATTGCCGGGGATGAGGACTGGACCACTTTCACTGCTGAAGCCGGCCAGACCTACACCATCCGGACCGAAGCCCTGGCGGCCGGGGTAGATACCGTGCTACAAGTGTTCGCCGGCGACCGGGTCACGGAGCTGGCTGCAGATGATAATGGAGCGGGGGGCAAAGCCTCGCGGCTGGTGTGGACCGCCCCTGAGAGCGGGGTGTACCATGTGCGGGTCTCCTCTGCGGCGGATGGCGCCTACGGCTGCGACAGTGGCTACGATTTGGGCATCGCCAAAGGGGTGATCGAAGAACCGACACCAACTCCCTCGGCAACTCCACCGTCGCCGACGGTAACTTCCTCGCCAACACCGCCGCTGACGACAACTCCTTCGCCAACTCCAACGCCGACGACAACGCCCTCCCCAACTCCACCGTCGACACCTATGCCACCGGCCGGCGACAGGCAGCTTTTCTTGCCGATCATAGAGAGCGCCAGCGGCCGGTGAGCGCGCCGCAGCGAACTGCGGGCTGAACGTAACCGGTAAAGCGGAACTGCAGTGATGCGGTTCCGCTTTACCGTTCAATGAGACCGGGCTGGCGACAGGGGCAGGCGTAGGGGAATCCCCCATACTCTCATAGAGAATCCTTCAATACAATAATCGTTTACAGAGGCGGTATGGATGCTGCGCTCTGGAAGCGTCCTATACGACTGAAGGTTTTAAGGCCGGCCGCTGCACCTGGATTTACCCGGGCATTGGGCTGCGCTAAGCGGTCCTGAACGGGCGCAGCGAACGGGCCGCCGTGTTTCTTGCGCCGGCGGGGATGGGCAGGCATAGACCAGGTTGGCAAGGAGGGTGGAAGCGCCGATGGCAGAATCTCGCAACGAGGTCAGGGTGAAGTGGTGGTCGAGGCTGAGAACGCGCATGGGGATATCGTATGTGGTGGTGACCATCCTCGCGGCTCTGTTGGTGGAAGCGCTGATCCTGTCGGTAGCTCTCTTCGTGATCACCCAAACCCCTATGCTGGCATACTTCAATTTGCAGCGGGTCGGGAATGCGGCGCAGGAGTATGCACTGCGGGCCGTGGTCGAAGGGGGCGGGGTGGCCCTGAACCCGAATAGTACATTCGCTCCAGGGCAGGAGGCCTCCTTGAAACCGGAGCAGGAGCCCGATCATCCGCGGATCGAGTTCCTATACCTGGAGGTCCCCTATATCCAGCCCGGGATGGACGCCCCGGTGGATGTAGCTTTTGCACTGCTGATCGACCCGCAGGGAGAGGTAATCGCCAGCTCGTATCCGGAGCAGTACCCGCCGGGGATGAACGCCTTAGAGACTCTGCCGGCGGCAAGCGCGATCATCCGCCAGGCGCTGGAGGGAAGGCCCGATGGGGATATTTACGAGTCGCCGTCGGGGATGTACTCTTTCGTGGCGCAGACGGTCCGCAGCCGGGAGGATGAGATCCTGGGGGCGATGTACGTCCAGGCTCCGGCCGGCATCCCGCGGGATGTGAACCTGCTGGGAGAGGTGGGCAATGTGCTCATCCCCAGCAGCATCGGTTGGCTGTGCCTGATGCTGCCGCTTGGGCTGATCTTCGGCATCCTGACCACGCACGGGCTGATCCGGCGCATCGAACGGCTGCGAGATGCAACCGCTCGCTTCTCGGACGGAGATTTCTCCCAGCGCCTGCGCATCAGCCGGGCGGACGAGATCGGCCAGTTGGAAGCGCAGTTCAACGTGATGGCGGAACAGTTGGTAGAAGGGTTCGCCCAACGCCAGGCGCTGGCGGAAGAGAGCGCCCGGCGGGAGGAGCGGGCCCGCTTCGAGCAGGAGCTGTTATCGGCGTATTACGTCCAGCGCTCGCTGCTGCCGGAGAACGTCCCCGCCATCCAGGGCTGGCGGATCGACCCATTCTACCGCCCGGCGCGGCAGGTGGGTGGGGACCTGTACGATTTCCTGGACCTGCCCGGAGGCCGGTTCGGGCTGGTGATCGGCGATGGCACCGGGAAGGGGATGCCCGCGGCGCTGATCATGGCCACCACCGCGGCGATGATCCGCGCCGCCGCGCCAAACTTCAAGTATCCCGGAGAGGTGCTCAGGTTGGTCAACAACCTGCTCCAGGTGCACATCACCCCCGGCATGTTCGTCACCTGTTTCTACGCCATCCTCGATCCGGCCAGCGGGCACCTGTGCTTTGCGAACGCCGGGCACGATATCCCCTATCTCTCGCGTTCCGGGGAGATCCACGAGCTGCGGGCGCGAGGGATGCCGCTGGGGCTGATGCCGGAACAATCCTATGCGGAGGAGGAAATGGTGATCCATAAGGACGACACCATTCTGTTCTACACCGACGGGCTGGTGGAAGCGCACAGCGCGGAGGGGGAGATGTTCGGCTTCCCCCGCCTGCAAAACCTGCTGAAAAACGGTTCCCACGCCGACGACTTCATCGACCTCTTGATCAGAGAACTGGAGTCGTTCACCGGCCCGGTGTGGGAACAGGAAGATGACATCACCCTGGTGCGGGTGAGGAAGTTGGCCTGACGTGAAAGCGTTTTCTTTCAAAAGCGAAGCGGGAAACGAAAGGCTGGCGGTCGAAAAAGTGGGCGAAGCGATCGCGGATTCCGGGCTGCTGCGCCATCGCCAGGAGCGGCTGAAAACCGCCACAGGCGAGGCGGTGATCAACGCCATCGAGCACGGCAACCGGTTCAACCCGGACCTGGATGTGGAGATCCAGGTGCGGACGAGCGAGGAGCGGGTATCGGTGACGGTGACGGATTACGGGGGCGACCGGCCCATCCCGGAGGCGACCTATCCGGACCTGGAGGCCAAGCTGAAGGGGGAGCAGTCGCCGCGGGGCTGGGGGCTGTTCCTGATGCGGAAGATGGTGGACGAGTTGAACATCACCAGCGATGGAAAAAAGCATAACGTGGAGCTGGTGATGTATATCAACGACCCGGTGCAAGAGCAGGTGGCAGAACTGGCCGAAACGGCGAAGGCGATGGCGCGCAAGGGAAGCTGGGCCTCGCCGGTGTCCAGGCTGCGGGTCGGCCAGGTGCCCAACGAGGCGATCAACCTGAACGTGGATGGGCGGCAGCTCACCGGGCCGGTGCATGGTTTCGGCCAGTTGTGGCAGAAAACTTACACCATCCGCCTGATCGGGGTGGCTATCTCGCCGCAGGAGGTGATCCGCACCTGGAAGCGGAAGTTCCCGGAATACTGGCCGAAAGGCAACCGCTTCTACGGGACGCTGAACCAGATCAACCCGGGGGACGTGGCGGTGCTCAACCTGGCAGCGCCGGCCGGGCTGCAGCTCTCGACTGGGATTATGGTGATTTACGCGGATGATGAGTCCTTCAGCTTTATGACGCCCCAGGGGCATATCTTCTCCGGGATGATCACTTTCAGCGCTTACGAGGAAGAGGGCCCCACCACGGTCCAGATCCAGGCCCTGGTGCGGGCCAGCGATCCATTGTTCGAGCTGGGCTGCCGCCTGGGGGTGGTGCACAGAAACGAGGACCGGTTCTGGCATGGCACGCTGCAGAACTTGGCCCGGGATTTGGGCGCCAGGGGCCAGGTGCGGCAGGAGAACATGCTCATCGATCCGCAGGTGCAGTGGAGCGAGGCGAAGAATATCTGGCACAACGCTGCCATCCGCACGGGGATCTACACCGTCCTGGCGCCTTTCCGCTGGCTGGGGAGGCGGGCAGCGGGCCAGAGATAAGCCGCGGGGAGCAGGAGGGGAAGGATGAAGCGGATCGTCGAAATACGCTCCTACAATTTGAAGCCGGGAACGGGGGCGGATTTCCACGAGCTGTTCATCCACCAATCGCTGCCGCTGCTGAGGCGTTGGCAGGTGGACGTGGTGGATTTCGGGCGCTCCTTGCACGACCCCGACGCATATTACCTGGTGCGGGCCTTCAACAGCCTGGACGAGCGAGAGCAGAGCGAGGAGGCGTTCTACGGGAGCGAGGAATGGCGGAAGGGGCCGCGGGACGCAGTCCTGGCGCTGATCGACAGTTATACGACGGTAGTGATCGAGATGAATGAAGCGGCGCTCCAGGGCCTGCGGAGGGAGGAGGCGAGGCGAACCAACCCGGGCGGAGAGACTCCACAAAGCTCATAAGGGCGAGAATTTCGTTGGCTGTTTCTGGCCTCAGGTGGGGGAGAGGGGAGGCCAGCGGGGGAGAAAAGTTTGAAAATCGACACTCGGGCGGTTGGGAGAGCAGCCAGGGGTGGATCGAGGATACCGGCGGGCAAAAGAAGGCAGTGGAAGGCCCGGGGTAGATCGCCGGCAAAGAGAAACGGATCAGGGAGATGGGCACGATCGTGCTGGAGAGCAAATTAAATATTCCACCCCGGCCACAGGGAATGGTCCCCCGCCCGCGCCTGCGAAATGCGATCGAGCAGGAGATCACTCACAGCAAGCTCACACTCATCTCGGCCCCGGCCGGGTCGGGGAAAACCACGCTGCTCGCCGACTGGGCACGAGCCAGCAGCCTGCCCGTCGCCTGGCTGTCGATAACCGGGGAGGAGGTGGATGTAGAGCATTTTCTGCGGTATCTGCTCGCCGCATGGGAAAAGGCGCAGCCTGGAGTGGCGGAGAGCCCGTTGGGGGTTCTGCTCGAAACCCAGAGGCCGGATATCAAAGCCGTGCTGGCGGCCTTCATCAATGCCGCCAACCAGGCGGCCGCCCCCATGGTGTTTGTGCTCGACGACTATCATCTAATCGAGGAGGACAGCATCCATGAGGCCATGATCTTCTTGCTTGACCACTCACCGGCCAACCTGCATTTCGTCATCGCCAGCCGGAACGACCCGCAGCTCAGGCTTGCCCGCCACCGGGCCCGCGGCCAGCTCTTGGAGATCCGGGCCGGGGATCTTTCATTCACCCGAGAAGAGACGGCCGAGTTCATCAACCGCTCGATAGGGGTTGCCCTTCAGCCCGATGAGGTCGAGGCGCTGCATGCAGGGACGGAAGGATGGGCTGCCGGGCTGCAGTTGGCGATGCTGGCACTCCGCCAGCGTCAAAGCGGTCCAGGGGACATGCCGGTCGTGCACGGCAGGCAGCGCTTCATCGCCGACTACCTGCGCGAAGACATATTCGACCAGCTTCCGGTTGAGATGCAATCCTTCCTGTTGAAGACCAGCCTCCTCGAGCGCCTGTGCGGGGATCTGTGCGATACAGTAACCGGGGGAAAGAACGGGCAAGCGATGCTGGACAAAATCGAGCGGGAGAACCTTTTCATTACGCCCTTAGACGATGAACGCACCTGGTTCAGCTCCCATCCCCTGTTCGCAGACTTCCTGCGTGGTGAGCTGGAGCGGCGACATAGCAGCGAGGTCCCCGAGATTCACCGCCGGGCTGCCTCCTGGTATGAAGCCAACGATTACCCCGATGCAGCTTTCCGCCATGCACTGGCGGGCGGTCAGCCGGAACAGGTGATCAAGATCATCGACAAGTATTACCAGGCAAAGCTCAACGGAGGCGAGTTGAAGGTCGTGGAACATTGGATCGACTCGATCCCGGCGGACTGGTACGCTGCCTACCCGGTGCTTGGCCTGATGCGGGCGGGTCTGCTCGCCTATAACGGCGCATACGAAGCCTGCGTACGCCTGGTCGATGAAGTGGAACAGCGACTGGCGCCCGGGGAAAGCGAAGGGAAACGCTGGCAACTGGCATGGGTGATGGCTTTTCGCTGCTTTATTGCCTGCTCCCAATATGATCTCGAGCGGGCGGAGACTTACGCCGAACGCGCCCTGCGCGCCATGCCCGATGATGAACCCGGTTTCCGACCGGGGGTTTACGGCGCGCTCGGGGATGTTTATCGCCATCATGGACGCTGGGAAGAAGCCAGGGAATGCTACCTTACCGCATTGCAGTTTACCTATTCACCCAGCGTCCGCCTTCATTCAGCGCACGCGTACGGTGCGCTGGCCGATCTTGAGCTGAGGCAGGGCCGCTTGAAGAACGCTGCAGGATACTGGAGGAAAGCGCTCGTCGCAATCCAGGAGCGTGAGAATTGGGGCCGCCTGCCGCTGCCCGTCACCGGCTGGGTGTATATCCGCACAGGCGAGCTGCTTTACGAGTGGAACCAGTTGGGCAATGCCTGGGACCATGTCTCGCGAGGGTTTATACGCGCCGAACTGGGCGGCGATGTCCGGGCGCTGTTCGCCGGTTATTTGATCGCGGCCCGCATCAAACTGGCCGAGGGGGAGCCCGACGCCGCAGCAGAGTATTTGGAAAAAGTGCGGAACTTATCAGAGCAAGTCCAAATCCCGGAATGGGTCAGCAAATTCGAGCGTTTTCAACTTGAGCTGTGGCTGGCACAGGACCGGCTCGGCGCTGCAGTGAACTGGTCCAATGAGAGGCTGCGCAGTCCGGCCCTGATAGAGCAGACAGAACGCGCAGCAGTGCAGTTAACGATCGCCAGGGTCCTGATCCTCAAGGGAGGCGCCCGGTCGCTCGAGGAGGCCTCAGGGCTGCTCACCCATCTGCTGGAGACGGCCGAGGCACAGGGCCAGAGCGGAGTCTACATCGAAGCATTGGCGCTCCGGTCGTTATTGGAGTGGAAGCGCGGCTTCGAACCGGCAGCGATGGTCTCTCTGGAACACGCGCTGCGAGCGGCCGAACCCGAAGGCTATGTGCGCCTGTTCGTTGACCTGGGGCTTCCCATGGTCCGGCTGCTTCAGGAAGCTCGGAGGCGGGAGGTGATGACGGATTATGTGGAGATGCTGCTGGCTGCCTGCGAGGCGGACCAGATGTCCCCTTCACACCCGGCGCTGGCTGAGCCGCTCACATCCCGGGAACAGGAAATCCTGGAACTGGTCGCCGCGGGGCTTACCAACCAGGAGATCGCGGCCAGGCTGGTTATCTCGCCTGAGACGGTCAAGAAGCATACCGGAAATATTTACGGCAAACTGGGCGTCAACAACCGCACGGAAGCGGCTGCCAGGGCCAGGGAGCTAGACCTGCTTGGCTAGCGGCCTCGACAGGCTGCCATCCATTAATCACCCCGTTCTGAATCCTAAAATTACCCCACCCGTATACCCTAATGTGGGCATGACACGAGAGAAGGGTTTGGATATCCTTTTCCATATATCAGAACCATCGCCTTTTGTGGGAAGCGCCAGGCGATGGTAAGGATTTCAAGGAGGATATCCAATGAAAAACGAAACCCGAAGATATGACACGATCGTTATCGGTGGAGGCCAGGCGGGACTGGCAACCGGATATTATCTGAAGCAGCAGGGACAAGATTTTGTTATCCTGGACGCGAATGAGCGCACCGGAGACGCTTGGCGGAAGAGATGGGACTCGCTGCGCCTGTTCACCCCCGCCTGCTTCGATGGGCTTCCGGGGAAGCCGTTCCCTGCACCGGCCTTCCACTTCCCCACCAAGGATGAAATGGCCGATTACCTCGAAAGCTACGCCAGGGACTTCGATTTACCGGTCCGGTTGGGCGTGCGAGTGGACCATCTGACGAGGAAAGATGGCCGCTTTGTGGTGACAGCAGCAGGCCAGGTTTACGAGGCTGACAATGTGGTGGTGGCGATGTCCAACTGGCAGAAGCCCCGCGTACCCGCGTTCGCACGAGAGCTCGACCCTGGCATCGTCCAACTACATTCGAGCGAGTACCGCAATCCTTCACAGCTCCAGAAAGGCGGGGTCCTCGTGGTGGGAGCAGGCAACTCGGGAGCCGAGATCGCGCTCGATGTTGCCCGGGAGCACCCGACGTGGCTGTCGGGTAGGGATACCGGCCAGCTCCCATTCCGCATCGGGAGCGTTGCGTACCGGCTCATCCTGGCGCGGCTTATAGGCCGGGTGTTGTTCCACAGGGTGCTGACGACCAATACGCCGTTCGGACGGAAGCTGCGGCCGAAGCTGCTCTCAAAGGGCCAGCCGCGGGTACGGACCAAGAGACAGGATTTGATCGCGGCCGGGATCCAGGGCGTCCCGAGGACGGTGGGTGTGCGGGACGGCCTGCCAATGCTGGAAGGCGGCCGCCTGCTCGATGTGGCCAATATCATCTGGTGCACGGGATACCAGCCCGGTTTCTCCTGGATCGACCTGCCCATTTTTGGAAAAGATGGGCCACAGCACGAGCGTGGGGTAGTGACCGGCGTGCCAGGGCTGTACTTCGTCGGCCTGGCCTTCCTTTTCGCAGTATCGTCCAGCATGATCCATGGCGTGGGGCGGGATGCGGAATATATCGCCAACATGATCCAAGAGCAACAGACGCAGGCGAACAGGAGGCAGGTAACCGGCCCCGCAAAAAAGCAAGCTATGGGGCAAACGATCCCGGTCCGGGCCAAGGAAACAATCGCCCCCCGGGCGGATTGAGGTTTCGAGCGACCGGCCTGCAACCGGCATATTGATTATCGGGATTGCGGCCGGGTATCGAGAAACCGTAACCCAGGCTTCCATCTCCAGGATGGATATGTCCCCGTTCGCCGCCATCCTGCCGGCTGCTCATCCGGCCGGGATCGATCGTATTCCCGGCTGGCGGTGCAGTATTGGTGTTGATCGAGGGTTATAGGACGGCAGCGATCGAGAGGACCGGGGCGGCGCTCCAGGAGCTGCGGAGGGAGGGCGCCGCCCGAGCCATCCCGGGTGGAGAAACTTTATAAATCTCATCAAAGATCACGGAATTATCATGGTATTCCATGCTTGACAAGGCCCAAATAGGTGTATATACTCATATTATGACAGCACGAAGAGAGCGTGAACGGCTGATGCGATTGGCGAAAACCTGCGCCGGGATTAACCTGCGCAGGGCTTCGCAAGCGATTACCAATTACTACGACAGCCTGTTCTTGCCAAGGTTTGGGCTGCGAGGCACGCAGATCCCCCCACTGGTGGTGCTTTACCTGGCCGGCCCGCAAAACGTGAACGAGATCGCCGACCGGCTGGACCGTGACCGGACAACGATCACGAGGAACCTCAAGCTGCTGGAAGATGCGGGGCTGATCAAGATCGAGCCAGGCGAGGACCAACGGACTCGTGTGGCGACACTGACGGAGAAGGGGGAAAAGCTCCTGCTGGAGGCCTTGCCCGTGTGGGAGGAAGCACAGGAACGCGTGGTCCAGGAGATTGGCGAGGAGCGCTTTGGCGATCTGCTCAGGGAGCTAGCGAACATCACCCGTCTTTCCAAGGAAAAATGAAAGCTCGATGGAACAGGGCCATATTTTTTTGCCCCAGAGCATGTATATACACTCTTTTCGTGATGACCGGGCGGCGATGGCTGTTCTAGCAACCGCCCGCTGCCAAAGGGGGTGGCGACTTCAGGCGCTGTGCAGCGGCGCTTGAAATTACCAGGTGACCGGTTCCCAGGTTGGTCAGGAGGTGTTTATGATGTTACCGGTACTTTGTAAGCTGATAGGTGTATATACACAAGAAAGGAGGTAAAGATGAACCTGTATATGACTGCCCTGGCAACCCATATGCTCGGAGCACTCGGCTTCTTTGTGGCGCTCGGCCTGGAGTGGTTCAGCCTACGGCGATTACGGCGGGCTGCGACCGGCGAACAATTCCGGAACAGGCTGCGCTTCTTCAGCGGGGTGCGCGTTGTGGGCATGGTCTCTATGCTGGCGCTCATCTTTTCCGGGCTGTACATGGTGATCACGGCCTGGGGCCAGGCCTGGTTCGCTTTTGTGACACTGGGGACGCTGATCTTGCTGTTCATTCCGATGGCCGTGCTCACCGGCGCCCGGGTGGAGGCCATCAAGCAGGTTGTGGGTGAGAAGGACGGGCCGCTATCTTCCGATCTCCTCCCCCTCTGGCAGCACCCTCTCCTGCGAGTGTCCATGCGGCTGCGGGTGGCGCTTGGCGCGGCCATCCTTTACTTGATGAACACCAAACCAGGTCTGGGTGACGCCATGCTGGCCATCGGTGTCGCCGCGCTGATTGGCCTGGTTTCATCGATGCCGTTCACGCGCAGCGAGCGCATTCAGGGCGAGCCCGCCAAATAAAAGGGCGGCGCTGCGAAACCCATGAAGGAATGCTTATGGATCACTGCGAGGGGGATGATGCAGCGAAAGTGTCCCCCTCGCCAAAGTTTCGAAAAGTGGAGGTTTCCATGTTTACCGGTTTTCCAACCAATACAGTTGTGCTCATCCTTGGGACCATGCTCGCCTCGGGGGCCACCAGTTGGTATTTCCTATCCCAAGGCCTCACCCGGCTGTCTGTTCCAGGGATTGTCAGGCGCAGATGGCTGTTGGTCGCCGCCATCCTGCTGGCGGCCTGGCTGCTCATCCGGCTGGGACTGGCGGTGTTCCCACCCGGCGGCGCTGTCCTGGCGAACCAGTTCCGCATCACGTTTATCTCCCTGGGGTACGGCCTGTTCCTCGGGATCGGGCTGCTGCTGATCTCCCCCTTGTTCCGGCAGATCGTCAGGGCCATTCCGGAAACCTGGCTAATCGGCATGCACACGATGCGGATCGCCGGGTTCCTGTTCCTGGCGCTGATGGACATGGAGCTGCTCCCAGCCCAGTTTGCGCTCTCGGCGGGGTACGGGGATATGGCCGTTGGGCTGCTGGCGCCGGTGATGATTTATCTGCTGTCTCGCAGGAAGCCCTACGCGCGGGCGCTGGTTGTCGCCTGGAACGGGCTGGGCCTGCTGGACTTCGTCGCCGCACTCACCACCGGGGGCATCTACATCGTGCCTTTCGCAGCACGGCTGGCGGAGTCGGGAATTTCCCTGGACTATCTAAACTATGTGCTGGTCATCCCATCCTTCGGCATCCCATTGTACGCCCTGATGCACGTCTACTCCCTGTACCAGATGCTCTCCGGGCGGGCGTACGCGAGGCGGCGGGAGGTGGGGGAGCCCGTTCAAGCTCCGGTTTCCAGGGATAAGGTCGCATTATAGATCTGGTATAGGGGGCAGGTTTGCTCTGAGCTAACGGAGGGTCGGGGCGAGAATCAGTAAGCCGGCTCTCGATCACTGGTCTTTCGCAGGCCAGATCGGGAGCCGGCTGTATTTTCGTTCACTGCTTCTGGCGCCGGGCGGAGGAAAGGGGGAGGGTTTCGGCTGCCGTTGACCGGGTTGGGGAGGCTGGGCAGAAAGTGAGGGATGCCGGAGCGCGGGGCTCACCTCGCCTGGGGGGAAGCAACCCGGACTCGCTTGATGTCACCGACGGGCAGCCAATCGTCCATGTTCCCGTATTCGCTGCGGTCGATGGGGAAAGGCTCCAGTTCCACGAAGTGATCCACTTCGATCAAGACCAGATAGCGCTTGCCGGCCCAGCGCTGAAACTGCTTGCCGGATAGCTGCAGTTGTTCCTGGTGAAGGCTGACCAATGCGATCGATTCCTGGACGGACATCCGGTCGGAATTGATCACGCTTTTTGCAACCCCCCTCGCCCGCACAACGCCCTCGGCGTTGTTGTTCATAAAGTAAAGCACGTCGCCGGGCTTCACTCGCCCGTGGGGCATCTTCCTGCCCGCTGCGCCGCGGATGATCATCGTTTTCCTGCCCGAGCGCAGTTGATCCAATTCTCTGGATTGGGCATCCACGTAGACGATATGATCCATGATTGTGGCTCCTTTGTCAACTTACCAGCGAGACTGTGGCGTCTCCTGGAACCCCAACACTATAAGCCCGAGGCAAGGAAAGCGCATCGCGCGAATGAGCGAAACCCGGCTCGTAGTGTGTCTAATTTTTGACCTGGTCAGGTGACCAGGCCGGCACCTCGCCAGGGTACCAGTTCTGCCTTAATCATTGAAACGGATGCTTGACGATATAAAGCGGAGCAGGTATATTGAAATAGAACATATGATCTATTTATTTTCGGATGCCGGGGGCCCTGGCGCTTCCGTTTATTCGTTCGCAGCAGGGAAGAGGGTTTACAGATGGATATGAAAACAGAGATTCTTGCCGAGGGGCTGCGGTTCCCCGAATCTCCCAGGTGGTATGAAGGGGCGCTGTGGTTCTCCGATTTCTTCAGCCAGCAGGTGATGCGGGCCGAACTCAACGGCCGGGTAGAGACGGTGCTCGAGCTGCCCGATACCCCATCCGGGCTGGGCTGGACTCCGGAAGGGCATCTGCTCGTGGTCTCAGCCAATGCTCGCCGGCTGCTCAGGGTGGAAGACGGGGATTTTGTGGAGGTTGCTGATCTATCCGGCCTGGCCGATTCCCCGTACAATGATATGGTGATCGATGGCCAGGGGAGGGCTTATATCGGCAGCATGGGTTTCGATTTCAGCGACCCGCACAGCCCGCCCCGAACAGCCCCGATCGTGCTGGTGACGCCGGATGGCCAGGCGCAGATTGCCGCCGAAGGACTGGCCTTCCCCAATGGGATGGTGATCACGCCGGACGGGCGGACCCTGATCGTGGGCGAATCCTACGGAGGACGCCTGACGGCGTTTACGATCGAAACCGGGGGGACGCTCTCGAACCGCCGGACCTGGGCGCAGTTCGACGAATGGGGGGAATTCGAGATGCCGGCGGACCGGATCAACCCGGATGGCATGGGGTTGGACGCCGAGGAGGCAGTGTGGGTCGCGTCCCCCAACACCCGCGAAGTGATCCGGGTGCGCGAAGGCGGCCAGATCACCCACCGCCTCGGCACAGGCGCCATCCCCCTGGCTTGCACGCTGGGTGGTGATGACCGCTGTACGCTGTTTATCCTGACGACCGAGAGCCTGGATTTCAGCGACACCCAGGCGCAGGGGCGGATTGAAATCGTCCCGGTTGAGACGCCGGGCGCCGGGCTGCCCTAGCCGGCAAAGGCGTGAACCGGGAATGGGTTGATAAAAGGAGTAACCGTGAACCAGGACATCAAACCGACTTCCGTATCCGGGCAGGTGCAGTATCTCAGCCCAGATACGATGCACAAGAACCCCGCTTTCTCCCAGGTCGTGGTGGTGAGCGGGCCGGCAAAGACGGTGTACGTGGGCGGCCAGGACGCAGTCAACGCGAACGGAGAAATTGTAGGCAAAGGGGATATCAAAGCGCAGACGGAACAGGTGCTGAAGAATGTCCAGGCTGCTTTAGAGGCCGCCGGCGCGAGGTTGGAGCACGTCGTCAAGTGGAATATCTATCTCGTCCAGGGCCAGCCGCTGCAGCCCGGCTTCGAGGTATTCCAGCAGGTGTGGGGCAGACGCAAGAACCCACCGACGGTGTCGATGATGTACGTAGCGGAATTGGCCAACCCCGATTTCCTGCTCGAAATGGATGCGATCGCGGTTGTCCCTGAATAGAAGCCGGTAAGAAGGTGATAACTGGGCGTGGTTAGGCGCCAGAAGACATCTGAACGGACCCGCAAATCGAAAAGGTCCGCTGGATGACAGGGCTGCCCGGCCCGGGCCCTTGAGCCTGCCGGGCAGCTTTGTATTTCGAGCCGTTGTCCGCCGTTCAAGCGCAGGGCCAGTGGGTTGGCGTTTTCGCAAGGTAGAGGTCCGCCGGCCACGCAGACAGATATCAGGGGTTTCCCTAATTGATTTTCCGCTCCACAATGCCTATAGTTAATTACGCATGGCGCCAATTGCATGCTGCGCATGTCCGACCTGCACGCCCGCACCTGCGGAGTTTGCGCCGAAGTATGCGAACGCTGAGGGCAGTCGTGCCGGGAGATGGCCAGGATGTGAGGCGGGCCTTGGGATGCGGAAAATGCGGTGTTCATGCGGACAGGGGAGCGTTGAACGATGTTCGTAAAACAGTTTGTGGACGAGGGCCTGGGGAATTCCTCCTACCTGATCGCTTCTGAGGAGACGGGCCTGGCCGCAGTGGTGGACGCCGAACGAGATGTGGACCGCTACCTGCAAACGGCAGAGGGCCTGGGCTTGCGCATCCGCTATGCGCTGGACACGCACTTGCACAACGATTTCGTATCCGGAGCCCGGGAGATTGCGGCGCAAGCGAAGGCGAAGGTGGGGGCCAGCGCACAGGGCCAGCTCGCATTCGATCACCTTCCCCTGACCGACGGGCGCGAACTGGAGTTGGGTGGGATCAGGATCCGCACCATCTCGACCCCGGGACATACACCGGAGCACATCAGCTTCGTGGTGTACGAGGCTGGGGGAACGGGTCCGGCGGCGGGTCCGGCTGCAACTACGGCCGGAGTTGCGGTAGCAGTTTTCAGTGGAGGCGCGCTGATCGTGGGCGGAGCGGCGCGGACGGACCTGCTGGGGGACGAGCTGGCGGCGCCTCTGGCCCGGCAGCTCTATCACTCCATCCAGGATAAACTGCTCCACTTGCCGGACGAGGTGACGGTGTACCCCACCCACGGCGCGGGTTCATACTGCAACGCACCCGTATCGGAAGAACGGGTCTCGACCATCGGGCGAGAAAAGCTCGGCAACCCGCTGGCGAAGGCCATGGGAGAGGAGCGCTTTGTCCTGCAATCGTTGAGCGGTCTGCCGTCTTACCCCACTTATTTTAAATATCTGCGGGCGATCAACCAGCGCGGCCCGGCGCTCCTGGGTGGGATCCCGAGCTTGAAGCCAATGAATCCACGTGAGGTCCGCCAACTCAGAGCGGAAGGGGTGGCAATCCTGGACACCCGGCCACCCCAGGCGTTTGCCGCCGGGCATATCCCCGGGTCATACGGGATCCCGGTGGGCTCCCCCCTGTCCACCTGGGCCGGCTGGGTGATCCCTTTCGGCAGCCCGCTGATCCTGGTGAGCAGCGATGAGGAGGAACGGGAGGAGGCCGTGCGCCAGTTGATCCGGATCGGGTATGACGAGCTACGCGGGGCCTTACACGGCGGGTTCGAAGCCTGGACCTACCCGGTATCGCAGGTGCCGGTGATGCAGGCCCAGGAACTGAGAGAACGCATGGAGCAGGGCAAGGCTCCGCTGATCCTGGATGTGCGCTCAGACCGGGAGTGGCAGGCCGGGCATCTGCCGGGGGCCATCCACATCGAATCCGGGCGGCTCCCGTTCGATGATCTCCCCTTGCCGCGGGATGAACCCGTGGTCATTCACTGCCAGCGCGGGGACCGGTCAACCGTGGGGGCATCCGTTCTGGAACAGCGCGGCTACCAGAATTTCGCAGTGCTCGAGGGCGGCTTCCACCGCTGGCAAGAAGCCGGGTTTGAGGTCGTGGGAGACCTCGTCCGAGACGACGATCGTTGAAGCTGGGGGTAGGAGAACGAAGTGAACTGCCAGTGCCAGGGGATCGAGGAGCTGTTCAACCGGCAGCAGGTGGCCAAAGAACTTTCCCATTATCGCAGGAACGGACCGGACCGGACAACCCGGATGCTGGTCAGGGCCATCCTCGGAATTATCAAAAAGGAAGGCTTCGAGAGGCTGACTTTGCTGGACATCGGCGGCGGCGTGGGAGCCATCCAGCACGAGCTGCTTGAGGCCGGTGTGGACAGGGCCGTGGGGGTCGATGCTTCTACAGCCTATATCGAGGCTGCCAGAGAAGAGGCGCAACGAAGGGGGATTTCAGACCTGGTGAGTTACCGGCATGGAGACTTCGCCGGCCTGGCAGACCAGATTCTGCCGGCGGATATCGTCACGCTCGACCGGGTGATCTGCTGCTATCCCGATCTCCACAAACTGGTCGTTGCATCGGCAAGACGGGCGAGCAAAGTGTACGGCCTGGTTTTCCCGCGCGACCTGTGGTGGATCAGGGTTGGGGTCGCGATTGCCAACCTGTTCTTCCGCCTGCGGGGAAACCCTTATCGGGGTTACGTGCATCCCACGAAGGCCGTCGAAGCGCTGCTGAGAAAGGCTGGCCTGCAACGTAAATATTACCGCCGGACGATGGTCTGGCAGGTGATGGTTTATACACGCTGAGGCAGTGAGCGTGAAACAGACCAGGGGTTTGACGGCGCTAACCAGCAGAAAAGTCTTATCATGACCACCGGCCAGGAGTATCCCGCGCTGCTGGTCCGCCGGCTGACGCCGGTTTACGACCTTTTTGCCAGGCTGCTTTTACCGGAAAAACGGTTCAAGCAAGACTTAATCCGCATGGCGCAGATCTCTCCCGGCCATCGTGTGCTTGATTTGGGGGCAGGCACCGGAACCCTGGCGATCATGGTCAAGGAAGATCAACCGGAAGCAGAGGTGACTGGAATCGATGCCGATCCGGATATCCTGTCCATCGCCCGGAGAAAGGCCTCTCAGGCCGGCTGTGCTGTGAGTTTCGGGACAGGGAATATCACTGCCCTCCCTTTTGCGGATGAAGCGTTTGACCGGGTGCTGTCTACGCTGGTGTTTAGTCTGCTGAAGCGAGAGGAGAAGGTCCGCTCCATCCATGAGGCTTACCGAGTGTTGAAGCCTGGTGGAGAAATCCATATCGCCGATTTCGGCCGGCCCCACACCCGGTGGGGGCGGAGGGTGGCTCCGAGAATGCGCCGCTTCGAACCGATCATTGATCATCTGGATGGTCTACTGCCGGTGATGATTATAGAGGCCGGATTTATTCAGGTTGAGGAACCGAGGCGATACGCCACGGTCTTCGGCACGATTTCGATCCTCTCGGGCCGCAAACCTTAATATGCATTATTCCATGGGAGGCTGTGCATGATCCCCGATCAAGAACCAGCGATGAGAATCCGATTGCTGGGTTCATTCGAGGTCAGCCGGGGCGAACGGGTTTTAGGAGCGCAAGATTGGCAACGAAAAAAAGCCGCCATGTTGCTGAAGCGCCTGGCTTATGAGGGTCGCCTGATCAAAGACCAGGCCATCGAATTCCTCTGGCCTGAGAGCGACCCAGATTCCGGCGCCAACAACCTGTACCGCGCCCTGCATTCACTGCGCCAGACGCTAGCCACCGGCTTAGGTCCGGATGCGGCCGGAGAGATGTTTTCCTTCAGGGATGGGATTTTGCAGTTGAACGATCCGGTCGTCTGGGTGGACACGGACGAATTCGAACATCTTTGCCAGGCTGCTCCAGGCCTCTCCCCTGAACAGCGCACTGCCAGGCTCGAAGCAGCGCTGGCACTATACCGGGGGGACTTTTTGAGCGACGACCGTTACGAGGAGTGGACGCAGCTACCGAGAGAGGAGTTGAGCCGGCGCCACCGGGAAGCCAGCCTGGCTAGAGCCAGGCAGCACATGGAATGGGGGGATTATCCGGCTGCAATTGAACTGCTGTCCCCGCGACTGCTGAAAGACCCGGCGGATGAGTTGCTGTGCCGCGAGCTGATGCGCCTCCATGCGCTCTCTGGCCGCAGGCAAGAGGCGCTGCGCCTGTACCAGGCCTGTGTTGAGGCGTTGAAAGCAGAAATCGAAGCGCCGCCCTCCCCAGAAACCACTGCCCTGTACAGGCAAATTCTCAATACTGAGCTCGAGCCGGCTCCGCCGGTCGTGTTTCCGGTCCCCGCTGGCAGCCCGACTCCGGCAGCCCCCACACCGCCGCTTTTCGTCGGACGGGAACAAGAACTGCAGGCGTTGTTTTCCCATTTTCAGGCAGCCATCCGGGGTGAAGGAGGCGTCCTCTTCATCGCAGGGGAAGCGGGGCAGGGAAAAACCAGCCTGATGGTGGAGTTTGCCCACCGGGCGCTGAACGAACAGCCCGAGGTGGTCATCGCCTCCGGGGCCTGCCAGGCGCTGATCGGGTTTGCCGATCCCTATTCCCCGTTCCGCGATCTGATCGCGATCCTATCCGGCGATTGGCAGCGCCCCTGGCCTGGCAGCATTTTATCCGAGGCACAGGTCCAACGCTTACGAGCTATTGGACCTCAGGTGATCCATACGATCAACACCCATGCGCCCGACCTGGCCGATATCTTTCTCCCCCAAATCAACACGCGGCGACCGGTTCACCAAAGGCGCGATTTGGACCAGCGCCAGATTTTCGCTCAGATGGAGCAGTTACTACGAAGATTGGCTACGCGGCAGCCCATCGTTTTACTGCTGGATGACCTGCAGTGGATCGATGCCGCCTCCGCTAACCTGCTATTTTATCTGGGACGACAGCTTGCTAACAGCCCAGTCCTGGTTATCGGCGCTTATCGCCCAAGCGAGCTGAGCCAACAGGATAAAGGCGAGCATCCCCTGACGCCCGTGATCCAGGAATTGATCCGCTACCGGGGAGAAATACTGATCGACCTCGATACGATTGGCCCGGCAGAAGGGCGCAGCTTTATCGATGCGCTGCTGGATAGTGAACCAAACCACCTGGATGCTTCTTTTCGCGAAGCGTTATACCGTCGCACGAAAGGGCACCCACTATTTACGGTAGAGCTGCTGAGAGCGCTGCAAGATCAGGGCAGCCTGGAGCCAGACAAGTTGGGGAGGTGGGTAGTAGCGCCCGAACTGAACTGGGATATTCTACCGGCCCGGGTCGAGGCGGTCATCTCCCGCAGGATCGAAGTTTTGCCGGAGGAACTACGACAGGTGCTGGCCACGGCCTGCGTTGAGGGGGAAAGCTTTTCTGTGGAGGTAGTGGCCCATGTACAGTCACAGGACCCCCGTGACCTGCTGCGCCAATTGTCTCAAGAGCTGGACCGTCGCTACCGGCTGGTACACGAGCAGGGAGAGTGGCGCCTCGGAAAGCAGTTGATCACCCGCTACCAGTTCCGTCATCATCTGTTCCAGCAGTATCTTTATCACCAACTCAGCAGCGCCGAACGACGCGCCCTCCACGGGGAAATCGCGGCTGCGCTCGAACAAATCGGCAGAGAGGAAATAGAACCTCTCACGGTGACTCTGGCTCAGCATTTTCTGGCAGCCGGAGATGCAGCCCGGGCTGTCCCTTACCTGTGCCGCGCCGGTGATGATGCCCGGCGGCGGGTCGCGCTGGAGGAGACGGTCCATTTTTATGGCTCCGCCCTGGAAAACTGGCAGGGAAAGGACCTGACTGCCAGGGCGGAAGTGCTCAAAAAGCTTGGCGAAACCTATCTGGCGCTCGGCAAATCGGCGGAAGCCGTCGAACGCCTTGTGGAGGCTGAGAGGATCTATGCTGGAGCCGGAAGCCACACTCATATGGGGGGTGTGCACAGGCTGATCGGGCGCGCTTATTGGGAGCAAGGTGTGCGAGCGAAAGCGTTGACACACTACCACCGGGCGCTGGCGCTGCTAGAAGAGGGGCCAGAAAACGTCGAACAAGGGCATGTCATCAGCAGTATCGCCCAAATGCATATGCTTGCTGACGAGTACGAAGCAGCCATCAGTTGGGGCGAACGGGCCCTGAGAATGGGCAGAGCGCTGGAGGCCGAAGATGTGATCACGAACGTCCAGACTACGATGGGCGTATCTCTGACGATGACCGGAGAGGTGGAACGAGGGTTGGCGATGCTTGCCGAAAGCCAGGCACGGGCGGAGCAGGCCGGCTTACCGCATGAAGTCGGGCGAGCCTATGCCGGATGGGGAGACACACTGGTGAACCTGGAACGGTACGAGGAAGCGCGAACGATCTACGAACGCCTGCTGGCTTACGCCCAAAAGGTTCAGGCGAGCATGTTCGAGGGAGTGGCGCTGGCGCAATTAGGTCACCTGGACTGGTGGACGGGGCGATGGAGACAGGCCAGGGAACGAGTGCCAGAAATTTGGAAATGGATGTCAGCCAACCCCGGGTCATCGATGGCGAAAGTGTGGGCCAGCAATCTACTCGGGTTGGTGTATAACGATCTCGGCCAGACGGAAAAAGCGCTTGCCAGCCTGGTCCCTTACACAGAGGTTGCCCGCAGCGCAGCCGAACCGCAGACCACCATCCCTCATCTCACGCAATTAGCTCGCTGCACTCCGTCGCAAGCGGAACGGTCAAGCCTCATGGAGGAAATTCTGGCGCTGCTCGAAACTGCCAGCTATCCCCGGTATGAAACTCTGCCTGCCCTGCTCCTACCGCATCCCTGGCCGGGCCTGGGCTCAATCGGGAACCTGGCGAGCCTTAGCCGAATAGAAGAGGCCCTGTATCCGGCGCAGAACCGGCAACTTGCCGCCTGCCTGGCGGAAGCGCGCGCTTCTGAGGCCGGGATCAGGGAGGAGTGGGAAGAAGCTGCGGCGCATTATCAGGCTGCGGCCGAGAACTGGAGGTCCTTGAACCGGCCTTACGATCTGCTGCGATCCCTGACAGAGCTTAGAAAGGCCGTTTCCATGGCGCAAAGGAGCAGCTCATTTCACGGAGATATTGACCTGCTGGCCGAAACACAGGAGCAGTCGGTCGTCCTGGTCGAACAGCTTGCGAACCAGTTGGATGAGCCTGAAGGAAGAAGGTCGTTCCTCAATTCGCCACTGGTCAAACAAACGCTCCAGAGCCAGCCCGGAAAGAATGCCTTGCGAAGAAAAAGGCAGGAAAAGATCAGGCGAGAGTAAGGATTTGGGGAGGTCGGGAAGATATATTCTGGATAGTTTCAGTCGTATAATCCAGAAAGGAGAGAAAAATGTCTACCCAAACCCCTACCCAGATCAACGGCGTGGATGTCGACCAGATGGTGGCGACGGTGAACGCCATACAGGAGAATCCGGAGCTTGCCCGGTTTCAATTCCGGGCCAGCAATGTATGGATCCGAGGCGGCCAGTCGCGCACCTCGATCCAGGGGTTTTACGGCGCAGGACAGGAGGACAGCTCCCGTAGCCGGCCTTTCATCCTGACCGGTGACGAACCGCCAGTGCTATTGGGCGGTAACGCCGGGCCGAACGCGGTGGAGGCCGTGCTGCACGCCCTGGCCTCTTGCCTGGCGGTCGGCTTTATATACAATGCTGCCGCCCAGGGAATCAACGTCGAAAGCCTGAGCTTCAACCTGGAAGGAGACCTGGACTTGCGGGCATTCCTGGGCCTGTCAGAAGAAGTGCGCCCGGGGTATGAAGGCATCCGCTTGAGCTACCGGGTAAAGAGCGATGCGCCACAGGAAAAGATCGAGGCGTTGTGCGACCACGTGATGAAAACCTCCCCGGTCCTGGATATCATCCGCAACCCGGTGCCGGTGAAGATTTCAATGGCGTAATAATCGCTTCCAATCGCCGGTCTATAAAGGGGGCAACGGGAACGGTTGATTCGCTCACGCGTGTGGTAGCGCACCGGCTCCCCGGCCAAGAGGGGAGCCGGTGCGGCACAATCTGAGGACCCGGTAAACGCAGAACCAGCAGATAGGTAGCTGTACTACGGAGGGAAGAATGAACGATATCAGAAAAGCTTTGGAGGAGAGCGCAAGCCGGGCAATCGCCTACCTGGAAGACCTGGAATGCCGCCGCGTGTCGCCGGCCCCGGAGGCTGTAGCGGCGCTGGCGGCCCTGGACGAAGCGCTCCCGGAGGGGCCAACGGCTACGGAGACGGTGCTGCAGATGTTGGACGATTACGGCTCCCCGGCGACCATGGGGATGGCCGGGCCGCGCTTTTTCGGCTTCGTCATCGGCGGGTCGCTGCCGGCGGCGCTGGGAGCTAACTGGCTGGCCGGCGCCTGGGATCAGAACACCGCCTTTGCCAATGTGACACCGGCCACCGCAGCCCTGGAAGAAGTGGCGCTGCGGTGGCTGCTGGGGATCTTTGGACTGCCGGCAGATTGCGCCGGCGCGTTCGTCACCGGGACGACGGTGGCGCATATCACAGCCCTGGCGGCCGCCCGCCATCGCGTCCTGGCCCAGGCGGGGTGGAACGTGGAGAGCGACGGGCTGTTCGGCGCCCCACCCATCACGGTCGTGGTGGGGGCGGAGGCGCACCCCACGCTGTTCAAGGCCCTGGGCGTGCTGGGGTTGGGCCGGAGCCGGGTGACCCGGGTGCCGGTGGATGGCCAGGGGCGGATGATCGCCGAGGCGCTGCCGGAACCCTCCGGCCCAACCATTATCTGCACCCAGGCCGGTAACGTAAACACCGGCGCATTCGACCCGCACCCTGAGATTATCGCGCGCGCCCACCAGGCCGGGGCCTGGGTGCACATTGACGGCGCTTTCGGCCTGTGGGCCGCGGCTGCCCCTTCGCTGGCGCACCTTGCGGCGGGTGTAGAGGGCGCCGACTCCTGGGCCACCGATGCGCACAAATGGCTCAACGTGCCCTATGATTCGGGCCTGGCCTTTGTGCACGACCCCGACGCGCTGCGGGCTGCGATGGCGGTCACCGCCGAGTACCTGCCCAGCGGAGATGGGGAGCGAAACCCTTCCGACTATACGCCGGAGCTGTCGCGGCGCGCCCGCGGTGTGGAGGTGTGGGCGGCCCTGCGCTCTCTGGGACGTTCCGGGCTGGCGGACCTTATCGAGCGCAACTGCAGGTACGCGCGGCGGTTCGCCGAAGGGCTGGAGTCGGGCGGATATCGAATCCTGAACGAGGTGGTCCTCAACCAGGTGCTGGTCTCATTCGACAGCCCGGAAAAGACCCGGCGGGTGATCGCCGCCATCCAGGAGGACGGCACCTGCTGGTGCGGGGAGACCGTATGGCAAGGGCACACGGCGATGCGGATCAGCGTATCGAGCTGGGCGACGACCGAGGCCGATGTAGAACAAAGCCTGGAGGCCATGCTGCGCCTGGCAGCGGATCAATGATCTTCTCTTGCGCGGCAGCCGATCAAGCGTGCGTGAAATTGGCCCTCCCGGGAGCGCCGTGATCAGGCCAGATTCGGTAGATCCCACGGAAATTCCTAGAACGCTATAAAATTTGGATAAAAAAGTCAGATTTATGGTGTAAAATTCATAGTCTGGAAAAGCAAGCGAAGGCGAGGAGGAGCGAGTTATGGCTAGAGGGAAAACTGCTCTTCTAAAACGGCTGCTGGTCATTTTCCCCATCACCTTCCTGGCAACGATGATCTTCATGGCAAAAAAGACGCCAGGCTTCCAAGGGCAAGAAAGTCCTTATACCCTGGCCCTCCCCATCATTGTAAAGCAACCGGTTCCGGCAGCGGTCACGCCTTCCCCTACTCAGCCACAAGACCCCAGCGCCAGCAGCACACCTCCACCGCCCTCCGGCGGGGCGACACCGGTAACGATGGCTTTTACGGCAGACAGCGAAGCGCTCACCCTCTGGCCACAGGTGCTGCAGTTGATTGTAGCCGAAGGGGCGGAGTTGATCTCCGTCCAGGGGGATTATTGGGGCCAGACAAAAACATATGTCGATTGGTTGGACTCCTTGAAAAGCCAGCTCGGGACGCACCAGGTCAGTCCATATGTCAGCGACCCTCTGCTGCTAGGACCGGCGACGGGGGCAGAGATCGGCCCACCCAATGGACCATACGCCGACCAGCTCGCCCACGATTTTTACCATACGGTCACGTTCATGGAGGACGAGCTCGGGGCCACATGGGGCGGATGCATCGGCAACGGGGATAAGTACGGCACCGTGTATCCGGACAGCTATTTCCGGGTCCCCTACACAGAATGCAAAGTGACATACAACGGGCCGGATAAACCCACCTCGGGCCGGGCGGGCGATTACTGGGTGAAGTACAAAGAGATCACGCTGGTCTTCCAGAACCACCAGGGAGACGCAAAGTGGCCGGTGGATGCTTTCGCAGCCGCCGGACAGGTCCCGGGCGATAACCTCTGGAGGCTGTGCCTGTGGCATGGGAATCATTTGGATTTCAACGGGTTCTCGAAAGGGCATGCTTACGATAACGACCCTTTTCCAGACAGCTCACTGCCCTATGAGCTGTACCAGGCCTGCGCCGAGGCCGGGGCGCTGGTGATCAACGGGAACACCCACCAGTACACCCGCACTTGCGTGCTGGACAATATCGGCGACTGGCAGAATGGCGGGCCCAACAACCTCGAGAACGAGCGGAACCGGATCGAACGAGACCCGAGCCGGACCGTCGAAAATCACACCACAACCTCAGCCAACTGTCCCAACGCAGGAAAACCGAACTCGGAGGCGAACGGAGTTGAGGAGGTCACCATCGGCCCGGGCAGAACGATGGTGATCGTGTCTTCGTTAGGAGGTGGCTTTGAGATGCGTGATTATATTGGCAACGTCTACGCCGAGCACCAATCCAAATACCTGCAAGACCGGTGGAGACACGACGGAGACGGCTGGTGGTCCACGATTATCGCCGGCGACCGCTACTGCCGCAATAACTGTACGAAAGGGGATTTATCCGGCCAGGATCGGGCGAACGATTTGCCCATGCCGGCGTTCACCGATGTCCACGGGGCCGGCGCTTTGTTTATAACATTTAACTATGGGGGCGATCCAAGGAAAGCGCATGGGTACTATAAAACCATCGAAGGGCAGATTCTCGATGAATTCATTATTACATATCAACCAAGATGAGAATTCGGACTTTTCCCCTCCATTATGTAACATTTTGGATAGATATACGTTCTTTATCATGAAACTAGAGGTTAGCTACTTACGTATCAAATAGCAGTTATCCATCGGGTCATTACCAAGTCAGCCCCCCATGCTTGCCCTCTTCATCTGACTCTACTTTACAAATTGCGCCTGTCCGACCTACCCACCTGACCTTAAGGCGGTTTTACCGCACTCAGGGATGCTGAGGCGGGGAAAAGAATAGCCCACCGGCTTTCGCTCCTTAGTGGGGATATTCCAGGATCACAGGGGTAATTTCCGTTTTATCGGTAACATTTATCGAGGTAGTGGTAGTTATGCTACACAACGAGTATCTTGTTTCCAGACGTATTATGAAGATTCTCATTATCGATAATCATGTACTGTTTCGAGATGGCTTGACAAGCCTGTTGGAGAGCCAGCCCGAGTTCCGCGTAGTTGGCCAGGCGGATACGATTGCAGATGGAATAAATCTGATTTCCCAGTGCGATCCAGAAGTGATCTTGATGGATATCAACCTTCCGGATGGGAGCGGGTTAGAGGCCACGCAGAGGATCACCTCCTTGTGGCCGGGGAAGAATGTTGTCATCCTGTCCATCGACGATTCTGAGGATTTTATCCTGTCGGCGATCTTACACGGAGCGGTCGGCTTTATCCCCAAGCACATGCCGAAAGCTCATTTCCTGGAGTCCATTAAAGGGTTACAGCGGGGTGAAGCGGCGATCTCCCGCAGAATGACACGCCTGTTGATCCAGGAGTACACCCGGATGAGTAAATTGAACAGCCCCGAAGTGGATGCAGCCATGGCCGCGCTGACTTTCCGTGAATTAGAGGTATTTGGGATGCTGGGATCCGGCGCATCCAATCAGGAAATCGCAGATGCGCTGAACATTGCCGAGAACACAGTCAAGAGCCATGTGCACAAGATCTTCGACAAGTTGAATATTCGCAGCCGGGCAGAAGTGCGAACCTTTGCCCAGCGCATTGGTCAAACCAGCAACGGCAATACGAGGAAATACAGGCGTACTTGAACAAACAGAAATTTCCGGAACCGGGCTGAGGGGCTGAATCCGGTCCTACAGTTCGCCAGGCTTTTGAACGGCGGCGGAAACATGACCCATCCTTTTCGGGTGGGTCATGTTTCATTTCCGGGTGAGGCCCTCGCACATCAGGGAGGCCTTTGCACCGGGCGAGAGAACAGGACTGGAAGAACGGCTCATACGTGATATCAGGCGCAAAGAATTAAACCTTATCACCCTCCTAACGCCCTAAAACCAAAAGTAATTAATGCTTTTTTAACCCCTGGATGTCGATAAAGATTGATTGACCGTCACGATCCATTTACGTAAGATAATTCCACTAAATAAGCCTTAATTGGTCCGATTAAAAGAGGTCAGGGGTGAGAAGAGTTTTAGTTGTTTTCGGGATACAGATGCTCGCAGCCGCTTTGGAAAACTTGTTTGCCGAGGAGGATAAATTTCAGTTCGTCAGTATTCCCTTCACCGATGGAAGAGCTGCGCTCGAGTGCATCGACGATTTCCGCCCCGATATGTTGATCATTGACGAAAAAATCATTCGCACCGAGGGCTTCTCTCCATTGGGATTACTCGAAGTTTATCCCAAGCTCACGATTGTCATAGTGAATTCAGATAGCAATCAGGTGCGGATCTACGAACAGCGAGTCATCAGTATCTCGCGCAGTTCTGATCTGCTCACCTCGATCCTGCCCCGCTGACCGGCACTGGATCGGACTCCCGGTCCATTCTGCCGGTACGCAAAGTTCTTAATTTTTTTATCTTCCCCCGGAATCCGAGCGCATGTCGGAAGGGCGGAGCATGGACGTTGGAGGGATGACCGGTGAAAGCATTCTTGCAATCGATGGCGACAAACTTCGAAATTGTCGGGGAAATCCTCGCCTTTCTGTGGGCGAGAAAACTCTGGCTGCTGATCCCAATGGTGATCACCCTACTCGCGTTCGCGCTGCTGCTCATCTTCGGGACGACATCGGGGATTGCGCCCTTCATCTACACACTTTTCTAAGACTCTGGGCAGTTTCACGCCTTGCCCAGGCGCTTCGAGAGCGGTTGGGCGATCCGGAGTGTGCCAGGGGGATCATCCGGCTTTCCAGGAATGAGACCCATCCCAAAGCCACAGGACCGTCAGGGAACAGAGGAGGATGAATGCTGCGCAAGTTATGGGCCAGATGGAAAGCGTTCGGCGAGTTTATCGGCAATATCGTCGCCCGGGTGATTTTAACGGTTTTCTACTTCACCATCTTCGTGCCATTTGGGGTCGGGACGAGCTCGTTCAGCGACCGGCTGGGGATCAAAACTATCCCTGAGCAATTCTGGCACCCCCGCGCTGAACAGGCGGACACGATCGAGAAGGCGAGATCTCAGGCATGAGCAGGTATATACTCGGCATTTCGTGTTATTACCATGACTCCGCCGCGGCGCTGCTGGTGGACGGCAATCTGGCGGCGGCAGCGGAAGAGGAGCGCTTTACGCGCAAGAAGCACGATCACGGATTTCCGCATCACGCCGTCCAGTTTTGCCTGCGCAAGGCGGGGATCACCGCGGCGGATCTGGATTATCTGGTCTTCTATGAAAAACCACTGCTCAAATTCGAGCGCATCCTGTTGAACAGCTTGCAGACCTTCCCGCGCTCATATGCGGTCTTCCGTGAAGGGATGGCCACCTGGTTCAATGAGAAGCTGTGGATAAAAAGCCAGCTCCAGACCCGCATCGGTGTGTCGAAGAGCAAAATCCTGTTTGTTGAGCACCACCTCTCCCATGCGGCGAGTGCAATGTTTACCTCCCCCTACAAGGAGGCGGCGGTGCTGACGATCGACGGGGTCGGGGAATGGACGACCGCGGCCGTGGGCCACGCGACCGGCTATTGGAATGGCGCCGGGGAGAACCGCATCAACCTGAGCCACGAAATGCGCTACCCGCACTCACTCGGCCTGCTGTACTCCGCATTCACCGCCTTTTTAGGCTTTCAAGTCAACAACGGCGAGTACAAAGTGATGGGGATGGCGCCCTACGGCATGCCGAGATACCTGGATGAAATCGGCAGAGTGGCGCGGGTAGATCCGTCCGGCGCGGTCTACCTCGACATGAGCTACTTCTCTTTCCACTACTCCACCCAAAGGACTTTCAGCCAGAAGTTCGTGGACCTGTTCGGCGAGCCGCGCAAGCCAGAAACCGAATTCTACTGCTACACCACCCATCCCAACCGCGATCACCCGCAATGGGATGAGCAGACAGCCAGGCGCAACCAGAAATACGCCGATATCGCCGCCAGCATCCAACTGTTCACCGAGGAGACGATGCTGATGATGAGCCGGCACACCCACCGGTTGACCGGTTCCAGGAACCTGGTCATGGCCGGTGGGGTGGCCCTGAACAGCGTAGCCAACGGCCGGATCCTCCGGGAGGGGCCGTTCGAGAACGTGTTCATCCAACCGGCGGCGGGGGATAGCGGCGGGGCGCTGGGCGCAGCGCTGTACGTCTACCATGTACTCCTGGGGCAGCCCAGAAAGTTCACGATGGAACACGCCTACTGGGGAGCCGAGTACAGCGAAGGGGAGATGAAGGATGCCATCCGCGAGCACGGGCTGATCTGCGAACAGGTGGATGATCCTGAGCGGCTGCTGGACAGAGCTGTTGACACACTGCTGCACGAGAAGGTAATCGGCTGGTACCAGGGCCGGTTCGAATGGGGCCCCAGGGCCCTGGGCAACCGGTCGATCCTGGCCGACCCCAGAGATGGGCGAATGAAAGAGGTGGTCAACACCAAGATCAAGTTCCGGGAAATGTTCCGCCCCTTTGCGCCGGTGGTCCTGGAAGAGCAGGCCGGATCGTATTTCCTGTCACCCGGGCTGGACAGGCAGTACCTGCCGCGCTATATGCTCATGGTCTCTCCCGTAGCCGAGGACAAGCAGGCCGATATTCAAGCCGTGTGCCACAACGGCACCGGGCGCCTGCAATCGGTGCGGCGGGAATGGAACCCGATGTATTACCGGATCGTCGAAAAATTCCACGAAGCGACCGGGGTGCCCGTGCTCCTGAACACCTCATTCAACCTGCGGGGAGAGCCGATCGTCAACACACCACAAAACGCCCTGCACACTTTTTCCTACAGCGACATCGACCTGCTGGTGATGGGAAATTTCCTCGTCCGCAAACCGGACGGGTACCGTGAACGGCTTCCCGAACGAGAAGTTCGCCTGGATTAAGGGGAGAAATGTGGCCGGGCAGTCGGTGTCTACCTGGGTTTATGCCAGAATATGGGAGCAGAACAGCGCATGGAGCCGGGGCCTCCTGGGGGGCGGGCTGGTTTTCATCGCTCTGTTCCTCACACGAGCCGCGGAACAAACCCGTGACAGCCTGGTCTACGCGCAGGCGGCCAAAACCGGGGTGGAGATGTTCCACCCCCACCACCTGCTCTACACCCCCGCCGTGCGCCTGTTCTACCTGGCTGCCAGGACGATCTGTCCGGGCTGCGATGCGATCCTGGCCGGGCAGATCCACAACATCCTGTGGGTGGTGATTGGGGGCGTGGCGCTTTTCTACCTGGTCAGGAGCGTGTGGAACACCCGGGCCGCGTTGGCTATCGCGGTTCTGTTCTTGAGCCTGCGCGGTACCTGGGAGCTGTCCACACAAACGACGATGTACGCCCCCAGCGCGGCGATCCTGGCCCTGACCAGCGCGGCGCTGGTGACCAGGGGCGGGAGGCTCCAGGCTGGCGGAAGGATGCTCGTCGCGGCGCTGTTTGCCCTGGCCATCCTCTACCACCAGGCCAATGTGCTGTTCCTGCTGCCGCTGGGTGTATATCTCGTCGCAAGCGCCGGCGGGAAACAGGGGTTCAGAACCTGGCTATGGGTGACCGGCCTTGCCGGGCTGGCCGCCCTGGCGAACTACCTGGCGGTTTACCTGGCTTCGGTCCCGCCCCGGTCGATCTCCGGTTTTATCCGCTTCTGCCTGGCTTACACCAGCGAAATTTGCCTCGGCGGACTGTGCAAAACCAGCCCGGAGGGCTGGGGCAGCCTGGCGAACTTATCGCCGGAGGGCCTGAGGCAGCTTCTGAGCAGCCTGTTCTGGAACATCATGGTGCTGCCCGAACGGATCGAGGCGCTGATCTTGCCCGGATTTGGCCTGGCTCTGCTGGGGTTGATCGGGTGGCACACGGTGCAACTCTGGCGAGGGGCGGGAGATCGGGCGCTGCGCCTGTTCTGCCTGGCCTGGTTTGTGGCCTACACCGGGTTTTTCTTCTGGTGGCTGCCCTCCTACCAGCATCCATTCATCACCGCATTTGTCCCGCTCACCCTGTTGACGCTGCTGCTGATCAAAGACCTGAGCCGGCGGGTGGCGGACCCCGGACGGGCCAAGCGGGTGATGGTCATTGGGGTTGCCCTGACCGCCCTGGTGCTCGCCGGCCGTAACTACCAGGCCCGGATTCTGCCGCTCAGCCAGTCTCGCGGAGATGCTTATGTGGAGGCTGCCGAGCTGAACGCAGCCGCTCCCGAGAGTTGTGTACTCCTGACCAGCTATGGGGTCTGGAACAACCTGCGCTACTACTTCGACCACCCGGCGGCAATCCAGGCCAAGCACCCGCTGAGCTATTTCTTCCTGGACGAACCGCTGACGCCGGAGTACCGGATCGACAGCCAGCCCTGTATCTTCGTGGCGACCACCTTTCTAATGCCCACCTACGTGGATGAAGATTATTCCGATGATCCCGTGGACGCCTACCAGACCCCCGAACGCTGGCTGGCTTACCTCTCCTGGCTGCTGGATATCGAGTACGAGCAGCCAGGGCTGAGCGCAGGCCCGGTTACCAGCCGGGATTTCACCGTCGTCAGGTTCTCGGAAGGCGCCCCGTATTTACGGCTGCTCCCGGAGAGGCGCAGCGCCGTTGGGTTGGATGACCTGTTCCAGCAGTTAGACGCCGAAATCGACATGGCTTCACGACCGTTTCAAACCTGGTATACCGCAGTGCTGCAATAGCGACAGGTCTGACCGGGCAGTCTGCGTTGAAAAGCCAGAGCGCCAGGGCTCTCGGCGGAGAGCACCGGTAAGGCAATCAACCACCCTGGCAAAGGCCCCTGAATGAACTCACGGACACGAGAATATATTATCAAAATTTCCCTGACACTTGCCGGTGTCCTGTTCGCGCTGATCCTGCTGGAAATCGCTGTGCGGGTGGTCGCCCCGACGCCGGGGAAGGTGCAGTTCGTTCCGGATGCAGTCACCGGTTTCCGCCATGCCCCCAACCAGAGGGTGCACGTGAGCGATGGGAACGGCCTGCAGCGTGATGTGCCACCATTCAAGGCCCTGTTCGAGACCAACCAGTACGGAGACCCCGACATCGACCGCCCGGTAGAAAAACCGGAGGGCGTATTCCGAATTGCGGTGATCGGGGATTCAATGGTGGAGGCGGCGCAGGTCCCCCGGGAAGAGCGGTTTACCACGCTGTTGGAAGCGCAGCTCAACGATCTGATGATCGAGGAGGGGGGGAAGTTCCGGCAGGTGGAGGTGCTGAATTTCGGCACTGCGGGCTTTGGCACTGCCCAGGAGCTTCTATATTACCGGCACCACGTTCGAACATTCGACCCAGACCTGGTGCTGCTGGTTTTCCTGGCAGGCAACGACATCAAAAACAACAGCTATGAGCTTGAAGTGGTGCGGTCATGCCGGCCCGAGATGGCTCCGTTCCTGACTCTGAACAGCGAGGGGGAGTTGGCGCTGCTGAATGAAAATTTCTACAACCTGGCCCGGGCCCGCTACGAGGGGGTGGACGATACCACGAGCGAGAAGATCAAAGACACGCTGCGGGAAAAGGTGCGCCTGGTCGATCTTGCCTACCGGGCCTACGGCGCACTGCGCAGCAGAGCCGGCGGTAGCGAAGCTTCCGGCGGGAGCGCAGCTTCCACCGATAACGCAGTTCCCGCCGGCCGCGGGCAATTGTCCCTACCGGATCAGGACCTCTGCCAGACAAAGGCCACGCTGGAGCTCTTCGAACCCGAACTCCAGCAATCAACGAGATGGAAAGAGGCCTGGCAGCTCACAGAGGCCATTCTGCGGCAGTTTGCTGAGGAGGTCGAGGCTGACGGCGCCAGGTTCCATCTGATCTCCGCCACCGGGCCCTGGGAAGTCCAGGCAGAGACTCGCGATCTGGTGCTGGCCGAGGAAGAACAGGACCAGTACGACTGGGATCTGCCTCACCAGATGGTGGAGGAATTGGCCGCCAGGCTGGATATCCGCCACTATACCCTCTTCCCGGCCCTGGAGAAAGCCGTGCGGGAAGATGGGGTGCAGGTGCATTACCTGTACAACGGGCACTACACACCGGCCGGGCACCGGTTAGTGGCGGAAGAGTTGATCCCTGTTCTGCGCGCATATCTGCAAACGAAACCGCAATCTAACCTGGACGAGTAGAGAAGAGACGATGGCAGTTCAATCCGAGAGCAGCATGGCAGCTGCGCCTTATGAATTGAAAGAGCGGGTGATCGAGCCCACCCGGGGCTGGGTGGGGCTGCAGCTACGGGAATTGTGGGAGTACCGCGAGCTGCTGTACTTTTTCACCTGGCGTGACATCAAGGTGCGCTACAAGCAAACCGTGCTGGGCGCGGCCTGGGCGATCATCCAACCCTTCTTCACCATGGTGATCTTCAGCGTGTTCTTCGGGCGGCTGGCGCAGATCCCTTCCGATGGGATCCCCTATCCCATCTTCAGCTATACGGCGCTGGTGCCCTGGCAGTTTTTCGCTTCGGGGCTGGGCCAGGCGGCCAACAGCCTGGTGGGCAGCGCCCACATGCTGCGGAAAATCTACTTCCCCCGGCTGACGATGCCGATCGCTACGGTTTTATCCAACCTGGTCGATTTCCTGCTGGCGTTCCTGGTGCTGCTGGGGATGATGCTGTATTTCGGGGTGAGGCCCAACGCCAACGTGATCTGGCTGCCGTTCTTCCTGCTCCTGGCGCTGGTCTCCTGCCTGGGGGCCGGGCTTTGGCTGTCGGTGATGAACGTGCAGTTCCGGGATATCCGCTACGCGGTGCCGTTCATCACCCAGTTCTGGTTCTTCGCCACGCCGATCACCTACCCAAGCAGCCTGCTGGAGGAGCCGTGGCGGACGCTGTACGGGCTGAACCCGATGGCCGGGGTGGTGGAGGGCTTCCGGTGGGCGCTGCTGGGCGCGGAGCAGGCGCCGGGGTTGATGGCTGCGGTATCGGCCGCGGCGGCCGTGGCGCTGCTGATCAGCGGGCTGTTCTATTTCCGGCGGATGGAAAAGACCTTCGCCGATGTGGTATGAGCGAGTAAGGGACCCATGGCGGACTACATTCTGCGCGGCGAAAACCTGGGAAAGAAATATTACATCGGCAAGCAAGAGAAGTACAAAACGTTCCGCGAAACGCTGGTGCAGACGGCGCTGAGCCCCTTCCGGCGCAGCGTGCAGGCGCTGCGGGGAGAAAGCCAGCGAGCCGCCGGCCTGGAGCGCGAGATATGGGCCTTGCGGGGGGTGGACTTCGAGATCGAGCAGGGCGAGGTGGTGGGCATCGTCGGGCGCAACGGGGCAGGGAAGAGCACCCTGTTGAAGATCCTATCGCGCATCACCGAACCGACCACGGGCCGGGCGCGGGTGCGCGGGCGGGTGGGCTCTCTGCTGGAGGTGGGCACCGGGTTCCACCCCGAGCTGACCGGGCGGGAGAACATCTACCTGAACGGGGCGATTTTGGGCATGCGCAAAGTGGAGATCGAACGCAAATTCGATGAGATCGTGGCCTTCGCCGAGACCGAGGAATTTCTAGACACCCCGGTCAAGCACTATTCCAGCGGGATGTACGTGCGCTTAGCGTTCGCCGTGGCCGCGCACCTGGAGCCGGAGGTGCTGCTGGTGGATGAAGTGCTGGCGGTTGGGGATATAACCTTCCAGAAGAAATGCCTGGGAAAAATGGGGGATGTGGCCAAGGCGGGGAGGACGGTGCTGTTCGTGTCGCACAATATGGCGGCGATCTCCGCTTTGTGCTCGCGGGCCTTTCTGCTGGAGGGAGGCAGGATGGTGGACCAGGGGGATGTGCAAGAGGTGATCGGCAGGTACATGGAGTCGACCCTGTACGCCAGCCAGACGCCGCTGAGACAGCGCAGCGACCGCCAGGGATCAGGGCGAATGCGCTTCACCGGGATCACTTTTTTGAATGGGGGGAACAAACCGGTAGAAGCGGCGATATCGGGCCAGCCGCTGACCGCGCTGCTGGATTACGAGGCGGCGGACGGGCGCAGCCTGAGGAACGTGGACATGGACCTGGCGTTTTACGGGCCGATGGGGCAACTGCTGTTCTACTGCAAGGCGCAGTTGGCGCGGGGCAACTTCGAGATGCTGCCCTCGCAGGGGAGGATCGCCTGCCACATTCCAAAATTCCCCCTGCCGCCGGGGCGCTACCGTTACAAGCTGTGGAGCCAGGTCAACCGGGTGACGGCGGACAAAGTCGAGGATGCAGGGGTGCTGCCGGTGGAGCCGGGCGACTTCTACGGCAGCGGGTTTCTGCCCACGAAGAACCCGGAGGGGGTCGTGATGGTGGACCACCGGTGGGAGCTGGTCGATCCGGAGGAGCTCTGGCCCACGGTCGAGGGGGTCCAGAGCGGGGAGCCGGGCGAATGGTAGCTTATATCTCGCGCCTCACTTACCCCGACCCGTCGGCCAACAGCCTGCAGACGATCCTGCAGGCTGCGGCGCTGGCCGCGCTGCGGGAGAACACCTGGCTGTTCGTGCACGACCTGAACGCTTCGGAGAGGGAGATCCGCCGGGGGTACGGGATCGAGGGCAGCCCGCTGGGGATCTGGCGGCTGCACACCCGGCGTTGGCCTGGGGTGGTGTACGGACATGGGATGCTGCGCTTCCTGACCTATAACACCGCCTGCCTCGCTCTGCTGAGCCTGCATCCCCTGTTCCGCGGGACAAACGGGGGGCGCCGGGTCCTGTTCGTGCGCAGCCGGCTGGAGATCTTGTATTGGGGGCTGGTGCGCCCCTACCTGCGCTGGATGCGCGACTGGCGCCTGGTGTGCGAGGTGCACGATCTTCCCGAGGAGCCGGGGCGGGCCAGGCGCCTGGCCCGGGCGCTGCGCAACTACGACCTGGTGATCTGCGTCAACCAGGCGCTGCGAGAGGACCTGGCCCGCCGGGTACAGGGTGGAGTGCAGGTCCAGGTGGTACCGCTGTGCTCGGGATTGGAGCGCCTACCCACCCCGCCGGAGGCCGTCCTGCCCGAGGATCGGGTGGTGATCGGTTACTTCGGCACGATCGACCTGGCCCACGGGATCGACACCGCGATCCAGGCGCTGGACTGCCTGCCGGAGGGGGAGCAAGGCCGGTTCGTGCTGCGCCTGACCGGGCGGGTGCGGGAGGACGCCAGGGAGTGGGTGGAGCGAGGGGTACGCTCCGGCCGGGTGGAGCTGTGCGATCCGGTGCCGTACGCGCAGGTGGCGGCGGAAATCGACCGCTGCCACCTGGCGCTGGTGCCGGCGGGGCGCTCGCTGCACGCCACCCGCTACCGCTCGCCGCTCAAGGTTTTCGACGCAATGCTGAGGGGCAAGCCAATCCTTGCGGCGGACGCGCCCTGCCACCGGGAGCTGCTGCATGACGGGAGGGATGCCGTGCTGTACCGCAGCGAGGAGCCTCAGGACCTGGCGCACAAAATCCTGCACCTTCATTCCGACCCGCGGCTGGTGGCCCGGATCGCCAGAAACGCCTGGGAGGCGTCGCAGGCATACACCTACCCGGCCCGGGCACGAACCCTGTTACGGCTGATGGAAGCGCCACAGGGAAAGGAGACGGTGCCTGGAACGGCCAATGGTTAGGCAGAAGAAACGCATATTGTTCGTGAGCCACACGGCCGAGATCACAGGGCCGGCCCACAGCCTGGCCGCCATGCTGGCTTACCTCAAGGACCGCTACGAGACCGCGGTGCTTGTCTCGGAAGAAGGACCCTTGTGCGAGTGGCTGAGGCAGGAAGGGATCCCGGCCTATATCCTGGCGGACCAGAAGCGGCGGGGGATCACCCGCATTATCACCCTGTTGAGGCAGCTTAAGCCGGACCTGGTGTACGGCAACAACCCCAATACTTTCGCCCGCAACGCACTGGTGGCGGCGCGCCTGTTGGGGCGACCTTATGTGTGGCATTTCCGCAGCGTCAAGTGGCATTGGGGCTGGCGGGAAGGGATCTTTTTGCGCTGGGCAGACCGGGTAATCGCCGTTTCCAGGGCCACCGCCCTGCCACTGCAGCGCTTCATCCCAGAGGAATCGATCCGGGTGATCTACAACGGGGTGGAGCCGGCAAATTACCACCTGGACCGGGAGCAGGCCCGGCAGTACGTGCGGGACCTGGCCCGGCTCGGCCCACAAGCGAAGATTCTGATCAGCGTCGGCCACCTGCAGCCGCGCAAGTGGCAGACCGCGCAGGTGGAGATCATGCGGCGGCTGGCCAAAGGGAAACACGACGTTCACCTGCTGATGGCCGGCAACCTGATCCGCAACCCGGGGTACGTGGAGGAGGTGCGGAAGCTGGTCATGCAGTACGAGCTGGAGCACTGCGTGCATGTGTTCGGCCTGAGGAAGGATGTGCCGCACCTCCTGGCGGGGGCGGATTTGTTTCTGCATACCCCAAATCAGGACGCTCACCCCCGGGCGGTGATCGAGGCAATGGCCGCCGGGCTGCCGGTGGTTGCGTTTGGGGTAGGGGGGGTGAGCGAGACGGTCAAAGACGGAGTGACCGGCTGCTTGCTGGAGCCAGGGGACTTCGATGGGATGAGCGCAGCGATCGCTGCGCTGCTGGACGAGCCGGGGCGGATGGCCGCCTTCGGCGAGCGCGGGCAGCAGCGGGTGCAGCAGCACTATACGGCCCAGGGCACTGCCCGGCAGATCGACCGGGTGCTGCAAGAAGTTCTAGAGAGGCAGAGAGGATGAGAGCGAAAGCGGTGAGGGGCGACAACAAGCCCAATATTGTTTTGATTGTGCTCGATGCAGTGCGCCAGGATCACCTATCTTGCTATGGTTACTCGCGGGCGACTACGCCGCACATCGACAGGCTGGCGGCGGAGGGGGTGCTGTTCGAGAACGCTTACAGCACCTCTTGTTGGACGATCCCCAGCCATGCCTCGCTGTTCACCGGACTATACCCCAGCCAGCACGGAGTGTCCCTGGAACACCGCACCTTCCACACCCAACACCAGACGCTGGCCGAATTCCTGGACGGGCAGGGGTACGAGACGGCCTGCATCTCCTGCAACAGCTTTGTGGCCGGCGGGGGGACGGACCTGAACCGTGGCTTCGGGCTGACTGTGGACGTGGACAGCGCCCGCTACAGCGGCCCGGGGGTGGTGCAGCGGGTGCTGCGGGCCGCACACAAGCGGTGGCGGGCGATCACCCGCCGCGACCGGGGGGCGGAACGCGCCACGCAGATGGCCCGGGATTGGCTGTACCAGCAGCCGGGGCCGTTCTTCCTGTTCATGAACTATATGGACTGCCACCTGCCCTACCGGCTCAGGCACCCGCAGCGCTACCAATTCATCCCGCCGATGGAACGTAAGCGGGTGGACCGCATCCCGCTTGACCCGTTCGCGGCCATGGCCGGGAAGCTGCAGCTCACCCCCAGGGACTGCGCCGGGATCCGGGCGCTCTACGACGGCAGCCTGTATTACCTGGACCAGCAGATCGGGATTCTTGTGGACACGCTCAAGGAACTGGGGGTATTCGAGCAGACGATCCTGCTGATCACCTCGGACCACGGGGAGAGCTTCGGGGAACACGGGCTGTTCGACCACCAGTACGGGCTGTACGAGCACCTGCTGAGGGTGCCGCTGGTGGCCCACTTCCCGGAGGGCGGCCCGAGGGGGGCGCGGGTGACGCAGCCGATACAGCACGTGGATCTGTTCCCGCTGATCAGGGATAGGCTGAACGGGGAGATGGCCCTGCCCCGGCGGGAGGTGGTCTTTGCGGAGTATCTGGCGCCCAATCTGAACGCCATCCACCGCCGCTTTCCGAGCGTGTCCACCCGCCACCTGGAGCACCGGCTGCGGGCGGTGATTGCCGGAGGGATAAAGCTGATCTGGCACGACAACGGCGGGAGCTTCGCTTCCGGCGGGATCTACGCTACTCAGGCAAGCGAGCTGTACGACCTGACCCGCGACCCGGGCGAAACCACGGACCTGTCGGCGGCCAGGCCGGAAAAAGTGTCCGAGCTGCAGGCGCTGATCACGGCCAAGCTGGGGTCCTGGCCGGGGAGTGAGGATACAACCGGCCAGCCAGACCTGGACGACGACCTGAGAGAACGCCTGGAAGCGATGGGGTACCTGTAGGGGGCGCGAGATGGCGGAGGCAGCGGTGAGACCTGTGGGCGTGTGCCTGGGGAGCATGTCATTCTACCCGCTCTATGCCGGCCCGGCTGTGCGCTTTCAGCGCTATGGGCCGGGGCTGCAGCGGCGTGGAGCCCGGCTGCGGGTGTTCACCAGCATGGTCCACCCCGCGCTGGTGGAGCGGGACGGCTCACTGGCGGGCCAGGTGGACCAGGTGCCGGAACGCGAGGTGGTGGACGGGATGCAGGTGGAGCGGGTGGAACTGCCAGGCGGGTGGCGAGCCCAGCCGGCCTACTTCCGCAAACTGGCGCAGTTTTGCCGGGTGCACCGGGACGAGTTCGACGTGGTGCAACTGCTCAACGCCGATTTCCTGGCCGCGCCCTGGCTGCTGCAGCTCCGGCGGATGGGGCTGCGGCTGGTGTACACGCACACCCTGCTGAGCCCGATGGCGCCCGGAGGGGCTAAGGCCAGGCTGCAGCGGCTGCACCGCCGGCTGCCGTTGGAGCTGGTGGACAGAGTGGTGGTGAGCAGCCAGGCTATGGCCCGCCAGATCCGGGAGTTGGGGCCGTCCACGCCGGTGGTGGTGATCCCCAACGGGGTGGACCTGGAGCGCTTCCGGCCGGCCAGGGACGACGCCGAACGGGCGAGCGTGCGCCGGGAGCTGGGGCTGGACCCACAGTGGACGGTGTTGTTGGCCATCGGGCCGATCGTGCCCAGGAAGGGGACCGACGTGCTGGTGGAGGCCTTCGTCTCCCTATGCCGCGATTTCCCGCCGGCCCGGCTGGTGCTGGTTGGCCCGCGCCACGACCTGGGGCGGGAGGACCTGAAAGAGTTCCGCGAGCGCCTGCGGGTTATGGAGGAGGCAGCCGGGGGCCGGGTGATCTATACCGGAGCGGTAAGCGACGTACCGGCTTACCTGCGGGCCGCGGACTTGCTGGTCTTCCCTTCACGGCGGGAGGGGATGCCGAACGTGGTGCCGGAGGCGATGGCTGCCGGCCTGCCGGTGGTAATGACCCCGTTCACCGGGCTGCCGGCCGAGTTCGGGACGCCCGGGGAGCAGTACCTGCTCTCGAGTTGGGACCCGGCCGAGCTGGCGCAGGACATCCGGAGGCTTTTGGAGGACGAGCCGCTGCGGCGGGCTTTGGGCGAGGCAGGCAGGGCGTGGGTAACCCGCAACCTGGACTTGGAAAAGAGCCTGGACGCGTACATGGACCTGTACTGCAACCTCAGAGGATGAAGAAGCGGATATGCCTGACTACGAATACACTTTCTCGGTTTTTACCCCAACGTACAACCGGGCGGACACCTTGCACCGGGGCTACGAGTCGCTGAGGCATCAGCCGTTTAAGGATTTCGAGTGGCTGATCGTGGACGATGGCTCGACCGACTGCACCCCGGAGTTGGTGCAGGAGTGGCGGCAGGTGGCCGGCTTCCCGATCCAATACATCTACAAGGAGAACGGAGGGCGACATTCGGCGATCAACCGGGGGGTGGAGGCCGCCCGGGGGCGCTTTTTTCTGTTCCTGGACAGCGACGACGCCTACACGCCCAACGCGCTGGCCCGGTATAAGTACCATTGGGACACGATCCCGGAGGATCAGCAGGAGCAGTTTTCGGCGGTGACGGCGCTGGCGCAGGACCCGCAGGGACGGTTGGTCGGCAGCCGTTTCCCGTTCGACCCGACCGACTCGGACTCGCTGGAAATCCGCTACAAGTATAAGGTGAGCGGGGAGAAGCGGGGCTTCCAGCGCACGGACGTGCTGCGCCAGTTCCCGCTGCCGCGATTTGGGGAGGAGAAGACGGGCATCGACAGCCTGTTGTGGAACCAGATCGCGCGCAAGTACAAAACCCGCTATGTGAACGAAATCCTGGCCATCTACTACCCCACCCCGAACAATATGGGCGCCAACCGTTTTCTTGCGCGGGCGCTGAACCCGCACACCTCGCGCAACTATTACCGGGAGCTGGTGGGGAGCGGGTACCCATTCTCGCCGGCCGCGCTGCTAAGAGAATATGCGAACTACGTGCGCTACTCGATTCACGCCGGAGCCGGCCTCAGGCAGCAGCTCGAGCAGGCGCCTTCGCCCGTCTACTGCCTGATGGCCTGGCCGCTTGGTTATGCGGTTTACTTGAGGGACCGGAGGGATTTGAAAGCCCGGGAAAAGGAACAGGGTCAGGGGAAATGAGAGTCGCATATCTGATGCCCTCCATCCGCCAGCCGAACGGTTGGCGCAGCCATGCTACCGGCTTTCTGAATGCCATCAGCCGTTATGTGACCCCGATCCTGTTCGTCGCCCGGGAGGACGAACAGACCGCCGCCCGGCTGTTCCCTCAATTCCAGCGCTGCACGCTGCCCGCGATCCAATACACGTTTCAGAACCGGCCCCAATACGCCCGCATGGCCGCTTCTCTGGCCGCGATCCAGTTCGGGCGGTATCCCGAGGTGGACCTGGTGCACTCATTGGAGGCCTACCCGGCCGGCCTGTTCGGCAGCCGGCTGGCAGCAAAGCTGAACCGCCCTCACCTGCTGACGGCGCACGGCACCTACGGCGTGCTGGCTTACCGGTCGCAGCCGCACCGGGCGCTTTACCAGAGGGTGCTGCGGCAGGCGGCGGCGCTCTGCCCGGTCTCGCCCAACACCGGGGAGACCATCCGGACCTATTTCCCCCAGGCAGTGCAGAAATTGATCATACGGCCGATCTTGAATGGGAACCATTACCACGAGCGCATCCCACGCCAGGAGGCGGAGTGCCGGGAACCGGCCGAGATCCCGACCATCCTTTCGGTGGGGGCGGTCAAGCCCCGGAAAGGGTACCACCTCAGCCTGGAGGCGTTTGCCCGGCTGAAGCGCTCCATCCCTTCCGCCCGCTATTGGATCGTGGGGGCGCTGAACCAGCGCAAATACAGCGAACAGTTGAGGGCTAAGATCGCCGCGCAGGGGCTGGAGGACGTCTACCTGCTGGGTGAGGTCACAGAAGAGCAGTTGCAACTCTGCTATCGAGCGGCTTCGGTCTTCCTGCTCACGCCCCTGGAAGAGCGGCTGCACTTCGAGGGCTTCGGGCTGGTGTACCTGGAAGCGGGCGCATTCGGGCTCCCGGTGGTGGGAGCGCGCAGCGGGGGAGTCCCCAGCGCCATCCGGCACGGGGAGACCGGCTTCGTGGTCGATCCCCAGGACGTGGATGGGCTGGCGAGGGCGCTGCACACCCTTCTGACCGATAAAGAACTGGCGCAGCGGATGGGCAGGGCGAACCGCAAATGGGCTGAGACCCTGACCTGGGCGAAGAACGCCGGCGAACACTTCGAACTCTATCAGGAGGTCCTGGGCCGGTACACCGAAGGATAACCAAATGACCCAACACCGGAACACAGCAAACAAGGGGGTCAGCGTTCTTTTTCTCATTGGTTTGCTGATCGTATTTGTGGGGATCGCGGTTCTATACCTGGGAATGAAACCGAATACTGGCATGGTAGCCGAAACTGCGACCATACCCGCCACACCCACCGAGGTCAGGCTGCCGCCACCGGTGATCCAACCCGTGGTGCTGAACCCGGGACTGCTGCCGGCGTTTCCCGGGGCGCAAGGGGCAGGAGCGGCGACCCCCGGCGGCCGGGGCGGGCAGGTGATCGAGGTGACCAATCTGAACGACAGCGGGCCCGGCAGCCTGCGGCAAGCGATCTCTGTCCCCGGGCCACGGATTGTGATCTTCCGGGTGGCGGGGGTAATCGAACTGGAGCGCCCGGTGACCATCACCGAGCCCTACCTCACGATTGCCGGGCAGACCGCGCCGGGTGGGGGCATCACCCTCAGCGGTACGAAAAATTCGGATGGCAGGATGCTCGTCATCCGCAACGTGCATGACGTGGTGATCCGCTATCTGAGGATCCGCAATGGACAAATGGGTGAACCCGGCCGGGGCCAGATCAATATCGCCATCGACAGCGGCGCGGAGAATATCCTCATCGACCATGTCTCGTTGAGCTGGTCGCTGGATGAGAACCTGATGATCCATCGCAACGTGCCGGAGGGCGAGGACCATGAAAGCTGGCCCGGGATTTCCGCCATCACCGTTCAGCGCTCGCTGATCGCCGAGGGCCTGCACCCCCACAGCACCGGGATCCAGGTCGGGGGGGAGGCGAACATCGACGGCTGGCGTGGGGTGCAGGATATCACCATCCACCACAACCTGTTCGCCCACAACGACCTGCGCAACCCGGGAATCGGCTCGCTGCACACACAGATCATCAACAACGTGGTCTACAACTGGGGTGGGCGGGCCGGCGAAACCTGGCGCAACATCGATGTCGATTGGATCGGGAATTACTTCAAGCCCGGGCCGATGTCGAACACGTCCTTAGTCCTGGTGCACGTCGCCTATCCGGTGAACGAGCCCTATAACCCCTGGCCGGCGCCCTCATTGTTTGCCGGAGGCAACCTCGCTCCGCCCATATTCGACAACCCCGGCGGAGATAACTGGCGGTTGTACAAGATCCACTACGCCAACACACCCCTGCCGCAGGAATTCCGCCGCCAGGAACCGCTGCCCTTCACCGCCGTACCGGTTGAGGTGGAAACTGCCGAAGAAGCGTATTTCTCAGTCCTGAACGATGTGGGCGCTAACGCTCGCCTGAACTGTGATGGCTCCTGGGTTGGCAGCCAGGATGCGGTCGACCGGCGGCTGCTGGTCGATGTGCAGCAGGGGAGCGGCCCGGAGAAACGCCCGATCGAAAGCGCCGAAGCTGTCGGGGGACTGCCCGAGATCGACCCGGGGACGCTCTGCCCCGATGCAGACCATGATGGGATGCCGGACGAGTGGGAAGCAGCCCGCCCATCCCTGGATCCGAACACATATGATGCCAACGGCAATGACCTGCACCCGGATTATACGAACGTCGAGGTGTTCCTGAACGGCATCCAGGCCATCGACCTGAACTTTGGCGAGTCGGCCCACGAGGAATGAGGAATAAAGAACGGTTCGAAGGCAAGACCGGGGGAGAGTGACAACCAGCGTCTCGACGAGACGACCGATCTGAGGAGGTATCCGGTGATACAAGACGTCCAGGCTTTAGTGGTTGGAGGCGGGCCTTCGGGACTCGCGGTGGCATACGCCTTACAGGGCAGCACACTGGTGCTGGAAAAAGAAGACAAGGTCGGCGGGCTGTGCCGTTCGATCACGGTGAACGGCGGCGTGTTCGACATCGGCGGGCACTCGTTCCACACGCCCTTCCCGGAGGTGTACGAGCTGGTGCAGGAGCTGATGAACGGCCAGATGTATTCCCAGCAGCGCTCTGCCTGGGTGTACACCCACAACACCCTGATCCCTTATCCGTTCCAACGCTACTACGACCAGATTCCCGACCCGCAGGTGGTGCGGGAATGTGAAGAAGGGCTGAAAAACACCGGCGGGGTGGAGGAGGCCGAAGATTTCGAGACTTATATCCTGCGCAAGTTCGGCCAGGGTATCGCCGATCACTTCATGCTGCCCTACAACCGCAAGCTGTGGGCGCGAGACATAAAGAATATTTCCATCGAATGGACCTCGGAACGGGTGGCGGGGCCGAAAGGAGCGAACGAGAAATTCGAAACCCAGGGTGGGCAGCGGAAACCCTTGCAGCCCGACACCCGGGTGGGGTATCCGCAGCGTGGGGGGTACGAAGAGATCTACCGCGCCTTTGTGCCAAATATTCCGGCCATCGAGCTGAATCAGGCGGTGGCTCACATCGATCCGGCGGCGCATCTGGCCACCACCCGGGACGGCCGCCAGTACCACTACGAGTTCCTGGTGTCCACCGTGCCGCTGCCGCTGATGGTGCGGATGGTGGAAGGGACGCCCGTAGAGGTGATCGAGATGGCCGACCGGCTGGAGTATATGTCGCTGCGGGTAGAACTGCTGCTCGCCGGGCGCAGGTTGGACACCCCGGTTCAAAGGATTTACGTCGCAGACCCGGCGATCCCGGCGCACAAAATCGCCCTGAACCATAATTCTTCTGAATATCTGCGCTCCCAGCCCTGCCATGCGATTATGGCCGAGGTTTCCCTGTCGAAGGAGAAATCGGTCGACGTCGAGCAGATCGCTCCACAGACGATCCAGTTCCTCTGCTCGATCGGGATCCTGGATTCACCCGAGGATATCGTCTGGAAAGGGCATGTGGATGTGAACTTCGCCTACCCGGTCTACACCCACCCGCGTCCGGGCTTAGTGCAGGGGATTAAATCCTGGCTGTCGGAGTGGGATATTTACACGCTGGGACGATTTGGCGATTGGGAATACATCAACTCGGATAAGTGCGTGATGAAGGGCTTGACGCTGGGCCGGGAACTGCGGGCGAAGTATCCGGCGAGGCAAGCCGAGGCGCCATATCGGAAATTGTTCAGCAGAGTCGAGAACTTACCCGCAGATTAGCAGGGGAAAAACCGGCGGCGGGGTGAAATCCCAAGGGATGAAATCCTGATCATCCCATTGGCAGCACGTTCCAGACGGACAAGGGGAGAAAACCTTGGATCTACCGATGCCGAAGAACAGACCGCACACCATTCTCACGGAAGATGAGCGAGCCAGACCCGATCCGGCGGGGATGATCTGGCTTCACCAAATGAGCCCGGCAGACCGGGAGCTGACCGGCGGCAAGGCGGCGCGCCTGGGCGAACTGGAGCGAGCCGGCTTCCGGGTGCCGCGGGGTTTCTGCATCCCGGCGGCCGCCTACCGGCAGCACGTTCTGGAAGCGGACCCCAGGCGATTCAAGGAATTGGTGGAGCAACGGGACTTCGCCCAACTGCGAGCGTGGATCCTGGAACAGGAGATCGAGGCCAAGGTAAAGCAGGCGATCTTGAAGGAGTACCAGGCCCTGATCGGCGGGGCGCGCCTGGGCCTGGCCGTGCGCTCGTCTTCCACGGCCGAAGATATGGCGCAGCACAGTTTCGCCGGGCTGTACGCCAGCTTTCTGGAGATCAAAACCGAGACCCAGTTGTTGAAAGCGATCCGTCGCTGCTGGGCTTCGTTCTGGAGCGATGAAGCCGTGGCATACCGCGATCGGGCGGGGATCGACCACGCGGCGCACAGCATGGCGGTGCTGGTGCAGGCGATGGCTCCGGCGGTGGTCGCGGGCGTGATGTTCACCCGGATTTCAGAGCGGAGCCCGGAGATCGGGCTGATCGAGTTCACCCGGGAGGACGGTGAGTCGCTGATGGGGGGTGAAATGCAGGCTAACCGGCTCTACGTCGATCGCCGGACGGGCCAGCCGGTCCGCTACGGGCGGCCCGATGGAGAGCTGGATGTCTCCCGGCTGCTGATGCTGGGTTTTCAAATCGAAGAGCTGATGGGCACCCCACAAGATATCGAGTGGGTGATGGATGCGGCGGGGGAACTGTGGATCTTGCAAACCCGGCCGGTCACCAGCCTGCTGTATGCCCAATTCGGGATGAGAGGAGCAGGCGGCGATGAATGGCTGCTCACCTACGATGAACCCTTCTCCCCCCTGGGATGCCAGATCGCCATCGAGCGCTACCGGTACTGGGTAAAAGGGATCAACGCCAGCCTGAAAACCAGGTTCCAGCCGGAGATCCAAGACCGGGACGGCCTGCTGTACTATCGTCCCACCTGGCGCAGAGCGAACCTCCCGCTGAAGGTGTGGATGAACTTCTGGCGCCTGGCTGCGGTGTTGAAAAGCGAACGAACGTACCGGGCGTATATAAACGAGATCCTTCCGGCGTACAAGGAGCGTCTGCAGGCAATCGAGGGGACTAACCATGCGGAAGAGAGTGGGCCGGCGCTGCTGCGCCAACTGCGGGAGACGATCCAACTGTATCTCGATTTCCAATACACCAGCTATGCGATCGGCGCCGCCGCCACGCTGTCCGCCGGCCTGCTGGACCTGGCCTGCCGGTTTTTGTTCGGCAAAAAGACCCGGTGGAACGCGCTCGATTTCTTAACCGGGCTCGAAGACGTGAGCATCCGGCGCGAGTTGGAAGTGTACCGGCTGGGGCAGATGTTGAAACCTCATCTGCCATCGGCCAGCCCGGCACACCCCGGCTATGCCGAACTGGAGGCCCTCAAGCAGGGTGGAGAGCCAAGCGGCCCGTTCTGGCAGGCGGCCGAGGGCTTCCTTCAGGAGTACGGGTACCTGTGGGCAGACCGCTACCCGCGCGACCCGGCCTGGGAGTTCAACCAGGAGGCCTTCGCCGCCTCGCTGTGGATCGCGGCCCAGGCCACCCCCGAGGAGAGCCTGGAAATCCGGCACCGGAAGCAGCGGCAGCGGCGGGAGGAGGCGATAAACCAGGCGATGATCGCCCTGGAGCGGGAAGGCAGCTTACCGGGCGGAAAATTTATCTTCAGCCGATTACTGAGGCGGGCCGAAAAGCTGTTCCCTTTCAAAGAAGACCGGAACCACTACACCTATCGAGGGGCGATGGTCATCCGCCAGCTCCTCAGGGAGATCGGCAGCCGGCTGCAGGTGAGGCAGCTCCTCCCGGCCGCAGAGGACATATTTTTCCTGAAGGTGGATGAGATCGAAACCCTGTGGCACAACCCCCGGGTAGCATCGTGGCTGCTGAACAAGGTGACCCAACGCAAAGAGGTCTACCTGCGCAGCCGCCGCAGCGTCCAGCAGCGCAGCACGCTGGCGGATCAACCCGGCCGGGGAGAACAAAACGAAACGCTCGTCGTTCAGGGCGACCCGTGCAGCCCTGGCCTGGCGAAAGGACCGGCCCGGGTGATCAGCGGGCCGGGCGAGCTGCAGCACGTGCGCCCGGGTGAGATCATCGTCTGCACCCAACTGCGCCCGGCGTGGAGCGCGGTGTTCTCCGTGGCGGGTGGCGTGGTGATCGAGATGGGCAGCCTGCTCTCCCACGGTTCGACTTTGGCGCGGGAGTACGGCATCCCGGCGGTGATCAACGTGGGCGGCATCACCGGCCTGGTGCGCGACCATGACTGGCTGGTGGTGGATGGGAACCTGGGCAAGGTGACCATCGAGCGCCATCCTGTGGCGCAGGCGGATGCGCCCCCCGCCAAAGCGGACAGGTCATGGAACGGCAGGCGGGGGATGGAGAGCGAGTGAGATGAACCCTTCCTCCCGCGCGGTCTGGATGATCATCCCCACATACTTCCCGGTGGTCGGCGGGGCGCAGGTACAGGTGCAGCAGATCTCGGAGGCGCTCGTCTCCCAGGGCCGGCAGGTGGCCGTGCTCACCCGGCAGCACAGCAGCCTGCACCCGCAGGGGCTGCCGCCAACCGAGATGCGGGGGAGAGTCCTGACCCGGCGGCTGTTCAGCCGGGGCGGGGGGAAGACCGGAGCAGCTTTATTTCTCCTGAATGGGCTGTGGTTCCTGCTGCGCCAGGGGAGAGCCGGCATCTACCACGCTCACGATGCCGGCGCGGCCGGCTGGCTGGCCATCGCGGCCCGCTATCTGTTTGGGGGGCGGTGCCTGGTAAAACTGCGCACGGGCACAGTGGCCTACGAGAAAAGCCTGAGGTCACGGCTGAGGCGCTGGCAGTTCCAGGTATTACTGCGCTGCGCCGACCGGGTGATCGTGGTGAACCGGGAAGTCCAGGACTTCTTGCAGTCGCTGGGGATACCGGCGGAACGCGTGGTGCGCATCCCCAATGGCGTGGATGGGGAGCGTTTCACCCCGGCGACCGCCAGCGAAAAAGCCGCAGCACGCCGGCGGCTGGGGATCGGGGAGGACGGGCGCGTGGTCCTGTATGTGGGCCGGCTGGAATACATGAAGGGGGTAGATGTCCTGCTGGGGGGCTGGAGGCGGATGAACCCCGCCATGCGCCCCGGCTGCCGCCTGATCCTGGTCGGCGATGGGCCCGAGCGGGGGAGGCTGGAGCGGACGGCCGAGGCGGGCGAGATCAGCGAGTCGGTCCACTTTGCCGGGGAGCAGCAGGTGGAAGATTACTATCGGGCGGCGGACCTGTTCGTGCTGCCATCCCGCACAGAAGGACTGTCGAACGCGCTGCTGGAAGCGATGGCCTGCGGGCTGCCGGTGCTGGCCTCAGATGTAGGCGGGGCAAAGGACCTGGTCCACGAAGGGCAGAACGGCTACTTCTTCAAGTCGGAAGACGAACAGATATTGGCGGAGAGGCTTGAACTGCTGCTAAACCGGCCGGATACCTGGGAAAACCTGGGGCGAATGGCCCGGCGGAGCGTGCTGGCGAACGCCAGCCTAGCGAGCGCAATCCAGAGCACACGGCAGCTCTACCAGGAGCTGGAGGAAAGCCTGGCTCCACGCCGGGCCGGACTGGCGGCAACACAGGAGGACCGCTCGTGAGCCAGGATCTCAGCCGGAGAGATTTCATCAAGTTGATGGGTACTGCCCTTGCGCTGGGCCCGCTGCTCAGGCTGCCGCCACCGGGAGTGGATCCCTACCCGGAGATCGAGGCGGTGGGGAAATCGAGATCACTACAGCGCCCGAATATTCTGATCCTGGTCTACGACTCGCTGTCCGCGCAAAACATGAGCCTGTACGGCTATCCGCGCCGCACGACGCCACACCTGGACCGCTTCGCCGGGCGCTGCAGCGTGTATCACGCTCACTATACAGCCGGGAACTTCACGACCCCAGCGACGGCCTCGATCCTGACCGGCGTCTATCCCTGGACGCACCGGGCCTTCAATCTGGGATCGGTGGCGGATCGAGAGTTCGAAACCCGAAACCTGTTCTCCGCCTTCGGCCGCCTGGATTACCACCGCCTGGGCTATTCTCATAACCGCCTGGCCGATTTTCTCCTGTACCGCTTCCGGGGTGAGATCGACACCTATCTCCCCCGCTACACCTACCTGCTCTCCAACCGCCAACTGCTGAACCGCATCTTCAGCGGAGACAGGCGCATTGCCAGCATGGGGGAAGAACTGGCCTTCATCCGCAAGAAACAAAGCTCCCTCTTCCTCTCCCTGGTCGACAAGATGTTCGATCCCAGCCTAATGGTTAACGAGCTGCGGAAAGATTTCCCCCGTGGTCTGCCAGAAGCCTTCCGGGCGGTCTTCCTCCTGGAGCAGGCGATCGACGGGCTCATCGAACGCCTGGAGTCCGCCCCGCAGCCATTCCTGGGCTATTTCCACTTTCTACCGCCCCACGAACCTTACCGGACGAGAAAAGAATTTAAAGACCGGTTCGAAGGCGGGTGGGAGCCTGAGGAGAAGGCGGCCCACTTCTTCTCGCAGAAGGTGAGCGCAGAGGAGTTGAACCGGCTGCGGCGCAGCTACGATGAATTCCTGGCTTACGCCGATGCCGAGTTCGGTCGGCTGGTCGCAAGGATGGAACAGAACAAGCTGCTGGAGAACACCGTCATTGTATTCACCGCCGATCACGGGCAGCTCTTCGAGCGGGGAATCCACGGGCATGTCACCCCGGTGCTGTACGAGCCGGTCGTCCGCGTCCCGCTGCTGATCTACGACCCGAGACGGCCTTACCGCCAGGATATCCACACCCCCACGAGCTGCATCGACCTGCTGCCAACGCTGCTCTCCATGGCAGGGGGGAAACCGCCGGAGTGGTGCGAAGGGGTGATGATGCCGCCCTACCAGACCGGAAAACCAGACCGTGAGCGCAGCATTTTCGTCCTCGAGGCCAAGCAGAACGCCAGGAACCGGCCCTTATCCACCGCCACCGTAGCCGTGATCAAACAGCACGCCAAGCTGATCTCTTACTACGGTTACAAGGGGTTCGACGGGGAGGTTGAACTGTTCGAACTGGACCGGGATCAGGATGAAAGGGTGAATCTGGCCGGCGTCCGCAAGGAGATGGCCAGAGCGATCCGCTCCGAACTGGACAGGACGCTGCAGGGGGTCAACAGCCACTTCGCAAGAGGCACATAGGGAACGGCGAGATGAAGGGACAGGCGCAAACACAGTCTGCTATCCAGAAGGAGACGGGACCCTGGCACAGTTTGCCGTTGATCCTGGCTTACCACAGCATCAGCAGCGAGCGCCAGGATGGGCTGGCGGTACGCACCCAGGATTTCGAATGGCAGATACGCTGGTTGGCGGAACACGGCTACCGGGGGATCACCGTGACGGACCTGGCGGAGGGGAAGGCGCGGAAAGGGGAGCGGAGCGTGGCGATCACCTTCGACGATGGGTATGCCGACAACTACACGCAAGCCTTCCCCATCCTGCAGCGCTACGGCTTTCCGGCGACGGTTTTCCTGGTGGCGGACTATATCGGGCAGGAACACGTGTACTGGTGGGACCAGTCGAAAGCGCAGTCATCCAGCCACCCAGAGCTGTTCTATCCGCTGCGGTGGGAGCAGGTGCAGCAGATGGCGGAAGCCGGGATCGAGTTCGGCTCACACTCCTGCAGCCACCCCAAAGCGCTGACGCAGTTAACAGCCGAAGGGCGCTGGGCGGAGATCGCCGGGTCGCGAGCCATCCTCGAGCAGCGGCTGGGGAGAGGCGTCTCCAGCTTCTGCTACCCGCGCGGCGACCTCGACCCACAGGTGGTGCAGATGGTGGAAGCCGCGGGGTACGCCTGCGCAGTCGTGACCCCTCCCCGGCCCGGAATCCCGGCCGGCCGCTACACCATGAGGCGGATCAGCCTGTACCGGGAGTACGGCAGCCTCCTGTTCCGGTTGATGGTCACCCCGTTTTTCCGGCGCAATTATGAGTTGTTCAAGCGCCTGCGCCGGTGGCTGCAGCCGGACCTAAAAAAACAGCTCCAGACGATATGAGTGGCAAATTGCGGGTTCTCTACGTCCTTCCCAGCCTATTGATCGGAGGCGCCGAGCGGGTCGTCAGCCAATGGGCCGGCTTGCTGCAAGAAGCGGGGCACTCGGTGGCGGTCTGCACGCTGTACACCGCAGGCCCATTCGCCCGCCGGCTGGAAACCCAGGGGGTCTGCGTCCACAACCTGAACCACGATCCGGGGATCGAACGGTACCAACTGCGGCGCAAGTACGACCCCCGGCTGGTGTTGGGCCTGAAGCGGGTGATCCGCGAGGGCGGCTACCAGATCGTGCACGCCCATCTCTTCCCGGCGCTGATCCATCTGGCGTTCGTCTCTTACCTCGAGCCCCGGCCGGCATACCTGTACTCGGAGCACAGCATACAGAACCGGCGCCGGCAGCATAAGGCGATCAAGGTGATGGACCGCTTCCTATACAGCCGCTACCGCCAGATCTTAGCGGTGAGCGAGGGGGTACGGACGGCCCTGTGCGAATGGCTCCCGGAACTGAGCCGGAAAGTGGAAGTGGTGCCCAACACGGTGGACGGGGCGGAGTTCGAAGCCTCTCCAGAGGGGGTGGCGAGGCTGAGGGAGGAATTGGGGATCGATTTAAGAGAGCAGGTGGTCCTGTACGCCGGGCGGCTGATCCCGGAGAAGGGAGCCGATATCCTGCTGGCGGCCGCAGCCCGCCTGGCCGGACCCGGCTTGCCGCCGGTGCGACTGCTGCTGGCCGGAGAAGGCCCGCTGAGGCCTGAGCTGGAAGCCCGCGGCCAGAGGCTGCCGAGGGCGGTGCGAACGAGCTTTTTGGGCAACCGGGCGGATATCCCCCTGCTGCTGGGGCTGGCCGACCTGGTGGTGCTTCCCTCCCGCTGGGAAGGCCTGCCGATGATCTTGCTGGAAGCGATGGCAGCGGGGAAAGCGATCCTTGCCGCCGAAGTCGGCGGAATCCCTGAAGCGATCCGGCACGGGGTGAACGGGTGGCTGGCGCCGCCAGAAGATCCCGCGGCCCTGGCCGAGGGGTTGGACTGCCTGCTCTCCGGGGAGACACTGCGGGCGAAGTTGGGGGAAAAGGCCCGGGAGACATACGAGACCCGGTATTCCCCCCAGTTCGCCCTCGCCAGGCTGCTGCAGGTCTACTCGAGATACGGATGAGCCAAATACAAACACCACTGCGAGTTGGGCTGCTGCTCGACACCTATATCCAGCCGCGCTGGGTGCACCGGATCGTCTCCGAGATCCAGGCCTCCGCGATCGCCCAGGTCGTCCTGGTGGTAAAAAACGAGCATCCGGCGATGCAGGTGCATCCGCCGGTGCAAGTGCATCCGCGGATGCAAAAGCATCCGGCATTGAGCGGCGAGGCAGGAGGGAAGCCGGGCATCTTGAGGAAGCCGGGCATTCTCCAGAAGCTGTACGCTTACCGGCACGACCTGCTCTACCTGCTCTACCGGAAGCTCGACGAGCGCCTGTTCCGTCCGGCGGTGGACGCCTTCGCACCGGCGGACCTCCGCCCACTGCTGGGCGACTGCCCAACGTTAGGGGTAGTCCCCATCCAAAAGAAGTACTCGGATTATCTGGAGCCGGAGGACATTGAGCGCATCCGCCAGGCCCGCCTGGATGTCGCCCTGCGGTTCGGCTTCCGCATCCTGCGGGGAGATTTCCTGAAGATCGCCCGCTACGGGGTGTGGTCCTATCACCACGGGGACAACCAGGTGAACCGGGGCGGGCCGCCCGGGTTCTGGGAGGTGATGGAAGGGAACCCGATCACCGGCTCGATCCTGCAGATCCTATCCGAGCAGTTGGATGGCGGCCAGGTGATCTACCGCTCCTACGCGGCGACCGACCCCCATTCGGTAAAGCGCAGCAAAAGCAACTATTACTGGAAGTCATCCGCCTTTGTCATGCGAAAATTAAAGGACCTGTACGAACGCGGCCCGCAGGCCCTGGAAGGGGAAGGCCCGGACGGACGCTACCAGCCCTACAGCCAACGGCTGTACACGCAGCCCCGGAACCGGGAGATGATCCCCCTGCTGTGGAAGTGGGCCAGCAGCTATGCGAGAGCCAAGCTCACCCACTACACCCACTTCACCCACTGGTTCCTGGCCTACCAGATTGGGAAGGCCGCCGGCCTCTCGACATCCCTCTACCGCTTCAAACGTATCGTCCCACCCAGGGGCCGGTTTTGGGCCGACCCGTTCCCGCTCAAGCGCGACGAGCGATATTACATCTTCATCGAAGAATACCTGCAGAAAACGAAGAAGGGCCACATCGCGGTGATCGAAATGGACGCACACGGGGAGTGGCAGGCGCCGGTGAAGGTGCTGGAGCGAGATTACCACCTGTCGTACCCGTTCGTATTCGAATGGCGGGGCGAGACCTTTATGATCCCCGAGAGTTCCGATCACAAGACGATCGAACTGTACCGCTGCGTCTCCTTTCCCGATCAATGGCAGTTGGAGCAGGTCTTGATGGAGGGCGTCACCGGGGTGGATGCCACGCTGGCCGAGATCGACGGGCTGTGGTGGATGTTCGTAAACCTGGCCGAGGAAGGCGCCTCGAAGAATGACGAGCTGCACCTGTTCTACGCCGATACCCCGTTGGGACCCTGGCTACCGCACCGCAGGAATCCGGTGAAGTCCGACGTGCGCTCCTCCCGCCCGGCCGGGCGGCTGTTCCAGTGGAACGGAGCCTGGTACCGGCCGGCACAGGACTGCTCACAGACCTACGGCTATGCCACCGTCCTGAACGAGATCGTCCAACTGGACCGGGACTGCTTCGAGGAGCGAGAAGTATCCCGTATTCTCCCCCAATGGGAGAAGGGCCTGATTGCCACGCACACCCTCAGCCGGGTGGATGGTCTGACGGTTGTGGATGCGATGAAGCTGAAGAGGAATTGGTTGTGAAGCCGGGTTCGAAAACTCTCAAAGTGGCGCATATCAGCACGGTGGATATGTCTCTGCGCTACATGCTGTTGAACCAGATGCTGAGCATCAGCCAGGCCGGGTATGAGGTGTACGGCATCTCCGCCCCCGGGCCGGAGATCGAGGCGGTACAGCAGGCGGGCATCTCGTATTTCCCGGTGGCGATGACCCGCAGCCTCACGCCGCTGGCCGACCTGAAAGCGTTGTGGCAGCTCTACCGCATCATCCGCCGGGAGCGGTTCACCATCGTCCACACCCACACACCGAAGGCCGGGCTGCTGGGCCAACTGGCGGCGCGGCTGGCCGGGACGCCGGTGGTGATCAACACCGTGCACGGCTTTTACTTCCACGACCATATGCCGCGCTTCTGGCGGCGGTTCTACATCCTCCTGGAAACCATCGCCGCCTTGTGCTCCGACACGATCTTTTCGCAGAACCAGGAAGACATACAAACGGCCATCCGGGAGCGGATTTGCCCACCGGGGAAGATCAAGCACCTGGGGAACGGCTTCGACATCCAGGCCTTCGAGCGGGCGCCGGTGGGGGAGGAGAGGCTGAGCGGCCTGCGGCAGGAGCTGGGGATCGAGAAGGGGGCGCCGGTGGTCGGGTTTGTCGGGCGGCTGGTGGCCGAGAAGGGGATTTTGGAATTCCTGCAGGCCGGGCGACTGGTACTGCAGCGGTTTCCCAAGGCGCGCTTCCTTATCGCCGGCCCGGTGGATCGGGATAAAGCGGACGCCCTGACCCCAGAGATCGCCCGGCAGTACGGGCTGGAGGCGGCCTGCATTTTCACCGGCCGGCGCGAGGATATGCCCCAGCTTTACGCGCTGATGAACGTGCTCGTCCTGCCCTCTCACCGGGAAGGCTTCCCCCGGACTCCGATGGAAGCTTCGCTGATGGGCGTCCCCTCGGTGGTCACCGATGTGCGCGGCTGCCGCGAAGCGGTAGAACATGGGCGCAACGGCCTGGTGGTCAAGCTGGGCGATATCCCCGCCCTGGCCCAGGCGATCCTGAGCATCCTCGAAAATCCGGAGCTGGCACAGCGCTTGGGAGAAGCCGGACGCCGGATGGCCAGAGAACGCTTTGACGAACGAGGCGTGTTCCAAACGGTCAAGGACGAATACGAACGCCAGCTGGGGGCTAAAGGGCTGCCTGCCCCCAGCTTTCAACCGGGACACGGGATGCTCCCGCAGACCGGAAACACACCTGAAATCCGAGGTTAGTTTATGGCAACCAAAGTGCATGATCGACCGACGCAGCCGGCAGCCAAGCCCATCCAGCTAAAGCAAGGCGCACTGGCCCGGTATGCGGCGTTAGCCAGCGCGACGGCGATAGCACTCACCCTGATCTTGCACGCCATTTATCTCAATGTGCCCGCCGAGGACTCGTTCATCACCTTCCGCTTCGCCCGGCACCTGGCAAACGGGCATGGGATCGTCTGGAATGTGGGTGAAGCGCCGGTCGAAGGGTACACCAACTTCCTGTGGATGCTGATCTCAGCGTTGATCCTCAAGCTCGGCCTGGATGTAGTTCTGCTCACCCAGGCGCTAGGCGTGGCTGCCAGCCTGGCCTCCATCTGGCTGGTGGTCCGATTCGCCCGGGAGGTATTCGGACTGCCCCGGGCCTTCGCCCATCTCGCCGGGCTGATGCTGGCCATATCCGGCCCGTTCGCCACCTGGGCCGGGAGCAGCATGGAGACCAATCTCTTTGCCTTGCTGATCCTTGGCGGGTGCTTCACCTTCGCCCGCTATATCAAGACAACGAACACCAGGGACCTGCTGCTGGCACAGGCGCTGCTCTTCCTGGCCACCCTCACCCGGCCCGAGGGATTGATGGTATTCGTCGTGCTGGGCGGGATTGGGCTGGTCCTGCAGCCGTGGAAGCAAGGAATTCGCTCAGTGGTCAACTACCTGGCTTCTTTATTCGTTTTTATCATCCCGTTCCTGATCTACTTCATCTGGCGCTACCAGTACTTCGGTTATGTGTTGCCCAATACGTTCTACGCTAAAACCGGCGGGGGCCTGTTCCAGTATATGCGAGGCGCCAAATACAGCCTGCTGTTCGGGCTGCTTTTCGTGCTGCCCCTGGCGCCGCCTGCGCTCGCTTACCTGTGGGAGCGAGATTGGAGCGGCCTGCGGCAACGGCTGTTCAGCCTTACCGCCTGGCGAGCACGGGTCCGGCAATACCCCGGGCTGGTGGTGTGCGGCCTGGTGAGCCTGGTCTACACAGCTTACATCGTATTCGTGGGGGGCGATTACATGGCAATGTTCCGCTTCTTCGTCCCCATCCTGCCCTTGATCTACCTGATTTTCGCCAAATTCGCTCACCGGCTGTTGGCAGTTATCGCCCAATTCCCGGCCAAAGTACGCTTCTTCCAGGCGATGCTGGTGGGGGCGGTGCTGCTCACCTTGCTACATTCCACCCCGCTGGAGCAAGGCCTGTACAAGACTCCATGGTTCATGCACGGCACGTACCGGGGCGTACAGCACGAGCGGTGGCACGTGGCCCGCAACACCCTGATCGGGGAGTTCTTCCGTGACCTCAAGCAGAGTGACGAGGAGAGCCTAGCTTTGCTTGGGATTGGCATTATCCCTTACATCACCGATATGAAAGTACACAGCTTCCATGGGATTGTCGATCCGGCCATCGCCCACAAAGAGAACGCCGGCCTTGGCACCGGCGTCGCCGGGCACGAGAAGGTCGATTTCGTCTCGGTGATTCTACGCAAGCCCACCTACATCATGGTCGATACCGGGGACCTGTACCCCGAACCGCAGCCTTTTCCGGATTACCCAGACGAAATCGATGACTTCGTCCGCCAGAACTATGAGCTGAAGACCGCCTGGCTGGTCGATCACGCCAACCATGAGAGCGGGTATTTGCACTACTTGAAGCTGAAATAAAGCATGAGTGATCTGGCGCTCTTTGTCACTTCCCAACGGTTCAGACGGATATGGGTAGTCCCTGCCAGCCTGGCCCTGGCCTTCGCCCTCGGCCTGGCGATCACGCAATTTGGCGCGCTGGTGCTGGCGTGGTTTGCCGGGCCGGTGCTGGGGCTGCTGATGTTCGCCTGGCCCGAGTTGGGGGTGTACAGCCTCACGTTTACCCTGCCCATCGAGGAACTCATCCCCGGCATCGGAACAGCAACCGGCACCCGGCTGCTGGGGATGGCCGTGTTTGGGGCATGGTTCCTGCGGAAGATCATCCGCCGGGAGTCCTGGCTGGAGACCCTGAAAACGCCGTTGGTCCTGGGCGCGGTGGTCTTCACCGGGTGGTGCTTTATCTCCATGCTGTGGGCCGGAGACCGGGGCGCCTCGCTCCTGGGGCTGATGACCCAGATCCAGCTCATATTACTGGCTCTGATCATTGTCGACGTCGTGCAATCCTGGGAGAAAGCGGCCTGGCTGCCCAGGCTGTTGGTGATCGGTGGGTTGATTGCCGCAGGCTTCACGATCGATCAGTATTTCGTCCAGGGGATTAAACGGGCCGGAGACGGCATCTCGGGAGGAATCAATTTCACCGCCTCATCTCTGGTTTCGATCCTGCCGTTCGCTTTCTACCTGATCCGCTCGGCCACCCGGGGGATTTGGATGTTCCTGGGGCTGCTGTACATCCCTCTGGGGATCGTGGCAGTCATCGTCACCTTCTCGCGCAGCAGTTATTTGCTGTTAGCCCTGGTGCTGGTCATTCACGCCTGGCTGCTGCTCCGCACCCGTTCCAGACGGATATGGGTCTTCCTGGTCGGCGCCCTGTTGATCATCGCGTTCCTGGTCGCTCCAAAGGATGCGGTCAATGAACGAGTGCAAAGTATCTCGCCCCTGCTGGAGGATTGGGTGAGCTCGGCCGAAGACGACCGCCTGCAAGCGGATGCGCGTGCTTTTCACTGGCGGGTGGGGGTTGAGATGCTCAAAGATTCGCCGCTGCTGGGGGTGGGCTACGGCAACTTCGGCGTGCAATTTTTAATCTACCAGTTCGATGTGCCGGGCACACCAGAGGTGTTCACTAACCAACGCAGCCCACACAGCAGTTATGTCGGCCTGCTGACCGAACTGGGTCCGATCGGGCTGGGCCTGTTCCTCTTCGTCCTCGGCGCTGCCTACTACAACCTGATCCGGGCCGGGCGCCGGCTCAAAGCCGGGCTCAAAGACGAGCAAGACAGCAACCATCTTTACCTGGTCCAGGCCCTGTATTACGTGTTCATCATACAAATCCTGTATGGGTGGGCGCTGAACACCCATATGAACAAGAATTTCTGGTTGTTTCTGGGAATGAGCGTGGTCCTAAACCGCCTTTCTCAGAAAATAACAGGTCCAATGAAAGGAGATTCCGATGTATATCGACCCTAATACCGGTGGAATGTTGTTTCAGGTGCTGGCGGTCATGTTCACCGTCATTTCGGGCGTCTTCCTGGCCTTCTCCGGCAGGATCAGGCAGATGTTGGCGCGCTTCAAGCGCACGCAGCGCGAGAAGAACGAGGCGAGAAAAGACGCCAATGTTTGAGAGTGGACCGGCGAACCGGCAAACGCGGGGGCGCTGGAGCGGAAGGGAGTCCCAAGACTGATGTACACGCTCATCATCGGGTTCGATGCCTTCGACCCGACCATCTTCGAAAAGCTGGTGGAACAGGGCCGCCTGCCAAACCTGGAAAAGCTGGCTGCAGCCGGGGGGTACTCGTCCTTTGCGGTGGCCAACCCGGCCCAGAGCGAAGTCTCCTGGACGAGCATCGCCACCGGAGCCAACCCGGGAGAGCATGGGATGTTCGACTTCGTCCACCGTGATCCGGCCAGCTATTCCCCGTTCGTGTCGCTGCTGCCGACGAAAAGCGACCTGCTCGGGACCCGGTTCACGCCCCCGGTGCAGGCCAGGACGATCTTCGACCAGGCGGCCCAGGACGGTTACCCGGCAACCGCCCTATTCTGGCCGGCGGCCTTCCCGGCCCGGCTTGACTCGCCGGTGCGGGTGATCCCGGGGCTGGGCACGCCGGACGTGCAGGGAAAGCTGGGCATCGGGTGTGCATTCAGGCTCGACGCCGGAGGTGATCGCACACCCGAAAGCTCCTCCAAGACCCCGGTGGAGCCGCTGCAGCGGGTCGGGCCGGGGCGCTACCGGGGGGCGATCAAAGGCCCGGAGCAGATGAAAAACGGCAGATCCCAGGCCAGGGGGATCGAGTTCCAGCTCGAGGCGAGCGGAGAGAATTCGGCCACACTCCGCTTGGACAAACAAACTGTGAATCTAAAAGAAGGCGTATGGAGCCCGATCATCGAACTATCGTTTAAAGCCGGTTGGTTCCTCAACATCCGGGCGATCACCCGGGCGCTCCTCACCCAGGTGGAGCCCGAGCCTTGCCTTTATTTCCTCCCTCTCCAGCTTCACCCACTCCACTCCGCCTGGCCATACGCCTCTCCGGCCGGTTTTATGCGCGAGACCTGGAATCAGGCCGGGCCCTATCTGACCCTGGGCTGGCCTCAGGACACCACCGGCCTGGAGGAGGGCTGGATGGACGACGACCAGTTCCTGGAACTGTGCCGGCTGGTAGATGCCGAACGCGAGCGAGTTTTCTTCCATCACCTGGGGCAGTTCCGCGAGGGGGTGCTGGCGGCGGTGTTCGACACCCTTGACCGGATCCAGCATATGTTCTGGCGCGACAGGCCGGACATCGTCGAAGAATGGTACTGCCGGCTGGATTCTCTCATCGGCAGGGTGAATGAGCGCCTGGACGGCGAGCAGGCCAGGCGGATGCGCCTGCTGGTCGTATCGGACCACGGCTTCTCCCGCTTCGATCACAAAGTCCATCTGAACCGCTGGCTGGAAGAGAACGGGTATCTGCGCCTGGTGGATCCGGGAGCGGAGAAAGACCTGCAGAATGTGGATTGGCCGGCCACCCGGGCGTACGCCATCGGGCTGAACAGCCTGTATCTGAACCTCAAGGGCCGGGAGGGGAAGGGAAGCGTGAGCCCGGCAGACCGGGAAAGCCTGCTCAACAAGCTGCGCGAGGAGCTGGCCGCCTGGAAAGGGCCGGATGGACGCACCGTACTGCAGCGAGTGTATCTTCAGCAGGAGGCCTTCACCGGGCGGCTCTCCGCCTACAGCCCGGACCTGGTGCTCGGTTACCGGCCGGGGTATCGCTCTTCGGCCCAGACCGGGTTGGGGGAGTGGGCCGAGGAAGCGATCGAACCCAACCGGGACCACTGGGGGGCGGACCATTGCATCGATCCCCTGGCGGTGCCGGGGGTGCTATTCGCCAACCAGGACCTTTCCAATTTCCCCACCCCTTCGTACCGGGATATCCCGGCGCTGGCGCTCGACAAGCAAATCGACCCCGGACGGCTCTCCCCTCCGCCATCTACCTCGATCCGCCCCGAGGATCAGGAAGCGGTGGAGGAGAGGCTGAAGAGCCTGGGGTATCTATGAAGGAGAGGGTTTCGTGACTGTGCTCAAAGACAGGCTGCCAGGCAGAAGAGAGATTATGCCCATCTTCGCTCTGTGTTTTGTGATCATTTATTCCTGGTCAACCCTGATGTTTTTCAACTATCTGCCGAGCTGGCTGCTGTTCCTGGATGGGTGGACGATTGCCGGGATTTTCGCCTACAGCCAGGTCTTTGCGCTGTTCGAGAGCCTGGTCGTCCTGACCGGCCTGATCCTGGTCGCGCTGGTTATGCCGCGGAGCTTTTTCCGGGAATGGTTCGTCCCCCAGGGAACGGCTGCCGTGCTGCTGGCAACGGCCGGGGCGATCTTGCTGCACCTGCTCAAAGAGGTGCCCCTGTGGCCCTCGAAACGGCTGCTCTTCGGCCTGGCGCTGTACCTGCTGGCGGTGGCCGCCGCCTCCTGGGCCATCCGGCGTTACGGGCCAATCCGAGAGACGATCGAAAAACTGGCCGACCGGCTGACCGTGCTACTCTACGTCTACCTGCCCTTCGTAGCGCTCAGCGCGGTGATTATCCTGCTCCGCAATATCTTCTGAGCTTCACATGAAACCCACAATCACAAGGCGTGACTTTCTCAAAGCATTGATCGGGCTTTCGGCCGTTCAGGCGCTGTCCGGGCCGGACAGGATGCTGAGCACATTTGACAGGCTGTCGCAGGCGGGGAAGCCCAACATCCTCATCGTCGTGTACGACACGCTGGCCGCGGAGCATATGTCGGTGTACGGCTATCCCCGGGAGACGACACCGCACCTGGAGCGGTTTGCCGGGCAAGCAACCGTCTTCCACGACCACTTCGCCGCCGGGAACTTCACCACCCCGGGCACGGCCTCGCTGCTGACGGGCGTTTACCCGTGGACACACCGGGCGTTCAACATCGCCGCAGCGATGGACCCGGCCTTTGCCAGGCAGAACCTGTTCAGCCTCCTGGCCGGGGCGGGGTACTACCGGCTGGCCTACACGCACAATCTGCTGGCGGATTATTTCCTGCACCAGTTCAGCGCAGATATCGACCTGCACCTGAGGCCGGATACTTTCTTCCTGGCAGGCACGCCCACCCTCGACCGGCTGTTCCGGGGCGACCCGGCAACGGCTTACCGGACCAGCAGCTTTTTATCCCTCATCCTCCCCTCTGAAAGGGTGATGCCGGGGTCGCTTTTCCTTTCGCTGCTCAATCAATTCAGGCTGGAACAGTACGAAGCGACCGGGGATCCGGAGCTGGCAAAGCTATTCCCGGAGGGTCTGCCGGAAGAGGGCAATTCAAAATCGTTCTTCTTGCTGGAGCACGCCATCGACGGCATGATCGACCTGGTCCGGGAAGCGCCGCAGCCTTTCTTGGCCTACTTTCACCTGTACCCTCCCCACCATCCTTACCACCCGCGCCGAGAGTTCATCGGCCGGTTCCAAGACCGGTGGACACCGTCCAGCAAGCCGCAGCACTTCTTCACCCAGGGGGAGAGCGATGAGGATCTGAACCAACGGCGGCGCAAATACGACGAATACCTGGCCTACGCCGACTCTGAATTCGGGCGGTTGTACACCGCGCTGCAGGAAGACGGGCTGGTGGATAACACCTGGATTGTGTTCACCTCGGATCACGGAGAAATGTTCGAACGGGGGATCAAAGGGCACAACACTCCGGTGCTGTATGACGCCCTCGTGCGGGTGCCGCTGCTGGTGCGCCGTCCGGGGCAGACCGCCCGGGAGGACGTGCACACCCCCACGAGCTGCACCGACCTGGTGCCGACTTTAGCGCTGGCAGCCGGGCGGGCGGTCCCACAGTGGTGTGAGGGCATTCCGCTGCCGCTGTTCCCCAGCGCACAGGTGGACCCCGAGCGACCCATTTTTGCCCTCGACGCCCGCCGCAACGCCAAGTACCGTCCGCTGGAAACAGGGACCATCGTCATGGTGAAAGACCGGCATAAACTCATTGGATATTTTGGCTACCCGGGTTTCGACCAGCAGTACGAACTGTACGATAGGAGGGATGATCCGCAAGAAATCAAAGACCTGGCCAAACTGAATACACCTGCCACCAACCAGATGAAAAACGAGTTGGAGTTCACCCTGAAAGAAGTCAACCTTCCTTTCCTCGCATAGCTTCCATCCAACCAGGGGGTAATATTTGCCGGTTGCAGGCCTTGAGCAGATAAGATTCGTTATCGCAGCCCCAAGAGGTAAACATGAAACTCAATTACCGGATTCAATTCAGTTTTCTTTCAGGAATGCTGGCGTTAATCGCCATGCTTCTGCTCAACCTCGCACCTCAGACAGCACAGGCATCCTCCGGCCACCAAGCTTCCCCCCCATCTCAGCCGGCAAGTATCAGCGTGTTCCATCGCAGCGGCCAGACCTTTCTCACCTGGACCGAAGTACCGGGGATTATCGGTGAGAAGTACCGCATTTACCGCCATAACCAACCGATCACAAGCAGCAACCTGAACTCCGCCACCCTGATTCTGGAAGTCGGCGAGGGCTCGTCCCGTTTCTACGCGAACCGGTTCTACAACGACGCAATTCAAGAGTGGGCCTACCGCCACTCCCAGCGGCTGGTCATCAACGACCTGGCCACCCCGCTGGACGCCCAAACGGGGCTGATGGTCTGGACCGTGGGGCCGGAAGACTTCGGCGGAGGCAGCCAGGGACAGGGCTACTACGCCATAACGACCGTCTCGTTCTTCGGGGTTGAAAACCGCACGGATTTCAATTCCGGGAACACCACCGGGGCAGTGGCCGAAGCGATCGGTGAACCGGAACCGGTGGAAATCAATCACAGTATGGGCTCCGGGTGGCATGTGTACATCCAGTACATGGACCTCCGCCACTGGAACCCCACCTTTCACGCCCCCAACTCCCTGAACTCCTATTACGGCTTCTCCTCTAACGACGTGCAAGTGACCAACGCCGTCCAATATGCCTACGATTACGCGGTGTATGTCCCCGGAGCGGCAGAGTGCGGCGGCAGCCTCCCGCCGGAGATCCCGGTGGTGCTCTCCCTGCACCCCTACCGGGGGAACAACCGCTTCGTCCAGCCGGATGTCCCCTGGAACTGGTGCGCCTACCAGATTTTCCCGGTCGACCAGATGAACACCTGGTGGTTCGGGTTTGCCCGGGATTACAACTACAGGACACACCAGGGCAGTTCCTCCCCTGGCCCTGGCGATGTGATCGTCAACTTCACGGAGCAACGACTGCTGCGCATGATCACCGACCTGGAGCGAGATCCCAGCGGTCCTGCAGGTGTGGATATGAACCGGGTGTATGTCCAGGGACATTCG
>CAYMLG010000020.1:0-71181 GCA_964391195.1 uncultured Anaerolineaceae bacterium | reverse complement strand
CCATCGTCCCCACATTCAGGTGCGGCTTGCTGCGCTCGTATTTCTGCTTTCCCATACACGTTCTCCTTAAAATTGCTGATTTTAGATTGTGATTTCAGGCTGCCGGCCACCGGCTACAATTTTAAATCGGCAATCAGTAACCCGAAAATTCTATTAGCCTCCGCTCATTATGGCCCGCGCCACGGTTTCCGAGACCCGAGCATAATGATCGAATTCCATCGTAAAGACGCCCCGACCTTGCGTGGATGATCGCAAATCGGTCGCGTAACCAAACATTTCGGACAGGGGCACATAAGCCCGAATGGCCTGAGCGTTGCCGGGACGCATATCCATTCCCAGGATCTCACCGCGCCGGGCGTTTAGCTGGCCAATAATCTCACCCAGAAATTCTTCCGGGACCACCACTTCTACCTTCATGATCGGCTCTTGCAAAATGGGAGCCCCCTTTTGAATCCCTTCCTTGAAGGCCATCGAACCGGCCATCTTGAAAGCCATTTCACTCGAATCCACTTCATGAAAAGAGCCATCATACAGGCGAACTTTGACATCGGTCACCGGGTAGCCTGCCAGCACGCCCCCCTCAGCGGCTTCGCGCACGCCCTTCTCCACGCCCGGGATATATTCCCGCGGGATGACTCCCTGTGTGATGTCATTCTCGAAGACGATCCCGCTCCCCGGTTCGCCCGGCTGGAGTTCAAGCACAACATGACCGTACTGGCCGCGACCGCCCGTCTGCTTGACATAGCGGTACTCAGCTTTTTCCACCGGGCGGGTGATCGACTCGCGGTAGGCGACCTGCGGCCGGCCTACCCGCGCCTGCACCTTGAACTCTCGCAGCATGCGATCCACCAGGACTTCCAGGTGAAGCTCACCCATGCCGGCGATCAGGGTCTGGCCGGTGTCCTCGTCCGTACGCACGGTGAAGGTGGGATCCTCTTCCGCCAGCTTTCGCAGCGCTTCCGCCATCTTATCCTGGTCGGCAGTCGTCTTTGGCTCGATAGCGATATGGATCACCGGTTCAGGGAACGAGATGCTTTCCAGGATGATCGGGTGCGAGGCTTCGCACAGCGTGTCACCGGTGAACGATTGTTTCATCCCCAGCACTGCGCCGATATCCCCCGCCAGGACCTCATCGATGTCCGCCCTGTGATCGGCGTACATGCGGAGCAAACGGCCAATCCGCTCCTTCGAGGTCTTGGTGGAATTGTAGACAGTGGAACCCTGAGACAGGCGGCCGGAGTAAACCCGCACGTAAGCCAGGCGCCCCACGTAGGGGTCGGTAACAATTTTAAAGACCAAAGCACTCAGCGGTTCGTTATCGTCCGCATGGCGGAGGATCGCTTCTTCCGTTCGCGGATCGATGCCCTTGACCGGCGGAACATCGCCCGGTGAAGGCAGGAAATCGACCACTGCATCCAGCACAGGCTGCACGCCTTTGTTCCGCAGTGAGCTGCCGCAGTAAACGGCGGTAGCTTCGTTCCTGAGGATCGCCCGGCGCAGCCCGGCCTTGAGCTCTTCGACGCTGATCTCCTCGCCTTCCAGGTATTTGAGGGTCAGTTCCTCGTCGGTCTCGGCGATCTGCTCGATCATCCGATCCCGCATTTCTTCGACCTGCTGGCAAAGATCGGCCGGGACCTCTGCTTCCTTGGGCTCGCGACCGAGGTCGTCCTCCCAGAGGATCGCCCGCTTGGTGAACAGGTCGACCACCCCCCGGAAGGAAGCCTCGCTCCCAATTGGGAGTTGGACGGCGATCGGATTGGCGCCCAGGCGATCTTTGATAGACTGGATCGTGCGCTCATACGAAGCGCCTACACGATCCATTTTATTGACGAAGCAGATACGCGGCACCAGGTAGCGATCGGCCTGTCGCCAGACCGTCTCGCTTTGTGGTTCCACACCCTGCACCGCATCAAAGACAACAATTCCACCATCTAACACACGCAAAGACCGCTGCACCTCGGCGGTGAAGTCGATATGTCCGGGGGTATCAATGATATTGATCTGATAACCCTTCCATTCCGCCGAAACCGCAGCCGAGACAATGGTAATGCCCCGTTCGCGTTCCTGTTCCATCCAGTCGGTAACGGTCGTCCCTTCATCCACCGATCCAATGCGGTGAGTCTTACCGGTATAAAACAAGATCCGCTCGGTTGTGGTGGTCTTGCCGGCATCGATATGAGCTATGATGCCGATATTTCTGTACCGTTCCAACGGATACTTACGAGCCATGATAAAACCTATCAAGATCAGCGGCCAGGAAGATCATAGTATGATAACGACCGGCCACTAATGTCAACACCTATATACGATAGTGAGAGAAAGCGCGATTGGCTTCCGCCATCTTGTGCGTTTCCTCGCGTTTGCGAATCGCGTTCCCGGTGTTATTGGCTGCGTCGATCATCTCAGCAGCCAGTTTTTCAGAGAAGTTCTTGCCTGCGCGCGAACGAGCCGCGGCCAGAATCCAGCGAGTCGCCAGCGCAAACCGGCGGTAAGGCGGGACTTCCATTGGAACCTGGTAGGTGGCGCCGCCCACACGGCGGGGCTTAACTTCCATCACCGGCGAAACATTTTTCAGCGCCTGTTCAAAGACTTCCACGCCAGGGCGCTTCGTGCGTTCTTCCATTAAGTCAATTGCGTCGTATACCAACCGAGCGGCCACACTCTTCTTTCCATCCTTCATCACACGGTGGATAAAGGACTGGACCTGAGTGCTGTTGTGGCGCACATCGGGCTGGATATAGCGCTTCTCGGGTTTATTTCGTCGAGCCATTCGACCTCTCCTGCTTAGCAGTAGAAAACGCCGGCTGCTCCGGCGATTCCAACTCGTTCAGTTTGGGACTACTTCGGGCGCTTGGCCCCGTACTTCGAGCGGCCCTGCTTGCGGTTGTTCACACCACCGGTGTCCAGGGTACCGCGGACAATGTGGTAACGCACGCCGGGCAGATCCTTTACACGGCCGCCGCGGACCAGCACTACCGAGTGTTCCTGCAAAGTGTGCCCCTCACCGGGGATGTACGCCGACACCTCAATGCCGTTCGTCAGACGCACACGGGCAATCTTCCGCAATGCCGAGTTCGGTTTCTTGGGGGTCATCGTGCGCACCACGGTGCAGACGCCACGCTTCTGTGGAGCGCCCTTATCCTGGCGATTGCGCCGCTGCTTCATTGAGTTGAAAGTGTACAGCAGTGCAGGAGCCTTGCTCTTGATTTTCTTCGACTTGCGGCCCTGACGGACCAGTTGGTTAATCGTTGGCACCTCTTGCCTCCAGAATTAATCTTCTCTCACGGATCGAGGTCCGGTGGTGCGCTCCGGAGCAGCCACTCTCCTGGAGATCCCTTTCCTCTTGATTACTTCCTGTTTGCATCCGTTAAGTGAGGCCATCGTCTTGCATGATGGCCTCACAATTTAATGATCATAAATTGCCGGGGGCGGGGGTGATAGCCGCCCGTCTCATCGTTTGTGACGTCAGGCAACGAAGGACGATTTTACCATTAGCCGAAAGGGCCGTCAAGGAAACCTGCGGGCCTTTTTTCGGCCCTTTCCGGCATCCGGTGCAAACCCGGTCTTACAGTTCTTCCCCAAGCCCGAGCAGGCCAGTGCCCAACTTCGGCGGGCGAGCCCGTTCTTCATCCTTGCCAAACTTGATCACTTCTCCGGCCTCTGTCACCGCTTCGACCGCCAGGCCCAGGCTCTGCAGTTCTTTCACCAGCACCCGGAAGGAGGCTGGAATGCTCGGTTCCTCGATCGGTTCGCCCTTGACGATTGCCTCGTACGTCTTCACCCGTCCCTGGACATCGTCCGACTTCACCGTGAGCATCTCCTGCAAGGTGTAAGCTGCGCCGTAGGCCTCCAGCGCCCAGACTTCCATCTCGCCGAAGCGCTGCCCACCAAACTGCGCCTTACCACCCAGCGGCTGCTGGGAAACCAGGCTGTACGGGCCGGTTGAACGGGCGTGCACCTTATCTTCCACCAGGTGATGGAGCTTGAGCATGGTCATCACGCCGACCGTAACCGGCTGATCGTAGGGTTCGCCGGTCTTGCCGTCGCGCAGCAACTGCTTGCCCAAAACCGGAATCGGAACCCGGGTTTCGTTGGTCACATCTGCTGCCCGCTGGCGCAGTTCTTCTTCCGAAAGACTACCAACATCTTCCACGCCCATCTCATCCAGCCAGATCCGCAGACAGGCGTTGACTGCCTGCTTATCATAAGCCTCGCGCTCTTCGTCCTGGACGTGCTTGTCTTCGAAGAACAGAATGCTATCCGGGTCGAAGCCTTTATCCCGCAGCCATTCTCGCATGACCGAGCGGCGAGCATAGGTCTGATCAGAAATGAGCGTCATCACGTCGTAGCCGCGCTCACCCAGCCATTGCTCCAGATACAGGCGGCGTACTTCGTCGTCGTCCTCGATCATCTCCGGATCATATTCACCCAGGCCCTTCAGCCATACCCAGGCCTTCTCGGCGGTGTCATCCCACGCCCGGTCGATCATCCAGGCGCGAGCCAGTTCGGCTTCGATCTCTTCCTCGCTGGCGCCGTCGAAAACCGGCGACACCGCCCGGAAGCCCAGCCGGCTGGCCGCCCAGCCCAGGTGTGTTTCCAGCACCTGGCCGATGTTCATACGGCCGGGAACGCCGAGGGGGTTCAGGATAATGTCCACCGGCCGCCCATCTTCCAGGAAGGGCATATCTTCCACCGGCACGACCTTCGAAACCACGCCTTTGTTCCCATGGCGGCCGGCCATTTTGTCGCCCGCGGTGATCTTCCGCCGCTGAGCGACCGAGACGCGCACCATCATGTCCACGCCCGCGGCCAGGTCGCTGTTATCTTCTCGGGTGAATACTTTAACTTCCACCACTTTACCGCGCTCGCCATGGGGCATGCGCAGCGAAGTGTCTTTCACGTCCCGAGATTTTTCACCGAAGATCGCCCGCAGCAGGCGCTCTTCAGGGGTCAGTTCCTTCTCACCCTTGGGAGAAATCTTCCCAACCAGGATGTCGTTCGGGCCTACCTCAGCGCCGATGCGAATGATCCCGTGGTCGTCCAGGTCTTTGATCGCATCCTCACCTACGTTGGGGATATCCCGGGTGATCTCTTCCGGGCCCAGGCGGGTATCACGCGATTCGACCTCATACTTCTCGATATGGACCGAGGTGAACTGGTCGTCCTGGACTAGGCGCTCCGAGATCAAGATTGCGTCTTCGAAGTTGCCGCCTTCCCAGGAAATGAAGGCCACAATCACGTTCTGGCCCAGGGCCAGCTCGCCGCCCTCGGTAGAAGAGGAGTCGGCGATCACATCACCTTTACGGATCCGCTGCCCTTTGACTACCGCCGGGCGCTGGTCGATACAGGTGCTCTGGTTCGAGCGCTGGTACTTGCGCAGCGAGTAAACCTTCTGCTTGCCCTCGTTCGTCCGGATGACGACCCGGCTCCCGGTCACCGAAACCACCTCGCCATCTTCCTCGGCGATCACCACCTGCCCGGAGTCCACTGCGGCGTGGTATTCCATTCCGGTGGAAACCTGGGGCACATCCGGCCGGAGCAGCGGCACAGCCTGGGCCTGCATATTCGAACCCATCAGCGCCCGGTTCGCATCGTCGTGCTCCAGGAAGGGGATCAAGGCCGCGCTGATGCCCACAATCTGGTGCGGGGCGACGTCCATGTAGTCGATGTTGGTGGGCGCGGAGAAAATGAACGAGGAATAGTAACGCGACGAAACACGGCTGCGGACAAATTCATTGTACGGGTTCAGCGGCGTGTTCGCCTGGGCGATCACAAAGCGGTCTTCGACGTCGGCTGAGAGATATTCCATCTCCTCCGACACGAAGGGGGTTACCAAAACCTCGGGGATGTTCAACTTGGCAATCTGGGCTGCCATCTCCGGCGTCACCCGATCGCCCTCGTTACCGATCACTTCCCCCGTCTCGGGGTCGGTCACCGCCTCGCGCAGGGTGCGGTTCACCAGGCGCGGATCATCCGGTTTCAAAGCTTTGCGTACCCGGCGGTATGGCGTCTCGATAAACCCGTACTCATTCACCCGGGAGAAAGACGCCAGACGACCGATCAGGCCGATGTTCGGACCTTCAGGGGTCTCAATCGGGCATATCCGGCCGTAGTGCGAGTGGTGCACGTCGCGGACATCGAAGCCGGCCCGCTCACGGCGCAGACCGCCGGGGCCGAGGGCCGAAAGCGTCCGTTTGTGGCGCAGTTCCGCCAGCGGGTTGGTCTGATCCATGAATTGGGAAAGCTGGCTGGAGCCGAAGAACTCGCGCAGCGCCGCCACCACGGGGCGGATGTTAATGAGGGTGATGGGCGAAAGCTGATCCTGATCGCGGATCGACATGCGCTCCTTGATCACTCGCTCCATCCGCCGCAGGCCAATGCGCAGCTTGTTCTGGATCAACTCGCCGACGGTCTTCGCCCGGCGATTGCCCAGGTGATCGATATCGTCGGCCTGGGCCAACCCGTTGTTAATCATGATCATGCGGCGCACCAGGCGGACCACATCCCACTTCGAGACCGTGCGGTGAGTGATCGGCACGTGCTCAGACAGGTCCAGCTTCTGGTTCAGCTTATAGCGGCCTACCCGCTCGAGATCATAATGCCGCTGGTCGAAGAGCTGCTCCTCGAGGAACTCGCGCGCGTTCTCCAGGGTCGCCGGATCGCCGGGGCGCATGCGCTTGAAGAACTCCAACAGGGCGGCCTCGGCAATCGACTGCCCGTGCGTCAGTTCCCACTCCGGCTCCTGGTACAGAGTCGAAGGGATGAACATCCGGTCGGGGTTGTTATCGACATCACCGAACAGTTCCAGCAGTTCTTCGTCCGTACCTTCTTTGAGGGGTGTTTCCGACAGGCCATCGGTGACGGCTGCCAGAGCGCGCAAGAAGATGGTGACCGGAACCGTGCGCTTGCGGTTGAAACGCAGAGTCAGGTAATCGCTTTTACGGGTTTCGAACTCCATCCAGGCGCCGCGATCGGGGATGAGTTTTGCCATCGCCAGCGGGCGGCCGGTGGAGCGGTCGACAGGCGCTTCGAAATAAACACCGGGCGAGCGGATCAACTGGGAGACGACCACGCGTTCCGTACCATTAATAATGAAGGTACCTTTTTCGGTCATCTCGGGGAAATCGCCCAGGAAAATATCTTGTTTCATCGGCTCGGGCACATCCGGACCGGCCAGCAGCACCGAAACATACAGAGGGCTGGCGTAGGTCAGATCGCGCTCGACGCACTCCTCAATGCTATGCTTCGGTTCTCCGAACCAATAAGTCAGTCCCCATTGTTTCGCCTCGGGGGTATTGCTGGGGAAATAAAGTTTCATCCCCTTATTGTAGGATTCGATGGGAGAGAGCTCGTGAAACAAATCGGCCAGCCCCTCTCGTTTGAGGCGCTGGAAAGATTCGAGCTGTACTTCAATCAGATCCGGCAAGGGAAGTTTAACATCGATACGCGCGTATGTTTTGCTCGGCAAATCAGTTGCCATGCGATCTCTCCTATAGTTCCAGGCTCGTGGGCACAAGCCAACGGCTGACATGCGAAAAGCGTAAAACGGCATAGCATCTGCGCAGCGCCATTTACCGCGCGGGATGCTGGGTCGTCCCCTACGTTTTACGCACGTTCCCTTTGCCCCGGTAGTGTAATCGGCATTCCCGAATGCGATTCGCTAAAGGGCCGAATTAGACGAACGTATATTATACTGAAAATGCTATTGCGGGTCAAGACACAGAAGCCCCCGTTTTATTAATACTTCATGATAGAATTGTCGCCATGGAAGAAGAGACCACTTCCCCATTTAAAGCCGGTTTTGTGGCTGTTATGGGCCGGCCGAACGTCGGTAAATCAACGCTGATCAACACCATTTTACAGCAGAAAATCGCCGCGGTGTCTCCGCGCCCGCAGACCACACGCAAACGCCAGATGGGGATCCTGACCTCAGATGAGGCCCAGGTAATTTTCGTCGATACTCCCGGCGTCCACCAGCCGCTGCACAAGTTAGGCGAAAGCATGAATGAGGAGGCCATCGAAACCCTCCAGGAAAGCGACTTGATTCTGCTGGTTGTCGATGTCAGCGGCCCTCCCAACGCCGAAGACGAGATGCTTTTCGCGGCCATCAAGGCGGTTCCGGCGAGGAAACCTGTCATCCTGGCGCTGAATAAAATGGACCGCGTTCAGCCCGAAGCGCTGGAAACCAACACACAGGAATATCTCGCCCATTTGCCAGGGGCGCTTCCCATTCCGATCTCCGCCACCACCGGCCAGAATCTCGACCAATTGCAGGAGGCCCTCCTCCAGCATCTGCCCGAAGGGGTGCCTTTCTTCCCCGAAGGCCAGGTGACCGATCTCTACGAACGGGATATTGCCGCCGATCTGATCCGCGAAGCTGCCCTCAATTTGCTCCGCGATGAAGTCCCTCACGGGATCGCTATCCGCATCGACCAGTATCTGGAACGAAACGAGCAGGGGGCGTACATCGAGGCGACCATTTTTGTCGAAAAAGAATCGCATAAAGGGATTGTCATTGGCCAGGGGGGCAGCATGCTCAAGCAGATCGGCTCGAGCGCCCGGCAGGAGATCGAAGCCATGAGCGGGCGCAAGATTTTCTTACGCCTGCGGGTCAAAGTCCGCAAGAACTGGCGTGACGACGAGCGAGTCCTCCGCTGGTTCGGGTACTAAGCCACAGAAGGAACAGCACGTATGCCGGTCACCTTTCTTGTCATCGCGTTGATCATCGCCGTCATCGATTGGATTGCCATCGCCAGGGGCTGGAGGAAGGTGGAGTATTTTGCCAAACCGGGGGTGATGATCGCCCTGCTCGCCTGGATGTGGCAAATTGGCGGCTTTCAAGGGCGGCTTGCCTGGTTCTCCACCGGCCTGCTGCTCTCAATGGTCGGCGACATTCTGCTCATGCTCCCCCGGGAACGGTTCATTCCCGGCCTGGTCTTCTTTCTCCTGGCCCATGTGGCTTACCTGCTCGGCTTCAACACGGCTCCCCCGCCGTTGACGGTCGCCGGGCTGATTCTGGTCATCCTGGTCGTCATCACCAGCGGGCAGGTCGGCCGGCGGATTCTTGCCGGGTTGGCGCGTGCCGGCCAACACAAGTTGAAGATCCCAATCATCATCTATGCAGCCGTGATCAGCCTGATGCTGATCTCGGCCCTGGTCACGCTCACCCGCCGCGAATGGGCGATCTTGCCGGCCTTTCTGGCCAGCGGCGGCGCACTGCTTTTCTACCTGTCGGATACGTTCCTTGCCTGGAACAGGTTTGTTGACCCCCTACCTTACGGACGCTTGCGGGTGATGGTCAGTTACCATCTCGGGCAGGCGCTCATCGTTCTCGGCGCTGCCCTGCGTTTTCTCTTCCCCATCTGAACGCTAACAGGATCCCCCCGGCCTGCTACCGGGCGACGAAACCGCCTTCCCTTCCAGGCTGTGGCGAAGGTAGGGCTGCTTCGTCGCCCGGCGAGATATGTCTCAGCTCAAAACCCCTGACCCGGCTGCGCTTCGTCTCCTGGCTCGACCGGGGGAATCCTCGGAGTTTCCACATCCATCCGGTATTCCTGGTCCAGAACACCTCTATCCTCAGGCTCTGGTGACGCGGGAGGCACAGTTGGGGGAACGGATGGATAGGGCGCCGGAGGTACATAATCTGGCGGGTAGGGCTGAGTCCCGAAGCGGGTGAGCATCACTGCTCCGATACCTAACGCGCCGGCCACCAGCGGCACGACCCACCCCACACAGGGGATGAATTCACCGATTCCGTTGATTACCAGAGCGAAGAGCAGGGTGCCAACTCCGGCCGAAACGGGCAGCGCCCAGTCCTGGTTCAGCAGTGCGGCCAGCCGCCGCCCGACTTCGGTGCCCAGGGATACCACTCCAAACCCCCAGACCACAATCAAAAGCAGGATCCCAATCAGGGCGGCCGGGATGCCGATCAGGGTGATAAACAGCACCAGCATGAGCAGAGGGAAGACGATCACCGTCAGCAGACCCAACCCGGCCGCAATCAGCGGCTGCCGGGTAGCGGTCTGCGCCGTCCGCTCAACATTGGCGGGGAGGAACAGCACCACCAGAATTGCCAGAGCGGCCCACATGAAGGACCGTAACATGAACCAAAGCGAATCCCATAAGGGGTTGAAATTAAACCATACCTGCGGGATGCGTATGTTTGGGCCCGGCAATGGAATGGGACCGCCCGCAAACCGGTCGAGGTTCACATCTCCCTCCACGACCGCTCCCGGGTCGCGGGTCAGGTTTCCCCCAGCCACGTTCACGTCGCCTTCAACCACAGCCGAACTGCCCAGGCTGACCGACCCTCCGGTAATGGAAACGTTCTCTTCAACGACACCATCGATCACCAGAGAACCGCCCATCAGCACGACATTCCCCTCCACAGTCGCGCCGTCTTCGACCTCCGCCGATCCGCCAAAGACGAAGAGATCCCCGGCTAAGGTCTCGCCGGACCTCAATGTATAGGTCCCACCCAAGACGAACTTATCACCGCCCGGACCCTGGGCGCTGGCGGTCTGCGGCCAGGCGGCCAGCAGCAGGAACACGATAACCAGCGCCGTTCCAGCTCTGAGGAGCAGCGAAGGTAAAAACTTTGCCCTCATTATTGAACCCTCCGTGGTCTCATTAATAAACGGTATGAGACTACCCACAACACACTCAGCTGGCTGAACAGGCCGGCGGCCAGGATCAGGATGGGCAGAGAAAATCCGTCCAGGAGTCCACCAAGGATCGCCTGACCGGTATCCACCAGAGAATACAGGCCTGCCAACTGATAAAACCAGGCCACTACCACCATCGTTGGCGAGCGCAAGGCCGGCAGCGAGAGGATGACCAGAGAACTGATAAGCAGCACAACCATACCAACGACGAAAGCCAGCATTGCCAATGACTGCCGTCGCTCCAGGCGCTTCCTTTCTACGAGGAATGCTGCTTGCCAGCGGCTGGTAAAACCAGGCGCCGGCTCGATCAGCGGGGCATCCCACAGGTTTGTTTCCACCTCCCGCCAGGCAGCAGCCAGCAAGCGGCAGGACTCACAGGTTTGTAAGTGCTCCTGCAGCGCTTCTTTTTGTTCGAGGGTCAGCGGTAGGTCACCTTTCTCCGGACGCTTACGACCGAGATCTGTGAACAACCATTCTTCAAAGGTCTGGTGATTCATGGCTCTCTCTTTCTGCCATTACAGGAACTGCTTGCTGTTCCATGTACGCTCGCGCCATGGCCCGCCGCGCGCGGTGCAAACGGCTTTTGACCGCGCTGAGGGAGAGCGACAGGGATTGGCTAATTTCCTCATACGAAAAATCGTACCAATAGTACATAATCACAGCCGCACGATCCAGCGGTTCCAGCGTGTCGAGCAGTTGGCGGATGCGCTCGCGCTCTTCACCTTTGCTGATCGTTTGTTCCAGATGGGGTGAAGGGTCTGGCACATCAGGAACGGGCATATCTTCGATCGAGACAATCAGCATCCTCCGCCGCCGGATTTGATCGATGCAGTAATGAGCGGCTATGGATAACAGCCAGGTGGAAAAAGCCCGGCTGGGATCATAACGCTTAATCGATTTGTACGCCCGTAAGAACGTCTCCTGAGCAGCGTCTTCTGCATCTTCAGCATTGCCCAGCATCCGGTAACACAAGTTGTATACGGGCCTCTGAAATTCTTCCACCAATCTGGTGAAAGCCTGTGGATCCCCTTTCCTGGCACGGAGGACCCATCGTTCATCAACGTTCTGCACCGATATGCTCCTGAACCCGCTGCTCCCATTCAGGGCGGGCCTGATGGTTCTTATTGCTACATCTGCATACGTACCGCCGGAGAAAAGGTTGCACAACCAGGCTTTCTCCAACGGCTGCAAGTTGTGTTCTGCTGAATGGTCACATCACGGCTATAAATTTCCCAATGTTTGAAAACCTTCGCCCAGCGCCTCGTGAGCCTGGCCGATCACTAAAAATGCGTGCGGATCGGCTTCCCGCACCAACGCCTTTATTTCCTCGACTTCCGAGCGGCTGATCACACAGTACAACACTGTGCGCTCTTCCCCGGTGTAGCCGCCCCTGGCCTGCAACACCGTTACCCCGCGCTGCATTCCATACAGCACTGCATCAGAGACTGCCTTCGGGGTGGTGGTGATAATCAGCGCTGTGCGGACCACGTTCATTCCCTGTGTCACCGCCTCGGCTGCAATCCCGCTGATATATAGCATCACGATCGCATACAGGGCGTGATCCCAACTGAAAGACAGGCCGGCTAATAACATGATGACCCCGTCGGTGATCATATAACTTTGGGAAAGCGAGACACCTTTCCAGCGGTTCAGAATCAAAGCCAGAATATCGCTCCCGCCGCTGGTCCCCCGGCCTCTGTATACCAGCCCAAAGCCAAATCCGCTCACCACCCCGCCGTACAGCGCATTCAACACCAGGTCTCCGGTCAGCCCGTTCTGAGGCAGAAAGAAAACCAGGAGGTCGGTGAGGACAGATACCGCGATCACCGCCACAGCGGTGCGTATGGCGAAGCGCATCCCGCCCAGGTACCGCCAGCCCAGTATGAACAGCGGCACATTGCCGAGGAAAATCATCAGACCAAGCGGCCAACCGGTGTAGTAATTGATGAGCTGGGCCAGGCCGCTCACCCCCCCACTGACCAGGTTAGAGGGCACCAAAAACAAGCGGAAAGCGAGCGCCTGGAGCAGCCCACCGGCGATGATCAGCAGGAAATCGCGTAGATCGACCCAGGTGAACTTAATCTGCGAGAGAGAAATAGTGTTGAACGAGACGGGCATATTTTTCACCTACGAGAGAGATTAAAGGTAATGCGGTGCGGCAAACGATCTATCTCATTTGCCGCACCGCATTATATCTCACTCGTCGAGCAGGTGAACGCCGGCTAACAGTTCCAACACTCCAATCACCGCTGAATTATCCAGGCTCGCCATATCCATTTCCAACATGGCGTTGTACAACTGCGCATCGACCGCGGTGGAAGGCAGAGGGATCCCATACTCTCGTGCGGTGTCGAGCACGATCGCGAGGTCCTTGGCCTGCATGTATGCTTTAAAACCGGGCTGGCGGTTGCCTGCGAACAAACGCGGGGGCTTGACATCCAGAGTCCAGCATTGTGCTGCGCCGCCCTTAATCGCCTGCACCACCTTCTGTGGGTCGGCTCCCGCTTTTCGCGCGAAGACCAGCAGTTCTGCCATTGCCACCATTTGCGCCGCCACCATGATCTGGTTCGCGGCTTTGGCAATCTGCCCCGCTCCCGCCTCGCCCACATGGGTGATGGTTTTGCCCATGGCTTCCAGCAGCGGGCGCACCCGCTCCAGGGCCTGTTCCGGTCCGCCGACCATGATCGTCAACGTGCCATCCCGCGCCCCGATATCCCCGCCGCTCACCGGGGCATCCAGGCACTGGACGCCTTTCTGGCCGAGTGCAGCGGATATCTGTCTGGCCGTGGCCGGCTTAATCGTCGAGTTATCGACGAAGATCAGGCCTGGGTGCGCTCCGGCGTGGATGCCATTCTCTCCCAACGCCACCTGCTCAACATCGGGCGAGTCGGGCAGATTGGTGAAGATCACATCCACCTGCTCTGCAACCTCGGCCGGAGAACCGGCAGCCCTGGCCCCTTCTGCAACCAACTCATCCACCGCCCCCCGACTGCGATTGTGCACCACCAGCGGGAACCCGGCTTTGAGCAGGTTCCGCGCCATCGACTTCCCCATCAAACCCAACCCGATATAGCCAGCCCTGAGTTTTTCCGTTCTGTTCACTTCCATCGGTAGTTAGCCCTCACCGCTGATAACGCTGCCGGATATTCGGCACCAAATATTCATTAAATGACCGCCTCAAATCGTAATCCGGCTGCCACCCCCAATCTCGGCGAGCATCGTTATCGTTTAGATCAGCCGGCCAGCTATCGACGATCCCCTGGCGTTTGGTATCCGGTTGGAAGCTGATCTGCGCATCCGGGAAGTGTAAGAGCACCTGATCGCGGAACTCTGCCGCGGTGAGGCCAAAGCTGGTCACATTGTAAACGCGGCGGGTGAGGGCGCCGGCCGGGGCCTTCGCCAGATCCAGAAGCGCCTTCACCGCGTCGGGCATGGCCATAAACGGGATGCAGGTATCCTCACGGACAAAGCAAGCGTAAGGTTCGCCCTTGGCTGCGGCGTGCAGCATTTCCGGGCCATAATCGCTGGTGCCGCCGCTGGGCACCGTGAATGCGCTGATCAGGCCGGGGAAACGCACGCTGCGGAAATCGAGCATAACCGGCCGTTCGGCAGCTAACTGGCGGTAGTACTGGCTGTAATAAGTCCCCACCATTTCACAATACAGCTTATTGCAGCCATACATGGTGGTGGGGTAATTCCACTCCCACTCTCTCACCCGGGGGAATTTCGCCTTCGTCTCCAGATCTGGCATACCATAGGCAGCAATCGAGCTTGGGAAGATGAACAGCACCGGCTCACCGCGCCACTGCGATTGTTCGGAAGCCAGTTTCAGCAGCCCCAGTGTGCCCTCTACGTTCACCCGGTGGGCGGCTTCCGGGGTGAACTCCGCTCGGGTCGAGAGCAGGGCTGCCAGGTGGAAAATCGTGGAGATCTCATACTCGCTTACCAGGCGGGAGAGCAGGGCGTGATCCATAATATCCCCCTGGATATGGGTGATATCCGGCGGGACGTCATCCCCGAGTGGGCGGACATCCAGTGTGATCACCCGGTTGCTCTCCTGCCCGGCCAGGCTCTGTATCAGAGCTGCCCCAATCTCACCTGCCGCGCCAGTGATCAGGATTCCTTTTTTACGCATACTTTAGCTCCTTTAGGGTGGATTGACTTTATAAAGTGGATAGGGTGCAAAAAACGGAACCTCTGCCTTTGATCTGCTACGGGAGGGCGCTCGAAAACTCGCGCGAGAGTCCCCTACATACATTGGCATTTCCTCGGTTTATGCTAGAATGGATCCAGTTAATTGTACAACACTTCGTCTCTCATTGAAATAAAGGGTAGTGTGATCCATGGTCGTTTCGTCCGGAAATTCACCTCCCCTTATTTTTTCAAATAGTGGAATGAAATCAGTTCTGCCAGTCGATGGCCCATTGATGATTTACATGAAAACGGGTGCAGAAACAAGCAGTCATTCACCTTCTCGGCGGCTCATCTCCCTGATCCTCTGCCTGCCTTTATTGCTCAGCGCCTGCGTCTCACCGTCCGTGGCGGGGGCCCCGCCCCCAACCCTCACCCAGACCGTTACCCCCACCGAGGCTGCCGGTACGGCTACGCCAACCATCGTATGGTTTCCCCCTACTGCCACCTTCACCCCTTTTCCGTCTCAGCTCCCCATGTCCGGAGCTCCCCCCACTCCGGAAAGCGGGCCAGAATTTGGTGAGCTGATTTTCAGCGATTCTTTCGACGACGACACGGTCTGGACGACCGGTCGTTCTGCGGCCGGAAGCGCCAGCATTACCAACGGGGAGCTCACCCTGGCGATCAACCAGCAGGGCGGCTATCTATTCAGCCTGCGCGGCCAGCCCTCCTTGCGCAGCTTCTATGCCGAAATTACCGCCAGCCCTTCTCTGTGCAAAGGCGCAGATGCCTATGGCCTGCTCCTGCGGGTGACAAAATCCCTCGAGTTCTATCGTTTCTCCCTCTCCTGCGATGGGCAGGTGCGCCTGGATAAATATGTCAATGGTCGCGCCTCCTCCCCACAGCCCCCTACTCCCAGCAGCGCGGTTCCGCCCGGCGCTCCCAGTTCATCTCGCCTGGGGGTGTGGGCGTCCGGCAAAGAAATGCGCTTTTACGTCAACGGCGAGCACCAGTTCACAGTCAACGATCCCTCGATCGAATCAGGTCAGATTGGCGTCTTCGCTCGTTCGGAGGGCACTACCCCCGTCACCATCAACTTCTCCGATCTGGTCGTCTACCAAACCGCCAAATAGTTTGATATGGGAAAGAACATGTCATCACGTCCATTCCAAAACCGCCTAAACGAGTTGGACCCAAAGCGCTGGCTAAAATTCCAGAAATCCTGGTTCATTCACAACCCACCCCCGCGACGGAAAGACGTCCTCCGGCACCCGGCCAAATTTCCCGAAACCCTAGCCCAGGAGTTCATCGAATTCTTCACCAAGAAGGGGCAAAACGTGCTTGACCCGATGGCGGGCACCGGTAGTACGCTGGTCGCTGCCATGCGCTGCGGCAGGAACAGCTACGGCATCGAGCTGAATCAATATTATGCGGATATTGCCCGCCAGGTGATCGAGGAAGAACGCCAGGCTTTAGACCAGCAAGCGGACGGCCTGTGCGCCCGGCTGGTCACCGGGAACGCGGCCAACTATGCCGACCTCGCGGCCGCCCACCAGTTTCCCCAAATCGATTACGTGCTTACCTCTCCCCCTTATTGGGATATGCTCCACGCCCGCGGCGCTGAAACACAGAAAAAGCGCCGCTCTTCACCTGAACTGGACACAGTCTATTCCAACGACCCGGATGACCTGGGCAATATCCGCGACTACGAATTATTCATTGACCGCCTGGCAGAGATTTATATCGGGTTGAAACCCTACCTGCGCCCGCGGGCTTACTTGACGATCATTGTGAAGAACGTTAAAAAAGGCGGTAAGATCTATCCCCTCGCCTGGGATCTGGCCCGCAGGCTGGATGGGGAGTACGCGCTGAAAGACGAAAAGATCTGGTGCCAGTCTGACATTCGCCTGGCGCCTTACGGCCTCGGCAATGCCTGGGTCAGCAACACCTTCCACCATTATTGTCTGCAGTTCCGCAACGATTGAGCAAAATGCTATAAAATCATTAGAGTGCTCTTCTTTCTTCTAGCCCCTGACCGGCGGGACAGCCTCGCCCTAGAAAGAAACAACCATGGCGGAAACAGCTCTGAAGCCAACCGACCTGGTTTACCTGCCCTGTACCCCGGAGATGATCCAGGCAGGCATTCGTTATGCCTGCCGCTCGCTCGCCCACACCTACGATCGTATGGGCGGCACCAACTACGAGCGCCTGCGCCGGATCGTAGCCGGTAAAGCGGTTGAATTCGCCTTCCGCCGCTACCTCCACGAGGAGAACATCCCCTACGACAACCTGGGCGCTACTCCTTTTACCGATCCAGACCGTTACGATGTCGCCCTCGGGGGCCGGCGCTGTGACCTGAAAAGTTTCCTGTTCTTCAATCGGGCCGAAATCTCCCATATTCGCCGCGACCCATCCTATTTAATGGCGGCCTCCGCATTGGTCCCGGCCGATCAGGTCGCCTCGAACCATCTCGACGATAACGATCTATACATCTTCGCCTTCATGACCGCCCTCATGGCCAGCACACCGGCGGATATCCAGGCTGCGGCTGCAAAAAACCAGCCCTTCTGCTTCATCCACATACTGCCCTCCGCCTGGTTGATGCCCGGCCAATGGGGTTCCTTGGGCAAGTTGATCCTGAAATCCAACACCGGCGCCATCACCACCGTGGAGATCGGCGGGCAAAGCGCCGGACGCCGGTTCCTTACCGAAAGTGTATACCTGGCCCCCGGGGTGCGTACGGAGATCAAACAAGACTTCTACTCCGTTGCCTATCTCTACATTACCCATATTCCGGAAGGAGAAATTGGCATTTACAGCCCTGCGCTCAAAGAAAGCGTCATCATCCAGCCGGGAGAATGGCAGAACATCTGGGTATATGGGATGGACATTATCCTGGGCGGTTATATTTCCCGCAGTGAGTTTCGCCGCACAGCGCGGTATCTTCCGGCCGGCAGCCGGGTGCTCCAATACCGGCACACTCGCACTCCGAACCTGTCCATTCCCCTGACTCAACTGCATCCCCTATCCACCCTCTTTGATAAGGTGAGAGAATGGGCTGCAGGCCATCCGCCGGGCTCGTCTCTGGCGTAAAGATTCTGTAACAATGAGCACAACCCAGGCATCAACCCCCTTCTATCGGGAGGGAAAACAGTGTACAATTGTTCTGGAAACGGCGAGGAATAGGAGGCTCATTACCAGGCGGTGTGCGTCTGGCACGAAAAAGACGAGCAACTCGCCGGAATAAGGAGAGTTCCCCATGTCTTATCATACGATCATCGTTGTCGGCAACCTCGGCCGCGACCCGGAGATGCGCTACCTTCCCAGCGGCCAACCGGTCACCAATCTTTCCTTAGCCACCAATCGCAAATACACAGATTCCAACGGCCAGCTCGTCAAAGAAACGATCTGGTTCCGCGTCTCGGTTTGGGGCAAGCAAGCCGAAGCCTGCAACCAGTACCTGCGCAAAGGCTCGCAGGTGCTGGTAGAGGGTCGCCTCCAGCCAGACCCGAACACCGGCGGCCCGCGCATCTGGCAGGGTCAGAATGGCCCTGGGGCCAGTTACGAAATTGTTGCCAGCACGGTTCGTTTTCTTTCGAGCCGGATGGAAGACGGGGGCAGTGGGGGATACCAATCCAACGATTACGGCAGCAACATCTCCGAGCCGGATGAAATCCCGTTCTAAACTGAATGACCTGCGAATGTTCGTAGGGTGACTGCCTGCAGCAGGCAGTCACCCTCATTTAGGAGGTACACAATGAGTGACACACCCCCGCGGCCGCAGCAGCACCAGCTTCCGCCTCTCGAAGTACCGCCCGACCTGGAAGTCGAATACGTCAATCTGGTGCGGATTGCCCACTCCCCTTCCGAATTGGTGTTCGATTTCGCCCATCTATTGCCCGGCAGCCAGCCGGCGAAAGTTCGTTCCCGGATTGTCATGTCTCCATTGGGAGCCAAGTTGTTCTATCGCGCCCTGGCGGAAAACCTGGCGAAGTACGAAGCCTCCTTTGGAGAAATCAACGTCCCCGGCGCATCGTCGCTGGCCGATTACCTGTTCCGCCCCCCGAGCCCTCCTGAAAAGCCACGTGAGAAGTGAGCCATGGATAAGCTGGAAGAAATAGTCGAGCGGATCCACCAATCGTTCGATGCGCGCACCGCGGCCCGCGACCGGGCCCTTTCCCAAACTCGCACGCTAACCCGGCACTGCGCCAATGCCATCCGCGCCGTCCACCGCGATGAGCGCGCGCTCGCCCTGGACCACCTGCGCGAAGCCGGCCAACTCGTCGACTCGCTGCGCGCTAACCTGGCCGATTATCCGGACCTGTATTATGCCGGTTACACTCAAGACGCCCTGAAGGAGTTCGCCGAGGCCAACATAGTCTTTGCCCTGATCGGCGCCGAACCGCTGCCCGCCCCTGAGGAGTTGGGGCTGGAATATGCTACCTATCTGCAGGGGCTGGCCGAAGCCGCAGGAGAACTCCGCCGGCGCTGCCTGGACATTCTACGCCATGGCCATTCCACCGAGGCCGAGCGCCTGCTGGGCTATATGGACGATATCTACGCCGTGCTGGTGACCATCGACTACCCGGATGCGATCACCGGTGGGCTGCGCCGCCTGACCGACATCGTGCGCGGCGTTACTGAGCGTACCCGCGGCGATATGACCATCAGCCTGCGCCAGGAGCAGCTCGAGAAAAGCCTGCAAGAGCTTCAAGCCCAGCTCAATGAACAGGTCACAGGCCGGTAAATTGCGAACTCGAGTCCCTCGATTGTATGCTGATGCGGGCCAATGGCAACCAGGCAGTCGAACATGAGAGTCATCCGAGCCTCCGAGATTGGGGCCTACGTGTACTGCCGGCGAGCCTGGTGGTACGCCTTACAAGGCGAACCCTCTGAAAATCAGGCCGAAATGGCAGCCGGGACAGCCCTGCATGCCAGTCACGGCCGCAAGGCCTTCACTGCCGGCTGCCTCTCTACCCTTGCCTATGCGCTGCTTTTGGCTGCGGTGATCATCCTGGCGCTCTACCTCACAGGTCAAGTCCTCTGAGAATTTTTGCCCGCCGGCAGTGTTTTCCTGCCGCCGCCACCTTCTCATCTCCAATGCCCTACCTGATTCTCATTCTCCTGCTGGCCGCCCTGGTCCTGTTGTGGATCGCTCGCCGGCAGCGCAAAGCCAGCGGCCTGCCATCCGGAAGGATCATTTACTCCGACACCCGCCAATGGGGTCCGCTTGAGAAACCCCTGTATGATCCCGCCTGGCGTCTCACCGGTCGTCCCGACTACCTGATCCAGAGGAAAGATCAGCGCATCCCGGTTGAGGTCAAATCCACGCCCATCGGCGCAGCTCCTTATGATTCGCACATCTATCAACTGGCTGCGTACTGCCGCCTGGTCGAAGTGGAATACGGGGTTCGGCCCAGCTACGGCATCCTGCACTACCCCAACCGCACCTTTGCAGTCGATTACACCCCTCAGCTCGAAGCTGCATTGTTCGACCTGATTCAAGAGATGCGCCAGAGCGAGCGCCAGGGCTCGCGCGGCGTGATCCCCGCTCGCTCCCACGACTCTGCAATGCGTTGCAGCCGCTGCGGCTACCGTTCAATTTGTGAGCAATTATTAAGGTAGGCAACTCACCGTTTTCGATGTATGCCGCCTCACAAACCGAAAAAGTAAATATAATTATGAGGCCATGTCTAAACTTAAGCCATCCTTCCACTCGGTTGCCGTAGCCGCGCATCCGCAAGTTCCTCAGGCTTACGAAGAGGCGCAGGAAATTTCCACTTTCCTGTCCACCCTCGGCCTGGAGGCAAGTGCAGGCCGGCTTCAAGATGAACATCTCCGGCGGAAGGTGAAAGAGGGCCAGGTCGACCTGCTGATTGCCCTCGGCGGTGACGGCACCATGCTGCGCGCCGGGCATTTGTGCGGGCCTTCTGGGGTCCCCATCCTTGGCATCAACCTGGGGCGGTTCGGCTTTTTAACTGAAGTCCGCCAGGAAGAATGGCGCGATGTGCTTCCCCGGCTGCTGGAGGCCGATTACTGGATAGAACACCGGATGATGCTGTGTGCTGAACTGCGACGGGGGGGCGAGCAGCTAGGCGTGTGGGAAGTGCTGAACGAAGTGGTCGTCGGCCGGGGAGAGATTGTTCGCCCGGTCCAGCTCATGACCGCCGTGGATGAGCGCTATCTCACCACCTATGTGGCCGATGCGCTGATCGCTTCCACGCCCACCGGGTCCACCGCGTATGCGCTTGCGGCCGGGGGACCAATCCTCCCTCCCGAGCTGCGCAACATCCTGCTCGTCGCCGTCGCACCGCATCTGTCCATCGACCGGGCTATCGTGCTGGCAGAAGGTTCTTCCGTCAGCATCACCGTGTACACCGATCACCAGGCTGTTGTCTGTGTAGACGGGCAGGAGCCGGTAGAAGTGCAGGACGGAGATGAAGTGCGCGTTCATGCGAGCGATTATGCCGTTCAGTTTGTTCGCTTTCAAGATCCGGGGTATTTTTATCGTAACCTCACCCCTCATATGAACCAGAACCCGTCCACAGGAAATTCCAGATGATCGAAGAGACTGTCACGCTTCACTGTGAGAACCACCCCAACGTTGCAACTACGCTGCGCTGCAACCGCTGCGACAAACCGATTTGCGCCAGGTGTGCGGTCCGCACGCCTACCGGCTACCGCTGCCGCGAATGTGTCAGCGGCCAACTGCGCACCTTTGATACCGCTCGTTGGTTCGATTATCCGCTGGCTTTTCTCATTGCTGCCATCCTTTCTTACATTGGCAGCCAGATTGTGTCCTATCTTGGCTTTTTCACCCTGTTTCTCGCCCCGATTGCCGGGGTGATCATCGCCGAAGCGGTGCGCGCCATCCTGAGACGCCGGCGTTCGCGACGCCTATACACCATCACCGCCGTAGGCGCCGCCATCGGCAGCCTGCCCCTGGTGCTTGTGATATTGATCGGTTGGGTCCTTTCCGGGTCCGGCAGCCTGGGTGTGCTGTTCCCCTTGCTATGGCAAGGTTTCTATACGTTTACCGTGACCACCACTGTCTATTATCGCTTAAGCGGAATCCAACTTCGGGCCTGAGAGCCCACCGGCTAGAAAAGTAGGCTTATGCTTGTCGAGTTACAGATCGAAAACTTCGCCATCATCGATCACCTCACCCTCCAGTTCAATGCCGGGCTGATCACTTTCACCGGCGAAACAGGCGCCGGTAAGTCGATCATCATCGACGCCGTAGAGACGCTGCTCGGGGGCCGGGCCGATTCCACTTTCGTGCGGGCCGGACAGGACCGCGCTACCGTGGAAGGGGTCTTCCAGATCCCCGAATCCGCCCGCCCCTACCTGGAGGAAATCCTGGAGCGGGAGGAACTGAGCGACGATCCAAACTACATCACCCTGGCTCGGGAAATCCGCACAAACGGGCGAAATGTGGCCCGGGTCAATGGGCGTTCGGTCAATACGGCATTGCTGCGCGAGATCGGCGAATTTTTGATCGATGTCCATGGACAATCTGAACACCTCTCCCTCTTGCGCGTGAGCCAGCATCTGCGCCTGCTAGACAGCTACGCTGGCGCCGGGCACGACCAGGAACTGCAAACCCTGTTCTCCGCCTATACCCACACGTATCGCCAGCTTCAGGCCATCCGCAGTGAGTTGGAAGAGCTGCGCGCCGCCGAGCGAGACAGCGCCCGCCGCAGCGATATGCTCACTTACCAGATCAATGAGATCGACGCGGCGCGCCTGCGCCCGGGTGAAGAGGAAGAACTTCGCGACGAGCGCAACCGACTGGCCAACGCAGAAGGGTTGGCCTCCCTGGCCCACCAGGCGCTTCTCGCCCTGGACGAAGGCGAGCCGGAAGCCCCTTCCATTAGCGATCTACTTGGCCAGGTGATCCATGCCCTTTCCGGCCTCAGCCGCCTCGATCCATCTCAGGCGGAGCTTTTCGATCAGGCGCAACTCATCTCCGACAACCTCACTGATCTTTCGACCCGGCTGCGCGATTACCTGGAGGGGATCGAGTTCAGTCCCAAACGCTTAGATCAGGTAGAAGAGCGATTAGCGCTGATTGACAACCTCAAGCGGAAATACGGAGAAGGCATCCCCACGATCCTGGAATTCGCCAACCAGGCGCGCCTTCAACTCGATGCCATCACGCACGCCGGCGAACGAATCGCCGAACTGGAAGCGGAACACGAAGCACTGCTGGAGCGATTGGGCAAAGAGGGGCTGGCCCTCTCCCGCAAACGCCAGAAAGCCGCAGAAGAAATGGCGCGCAGCATCGAGAAGGAACTGGCCGACCTGCATATGACCGGCGCTCGCTTCACTGTGGCCTTCGAGATGCGCCCCGATCCTAATGGGGCGCCCATCGATGACGGTAAGTTGGTGGCTTTCGATGCCACTGGGCTCGAACGAGTGGAGTTTCTCATCGCTCCGAACCCCGGTGAAGGCTTCAAACCCCTGGCGAAGATCGCCTCCGGCGGTGAAACTTCCCGCTTGATGTTGGCGCTTAAAAACGTACTCGCCCAGGTAGACCAGATCCCCACCCTGATTTTCGATGAGATCGACCAGGGGATCGGCGGGCGAGTGGGCGCAATCGTCGGGCAAAAGCTGTGGAATCTGGGCCGCCAGCACCAGGTGCTGTGCATCACGCACCTCCCGCAGTTGGCTGCCTTTGGCGACCAGCACTTCCACGTCCGGAAAGAGGTCCAGGACGACCGGACCAGCACCCAGGTAAGCCCGCTGCAAGGGCACGAGCGGCTGGTAGAATTGGCTCAAATGATGGGTGAAGTCACCGAAGGTACACTTCGTTCTGCCCGGGAATTGGTTCAGGCAGTTGGCCGGCGAGTAGCTGAATGACAAATCGCTTGCGAATACTGCTGTTGGGCCCTCCACAGATCCACCTGGATGAAACCGAGATCCACATCCAGGACCCAGAAACGCGCCTCTGCCTGTGTTATCTGGCGATCCGAAAGAGTCCCCTGCCGGTAGAAGAGATTCAGCAGCTTTTCTATGAAGGCCAGCCAGAGTCGCAGGCCCAAGAGCGCCTGGAAGCCTGGATCGGGCATATCATCGCCCAAACCCCGCTTTCCACATTCCTCATTCGCCAGCCAGGCATGCTCGGCCTGGACCACTCCCGCATCGACACCGACTATGCGGCTTTCCAAAATCTTCTCGATCAAGCCGGACCGGTGCGCTCCTCGGAGCAGTCCGGCCTCCCCCTCCCAGACAGCACGGTTGCCGCTTTGTGCCAGGCGGTTGAATTATGGCGCAGCCCGCGGGCGATGGAAGGGCTCGAGGTTCCCTCCGGCTTTAGCCGGCTCGGCACCTGGCTCTCCGGTGTGCGCCAACGACTGGAGCGCCAATACAGCTTCGCCCTGCAGCGCCTCTCGAACCACGCCCGGCTGACTGGCGACCTCGAACAGTCCTTAGCCTATGCCCGCCAGGCGCTTATCTGTGATGAACTGAACCAGGATGTCCATTATCAGATTCTCTACGCGTTGGTCAATCTCAGGCGGCGCAGCGAAGCCCGAGAGCACTTCGCCCAGCTAGAGCAGCGGCTGCGACAGGAACTGGATGCCAGCCCTTCACCGCGCCTGGTAAGCCTGTACCGGCAGGTGCGCGAAGCCACTACTCCCCTGCCGGGCGCATCACGCACCACCTTACCCTGGCGGCTGCAGCCCACCCGTAAGGTCCCATTTGTGGGTCGCCAGGAAGATTTATTCAACCTGCGCCAGGCGTATCTGGCCGGTGGGGGGATTCTGGTCGAAGGGGAATCAGGCCTGGGGAAAACCCGCCTGCTTCAGGAATTCTCTCACAGCATCTACCCCCCGCCGCGCGTGCTGCTCAGCTATTGCCGCCCCGCTGAAAATAACCTCCCCTTCCAGCCCCTGATCGAGATGCTCCGCCAGCAGATCCAGCCCGACGAATGGCTGGTCATCGATGCAACCTGGGCCAGCCAATTGACCCAACTGCTTCCCGAACTACAAACGATGCGCCCAGATCTGGAGCCGCCCATCACCGAGTTTGCTCCTGGTTCCCGGGCCGAGAAGGGCCAGGAACTTCTCTTCGAGGCGATCCGGCAGGCTTTTCTTTTGCTGGCCCAAAACGCCCGCCTGTTGGTCTGCCTGGACGATGCTCATTGGGCAGACGAGGCCACTCTGTCTGCGGTCACTTACCTGCTAGAGCGCCCTCCTTTCACTCGCAGCGCCCTCTTTGCCATACTCGCCAGGCCGGAAGAAAAACGCCCCCAGTTCAAGGCGCTGACCGCCCGCTTTCAGCAGTCCAGCCGCTTGCATCTCATCCGCTTGCAGCCCTTGACTGTTGAAGAAGTCGAAAAAGTCGCCCGCCATATCTTCAGTGCTGCTCCCCCACCAGGCCTGACCGAGCGAGTGAGAGGCGATACCGGCGGTAACACATTCTTTGTCATCGAGACTCTTCATGCTCTCAAGACGAGCGGGCTGCGTCTCGACCAACCACTCCCGGACCCCTTACCGATCCCTGAAAGTGTCCAGCAGCTTCTTCAAAGACGCATCGACCAGCTCAGCCCGGCTGCCCGCTGGGTCCTGGATCTGTGCGCGGTGGCAGGTATTGAGTTCGACCCGGAGGTAATCGCCCTGGCCGGGCCATCCAGCAAGCAAAACCTGGGAAATATTCTACAGGAGTTGAACGAGAGTCTGCTGGTGGAGCCGGTGGCGGACCGTGCACAGGATCAGCTCCTACGCTTCACCCACAGCAGAGTCCGGGACCTGCTCCTCGACAATATCGATCACCACCAGTTGCGTTTGCTGCACGGAAAAGTTGCTCGCGCTATCGAGGAGCTATCCGATCCAGCCTCTGCCCCGGCCGCGATCCTGGCTTATCATTTCGAGCAGGCCGGCAACTGGCGCCGGGCTTTCGATTATTGGTTAGCAGCCGGCTGGCACGCCTCCCGCATCTCGGCCCATCAGGAGGCTGTGAACGCCTATGCCAGCGCCGAACGTCTTCTCTCACAGCTCCCCAACCTCCCGGATGAAGCGGTCTATACCCTGTACAGCGAATGGACTGAGATCGCATATCATACCGAGGATGCGCCGACCATCAAGCGACTCAACCAGAATATGCTCCAACTCGGGCAAAGCCGTGGCAGTTCTCTGCTCATCGGGACCGCGTTCAACCACCTGAGCGGCCATTGCCTGGCAATCAATCAGTTCGAAGAAGGTCTGGAACTCGTCGAGCAAGCCATCCCCTATCTTGAGCGCAGCGGTAAACCTCACGAAACAATGGAGGCCTACAACAATCGCGGGGTCTTTCTATACTTCCTGAGCCGTGTGGAAGAGGCGCTTGAGTCCTTCCAGGATGCCCTGGCTGTGGGCGCCGATCAAATGTACGCCGACTCTCGTCTGCTTAACGCTCGCGGCGACGCTCATTACCAGATCTCTTTCACCACCACCCTCAGCGGTTGGCCTGAGACCGGTCTGCGTCACGCTCTCCATGCCCTGGAAGATTTTACGCACGCCAACCGGAATTATGGCCGCGTAAGCGCTCTGGGTGCTCTCGCAGTCGCCCGCTACTATCTGGGAGACCTGGCCAAAGCCCAACAGGACGCCCGGCAAGGCCTGGACCTTGCCGAGCGAGTTCACACCTACCGGATGCTCGGCTATCTCCACGACTACCAGGCGATGATCGAGCTGGATTTGGGCAACCTGGATGCTGCCTGGGAACACACCCGGGCCAGCCTGGACCTGGCGGAGCGCTTTGGACATGATGAGATCCGCTCAGGCGCGCTGCACATCCGGGGTGACCTGTACTATTGGTTGGAGGATTACCAACAGGCGAGTGAATATTACCGGCAGGCGGTACAGGCCGGAGAGGGGACTTTCCTCGCTCCCAACAGCATCTATCGCCTGGGCCTGGCCACATTCCTCTCCGACAGGAAAGAAGAGGGCCTGGCTCATATTCACCATACCATCGAGTCTACGAAAGCCTCCGGCCTTGGGCTTATCCTGATCCATGCTCGAATGGTGAAGGCCATCACCCAGGCGCTTCAGGAGGAATGGGAAGCCGCTGAGGAGACAGCGAAAAATCTGCTGAAAGATATGAAATTCCGCCATATCGCCGCCATCCGCTGGCGAGCGATCAATTTGTTGGGTGAAGCAGCTCTGCGCGCAGGCCGGATGGCGGAAGCCGTGGAGCATTTCCTCACGGTGAAACGCGAATCCCACTCTGCCGGGCATTTCTGGCACGAGCTATCTGCAGAACGCCGCCTTGCGCTGGCTGCGGCGCAACACCCCGGGCCTATTTCCATTTCAGATTCTATGCTCCAGGTACAACGCCTGATCGACCGGCTGTCGGGCAGCACCACCAACCCGGCGCTGCTGAGGACGATTGCCCGGTTCCGGCACAGGGTTGAAAATAAACGCTGATTCCGCCGGTCCAATAGTACAATTCGATCATGCCAACGGTCTCTCAATTGATCTCGCTTCGCCAGCGCAGGGCCCAGTTGGCCCGCCGGAATCCTCTTGGGCGGCTGGGGCTTCTACTGAGCGCTATCATTTCAATCTTTCTGACTCTGGTCACGGTTGCTTCTGCATTCGTATATATCGACATCTCTCAAGACCTCCCCTCGCTCAGCACGCTTCCCTCCCTCATCGAACCTCCTGGCGGGCTGCTCCTACAGCCCTCGCGCCTCGTAGACCGCAGCGGCGAACACATCCTCCTCACCCTTGAAAACCCGGCGGCTGCCGGAAAAGAGTACCTGTATTTATCCCCGGAGGAAGACCGGCCGGTTTTTGCCTCGGCTCTCATCTCCGCCACCCTGGCCACCACCGATCCGGATTTCTGGGAGCACCCGGGCTACTCCCTGGAAGGTATCACTACCGGCTCTCATCCCACCCTTGCCCAGCGGCTCATCACAGACCTGGTTTTGTGGGAAGAACCGCCCGGGATTCGCCGGGCGCTAAGGGAGCGCCTGCTGGCGGCCCAGGCTACCTCGGCTTACGGCCGGGAAAAGATCCTCGAATGGTATTTGAACACCGCAAATTACGGCGCTCAGGCCTATGGCGCAGATGCTGCCGCCCGGGTCTATTTCGGCAAATCTGCGGCCGACCTCGATTTAGCGGAAGCAGCTCTGCTGGCCGGGTTGGCCCAGGCCCCGGCGCTCAACCCGCTGGAAGCCCCCCAGGCCGCGGTGGAAAACCAGCAGCAAGTGCTGGATCAAATGGTCCTCGGCGGCTTCATCACCCCTGAACAGGCATCGGCCGCGCTGAACGCCCGCCTCAGCATCCGCCCGCCGGTTCAAGCTGCGGACAACCCGGCCCCTGCGTTCACCAGCCTGGTGCTCGCCCAACTCGAAACCGAAATAGAACGCTCCCGCCTGGAGCGCGGCGGGCTCACAATTGTGACCAGCCTGGATTATGACCTGCAGCGACAGGTCAACTGCGCGGCTCAAGCTCAGCTTGCCCGGTTGGAACCCGGCTCATCCTCCGGCCAGGTGGCCGGAGGCATCCAGGACTGCCCGGCCGCCCTGCTGCTGCCCACCCTGCCCGCCCAATCCACACCGCTGCCCTCCAACCTCTCGGCAAACGTCGTCGTGCTCGATCCGCAAACAGGAGAAATCCTGGCCCTGTACGGCAACCCCTCAGACAGCCCGGAGATCTTCGCCCGCCGTCCGGCAGGTTCTTTGCTCACCCCCTTCGTCTACCTCACCGCCTTCACCCGGGGGATGAGCCCGGCGACTCTGGTGTGGGATATCCCTTCCGAGTTCCGCCAAACCCCGGTCGCCAATTCCGACGGACAATACCACGGCCCGGTTCGCCTGCGGCAAGCGCTGGCCAACGATTATCTGGTCCCTGCGCTGGATATCCTGGCCCAAGTTGGGCCGGGGAATGTATGGCGCACGGCGCAGCAGACCGGTCTCACCGGTGTCGAACTTCCCAACAGCGATACAGACTTGCTCCTGCCTTTCACCTCTGGCACGACAACCGTGCTGGAGGCCGCCCGGGCGTTTGGCATCTTCGCCAACCAGGGCTTCCTGGTAGGGGGCAGCCTGGGGGCTGAGTCCACCTCTCAGAATCCTGATCTTCCCCTGGAGCCGCTGATCGTTCATCGGGTGCTGGATGGAGCCGGGCATACCCTTCTGGAGAATCCACCCGGCAGCAGCCGCCAGGTAATCGGCCAACCCTTAGCCTTCCTGCTGAACCACAGCCTGAGCGATGAATCGGCCCGCTGGCCGAGCCTGGGCCATCCAAACCCCCTGGAAATCGGCCGTCCAACAGCCGCCAAAATTGGGCGCACGTTGGATGGGCAGGATGCCTGGGCGGTGGGGTACACCCCGCAGCGGGTGGTGAGCGTTTGGATCGGCCCTCAATCGCCTGCTTTCGATCTCGAACAGGAAACGGCGGACGCCTCCGAGACCCGCCTGCCGCCAAATGCAGCCGCGGCCCTGTGGCACGCGATCATTCAGTACGCCTCCCAATCCTTACCCCCTGCCGGGTGGGACATGCCTCCTGGGGTGAGCCAGGTGACTGTGTGCGACCCTTCGGGCATGCTCCCCACGCCGGAGTGTCCGGCGCTGGTCACAGAAGTGTTCCTTCAGGGCAATGAGCCAACTCAGGCCGATACCCTTTACCAACGCCTGCCGGTGAATCGTGAGACCGGCCGCCTGGCAACGGTCTTTACCCCTGGCGATTTAATCGAAGAACGCATCTACCTCGTCCCCCCCTCAGAGGCCAGCGACTGGGCTCAGGCTGCCGGTATTTCCATCCCACCGCAAGAGTATGATGTGGTCCCTACCAACATGGTATCCACCCCAGATGCAAGTCTCTCATCCCCGGCGATGTTCGCCTATGTTCGAGGCAATGTCGTGCTGCGCGGGCGAGCTGGCGGCGAAAACTTCAGCTTTTACCGCGTCCAGGTCGGCAAAGGGCTCAACCCAGACGAATGGGTTCTGCTCGGCGAAGACCGGACCACCCCGGTGGAGGATAACCAGCTCGCCGTGTGGGATACTTCGGGCATCAACGGATTGTATACGGTTCAATTGATGGTGGTGGACCAGGATCAGCGGATCCAGAAAGCCTTCTTGCTGCTCAGTGTGGACAACACTCAGCCAGAGGCAGAGATGCTCTATCCTCGCCCCGCGCAGGTGATCCAGCCTGAGAAGCGGTTCATCACCTTGCGCCTATCCGCCTCCGATGACATTGCCCTCCAAGAAGTGCGCCTGTTCATCGACGGAGAATTGGCCGAGACATTTATCCAGCCCCCCTATGCCCTTTCCTGGCGCGCCCGGCCTGGGGAGCATACGGTCCGCATCGTTGCCATCGATAAAGCCGGCAACCAGACGGAGACAGAGAGCGAATTTACGATCCGTTAGCCTTGCCTTGAAAAGCGGCCGGCGGGAGGTGAGTTTTCCTCATCTCCCGCCGGCTGATTGATTCCCTTACTGGTCTGGCAGGCAGCGCTTACACACTACCCCGACTTTACGGCACAGTGACCGAGAAGTAATCGAACTCGACCACGATCGGGGTCACATTGAAAGATGAGACCGATAGGCCGGCCTGTCCTTCCTTCAGCGCCCGGTCTTTGATCGTCTTCACCTCCACGCCGTTGATCCCCAGGGTCAAGTTTTCCCCATTACAGACCGCCGTGTACTCATTAATGCCTTGCCCGGTGTTGATCAGGGTCGAACCGCCGGTGAACAAGGCGATGTACTGGTTCGAGGCGGTGTCGAACCGCAGGATGGTCCATTCCCCATTGTTGGCGATGTTGAACTCATACCAGCCCTTCTCAGAGTAGCGGCAGATCAGGCTGACGTTGTTGTTATTGCGCCCCAGATTCTCCACCCTCGTATCCAGACGAGTATCTGTGTAGATCCACGGGTCGTAAATCAGGTAGATCCACGTATTTTTCTCGCCGATATTGAAATACAAGCGGCTGTTATCTGTCCCCGCTTCGAAACCGTCGTCCCGGCCGTTCGTCAGGAAATAGCTCCAGTCACCCAACCCGCCATCGAACTCCGAGTAGTAATAGAAATCCCCCGACCCGCTGGGGTTCGGATTGACGATGTCAGAACTGTTCACATTCGGGTCCTCCGGGACTCCCGGCCCGTCCGGAACATCGGGATCGTAAGCGTAAGTGACTTCCAACTGGCGCCCGTTTAGCTGTCCATCCAACACTTCGGCGTTGGCCCAGCGCAGCACCTGGACGCTCAAGGTGTCGCTGGGATTGTGGCTGCGCAGGATATCACAGTAATCGGACATGGTGTAATCGGTTGCCAGCACCAGGTTCTCCATCATCAGCAAGATATCGCCGGCCTGAATGCCTGCCTTGTCCGCCGGGGACCCGGAAGCCACCGAAGAGACCCAGATGCCGGTCAAGCTCCCGTCCTCGGTCCACACGGCCTGACCGTTCACTCCGATCGTATCCACATTATTCCCCTGGCGCAGTTGGTCGATCACCCTCACCGCCACCGTCTTCGAGATCCCGTAAGCCTGCCGGGTGTCAGAATTGCCGGCATAATGGATGCCCAGAATCCTGCCGTCCGGGGTGATCACCGGTCCGCCGGAATTGCCGGGATTGGTGGTGGCATCATACTCGATCACCGAGTCTACGGAGGCCCATTGGGTCTCGCCACTGGCCCTGGCTTTTGAAATAATGCCCCTTGTCAGCGTGTATTCCGGGTCACCCAATGGGAAGCCGGCAACGTAGATGTCCATCCCAACGTCGATCGCTCCATCGTACCAATCCAGGTAAGAGTACCCGCTGCCGTCGATGTCGATTACAGCCAGGTCGGAACACTCTGAAACGGCCAGCACTTTGGCGTTGCGGGGAGAATTTTCACCCGCAACCCACACCTTCAGCAAAGCCGAACCGGTGACCACGTGGTTGTTCGTCACTGCGATCCCTTCTGGATCGATAATAAATCCCGACCCGCGTCCGGCGCCGTTCAACACCAGGCCAAACTGCGGGTCTATGAAGGTACCCTGAGCTTCAATCTGTATCACCGCCTTTTTTACATCTTGCAGGCTGGTGACCAGGCCCTTGGGCGTGGTGTCCTCCGGTTCAGAGATAGGTTCATCTACTACATCCGGAGCAGCTTCTTGGGAGGGTGCAATTTCTGCAGTTGGTTCAACGATCTCTGGTGGGGGCGGCGTTTCGGTGGCCGGAGACGATCCCAGGTTGCAGGCGATGCTCACAACCATGATCAATACAACCAGCCAGGCGCCTGGCCGCAGTACAGTTGTTTTCATCGAATCTTCTCCTCACTGTTGTTGAAAACCAGGGTATTAAATTGTAAAAATACGCTTTAGGTGTGGGTTACAGGACGGTATTCAGATGAAATATAAGGCCTGGGATAAGTTTACCATGCATATCTACCGGCGGAGAGCATAACGGCTCAACACTTTTGTTGTGGTCTCAAATGCCAGCGGAGGCAGATCGGTCAGCTGGAAATAATCGGCCCGGTCAACATCATCCGCCGGGCGCAGTTCACCCCCAAGCACTTCTACCCGATAGACGATCAGCAGGTTCGCTCCCCGGCTGTGTTCTTTTCCGGAGATCACATCGAGCAGTGTACGCGCGCTCACTTCGAGCCCGGTCTCTTCCAAACATTCGCGCTCGACAGCCCGGGCCGGATCCTCGCCCGCATCCATAAAACCTGCGGGCAGCGTCCACAGCCCACGCTTTGGATCATTTGCCCGGCGGACCAACAGAACCTGGTCTTCGTGCAGGATCAGCGCGGCCACGGCGACTTTCGGGTCGTGGAAGTAAATCCACCCGCAAGCGGGGCAAACGGGACGCACCCGCCCATAACGCTCGGCCAGCTCGACCTCGGTTCCGCATCGGGTGCAAAAATTTACTTCGTCATCATACACGGGAGGCCATCACTTCCAGGGAGATCGAAGAAAAACCAACACACGGGGAGTGGTTTCCACCATTCCCCGTGTGCTGCAGTTCTGAACTATTAAACTCGTCCGCTTCTTCGCAGCCAGAAGGCTGCCAGACCGGCGATCAGCGCCAGCGCCGCCAGGGCGATTTCCAACCCTCGCAGCAGTTGCGTAGTAAAAATCGGAGCGCGTTCTTCTTCAACGTCTGCCAGTTCAGCCTGAGATTCAAGCGTCTGTGCAGTCAGGCCGGCGGATTCATCCCCTTTAGGGGAAACGAGGACGGATGGCGGTTCAGCCCCGGCATCCGCCGCCTGAGGGGGCACACCCTCCACCACCATATCACCCTCCTCAGCTGCCCGAGGGGCTGCCAATGCGGCCGGACCGGTGGCTTCAGGTTGCGGAGTCCCGGCTGCCGCGCGCGCGCCAGGCTGGGCAGGCGCTTCCGCCTCAAGCGATTCGATCGCCATCTCTCCCTCAGCCGGCGCGAATTCTTCCGTCTCGCCGGCAGCTTCGGCTGCAAACGGCGCGGCGATTGGCTCCTCGGCGACAGTCGCTTCGCTGCCTCTCATTGCGGTCGGACGTCCTACCGGGGCGCCGCTGAACAGATCACCAATCAGGACGATCACCAGTAACACCGCGGCGAACGCCGAAGCAAACCGCATCAAATTGAAGACAGGCAGCCCGCCTCCGCTGCGCACCGGCCGCCGCTGACCAACCATCTCTGGCGTCAGGGTAAAATTCCGCGGCGCGCGCAGCCGCGGTTGGCTGCGCAGCACCGCTCGAGTCCGGCGCAGGTCTTCCAGGGCCTGTCTCAGTTCTGGCTGCACCTGCAGTCGAGATTCCAGACGAGTGCGCTCTTTCACCGGTAATTCTTTATCTAGGTAGGCCGAAAGGGCTTCCCATTCGTGGGGGGAAATTTGTTTCGTCATGGTCAACTCTCATCTACCAGACGAAGCGACGCCGGTAAAAGTTCCCAAAATCCTTGCAAACAATCGCGCAATTTTAATCTACCCCGAGCCAGGCGGCTTTTGATCGTCCCTAACGGAGTTCCAAGCGATTCCGCAGCTTCGCTGTAATCTAATCCCTGGATATCCACCAGAATCACAATCGCCCGGAATTCAGGTGCCAGATCATTCAGGCAGTTTTGCAGCGCCCTGTTCAACTCGGTCCGCTCAGCAGCCTCCTCGGGCGTTTCTCCCGGGTCGGTCATCCAGCGCGGCGATTCGATCTCTTCATCGTCCGCGTCTACCGGTTCGAGAGGCGTTGTCGGGCGTCGTTTTTGACGGCGCAGCTCATCATAACAGGCATTGGTCACAATCCGCAGCAGCCAGGCCTTGAAGGAACCGCCCCGAAACGAATTCAAGTTGCGGTAGGCCGAGATGAAAGCCTCTTGAGCCGCATCTTCTGCTGCCTCAGGCTCACCCATCATACGGTAAGCCTGGGAGAAGACCATATCCTGGTACGCGAGCACCAGACGATTGAATGAGTCCAGATCACCCTGCTTTGCAGCGGCGATCAAAGCGACTTCGTCCATACAGTCTACACTTCCCGGTTCTCTCCTCAGTTCACAATTCTGTTAGATAAACTGAGCTTTGGCAGGGATCAACGCCGGCTATACGCCGCGCTTCCCTGAGTTTTTGCCAGGCCGCTCAACTTTCGAATTTTTTCTGGGCCGTCACAGGGCGGTCCGGAGAGCGGCGAGCCGCCGCAAACCAATACAGAATACGCCACAATAACATTCCCAGGGCAGCCGAACCACCGAGCACAGCCACAAAGAGCGGCAGAATCGGCGCGTTCAACATCACACCTCTCAGCCAGGCGGCAAACGGACCTGCAAAGACCATCGCCAACACGGGCCGCCACAATTGCCTGGCATCCGCCGCCCGCCGGAGATCATACAATCCAAGGAATGGGGCAATCAAAAACCAGCCGGCCGCCAGGGGGATAAAAGTGGTCAGCAAGCGCAGCCCGGCTGTCGTAGCTGTGCCGTGAGACGCGAATCCCAGGATCGTGATCACGCCGATCGCGATCAGGTCCCCCCCGATTAACCCAATATGTTTCGTCAATCTTCCCTCCTGACAGAGTCGAAAGTAATCCTAACTTAAACCGGTCAATCGGACAAGGCTGTAGCGGAACACAGGTTCGCCCAAAATTGTGCCGCGGCCCGGTCAACCGGTACGAGTTCTGAGGCTGTGAATCCGGACGGCAGGCAAAATGAAGCGGCTCGTGAAAACGGAACCGGAGCCACTGTCTTCACGAACCGCATCGACCTTATTCTCTTACTCACCCCATCGTGAGGAGCGAAAAGGCTTGCAATCAACGGTCAGCCGGCCCGCGCCGGTGAACCGCCCTACCTCACCTGCAGGGGGATAAACTCTGCAGACTGCTCGATCGCCGGTTTCCGCGGCAGCACCCCTTGCATCGACCAGGGTCCGGTCCAGGTGATCTGGACCTGCAGCAGCCTGCCACGCAAATCTTCCGCCGACTCGACAAACACCAGTTTATTCGTTGGCGTTCGCCCGCGCCAACGGCCGCGGACCTTATCTTCGAACAGCACCTCGACGGATTCGCCCAGATAGCGGGCATTGATTTCCGCCGCAATTCGCTCCTGCTGTTCTTCCAGCAAGCGGAACCGGCGCCACTTCTCTTCTTCGCTCACATTGTCTTCCATCTTACGCTGCGCGACTGTCCCTGGCCGGGTGGAATAGCGCGCCAGGTGAGCCACGTCCAGGCGCAGTTCTTCCAGCAGATCGTAAGTGTCCTGGAACTGATCGTCTGTCTCACCCGGGAAGCCGACGATGATATCGGTAGCGATCGAAACGCCTGGAATCCGCTCCCGGATTTTCGCCACCAACCGGCGGTAGTCTTCGGCCGTATAGCCGCGCTTCATGTTTTCCAACACTTCGTCGTTCCCAGCCTGCACCGGCACTTCGATGTGCGACATCACTTTCGGCAGCTCTGCCACCGTATCCAGCAGTTCTTCCGTCATCCAATTCGGATGCGAGGTCAGGAAGCGGATGCGCTCCAGGCCTTCCACCTCGTGCACGATGCGCAGCAATCCGGCCAGGTTGGGGCCATCGGGGATATCTTTCCCGTACCGGTCCACAATTTGCCCCAGCAGGGTGATTTCCTTCACACCCTGGGCGACCAGCGAACGGACCTCAGCCACGATCTCGCCCACATGGCGGCTGCGTTCGACGCCCCGCTTGTAAGGAATAATGCAGAAGGTGCAGGCGTGCGAGCAGCCCAGCACGACCGGCACGTGGGCGGAGACCAACTTCCCCCGCTCGTGCACGGGCAGCACCAGGTCGTTATCCATCGCCGCGAATCTGGCTGCAACCTCCGCCTGCTCCAGATCACGGGTCTCGCCTTGAGTGAGGAATGATACCAGCGGGCCGGGGTCTGAAGGGGGGGAGAACACATCCACAAAGGGGAAACGCTTTTGCAACCGCTCGTGGCCTTTCACCCCCACCAGGCAGCCCATCAGGTTAATCACCAGTTCTGGGCGCTGATCCTTCAAGGGCCGCAGCGAGTGCAGCCGTCCATAGGCTTTATCTTCGGCGCTCTGCCGCACGACGCAGGTGTTCAGCACAATCACATCCGCTTCCTCGGCGCGGCGGGTTGCCGTGTAACCCAGATGCTCCAATGCCGAGGCCACTCGCTGCGAGTCGGCGACATTCATCTGACAGCCTTCAGTCCAAATGTGATACTTCATGTCCGGTATTATACCTCTCCCAAATAATGGTGACCTGTTGGGATCCACCGCTGCCTGGCAAGGGTTACAGATGCGGTTCGCAAACCGCATTCCAGTTCCCTCATCCCTGCAGGTGGTCTACCGAGCCAATATAGACAGAATAGTATACCGGATTTCACTTAATTTCGGGGCGCTTGTGCGCTACAAAATTGTTGATTGGAAAGTTGCCCTATTATTATGTCATGAGGTAAAATGCCCCCCATGTTCAGGCCAACCATACCTCATATCCTTTTGCTCGCTCTCGGACTGCTAATCATCTCAGTTCTCGCTTACCAACTTCCCCCAGTTCACAATCGTCTGTCCTGGCGGGTGGATTTCGCCCGTACTTACCTGCGGGGTGTAATCAATCCAGCCGGGGCTGTGCCCACCCCCCTGCCCCTACCCCAACTTCGCGTCACCCGCCAGCCATCACCAACGCCGCGGATGACCGTCCCTGCCGTTCGGAGTGCAGGCGAGGCGGGAGAACAAACTGCCCGCGTGAGCCCCTCCCCCTCGCCCCTCCCCACGCTGACCCCAACCCCAATCCCGGCTTCAGTCTCACTCGCGCCCCCAGCCTACGAAAAACAGGACATCAACAATTGCGGCCCGGCGACTCTGACTATGTACCTGCGCTACTATGGCTGGGAAGGGGATCAACTGGACATCGCCAGCAAGTTAAAGCCCCAGCGGGAAGACCGCAACGTCAATATCGAAGAACTCACCTACTACGCCCGCACCCACGCCGGCTGGCTTAACGTTGAGTACCGGGTTGGCGGCACCCTGGAACTGCTCAAGCAACTGTTGGCAGCCGGGTTCCCCGTGGTCATCGAGGAGAGTTTCTACTTCGAGGAAAATTACTGGCCAAACGACGATCACTGGGCCGCGCATTACAACCTGCTCACCGGTTATGATGACGCCTCCCAAACCTTCACCGTCCAGGATAGCTTCTACGGGCCCGACCGTGAGGTCTCTTACGAGCAGTTGGATGAATACTGGCAGAGCTTCAACCGGGTTTACTTCCTGGTATACCCGCCGGATCGGGAGGCGGTCATCAAAGAAATCCTCGGCCCAGACTGGGATCGGGATGCCAACCGGCAGCGAGCGCTGGATGCCGCCCAGGCTGAGATCGACCGGGACCCGGAGGATGCTTTTGCCTGGTTCAATCTGGGCACCAACCTGGTTTACTTCGAGCGTTACCAGGAGGCAGCCCAGGCCTACGACCAGGCGCGCCAGATTGGCCTGCCCCAGCGGATGCTGCGCTACCAGTTCGGGCCTTTCCTGGCTTACTTCCACGCCGGGCGCACTGAAGATCTGTTGGCCCTGAGCGAATACGCTCTCCAGCGCACCCCCAACGCGGAAGAAGCGTTGTTGTGGCGCGGCTGGGCCCTCTTCCGCCAGGGAGATATCAACGGCGCGGCGGCCTCCTTCCGCCAGGCGTTGGAGGAGAATCCCACTTATCAGGATGCCCGGTACGCCCTGGATTTCCTCGCTTCGCAGTAAACCGTGGTAAAACCTTCACCGGTTGGGTTTGAGCTTCGGGAGGTATCCGCTGGCTGCTTCAACCAACTGCCGCAGGGCGCGATCTTCAAGCTGCTCGGCTTTGTTCACTTTTATATGCCGCATCATCTCCCCGGTCCCTTCCAACAGGCGGTCCGGGTCAGGCAGGCTCCCCCCATAGTAAAAGCCAAGATTGATATGCCTGGCGAACATGCCGATATAGCAGAAATGCTCCGACATCTTCTTTGGCCCCACCCCATAGCTGCAGATATTCTGTTTGGGATAGCACACCTCGACCGCATCCGGCATCACTTCATAAATCAGCGCCCGCGCCTGTTTCGCCAATTCCTGCACCTCGGGACTCATCTGGCTGCCAATCTCTTCAAATTCCTGGCTCATCTCGATCTCCTGTCCCCTGGTGGGCTCCATCCCGTGTTTACTCTCTGAAGTCTTCTGTTATAGTGGGCTGGCATGGCTTTCTCAAGAATGTGTAGTTTGGGGGATATAGGCGGACTGTACAGCCGCCTATATCCCCCAAACTCTATTTTTCAAAGCCTGGCTTACGACTTTGAATAAGCCAAGAGTAGGCCGGAGGCCGGACAATCAGGTTGCCCGGAACGGCAAGATGGGGTATAACTTGTTTTTCGCACACCCATTCGTCGAAGGAGTTAACAAACTTCGTGTCACCCCACCTCCTGGCTGCCGGACAGGCGCTATTCGTCACCTTCCTCTGGTCCACATCCTGGGTGCTGATCAAAATCGGATTGGTTGAAATCCCTGCGCTCACCTTCGCCGGATTACGCTATTCGCTGGCCTTCCTCTGCCTGCTGCCTTTCAATTTTACCCCGAGCAACCGCCTCGCCTGGCGCTGCCTGACCCGCCGGGACTGGGCTTTTCTGGTGGCCCTTGGTTTTCTGTATTACGCGGTCACTCAGGGTTCACAGTTTATCGGTTTATCCTATCTGCCGGCGATCACCGTCAGCCTGCTGCTCAACTTCACCTCGGCCATGGTCGCCCTGATGGGCATTTTCTTCCTCGGTGAGCGCCCCACTCGCTTTCAATGGTTGGGAATCGCGCTATTTTTGGCCGGTGTGCTGATCTATTTCTACCCGGTGAACATCCCCGCCCAACAGGTGTTTGGCCTGCTGGTGGTGATTGCCGGGGTTACCGCCAACGCAGCCTCTTCCGTCATGGGCCGCCAGGTCAACCGTGAAGTGCGCATCCCGCCGTTGACCGTTACCACCCTTAGTATGGGTGTCGGCGCAGCGATCATGCTGATCGGCGGGGTGACCGTTCAGGGTCTTCCCCAGCTCTCACTTCAAAACTGGGGGATTATCATCTGGTTGGCGGTGGTCAATACCGCATTCGCCTTTACGCTGTGGAATCACACCCTGCGCACACTCTCGGCCCTCGAATCTTCTATCATCAACAGCACTATGATGATTCAAATTGCCCTGCTCGCCTGGCTGTTTCTGGACGAGAATATTACCCTGAAAGCTGCAGCGGGGATGCTCTTCGCCGGAGTGGGCGCTCTTATCGTCCAACTGCGCCGGTGAACAATTCGCAAGAACACACATTTTATGATAAACTAGCCCCCGTTAACCTTCAAAACAGGTGCTCTACACTCTGAATAGCCGGTAACTCGATATCCTATCTCTCAATGTGAAACTTCCATGCAGAACAACACGATTTGCGTCTACTGTGGCTCGTCTGACAAAATCAACCCGGCCTATCTAGAAGCGGCGGGTGAAATGGGCGCGGCGATTGCCCGCAGTGGGTACAGTCTGGTCTATGGAGCCGGTTGTACCGGCCTGATGGGCGCCGTCGCCAACGGCGCGTTGGAAGCCGGGGGAGAAGTGATCGGCGTCATCCCCTCCTATTTCAACACCCCTCAACTGGCGCACACCAAGTTGAGCCGCCTGGAAGTTGTGGACACCATCCACCAGCGAAAAGCGCGCATGGCGGAAATCGCCGGAGCTTTTATCGCTCTCCCGGGAGGATACGGCACCTTTGAAGAGTTGTTCGAGATTTTGACCTGGGCCCAGATCGGCCTACACACCAAGCCGATTGGCCTGCTCAATACCCTGGGTTACTTCGACCCATTAATTGCCATGGTCGATCATGCTCGCCAGGAGGGCTTCATTTATGCCGAGCACCGGATCCTGTTCACCTCAGCCGAACAACCTGACGAACTGCTTGCCAACCTGAAACAGTACCGGCCGCTCAATGGTGAGAACCATTGGATGACCAGAGAAGAATAACCCGCCCGGCATCCGGAGAAGGAGGTTTTCCAGCTAGCACGTACATACGGAAAATATATCTTTTTCGCTCCACTTATTTTGAGCAATTATGTTATAATCTAAACCGCAAGGGGTAAAAGTCACGAGTCGTAAACCAAGCTTTACAAGCAAATCTTTGCTGGAGTAAGCTCGCTCCGGTGAGACCACCGGAGCAGCCTGGATCAAGCCCTGGACAACTCGCTCTTTCCATCCGAGAACCTTTCACCCTGCACGATCATATTTGTCTGCTATTTGGGCTGGGGATCCCAAACAGCATGGCACAAATCCATCGATGCTTGTTCTTTCACTTCTTACGTGCTATAATGAGGGTGTAACTATATTTTCCCCTTTTCGGTAATAATTCTGATCTCCGCGTATCAACAGCGACGGTCCAGCCGTCTTGCTGAGTTTATCCACCTGTTGCCGATCTTGAGATGAATGGAAGTCTTTCTCTGGAAACCGGCGGCAGCCTATAACCCCGAGTGTTGCAACCCCACGATACGAATACTCGTCTCACAACCTCCATTCTTAGATAGATAGAGTCAACCCATCATGAAAGTATTAGAACTAGAAAACGCATCCCTCAACGATCTTCGTCAAATGGCTAAGAATCTGGATGTCCAGAACGCCACGCGCATGAAGAAAGAGGATCTGATCCTGCGCATCCAGCAGGCTGAGGCCGAACGCCAGGGCCTGGAGCTGCGTGGAGGAATCCTTGAAATCATGAGCGAGGGCATTGGCTTCCTGCGCTCTGGCCATTACCAACCCGGTCCCTATGACGTCTACGTTTCTCAATCACAGATTCGGCGATACAACTTGAGAAATGGAGACCTGGTGATCGGACACGTGCGCCCACCCCGTGAGTCGGAGCGCCACTACGGCCTGCTGAAGGTGGAGAACGTCAACGGGCTCGATCCGGAAGAGAGCAAGTACCGCCCTGTCTTCGAACAGCTCACACCCATCTTCCCCGACACCCGCTTTGACCTCGAAACCGACCGGCACACCCTGGCCACCCGTCTCATCAACCTGGTGACGCCCATCGGGCGTGGGCAGCGCGGCCTCATCGTCTCGCCGCCGAAGGCCGGTAAGACGACCATCCTCAAGCAGATCGCAAATGCCATCTCCACCAAGAACCCGGAAGTCCATTTGATGGTTGCCCTGATCGGCGAACGCCCTGAAGAGGTGACCGACATGGACCGCTCGGTCGATGCGGAGGTGATCTCATCTACCTTCGATGAGCCGGTCACTTCCCACGTGCGTGTGGCCGAGATGGCCCTGGAGCGGGCAAAGCGCCTGGTTGAGATTAACCGCGATGTTGTCATCCTGATGGACTCGATCACTCGTCTCGCCCGGGCTTACAACCTGGTCGTCACTCCTTCGGGCCGCACCCTCTCCGGTGGTATCGATCCCTCTGCTCTCTACCCGCCCAAGCGTTTCTTCGGCGCTGCCCGCAACATCGAAGAAGGCGGTTCACTGACCATCATCGCCACCTGCCTGATCGATACCGGGTCTCGCATGGATGATGTCGTCTACGAAGAGTTCAAAGGCACCGGCAACATGGAGCTTCATCTCTCCCGCCGCCTGCAGGAACGCCGGGTCTTCCCCGCGATTGACATCGAACGCTCCTCGACCCGCCGCGAAGAACTCCTTCTCGGACCGGACATCACCCCCAGGGTGTGGACCATGCGCCGTATGTACGACCAGATGGTCACTTCTCCGCCCCACGGCGCAGGCCTGGATCCCTCGACCGCAACCGAGGCCATCCTCCAGCGCCTGGCTCGGACGGCCAACAACATCGAGTTCCTCGAGACTTTGACCGACTAAAGCAATGAGCCAGCGGCCTTCACCGCAGCCCGCCAGGTCCGGCAGGGTGATCTCTGTCACTGCCTGGATCCTTGCGCTGCTTCTGGTTGCTCTTGCCCTGTTTTTGGGTTGGGAGAAGCTTCAAAGTCGCACCGCCCGTGCAGGAGCAGACCCGGCAGCGGAAGCTGCTCAGCTATCTGCTCAGCAGAGCTCCGCTTCAACGGACTCTGCTGAGCAGTTGGCTCCAACCCCCTTACCCGAGCGCTCTTCGGGTAGGAGTGCGGGCACCGCACTCCTGCCTCCCTTCCAACCACCACTCGAAGAAACAAATTTCATTACCCGCCGCCTGAACTTCCATACGATAATCCCCAACCGCCCCGCGGTCGATGTCCGCAGATATACCGTGGATACCGGTGATTCCATCTTTGAAATCGCCAACCGGTTCAGCATCAAGCCGGAGACGGTGCTCTGGGCCAACTACGACCTGCTCAACGACAACCCGGACTTGATCTCCATTGGCATGGAGTTAAACATCCCACCTGTGGATGGCGTGTATTACGAATGGAAAGAAGGCGATACCCTGGAAGCGGTCGCCGGACGTTTCAAGGCGGAAGTGGAAGATATCCTCGACTGGTCGGGGAATAACTTCGACCTGGCCAACCCGCAGGCCGAGCCCGGGCAAATGGTGCTGATCCCTGGCGGCGTGCGCGAATTCCGCCAGTGGCTTATCCCCACCATCCCACGCGGCCAGGCGGGTGTGTCGCCCGGCGTTTATGGCGCCGGAACCTGCAGCGGTGGCTACGACGGCGCCCTGGGGACAGGCGGTTTCGTCTGGCCGGCCGGGAATCACGTCCTATCTGGCAATGATTATTGGAGTGGTCACCTGGCGATCGATATTGCCGCAGGAGAGGGCGCTCCGGTGTACGCCGCCGATAGCGGTGTGGTCGTCTTCGCCGGCCCGGCGCTTGGCGGCTATGGGAATATGGTGATGATCGATCACGGCAATGGGTACCAGACGGTGTACGCCCATCTCAGCAGTGTCGGCGTTCGCTGCGGCGGCAGCGTCGGCCAGGGTGGGACGATCGGCTACGCCGGCAGCACCGGCAATTCGACCGGCCCTCACCTGCACTTCGAAGTGCGCTACCTGGGCGGTTTCGTCAATCCGTGGTATGTACTCCCTTAGAATGGAGTACAATCAAATTGCCGCCGAGACAGATGGCAGCAATTTTTGGACCAATCTCGCCTTTTGGTCTGGCGAGAAGCAACTGCATACGGCGTATCTCATGGGAGTAACGAGCTCCCAACCGGATCGATCTCAGTCAGGAGGAATTTACCATGGCCAAAGAACAGAACGAACCCACCACCGATGTCATCGCCGAGACTGACAACTACCTTGCCTGGCAGGCCGAAGAACCCGATGGTGAAATCACTTATCACCTCGAATTGAACAATGTCACCCTTCACTTTTTCAAAGAAGAATGGGATGAATTCCTCGAGTTGGTCCGCTCGCTGCCGAAGTAGTAAATGAGAACTGCAATATAACCTCGGTTAAGGCTGGGCGGTTGGTTCGCTCAGCCTTAACTGGTTTATATCGGTGATCTTTTCCACATACGGGACCACCCCCCGGCAGGCCTCGGTAAAATTCGGCGCCACCCTTTCCCAGGTCAGCTTACCATCCGTCCCCTGCCAGGCGACGTGGATGGCATAGGACAGGCATCCCGGTCCTGCGTGATAATTCGCCACAGTGAAACGCCACAGGTCCTCGTAATCGCTCACACTGCCGGCCACCCGGTTGGTGGCGTTGAAAACAATCTGCCCCACCTGGCTGCAGTTGGCCTTGAGGGTGTTCGCGAAAAATGAGATGCTGAATTCGGTCGTGGACAGGTCGATACCGGCCGGGCAATCTTCGCAGTCGGCCTTGGCCATCAACGCCACGGCTCCCCGCAGCAGCATGCGGTACTCATCTTGAAGGTGCAAATACCCCCCCGAACAGGAGTCTTCCGTGAGCACCAGCGGGCAGAACTGCTCGAAAAAGCTGTCGTTCCACAGCAGCAAGCTGTCCGCGCCGTTATCGGTGATCTGCCCCAGCCCGTACTCATACGGAACCCGGAACAACCCCGGCCAAAACTGGCTTTCCTGAGCAAACAGGTTTTTCATCAGTTGCGCAGGCACTCCGGTCTCGTTAGCCACTTCGATGATCCGGTTGTCGAATTGATTCTGCCACTCGTCCACAATCGGCCGTGCTTTTTCCAACCCGCATGCGTCCGCATAACCGTTGGGCAACAGCCCCCCTGTCGAACACTCCGAAGCATCGACAACCCCCTGGGCGATTAATCTGCCTGCCAGATAGAAATAAGGCTCATCAGAAGCCATGAGCTCGCTCTGATTGGGAGTAGACAGCCATTTGGGAGCAGCCCCTACCGGCGGGAATACCTCCCAGATGCGCACGCAGCTTGCCAGCTCTGCTCCACGCCATTGAGAGCTGATCACATCCACGTAAAAACCACCGCCCTCCGGCGCATCGGTCACTCCCGAGTCGATCACCCTGACCTGAGCTGTATACCGCTCGCTAAAATCTCCAAAACTGGATTCCGCCCAGAACTCCACCAGGATGCCTTCCATCCCGGTCGTGCGGAGCGGTAACGCGCAGGAACTCCCCTCACAGGTAAACGGCTCGTTTCCGAAAAACCCGTGGATAAAAATAATCTGCTCGTTGGGCAATGGCTCTTCGCCAACGAGCAGCAGCTCCGGAATTTCCGGACACAAGTTTTCAGGCGGGGTGGGGGTGCATCCTTGCAGTTCAACATAAACCGTGGGCGGTGGAAGTTCTACCACTACTTGCCTTTCTTTATGTTGAAAGGAGGCCAGATAAAGGTAAAGCCCCGGGCACTGCGTGTGCTGCCCCTGGTTTTCCAGCAGTTCAGCGCACGGGGGAGTGTTCACCCACTGGGTATACACCTCCTCACCGCAGTTGCGCAGCACCTCATCCGTCGCCGGCAGACCTTCGTGATCCACCAACATCGCGCACACAATGGCGCCATCGGTAAAACGGATCAGCCACCACTCATATTCGGTATAAGGAACGGTGATGGTCGTTTCGCGGTCGGGACTCTGAGCAATAGCATATTCCCCCTTCCACGCCAGCGCACCGAGCATGAACAGGATAATTAATGATGCGTTGACGATACGATGAGTTCGCTTCATCTTGAATCGAGGGTACCATTTTCAATAATGCTTGTCAACGGTTGTCTCTCACAAAGAACCTGGTTTTGTGTTACACTCGCCTATGGCGGGTAGTAATAATCAGCAGATGGGTCCCACATCCACATAAAATCAATCTACAGTTTTCGCTTCACACCTGCCGTCTTGGGGCCCGGTTCCGTGCATTCGGCTTGAAAGGATCCGTATGCCTCCGACTCTCTATTTGATCGATGGCCATGCACTGGCCTATCGCACCTACTTCGCCATTACCAAGGGCAATCCCAGTGGCTTTGCCACCAGCAGCGGCGAGCCCACAGCCGGGGTGTATGGCTTTACCAGTGTTCTTCTGCGCCTGCTTGAGCAGGAACGGCCGGACTATCTGATGGTGGTGTTCGATACCGGCCGGACTTTCCGTGACGACCTGTATCCGGAATATAAGGGGACACGGCAGAAGATGCCTTCCGATCTCCAGGTACAGATCAACCGCATCCGCCAATTGGTGGATGCTTTCAACATTCCTCGCATTGAAGTCGATGGATACGAAGCCGATGATGTGCTTGGCAGCCTGTCGCGCAAAGCCGTTGCACAGGGCCTGGGAGTAAAGATCATCACCGGCGATCGCGACTTACTCCAACTCGTCGACGATCGAATCATAGTAAGTTTACCAGGGAAAAGTCTTTCCGATGCAAAAGATTTCTTCGCCGGGACGGTAAAAGAGAGCCTGGGAGTCCGGCCGGACCAGGTGGTTGACTTCAAGGCCCTGGTCGGCGACAAGTCGGACAACATCCCCGGGGTGGCCGGCATTGGCGAAAAGACCGCCGCCTCTTTGCTCGAGACCTACGACACCCTGGATGGAGTGTATGCCCATCTCGACGAAATTCCAGCAGGTGTGCGCAAAAAGTTGGAAGCGGGAAGGGAAGCCGCCTATCTCAGCCAGAAATTGGCCCGCATCGTCTGTGATCTCGATGTGCCCCTCGATCTCGACCGCTCGCGCCCCGACCAATTCGAACCCGCGCAGGTGGAGGGGATCTTCCGCGAGCTGGAATTCCGTTCGCTGATGCCGCGCCTGACGGCGATAGAGCAAAACTATGGGAAAACCGCCCCCAGCGCGGGACAGCAGCTCTCACTGTTCGGGACTTCTCAGCCGGTCAGCATGGGCGTAGCCCAGGCCCCGGCGGTGGAGGGGCTGGAAACGGTGATCGTGGACAGTCCAGAGTCCTTGCAGGAGCTGGTCGAGCGCCTCCAACAGGCTGAGGTGATTTCTTTCGATACCGAGACCACGGGGACCGATCAGATGCAGGCCGATCTGGTGGGGATCTCTCTGGCCACAGAACCGGGCCGGGGTTACTACATCCCCCTGGGTCACAACGAGGGCGCACAGCTCTCCATCCCCACCGTGATCGGCGCCCTGGAAGCCCCGATGACCGATCCGCGCATCCCTAAAGTGGGCCACAACCTGAAATACGACTTCGTGATGCTCGCCCGCAATGGGTTGAGGGTGAGCCCGCTCTCCTTTGATTCAATGATCGCCGAATGGTTGATCAACCCCACCAGTCGAAACCTGGGGCTGAAAAACCTGGCCTGGGTCCGCCAGGACATCCGCATGACCCAGATCGAGGAACTGATCGGCAAAGGCAAGAAACAGATCACCATGGCGGAGGTCCCTATCGAGCAGGCCGCCGCTTATGCCGCCCTGGATGCTGAGGTCGTGCTGCGGCTGATGCCGGAACTGCAGGCTGAGTTGGATGCCTGCAATGGCACCCGCCTCTTCATTGAGATGGAAATGCCGCTGATACCGGTGCTGGCCGATATGGAAATGGCCGGCGTATCCCTGGATACCGGTTACCTGCAGCGTATGTCTCAAGATTTAAGCCAGCGACTGGGCGAGATCGAGCAGAAGATTTACCAGGCTTGCGGACATGAATTCAACCTGAATTCTCCACAACAACTTTCCGAAGCGTTGTTCGGGAGGCTTGGACTGGATCCCCCCGATCGCACCGCGCGGACCAGCACCGGGTTCTACTCGACCGCGGCCGGCGTGTTGGAAGCGATGAGCGGAAAGCACGAGGTGGTGGATTGGGTGCTGGAGTATCGCGAGCTCTCGAAGCTCAAATCGACCTACGTGGATGCGCTTCCCCTCCAGGTCAATCCCCAGACCTGGCGGGTGCACACCTCTTACAATCAGAGCGGCGCAGTTACCGGGCGGATCGCTTCCTCGGATCCCAACCTGCAGAACATCCCCATCCGCTCCGAGCTCGGGCGGCAAGTGCGCCATGCCTTCGTTGCCGAGCCGGGGAATGTGCTGCTATCGGTGGATTACTCGCAGATCGAGCTGCGCATCGTCGCCCACATGGCTCAGGATCAGGCGATGATCCAGGCATTTCGCCTGGGGCAGGATATTCACGCCGCGACCGCAGCCGCCATCTACAATGTGCCCATCGAGAAAGTCACGAAAGATATGCGCCGGCGGGCAAAAGGAATTAACTTCGGCCTGATTTACGGGATCAGCGCCTTCGGTCTCACCCGCTACACCGATTTAACGCTGGCCGAGTCCGAAAACTTTATGGAAACGTATTTCGAGCAGTTCCCCGGTGTAAAGCGGTTCCTCGATAACCTGCGGCTCCTGGCTGCCGAACAGGGTTACGTTGAGACCCTCCTGGGCAGGCGGCGCTACTTCCCCAACCTGAAGAATCAGAGCAACCGGAATATCCGCAACCGCGAAGAGCGGGAGGCCATCAATGCCCCTGTGCAGGGCACCGCTGCAGACCTGATGAAACTGGCGATGCTGCGGATTCCGCCGGCTCTGGCAGAGGCAGGCCTTTCCGGCCGCATGCTGCTCCAGGTCCACGACGAACTTGTCTTCGAGGTGCCGAAGTCTGAGTTGGTTCAGACCGCCAAAATCGTGCAGCACGTGATGGAAAACATATACGAGCTTTCCGTCTCGCTCGCCGCCGAAGCTCGCAGCGGCTCCAATTGGGGGGATATGGAACCCCTCCAATAGGAGGGTGCAGGACAGAGAAATATTGCTCACCCCCGCCGGTTAAAGGATATGACAGGCGCAAGTTGATGTAAAATACGTTATACTTGCCATAACTTCTATGCTTTCGAATATCGATCATATAACCGTTCGCCCCCTGACCCGGCCTGGGAATTGACACTATGGCTGCACACGAGGACATCTTCCAGCAAGCGATGAACCAGGGGCATTCGGCCGCCTGGGATCAGCTCTGGGATCAGGCCGCCGCCCACTACCGGGAGGCGCTGGATGCCATCCCCGATCATCCTCAGGCGTTGATCAACCTGGGGCTGGCGCTCTATGAACTGCAAGACTTCGAACAGTCGCTGAGCTGCTATCTGCGCGCCGCCCGGGTCGCGCCGAACGACCCCTTGCCGGTAGAAAAGGCCGCACAAATCTACGAACGCCAGGGGAACCTGGAACAGTCGTCCCAGGCCTCCCTGCGCGCGGCCGAGTTATACATGAAAAACCGGGATGCCAACAAGGCGATTGAGAGTTGGAAACGGGTTACCCGCCTCACCCCCGACAACCTGCAGGCCCATTCCCGCCTGGCGTTGGTTTACGAACGGCTCGGCGATAAGCAGAAAGCAGTGAACGAATTTCTCGCCGTGGCCAGCCTGCTGCAGGCCGCCGGAGATACTCCCCGGGCGGCGAAAGCCGTGCAGCAGGCGATCCAGATCCTTCCGGCCAGCAATGAAGCCCTCCAGGCCTTCGCCCTGCTGCGTGAGGGCCGGCCGCTGCCCCGTCCAACCCGGCCGCGGGGCGGCACAGCCCCTTTACGCATGGCTCAAGTGCGCCAGTTGGAAGCGCCGCGCAAGCCTTCGGTCTTCGAAAGCAGTCCGGATCCAATTACGCAGGCGCGCCAGAAGGCGCTTACCCTGCTGGCAGATATGCTCTTCGAGAGCGTCGAAGAAGAGACACCCGGAAATCGCCGCCTCGGGCTGCAGATGCTCGTTCAGGGCACCGGGCAGCTCCGCCATCCGGTAGACCGCGCTAAGATCGCCCTACATCTCAGCCAACTGGTCGATTTGCAAACTCAGGAGCTTTACGATCAGGCCGCTGCGGAGCTGGAGAAAGCGATCGCCGCCGGACTGGACCACCCGGCCGCTCACTTCGACCTGGGCTATCTGCTGGTGCAATGCGGGCGTTCGAAAAACGCCTCTGCCCATTTGCATAAAGCCACAAAACACAGCGATTTCGCTCTGGGCGCGCACCTGCTGTTAGGCGAGCTGCTCGCTAAAGAGGGGCAGATGCACACCGCAGCCCTGGAATACCTGGAAGCCCTGAGGCTGGCCGATGCCCAGGTGGTCGACCCAGAGCAGGCGGATGACCTGCGCCAGCTCTACGAACCTCTGATCGAATCCTTCAGGCAGCAGACCGACCCTCAAGCCCATCACCGCCTGTGTGAGAATATTGTGTCGCTGGTTGTGCGCCCCGATTGGAAGAATAATCTCCAGCGCGCGCGCCAGCAGCTTCCGCCCTCTGGTCCAGGCAGCCCGCCTATCCCCCTGGCTGAGATCCTCACCGAAGCCCGCAGCAGTCAGGTCATTCAATCCCTGACCCATATCTTTGAGCTGAGCCAGAAGGGACTTTTTCGCTCGGCGATGGAAGAGGCCTTTTACGCCCTCCAGCATGCGCCCACTTATCTGCCGCTCCACACCTATATTGGTGAGCTGCTGTTCAAGGAAGGACGGATCCAACCGGCCGCGGCGAAGCTCTCTGCAGTCGCCCGCACCTACAGCGTTCGCGGCGAACCGCACCGGGCAATCGATATGTACGGGCGCATCATCGAAATCGCCCCCATGGATCTGAACGCCCGCACGCATCTGATCAGCCAGTTGATCGCCTGCCAGCGCATAGAGGATGCCATCCAGGAGTATATCAACCTGGCCGATGTCTATTATTCCCTGGCCGATCTGGAGATGGCCCGCAAGACCTATACCGACGGCCTGCGGCTCGCCCAGCAGTCTATGGTGGACCGGTCCATTCGGGTGAAGCTTTTGCACAGTATGGCCGACATCGACCTGCAAAGCCTCGACTGGCGCCAGGCTCTGCGCATCTTCGAACAAATCCGCACTTTGCAGCCTGACGATGAGAAGGCCCGGACGAACCTGATCGAGCTGAACTTCCGCCTGGGGCAGGAAAACCAGGCGATGAGCGAGCTGGATAATTACATATCCCACCTGGCGAGCGCCGGTCAGACCCAAAGGGCCATTGCCTTTCTCGAGAGCCTGGTCCAGGAAAACCCCGGCCGGGTTGCGGTCCGCCGTCGCCTGGCGGAGGGCTATCGCCAGGTTGGGCGCAACCAGGAAGCAATTGCCGAGTTCGACAAGGTCGGCGACGGGCTGCTCGAAGCGAATGACTATCGCGGCGCAGTTGAAGCCCTCGAGGCGATCCTCGCCTTGAATCCTCCCAACCGGGAAGAATACCAGGCCGCCCTGGTCCAAATCCGCGGATATTAAATCAAAAGCCCCGCCGAGCAGACCCGGCGGGGCAGTTTTTTTCCTTCGCTACCACCAAATACGGAAGGAGGAAACTGTCTCCTCCTCTATCCCATTGAATGTCGCCAGGATCTCCAATTCGGCCACCCCGGTCGCATCCGATTCATACGGGAATTCGAACTGGCTGATTCCGTTTGCGTCGGTGCCCGGCATCACATACCGGCTCTGTTCCCCGCTCGGGGTGTTCACTGCGAGCAGAAGCTGGGCTCCGGGGACCGGCTGAGAATTTTGATCTCGTACGGTGACAAACACTGTCTGTTTACCGCTTCTTCCGCTTACCGGGTACTTCGGAAAAGCCTGAACCTTTAAGCCTAAGATCGTAGGCACCAGATTGCTGTCCGCAACGGGCAGCAGCCGCACCGGATTTTCTCCCCGCTGATGGAAGTATCGCGCTCCCAAATCGGTGAGAGTCACCCGCTGCCCGGGTGGAAGCTCCGGATGCCATTCGAAGCGGGCCCGCTCGAAGTACTGGACGATCCGCTCGTCATGCGCCTCGATGTTCGAGATCGGGTAGCCGAACTGTTGAACCCCTCCATGCTCCTTGAAAAAATCTAAGAAAGCGTAACACACCAGGAAGCCGTTAGCCTCGAAGGTCTCGCAGGCGGAACGTCCGCCAGGTAGGGGAAGCTGCTGACCCGGCCGGTACAGATATTTGCCCAGCGGACTCAGCACGACTCGCTGTTCAGGCGTGCTGGCTTCCGGATGAAGCTCGAACCTCATCCGTTGGAAATACTGGACAATCAGCCCGGTCACCGAATCCTGATATGCTTCAGTGATCGGGTATCCAAATACGAGCAGCGCTTCGGGGGTATCTCGATAAACAACCGCAAACTCACCCGCAACCCGGTGTCCTGTCTCGGGGAAGTAAAGCTCCTCACCCACTTGAGCCAGAGACAACTCTCCCCCTATTACTCCGGTCAGGGCCAGGATCAATAAAATCAATATACAGCGAATCGCGAATTGGCCCTTATTTTTCACATGATTATTATAGCTTAATCTTTAACGAAATTCTCAGTATTTTACTTCGAATTTATCCGGAAAAGCCGTTATTTAGAACTGAAACCAGATCTTTCGTATGAGGCAGGATCAGGTCCGCCCCCGCCCGGCGCAGTTCGGCCTCTTCGCCAAAACCGCACAGCACGCCCACCGTCTGCGCCCCAGCCGCCTTGCCCGCCCGAATATCCACGGTCGTATCCCCAACCATCAAACACTCTTCCGGGCGCACACCCATCTGCTCCGCAGCCCACAGAATAGGGTCTGGATAGGGTTTGGTGCGACGGCAGGTTTGAGCGCAGGCTACGCAATGAAATCGTTCATCCAGTGTAAATTCACTTAAAAACGCCCGGATGCCGCGCTCCCCCCGGGCGCTGACGATGGCTAATGGATATCGCTGCGAAAGCCCGGCCAGCATCTCGCCGACCCCGTCCATCAGTTGGAATTGGTGCGGGCGACCGGTCCATCCCAACCGGTACAGCCGGTCCCCGATCCGGGAAAAGGTCTCATCCAGGTGAAAACGGTCCGGCAGGCCATACAGAAAAGTCGCTGCCCCTTCAGAACGCATGATCAGCCAACGGGCCAGCATCTGCGGGTCCCGCCGGGGGTAGAGGAAACGGGCAGGCTGAATCCACCTTGCCAGCCGCAGCACGAATTGATCGTCCGTGTCGCTCAGGGTGCCGTCAAGGTCGAAACAGATTGCACGGATCCGCGAGAGATCGAGAGGCATAATGTTCTTCCAGGTCATCGCCCCGGCTTCTGCCAGGGAATGGATCAGAATTACAACCGGCCGGCCTGGTTCCCCCGGCTACTGCAGGATCAAAAACCCGGCCCACACCGCGGTGATCAGGCTCAGGCAAAGACAACTGGAGAGGATCAGAGCCAGGCAGGACAGCAGAATACGGCGCGTTATCTCAGACATAGTGCCCCTGCAGAACGAGGTGAACCCGGTTGGTCTTGAACCACGGTCCACGAATGGCCGGAATTACCGGTTAGAATAAGAGCATGAATTTGAAACCCGTTCGCTTCATCAACCGCCCCATCGAGGTTGATTACGACCACCCGCCCCTGCTGGAAAAGAAACCGGGACGTCCAGACCGTTTCATCTGGCAGGATCAGGTCTACCAGATTGTAGAGACCATCAGCGAGTGGCACGATTACGAACGGCGAGGGCGCATGGCTCGGAATATGAAGCCGGAGCACGCCGCGGTTGCCGCCCGGCGCGGCTCCTGGGGGGTCGGACTGGATTATTATCGCGTCCGCACCCACACAGGCCAGATTTTCGATCTGTATTATGATCGCTCACCTGTCGATGTAAACCGCAGGAAGGGGAACTGGTTTCTCGACAAAGAGCTTGCGGAAGCATAAGTTGCTTTTACCGGTAGGGCAGGTATTCTCCCCCGGTTCCCGTTTATCTGCCAATCATAACAAGGAGGTCTCCCGTTGGCAAGTTGGAAAGAGGTCCTTGGCCATCTGGTTGTTGATGTCGAAAACACCTTTGACAATCTAAAGTACCGCCTTCACGATCGTCTCGGGAGACACCGTTCGATCATCATCGTGCCTTATCGTGGTTTCGGCACACCCGAGCGCCTTTTCCTTCGCGGCCGCGTCCTGGAAAACAAGGGGATCACTCCGGCCGCAGAAGATGATTCGATTTGGGACAATCTATTGAATATGTACCGGCGGTTCGAGAGCGACGAAGTCCCTTACGCCCGCATCCGCGCCCGCTTCGGCCGGGATGAGGTTGAAGTAACCGCGAACGAGGAGGGCTTTTTCGACGTCTGGATTGATCCCTCCGAACCGCTTCCCAGCGATAACCTGTGGCACACGATCGACCTGGAACTGCTCTCGCCCTCCAGCCCGGGAGCGGAACCCATCACCGCCGAAGGACAGGTGCTCGTCCCTCCCGCTACCGCCGAGTTCGGCGTTATCAGTGATATCGACGACACCGTGCTGCAAACCGACGCCACGCACCTGATTAAAATGGCGCGCACGGTTTTCCTCGGCAATGCGCGCACCCGCCTGCCTTTTAAAGGGGTTGCAGCCTTCTACCGGGCGCTGCTGCGCGGCGGGAAAGACCAGGGCCCCGCTCAGGGGGAGGTCAATCCCCTGTTCTACGTTTCCAGCAGCCCGTGGAATATCTATGACTTGCTCAGCGACTTCTTTCATCTGCAAGATATCCCCCTCGGGCCGATCATGTTCCTGCGCGATTGGGGGGTGTCCGAAAAAGAGCTGCTCCCCACCGGCCATCGCTCCCACAAACTCAACTCTATCCAGCGGATCATGGATACCTACAAAGATCTGCCCTTCATCTTGATCGGCGACAGCGGGCAAGAGGACCCCGAAATCTACGCCGAAGCAGTCAACCTGCACCCGGACCGTGTCCTGGCCATTTACATCCGCAATGTCAGCCGCAGCCTCAAGCGTCCTGAAGCAGTCCGCGAGCTGGCGAAGCGAGTCGCAGAAGCAGGCTGTACCATGATCCTGGCCGATGACACCATCCCGATGGCCCAGCACGCAGCCGAAATGGGCTGGATTACCCCCGACTCGATCCCCGGTATTCAGGTGGAAAAGCAGGCCGACGAAGCCCCTCCCGGCCCGGTCGAAAAACTGCTAGGCAAGGCGGAAGCCGGGGCGGATACTGAGGAAGCGCCCACCGTCACCCTGGAAGGCGGCGATGCGCAGGAGACGAAGGAAGCCGTCGATGAGGGCATCATCGAAGAAGCGCTGGACGTTGGCGAAGAAGACACGGATGAACCCCCTACCGTCCGCATCGAAGGCGACCAGTAAGGTTACCCGTTTCTGGAACGCAGCCAGGTGCGGATCTCCTCCGGCCCCCAATTGTTGATCACGTCCTTTTTCTCCACCCAGCCGCGCCGGGCTGTCGCCACCCCGAACAAAAGCAGGTCCATATCCTCAGCACTGTGCGCGTCGGTGTTAATGGAGAGTGGGATGCCCAGTTCTATCGCCCGCCTGGAATGAACATCGTCCAGGTCCAGGCGCGCCGGATGGGCGTTGATCTCCAAGGCCACCCCGGCATCCTTCGCCGCCTTCAACACAGCTTCCATGTCCAAATCCGCCCCCTCCCGATCGGGGATCATCCTCCCCGTGGGGTGCCCAATGATATCCACGTGCGGGTTACGGATCGCATTGAGCAAGCGTTCCGTGACCTGCTCTTTGGGCTGGCGCAGGCTGGAGTGCAGCGAAGCGACGACGATATCCAGTTCTGCTAGCACCTCATCTGGAAAATCCAGGCTGCCATCGGCCCGGATCTCTACTTCGCTCCCCTGCAGCAGGAGCAGTTGGTCGCCCAGTTCGGCCTGAACCTGGCGGATTTCTTCACGCTGCTGGCGCAATCTCTCCACCGACAGGCCTGAGGCCACCCCCAGGCTGACCGAATGATCGGTAATCGCCAGGGTCTTTAAGCCGCGCTGCAGGGCCGCCGCAGCCATCTCCCGGATCGTCAGCCGCCCGTCGCTCCAGGTGGAGTGAGCGTGCAGCTCTGCCAGGCGATCCCCCAATTCCACTAAGTTGGGCAGTTTGCCCGCCAGCGCCGCTTTCACTTCTCCCCGGTCTTCACGCAGTTCAGGCGGGATCCACTGCATCCCCAGGGCCCGGTACACCTCCTCCTCCGTCGCGCAGAGGATCTCGGACCCATCCGCCTGCAAGAAAGATTGGTCCGACAGCGAGAGCCCCTTCTTTTGCGCCAGTTCTCTCAGGCGCACATTGTGATCTTTCGACCCGGTGCCGTACACCAATGCGGTCCCAAAGCGTTCCGGCGGGTGCACCCACAACTGCGCTCGCAGCCCGTTCTGGAACTCCACGCTCGCCTTGGTATCCCCCTGACCGAGGACTTGAAACACCTCCGGATGGCCGGTGAAGGCCTCCATCACCGGCTGCCAGTCAGCCGCCGCTGCCAGCAGGTCCAGATCGCCCAGGGTGGAGCGCATGCGGCGCAGGCTGCCCCCCGCTTCGGCGCGCGTTACCCCGGGTACCGCGCGCAGGAAGGCGAGCAGTTGTTGAGCGAAAGGCCAGGCCCTCCCGATGGGGATGCGGTCCGTGCGCCGGCCGAGCGCCTCAATCCCGGCGATAATCCTCGCTTCCGATTTCTCGCCCATCCCCGGCAGGTCGCGCAGTTTACCGGCCCGCGCCGCGGCTTCCAGCTCGGCCAGATTGGTGATACCGGCCTTGCTCCAAAACATGGCCGCCTTTTTGGGCCCCACATCCGGCACATGCAGCACCTCGATCAGCGTGGGCGGCACCTCGGCCTCCAGCTTCTCCAGGAACTTCAGCCGCCCCGTGGAAAGCAGCTCATCGATTTTCTCGGCGATCGCCTTCCCCACTCCCGGGATCTCGGTCAGCTTCCCTTCGTTCCAGTACTCATTGACGTCCCGGCCCAGGTTAAGCAGGCTGTCGGCTGCCTTGCGGTATGCCAGGATCTTGTAAATGACCTCCCCTTTGATCTCCAGCAAATCCCCAATCCGGTTGAACACATCGGCAACTTCACGGTTATTCATCCCCACTCCTCTTCATCAACAATGCCACCCAATCATTGATCTGCCGGCGTTCAGCCAGTACCAGCCCGGCTTGCTCCGCAGCAGCCGACACCTCATCCACCTGGGTTTCGATGATCCCCGAGAGCACAATCCCACCCTCAGGCAGCAGCAGTTCCGCCAGGCCTTCGGCGAACAGGCGCACGAGCACCGGGGCGAGGATATTGGCCAGTACCAGGTGCGCCCGCCGGATCGAGAAATTTCCCTGCAGGATTTCGCTCACCGACCCCTGCCCGGTCTCCATGCGCCCAGACACCCCGTTCAGCTCGGCGTTTTCCCCGGCTACGCGGACCGCCTGCCGGTCAATATCCACCCCCAGGGCGTGTCCGGCGCCCAGCTTCAGCGCCGCCACTGAAAGGATCCCCGACCCGCAGCCCACATCGATGACCTGCCAACTCGCCTGCCCGGTATACTTTCGTTCCCAGGCTTCGATCACCTCCAGGCACAGTTGCGTCGTCGGGTGCGTCCCCGTCCCGAAAGCCATGCCCGGGTCCATGCGAATCACGATGCGGTCCTGGGTTGGCGGCTTAAGCCAGGCAGGGACGATGACCAGCTTTTCGCCGATCTCGATGGGGTGGTAATGCTCCTTCCAGGCCTCGGCCCAGTCCGCCTCCTGCACATTGCGGAACTGCAGCGGAGGCAGCGGGCGAATCCGTCCCAGGTACCACAGGCTTTCTTCAAGCTTGCGGCGGGTCTCTTCCAGGTCCTCGTCCACGGGCAGATAGGCCGATACACGCAGGGGCCCTACCGCATGCCCTTCCGTATCCTCCGGGGTGGTGATCACCTTCGTGCTTTCGATTGCCACCCCATTGGGCGCAAACCGGCTGAGCACTTCAGCGACCGCCTCCGCCATCTCCCCATCTACCACCAGCGAGATCTCTAACCAGGCTGCATCCACTCCACCCTCCACATAGAACGATATTCTACAAAGAATAATGGTCCGAGGAGCCGCCTCCCCGGACCATTATTCTACCTGTTACCGGCGATTAACCGGTCAGAGTATCCTTCAACCAATCTAAAAAGCCGCGCTCCTGAGGACTGACTTCGCTGCCCAGGCTCTTCGCCAGTTGCTCGAATAACTGGCGCTGTTCGCTGGTCAGGCGTGAAGGCACTTCCACGTTCACAACCACCAGTTGATCGCCTCGCCCGTTGCCACGCAGGTGCGGCACCCCTTTACTGCGCAGGGTGAGCACCTTGCCCGGCTGCGTCCCTGCGGGGATTTTGAGCTTTGTCGGGCCGTCTACGGTCGGGATTTCGACCTCGGCCCCCAGGGCGGCCTGCGCCACGTTGACGTTCAAATCCATCAGGATATCATAATCGCGCCGCCGGAAATACTTGTGCGGCCTGACGTTGATCACGATAAACAGGTTGCCGCTCGGACCGCCGTTCGAACCCGGCTGGCCCTCGCCCGCCAGGCGAATTTGCGTGCCGGTATCCACACCCGCGGGGACGGTCACCACCTTCTTCCGTGTCCGGCGTTCCAGGCCGCGCCCCTGGCAGGTGGAGCAGGGTGAGGTGATGATCTCCCCCTGCCCGTTGCACTGCGGGCAGGTAGCCACCTGGACCATCGAACCGAGAATGGTCTGGCGCATCTGTCGCACTTCTCCGGCGCCATTGCAGGTCGGGCAGCGGGTCGGGCTGGTACCGGGCTCGGCGCCCGAGCCGTTACAGGTCCGGCAGATCTCGTCACGCGTGATCTCGATCTCTTTTTCGGCACCGAAAACAGCTTCTTCGAAGGTGAGATCCAGGCGGTACTGCAGATCAGCGCCCCGGTGGGGTGCGTTGCGGCTGCGACGCGTAGACCGGCCAAACCCGAACAGATCGCCGAAGATATCGGCGAAGTCGGTGAAGTCTACGTTGAAATCCGCTCCCCCCGCCGCGTTGCGTACTCCGGCGTGTCCAAAGCGATCATAAGCAGCCCGCTTTTGAGGGTCGGAGAGCACCGCATAGGCTTCATTGATCTCCTTGAACCGCTCTTCGGCATCGGCCGACTTGTTCACGTCCGGGTGATACTGGCGCGCCAGGCGGCGGAACGCGGTCTTCAACTCCTCGTTCGAAGCCGTCCGTTGTACGCCTAAAATCTCATAATAATCTCTTTGTGCCATTTTGCTCTGTGACTCCACCGGCCGAGGCGGGTTTGTCGGGCGCCGGCCGGTGGTCTATTCCATTAAGCGTTGCGAAATTCGCCGTCAACCACGTCCTCGCCCTCTTCTGGGCCTTCAGAGCCACCCGCTCCGCCGCTTGCCCCATCGGTTGGGCCTCCGGCTGCGGGGCCGCTCTGCTGGTAAGCCGCCGCGCCAACTTTCTGCAGCGACTGGGAGAGTTCCTCCGTCGCAGTACGAATAGCCTCTACATCTTCGCCGCTCATCACGCTGCGCACTCTGGCGATCTTGTCCTCCACTTCGCTCTTCAAGTTCGCCGGCACCTTATCACCCAGGTCGCGCAGCACTTTCTCTGCGCTATAAACGGTGTTATCGGCATTGTTGCGCAGTTCGATGACCTCTTTCCGGCGCCGGTCTTGCTCGGCGTTGCGCTCCGCCTCCTGCCGCATCCGTTCGATCTCTTCGTTGGAGAGGCCCGAAGAAGCGGTGATGGTGATGTGCTGGCTGCGGCCGGTCGCCTTATCTTGAGCTGTGACCTTGAGAATGCCGTTGGCATCGATATCGAAGGTCACTTCGATCTGGGGCAGCCCCCGCGGCGCAGGCGGGATACCGTCAAGGATGAATTTGCCCAACGACTTGTTGTCCATTGCCATCGGGCGCTCACCCTGAAGCACGTGGATCTCCACCTGCGACTGGTTGTCGCTCGCGGTGGAGAAAATCTGGCTCTTACGGGTTGGGATGGTGGTGTTGCGCTCGATCAGCGGAGTCGCCACCCCGCCAAGCGTTTCCACCGACAGGGTCAGGGGTGTCACATCCAACAGGAGGATATCCTTCACCTCGCCGCCGAGTACACCCGCCTGAATCGCCGCGCCAATCGCCACCACTTCATCCGGGTTCACCCCTTTATGCGGTTCCTTGCCGAACAGCTTGCGTACCGCCTCTTGCACTGCAGGCATGCGGGTCATCCCACCAACCAGGACTACCTCGCTGATCTGTGACGGCTGCAGGTCGGCATCCTTCAGCGCCTGGCGCACCGGACCCAGAGAGCGCTCGATCAGGTCGGCAGTGAGCTGTTCCAGCTTCGAGCGGGTCAGCGTCATCACCAGGTGTTTCGGGCCGCTGGCATCTGCCGTGATATAGGGCAGGTTGATTTCGGTCTGCATCAGGGTGGAGAGCTCGATCTTGGCCTTCTCCGATGCTTCCCGCAATCGCTGCAGCGCCTGGCGATCCTGGCGCAGGTCGATCCCATGCTCTCGCTGGAATTCGTTAGCGACGTGATCGATAATGCGGTGATCGAAATCGTCGCCGCCCAGGAAGGTATCACCGCTGGTTGAACGCACCTGGAACACCCCATCGCCGACATCCAAAATGGAGATGTCGAAAGTGCCGCCACCCAGGTCATACACCGCGATGACCTCATCCTTCTTTTTATCCAACCCGTAAGCCAGTGATGAAGCGGTTGGCTCATTAATAATCCGCAGCACCTCCAGCCCGGCGATTTTCCCCGCGTCCTTGGTCGCGTTGCGCTGGCTATCGTTGAAATAGGCCGGCACGGTGATCACCGCCTGAGTTACCGGTTCACCCAGGTAAGCCTCCGCGTCTGCTTTCAACTTGGCGAGGACCATCGCCGATACCTCGGGCGGCGAGTATTCCTTCCCGTCCAGAATCACGCGCACGTCCCCGTTAGGCGCTTCAGACACTTGATAGGGAACCCGCTTCAGCGCTCGCTGCACTTCGGCGTCGTTGTACTTCCGCCCCATGAAGCGCTTGATCGAGGAAATGGTATTCTCCGGGTTCACAACAGCCTGGTTGCGGGCCACCCGCCCGGTCAGCCGTTCGTGATTCTTGTTCACGGCAACCACTGAGGGGATCAAGCGCTCGCCTTCTGCTGAGGGAATAACGACAGGCTCACCACCTTCCATAACGGCGACCACAGAGTTTGTCGTTCCCAGGTCGATACCGATGATTTTTGCCATAATGACAACCTCCTGCCTTTTTTCGTCCTATGAAAATCCACCGGCCGGCGGCAAAACCGCCATCCGGTCAGGTGACAATATGATTAACGGGCAACCCGCACCATCGCAGGACGAAGCACCCGGTCGCCGATCATATACCCTTGCTTGATCACCTCGATCACCTGCCCGCTTTCATATTCGTCCGATTCTTCGGAAGTGACCGCTTCATGCAAGTTCGGATCGAACTCCTTCCCTTCTGCCTCCATCTGCGTGACGCCTTCGCTTTCCATATAGCTCAACAACTTGCGGGCGATGAGATCGATTCCATCCGCCCAGGCAGCCCCCTCACCTTCCTGAGGCCGGTTTTTCAGGGCCCGCTCCAGATCGTCCATAATATCCAGATAACGTCGCAGGATGTTGCCGGCAGCCAACTGATAGGTTTGCGCCTGTTCGCGCTCCACTCGTTTTTTATAGTTCATGAATTCGGCCCGAGATCGCTGCCAGCCATCCAGGTACTCCTCAGCTTTCGCCTGGCATTCAACCAGTTCTTGCTGAAGCGCTTCCAGCTCTTCAACCGCCCGGCGATCGCCGTCAGTGGAGGCCTGTTCTTGCTCCACGTTTTCCATTTCTTGTTCTTGGATTTCTTGTTCCTGCATTGGTTCTTTTTGATCCTTTTTTGCCATCGTGGTTATCCGCTCCTTCCAATCCGCGCCGGACCGGCCTGTTAAATGGAGCACCGGCCGCAGCGCGTGTTTTTTCGCTTCGCTGCAGCTATTCAGAATGCATATCGATGACCATATCGCTCAACAGCCTGGCCACAAATCGCACGGTCGAAATCGTTCGGCTGTAGGGCATGCGGATCGGCCCGAGTACCCCAAGCGTGCCGGTCGCCAACCCGGGTGCGCCGTAGCGCGCCAGGATCATCGAGCAATCTCGCAGCTCTTCCCAGGTCCCCTCTCCGCCGATCAGCACCTGTACCCCGCCGAAGTCGGTGCTCATCACCGTGCGGGAGAGCAAATCTTCGAGCAGCGGCCTTTCTTCCAATATCCGCAGTGCATTCCGGGCCACTTCCACCTCGGCGAACTCCGGCTCGGCCAGTACATGTGTCAGGCCATCGCGGTAAACTTCCCCCGTCAAGACCTGGCCAAGTCGCGACATATCCTCAACCACCAGCTTGAGCACATCCTGCTCCAACGCCCCGGCCTGCAGCTTCAGAGCACTGATCGCCTCCACATCTTTCCCCTGGCATAAATCATTGATAAACTGGGCCGCCGAACTGAGCTGTTCCTGAGAAACCGGCTCTGCCAGGGCCAGCATCTGCTGCCGGACCTCTCCACCGGAAAGGACCAGCACCATGAGCACCTGTCGCCCACGCGTACCGATCAATTCAAGATGCTTGAAGAAGAAGCGTTCAGGGTGGGGCGCAGTGACGACTGCCGCCGCCTGGGACTGGTGAGCCAAAACCGAAGCTGCCAGGCGCATCCACCGGTCTACATCCAGGCCGGCTTGATAGAACTGGTGCACGATCATCCGCTTGGTATTCGGCGGCAGCTCCGTGTGGCCCATCAACTGGCGGACAAAATAGCGATAGCCATCCTCCGTGGGGACGCGCCCTGCAGAGGTATGAGGCTGGCGCAGCAGCCCCATATCAGTCAAGACCATCATCTCATTCCGCACCGTGGCCGAACTGACATCGAGCTCGTAGTATTCCACCAACCGCTTTGATCCGACCGGCTGTGCTGTTTCGATGTAATCACGGATCACCAGGGCGAGGATAAGTTTTTGTCTATCGGTCAGATTATCCATGTTCCCTCTACCGCCACCTTTTACCCGATTAGCACTCTCGCATCGAGAGTGCTAATAAACACCATATCATCATACCATGCCCGAAAAAAGACGTCAAGAAATCCCACCCTGGCAGAAAAATGTTCTTACGGCTTGCTAACAAACCCCTGGCGCTCGCCAAAAACGGGCCTGCTCGCCGCCGGATCCCCACCGGCGATGAATTCCCCCAAGGCCTGTACTAAATCGCAACCGGGGAGAGGATTCTCTGGAAACCCTCTCCCCGGTTGCTGCATTCACTTAGCTTTCACCGCACGCTGCAGTCACTCAACTTTCATACCCGTTTGGGTTCATCGACTGCCAGCGCCAGACATCGGCGCACATCTGATCGATGTCTCGCTCAGCCTTCCACCCCAGTTCCTTCTCCGCCTTCGAGGGGTCCGCATAACTCACCGGCAGGTCCCCCGGGCGCCGGTCCGTTATCTGGTAAGGGATCTCCTTCCCGTACGCCTTTTCGAAAGCATGCAGCACCTCCAGCACGGTGTAGCCTTGCCCGGTTCCCAGGTTGTAGATCACATACCCCGGTTTCTCCGCCAGTTTCTCCAGCGCCCGCAGATGCCCGATTGCCAGGTCAACCACATGGATATAGTCGCGGATGGGTGTCCCGTCTCGGGTGGGGTAATCGTTTCCGAATACCCTCAGATATGGATAGACCCCTACCGCCACCCGGGAAATATAGGGCAGCAAATTGTTGGGGATACCGTTCGGATCTTCCCCAATCCGCCCGCTGGCATGCGCCCCTACCGGGTTGAAGTAGCGCAGCATGGCCATATTCCAGGCCGGATCGGCCCGGTGGACATCCTCCATGATCTGCTCCATCATCACCTTGGTCCAACCGTAAGGGTTGATTGCCCGGCCTCGCGGCATATCTTCGCGCAGCGGCGGTTCGTTCTCTTCCCCGTACACGGTGGCAGAAGAGCTGAAGACGATATCCTTGCAGCCGTGATCCCGCATCACCTGCAGCAGGTGGATCGTTCCGGTGAGGTTATTGTGGTAGTAGCTCATCGGGATCTCAACCGACTCGCCCACCGCTTTCAGGGCGGCGAAATGGATCACCGCATCGATCTTCTGCCCCTCGAAAACCCTCTCCAACGCGGGTTTATCCAACAAATCCACCTTGCAAAAAGTGATCGGTTTTCCGGTCAGTTCTTCGATCCGGTGGATGGCCTCCTCTTTGCTGTTCGAAAGGTTATCGACCACAACCACTTCATGGCCTGCTTCCAGCAGTTCTACGCAAGTGTGGCTACCGATGTATCCGGCGCCGCCCGTTACCAAGATATTCATTGCAGATGTCCTTTCATCAAAGTTTTTTCCGCCCCCCAGGGCTGTCCAGATCCTACCCGCAAAGAACCGCCAGGCAGGTGTTGAGATTGGCCAGAACGCCGGCCTCAACCACCTGCCTGGGATGCACAATCGCTCAGTCGGCCGCGGGCGCAGGCGCAGTTGGGACTACTGCTTCCCCGCGCTTGACCCCCGCCATCAGCAGGAACGCCACCAGCATGAACACCGGCGCGACGATCATGATGGCATTGTAATTCAACCCGGTCAGTTGGATGATCACGCCGTTCACATTCGGCCCGACAATGGCCGAGAATGTGGAGAACAGGTAGTACAGACCGGTGTACGTCCCGAGGTGAGCGGCATCGGTCAGATCCACCACCATCGGCAGCGAGTTGATGTTGATCAGCGACCAACCGGCGCCGGCGACCATTAGCAGCAGTCCGAGCACGGGGACTACCCCGAGCACCGGGATCTGAGTGACCTGTGTGGTCAGCACCTCTACCGGGATGAAGAAGATGGCTACCATCACCACGGCCATCACTGCTACCCCGGTCATGATCGTCGGTCTCCGCCCAATGCGCCCGCCGATATTTCCGGAGGGGATGGCGAACAGCACGAAGACCAGTGAGAGTTGGCTGAGGAGCCGCGCCCCGTTGGCTTCGCCGATGCCCAGGTGATTGATTGAATACAGGGTGAAGAAGGCATCGATTGCCGAATAGGCCAGGAACCAGAAGAAAATGGCGGTCAGCAACCTTAACCCGCTCTTATCCCCCTCTCGCCAGAGGAATTTCACGCTCTCGATCATCCCCGGCCGGGTTTCACTCTGCTCGTCATACACCTTGGGCTCTCGGATGAAGATGAACACCATCAGCGCTGCGAAGATAACCAGGACGGAGCCCATCCAGAACGGGTAAGCCGGATTCATTTCATACAGGGCCGCCCCGCCCAGGCTGGCAAAAATAAACCCGATGCCCCCCATGAAGTTGATGATCCCGTTTGCCTGAGAGCGGAACTTCGAGGGGGTGATATCGGGCATCAGGGCGATCACCGGGGTGCGCCAGAAGGCCATGCTCAGCAGCAGCGTGCTGGTGCAGGCCACAAACAGGGGTAATATAGAGGCCAGCGGGATCAGCCCGAAGGCCGCTGCCCCAACCGGCGCACCGATCAGGATAAACGGCATGCGCCGCCCGATCGGTGTGCGCAGCTTGTCCGACCACGCCCCAACCGGCGGCTGGATGAGCAGCGCAGCGATATTATCCAGGGTCATGAAGAAGCCGACGAACACCGGGTTGAGGCCAAATTTCTCGGCCAAAAACACCGGCACGAACAGGTTATACACTCCCCAAATGACGCTGACTCCGAAAAAACCAAAGCCGAGCAAGAATGTTTTGCCGTAGGAAAATCGTTGTTCCATCCAGACTCCTGTCGTTATTCTTTTATTGATTGCTTCAGCTTCTCTAAAAACTTACGGTCCGCTGCCGTCAGCGGGGCCTCATCCAGCATATCCGGGCGGCGCTTCCAGGTCCGCAGCAGCGCCTGCTCCCGTCGCCAGCGTTCTACCCGGGCATGATCGCCGGAGAGCAGCACTTCCGGCACCTTCCATCCCCGGAACTCGGGAGGGCGAGTGTAGTGCGGGTATTCGAGCAAACCCGAAGCGTGCGAGTCATCCCACGCTCCTTCCGGATCGCCCAATACCCCGGGGATCAGGCGGCTGACGGCGTCGATGACCACCAGGGCCGCCAATTCACCTCCGGTCAGCACATAATCTCCGATTGAAATTTCATCCGTCACCAGGTGCTGCCGCACCCGCTCATCTACACCTTCATACCGCCCGCACAGCAGCCCCAGCCGCGGCTCTGCGATCAGGGGCAGTTGTTCTTCCCCAACCCCACCGGGCGGCAAGGCTGTCGCATCCGGCAGGTTCGAAGGCCGCTCCACCACCGCCCAGGGAGAGAGACCCAGGTCGGTCTCGCCGAATCCATCCTCCGCCCCGGTTTCCCCCTCCAGGATCGGGGTCGTTTCCAGGAAGTCTGGCTTCGCCAGCAGCGCCGGGGCGGCCAACTCTCGCACCACCGCTTGCGTCAGCCGCCTGCCTTGCGGTGTGAACAGGATCACCGGGCAGGCCGGCGGCGATCCCAGGACTGCCTCGACCGCTCGAAAAATCGGTTCCGGCTTCATCACCATTCCCCCACCCCCGCCGTAAGGCAGGTCGTCTGTCACATGATGTTTATCTTCAGTCCAGTCGCGGATATTATGCAGTTCTACCTGGATGAGTTCGCGTTCCTGCGCTTTTTGGAGAATACTGGATTGTAGATACGGTTCAAGGACTTCTGGGAAAAGGGTGAAAACGTCAAAACGCATAGTACCCCTCATTCTAGCGCTTTGTGACACCTTTGGCAAGGAAATAGAAACAGGGCGGCGGCGCACGAAGCCGAAATTTTTTCTAACTTGACGCTCTTTCTCCTCAAATGGTATCATGCCATCATGTATCTCCGCGGAAGTAAATGGACAATGACCAAACGCCGCCAACGTCCCAACACTTGGCGGATTACTTTATTGGTGATATTGATCGGCATGGGGATCTATGTGAACCAGGTGATTGTGCCCTCTACGCCTCCCCTGTTCGTCAGCACGCCCACCCCCACAACCAGCCCCGAATCCTATGTCAACCAGGCACAGACCTACTATAAGGAGGGCAAGCTCGACCAGGCGATCGAAGCGTACGAGAAGGCGCTGAGCTCCGACCCCACTAACCCCAATATATTCGTCGAACTGGCCCGCTTCCAGGTGTGGAAAGGGATGTACGAAGAAGCGATCATCAACACCCAGAACGCCCTGGTGAGCAATCCCAACCACCCCATGGCGCACGCGGTGCAAGGCTGGGCGCTGGGCGAGCTGCAGCGCTATGGCGAAGCTGAGCTGGCTTTGAAAAAGGCCATCTCGTTGGAACCCAACAACGCTCTGGCTCATGCATACTACGCCGAAGTGTTGATCGACCAGGGGGATTACACGCTGATCGACAAGGCTGCCGAAGAGTCGAAGCAGGCCCTCAACCTGGAAAAAAGTTTTGAGACATACCGGGCGCGCGGGCTGGTGCTGATGAACACCCAAAACGTACAGGAAGCGGTCGACGCTTTCCGTTCGGCCATCGCCATTAACAAGAACTTCCCCGACGTACACCTGTTCCTGGGCATCGCCTATAAGACCCTGGGTGATTTCGACCTGGCCGAAGAATCCTTCCTTGCCGCCTACGCGCTGGATCCGAAGAACACGGTCGGGCTGATCGAAATCTCTCGCGCCTACTTCGCCGATGGGCGCTACCGCCAGGCGGCACAGTACGCCGAGGAGGCGGTGCGCATCGAGCCCACCAACCCCCGGCTGCATGGCGAGGTGGGCATCAACTATTACAAACTGGATGAGTTCAGCCGGGCGATCCCCTCTTTGCGCCTCTCGGTCCGCGGCGGGGTCACCGATGAAGGCCAGCGAGTGGAGCCGGTGGTTCTCAAGCCCGACGACGAGCGGTCGAAAGCTTACTACTGGTATTATGGCTTTGCCCTGGCGAAGGCAAACCAGTGCGCCGAGGCGGTCCCGGTGGCCAACGAGATCTTGACCACCGTGTCCGATGACGAAACCGCCGTCTTCAACGCCAACACCATCCTGGAAATCTGCCAGGAGAACCTGGAGAACCCGCCCGAGGTCGAGACCGGTACAGAAGAGGAAGAAGCCGGTGACGAGGAGAGCGCAGACGGGACTGTTGAGGCTGAGAGTCCTGATGAGGAGACATCCGAAGGTGAAGCGCCCTAGCCTACAGCTGAAGGATAATCCTGGCTGATCTGCGCTGATACCAGTATTGTATGGACCGCTATCTCGTAGGGAAAAAACCTCATTTCCGGCCGGTCAAGAAGCGATCGAACTTCTACCGGTCGATGCTTTACCTGTCCCTCATCCTGAGCCTGGTCTGGGTCTACCTGGGAATCCAGCGTGGGGCGATCAAGCCTGCCTTCCAGGCCACCCCCACCCCCACCCGCATGCCCGCCTCTTATCTGCTGGAGGCCCAGGCTTATTTCAATTCGGGAAAGCTGGACGACCCCAGCAACAATATCACCCCCCAACCCCTCCAGCCCGGCGCCCTCCTCCCCACCCCAACGCCCACTGACCCGGACGGCACACCGGTCACACCCACCCCTATCCCGGCCGTCAACGACGCGATCGAGGCGTACCGTGCAGCCCTGGAGATCGAACCGGAAAACCTGGAAGCCTGGATCGAGCTGGCCCGCATTCAGGCATATTCTTCCCGCATGCTGCCAAACGATACCACCCGCCTGGCGCGCCTGGAAGAAGCGGTTGCCACCGCCCGCCAGGCTGTAGCCCTGGACGACGAGAGCAGCATGGCCCATGCCGTTCTGGCCTTCGTCCTGGATTGGTATGCCTTCAACCCGCTGGTGCCCGAAAGGGATCGCGAGGCAGCGCTGGCCGAAGCGAACAGTGAAGCGGTGCGCGCGTACCAATTGGATAAAGATAATGCGCTGGCCCTATCCTACTACGCTGAAATCCTCGCTGACCAGCAGAAGTGGGCCCAGGCGCTGCAGTACGCCGAGCAGGCTATGCAATTGAGCCAGAGGAATGGTGTCCGGCTTATGGACACTCACCGTGTCCTGGGTTATGTCAACGAGACGATCGGTTACTATGCCGAGGCGATCAACCAGTATCGCCAGGCAGCCGAAATCGCCCCGAACCTCACCTTCCTGTACGTTTTGATCGGCCAGAACTACCGTGAGGGCATCAAGAATCCGGACCTGGCGCTTGAGTATTTCGACCGCGCAGCCCGGATCAATGAACAGCTTGGGGTGCAGAACCCGATCCCGTATATTGAGATCGCCAAGACCTACACGCAGGAGGGCCAGTTCTTCGCCGCCGCGGTGAACGCCGAGAAAGCGCTCAGCCTGGATAACCGCAACCCCTCCACTTACGGCCAGTTGGGGCAGATCTTCATCCGCGCCCGCAACTATGAGGGGGCCGTGCCTCTGCTCCAGTGCGCGGTGCGAGGCTGTACGGCGGAAGAAAATGAAATGGGACAGGTCGATGTGGAGGGGCTTCCCCTGTCCAATCTCACCGTAGCTTACTACTACGTCGAATACGGCACAGTCCTCGCCTTCCTCAGCAAGCCGTCTTATAACAACTGCCCGCTGGCCATGGAAGTCTTGGCGGAGGTGCGGGCCAGATATCCGGAAGACCCCGTCCTCATGAGCATTGTCGAGGACAGCGAAGGGATCTGCCGTAACCTGGAAGCCCAAATATCTGGCCGGCCTACCCCCACTCGGGAATCCACGCCTGTGCCCACAGACACCCCGAGTCCATAATCCGGTGTTTACGGCCCGCTGTTTGCGACCCGCTGCTATCCGGGGGTTCTGTATAAGAAATATGTAAGAAATCCCCGGAGAATTTTCTCAAACCCCTTGACTTCAAATCGAAAACTCGGTATGATTTGGCAGCAAGTTAGCACTCCGAGCAATAGAGTGCTAACTTGAACCCATGTAAGCAGTACGTGTCTGTTGAAAACCGGTCGGGGAAATTTAGCAGGAGAGCAAAGCCGGCACAATCCCCATTTCCGGAACCAATTTACAGAAATTACACATCAATCTGTTTAGGAGGTCTACATGTCCATGTCTCTAAAGCCCCTCGGCAACCGCGTCGTGGTCGAACCCATCGAGCAAGAAGAGGTGACTGCGGGCGGTATCGTTCTCCCCGAAACCGCTAAGGAAAAACCCCAAAAAGGTAAGGTTCTCTCCGTTGGTCCTGGTGAGCGCAACGAAAAGGGCGAGCGGATTGCCATGGATGTCCAGGAAGGGGACACTGTCCTGTTCGCCAAGTACGCCGGAACCGAAATCAAGCTGGACGGCAAGAAGATGCTCATCCTGCGCGAGAGCGATCTTTTAGCAATCGTGCAATCCTGATTTCCACCCCACAGAAGAAGTATAAGGAGCAGATAATATGGCTAAACAATTGGTATTCTCCGAAGAAGCTCGCCGCGACCTGTCGCGCGGTATGGAAATCCTGGCGACCGCTGTCGCTACCACCCTGGGGCCAAAGGGACGCAACGTCGCCCTGGATAAAAAGTTCGGTTCGCCCACCATCACCCACGACGGCGTGACCGTTGCCAAAGAAATCGAGCTGGAAAATCCGTTCGAGAACATGGGCGCGCAGCTCCTCAAGGAAGCCGCGACCAAGACCAACGATATCGCCGGTGACGGCACCACCACCTCCACCGTCCTGGCGCACGCGATTGTTACCGAAGGTATGCGCAACCTGGCCGCCGGCGCCAACCCGATGCTGCTCAAGCGCGGGATCGAAGCCGCCACCAAGGCCGTTTCCGAGAAGATCAGCGAACAGTCCATCGAAGTCACTACCAAGGAAGAGATCGCGAACGTCGCTTCCATCTCCGCTCAGGACCGCCAGATCGGTGAACTCATCGCCGAGGTCATGGACAAGGTTGGTAAAGACGGGGTCATCACCGTCGAAGAGTCCAAGGGCCTGGAATTCGAGACCGAGTATGTGGAAGGTATGCAGTTCGATCGGGGCTATATCTCGGCCTATTTCGTCACCGACCCCGAGCACATGGAAGCTTCCATCGCCGAGCCCTACATCCTGATCCACGATAAGAAAATCTCCGCCGCCACCGATATCGTCCCCGTTCTCGAGAAGCTGGTACAGGTCGGCCACCGCGATCTGGTGATCATTGCCGAAGACGTGGACGGCGAAGCGCTCGCTACCCTCGTTCTCAACAAACTGCGCGGCATGCTCAACGTCCTGGCGATTAAAGCCCCCGGTTTCGGTGATCGCCGCAAAGCCATGCTGCAGGATATCGCCGTCCTGACCGGCGCCAATGTGATCTCCGAAGAGACCGGCCGCAAGCTCGAAAGCGCCACCCTGCAGGACCTCGGCCGCGCCGAGAAGGTCGTCTCCACCAAGGACGACACCACGATTGTCGGCGGCAAGGGTGATAGCCAGGCGATCAAAGGCCGCATCGACCAGATCCGGGTTGAGATCGAGAAGAGCACCAGCGATTACGACCGCGAGAAACTCCAGGAGCGCCTGGCCAAGCTGTCCGGTGGTGTCGCCATCATCCGCGTCGGCGCCGCAACCGAGACCGAGCTCAAGGAAAAGAAGCACCGCGTTGAAGACGCCCTCTCCGCGACCCGCGCCGCCGTCGAAGACGGCATCGTGCCGGGTGGTGGCGTGGCCCTGATCAACGCCATCCCCGCTCTGGACGAGGTCAAGATGGACGACGAGGATGCCCAGATCGGTGTGAACATCGTCCGCAAGGCCCTGGAAGTCCCGATGCGCAAGATCGCCCAGAACGCAGGCCAGGATGGCTCCGTCATCCTCGAGGGCGTGCGCCGGATGCAGAAGGACAAGAAAAACGACCGCATCGGCTACAATGTGATTTCCGAAGAGTACGCCGACATGGTTGAAGCCGGTGTGATTGATCCCGCCAAGGTGACCCGCGGCGCGCTCGAGAACGCAGCCTCGATCGCGGCCATGATCCTCACCACCGAGGCCCTGATCACCGACATCCCCGAAAAGGAAAAGGCTCCGGCTCCCCCGATGCCCGAGTACTAAAATGACGCCTTCAACCGGGCTGCGGGTTCACCGCAGCCCGGTTTTTTGTTAACCGGCTTTCACTCCGTGGCTTCCTCAAGAATAGATAAGGGAGAAGGTCGGGCTGTGCAGCCCGACCTTCTCCCTTATCTCTCTATTTTTCTCTT
>CAYMLG010000019.1:0-71849 GCA_964391195.1 uncultured Anaerolineaceae bacterium | reverse complement strand
GCACAGACCGCGCCTAATCCCATAAACATCTATTTTCCTACCAGGGACGGAAATTCATACGCGACCGAATCTGTATTAATTGGTATAATAAAAAGGAACGGTTGTTCTAATTCCGTTCGTTCGTATTTGTGTTAGTCCCTAGAAGGCAGGCAGATCGTATGTCTACCGGTGAATTTTCTCTTCTCGCTTCAGGCGTATGGCTTATCCCGCTGGCCGTGCTGGCGCTGGTTGGAGGGTTATTCCTGGCCGTCCGCTACTGGCAAAACCGGGTCCAGCACAACCTGAAAACGCTGCGCGGCAATATCCGCCGTGTCCAGGGGAAGCGCAACGAAGCGCTCTATCTGCTGCAGGAGTACACCGGCGAGGAAAGCGAACCATTTAAATCTCGCGTGGGGACGCTCCAGGCACAGCTTCAAGATGACACGCGCCTGCTTGGTGGGCTGGAGCGGGGGTTGGTGCGCGCCCAGGAGCGGTCGCATGCGCTGCTCGCTACCCGCTGGGAGGCCACCATTGGTTCCCCTTACGAGTGGTATGCCCTGTATAAGCAGACCGAGCGGTTGATGGAGGACTACCAGGCCCTGGCCGCGGCCATCGAAGTGGTGGAAGAACAGCTTCAGGGCCTCAACCAACTGGGCTGGGAGATCGCCTCTCGCTGCCGGGAGCTGCGCCAGCTTCAAGTCCAGGCCAACAAGGTCCTCGACCAGCTCCACACCCACAACGTGCAGGGAGAGGCCATGGATAAGGCCCTGCGCCGGGAAGAGCGCAGCCGGAAAGCGCTGAGCCAGATCCCGCCCTATTTCTTCGAGGGGGGCGAGGAAGAAGTACTGGACCAGTGCGACCGGGAGACGATCACCCGCGTGTACGAGATCGTCGTCGCCCAGGAACCGCTGTTGAAGGATCTGGTGGAGAAGGTGACGGGCTGGGAACAGCGCTACAACCAGACGGCGAAGAACGTCAATCTACTGGGCCAGGCCGTACGGGATGTAGACCTGGCGCTGGAACAGGCCCCGCCCACAGTCAACACCGCCGAGGTGCGCCAGGAGTTCAACCCCCTCAAAGTGATCTCGCGCACCATGAGCGACACGCTTTCGCGGCTCGAGATCGAGAGCATGCCGGAGGTGATCGCCGAATCCGAACGGGTTTTCAAGGCGGTGCGGGAGATGGAGGCCAGCCTGAAGCAGGCAAAGCGGCAGGCCGGAGAACTGGAAAGGATCCTGGTCGTGTTGTCCGAAGGTTTGCGACAGCTCTCGTCTCAATTCGCTGCGCTGGGCACCCACGCCAGGCGGCCCATCGCCTGGGAGCAAAGCCGCTCCCGCCTGACCAACCTCAGCCGGCAGACGAGCGCCATTGGCCCAAGCAAAAAGCCGCGCACCCCCCAACAGATCGCCGAAGACCTGTCCATCGCGAGCCGCCTGGCCGCCGAGTACAAAGACCTGGCCGCGCTCTGCCAGCAGGCTTCCCAGGCGCACAGCGAAATCCTGGCCCTGTTGGAGAGTCCCGAACTGCGCCAGGCCGGCGAGTGGAGCCGCAGCGCCTACGCTCTGGCCGGAAAAGTCCAGGAGTACGACCCGGAGAACTGGCCCAAGCAAGACGCGGTGCAGACCCTGGCGGAGGACCTACAAAAGTGGGAGGAGCAGTACCAGGCCCTGGTCCCCGAGAACCAGGCCGAACCGGTGCCGGAGGGCCGCGTCCAGGAGACCCTTGCCGGCCTTCGCTCCCTGGTCGAACTGACCGGCAAGCTGCAGGAACGGGTCGGGAAGATCCGCACCCGCCTGGAAGAAATCCAGCGGGTCGAAAACTCGGCTGCAGGCCAGCTCGATACGCTGCAGTTGGGGCTCTCCCAGATCGGCCACCTGCTGCGCAGCAACCCGGTGCTGGGCGAGGTCGCCGCGGCCGAGTTGGAGCGCTTACAGTCGAACCTGCAGCAGCTCGCGCAGGAGCTCGACCAGCCGCTGCGTGGGCCGGTCGAGCGCAAAGAGCGCCTGTTGAGCACTTTCGCCGGCAAGGTCGAGCAGATGGCGAACTCCTGGTTGGACCGCTTCACCAAAGAGCTGGATACGCAGAAGAAGGATCTGGCAGCCCGGCTGACCGAGCTGGAGGCGATCGGGGACCTGGACGAGCCGGCCATCGCCGAGGCGCACCGCCTGCTGGCGGACGGCCAGGCCTTCGAGGGCGCGGCTTACGGGCGCAAGTCCCGCCTCAGTTTGAACGACCTCATCCTGGAACTCAAGCGCCGCTCCGATTACTGGCAGAGCAGCGCGGCGAACTTCCGCGCCCTGGAGGACCTGGGCGACCCTCTGCTGGAGACGCACGCAGCCGCCAGCCAGAACCGGCAGCACGCTCACGAGCAGTTGGAAGATCTCGTCTCCTGGCTGCGCGGGGCGGGCGGCTGGCCCCCGACCTCGCTGAACTTCGATCCGGAGCTGAGCGAGCTGGCCGCGCTGGACGAGCAGTGGAGGGCGTTGAAAGACCAACATCTGCGCGCCATCGCCCTGGTGCAACGCCTGAGTGATCTGTCGGCAAAGTACTACCACCTGGCCGAACGCTCTCGCCAGAAAGCGGAGCGCATCGCATCGGAACAGGACCACGTCGACGAGATCGAGGCCGAGGTGAAAGAGATGGTGGGCCTGTGGCAGCAGCAGCGCCAGGCTTACCAGGCCAACCCGGCAGTCTCGGAAGAGATCCGTAAGCTGCTGGACCAGGTGGACAGCCAGGTGAAGACGATTCAGAAACTGTCGAAAGACGGCAAGAAGAATTACCAGCAGGTGGCGCAGGATCTAGAGACCGTGCGCAACAGGCTCCGCCGGTCGCAGGTCACGATCGACGACCAGCACGTGATCGACCTGAACGGGCACATGATCGCCTACCGCTGAGGCGGGGAGCCCGCTTTTCCAAGACTGCCACGGGGGATGGGCATGGGCGGGCTGGTCAGCCCGCCCATGCCCATCCCCCTAACCTCTATTTTCACAACCCGCGTATGACTTTGAAAAAGCCATGGCCGCGTATCCTTACCATTCTCAAGAATATGAGGGTGGGGGGATTTGGGCGGTCGCCCAAATCCCCCCACCCTATTTTTTTTCAAAGCCTGGCTTATGACTTTGAAAAAGCCATGGCCGCGCATCTTGACCGTGCGGGGAAAAGTGGTACAATACCGTTCGCTTATTGCAGGCCCGCGTAGCTCAGTGGATTAGAGCACTTGCTTGCGGAGCAAGGGGTCGCGTGTTCGAGTCGCGCCGCGGGCGCCAGACGCCAACAACAGACCACTATCCTGATGTTTTTCGCTAGGCTAGTGGTCTGTTGTTATTAAACGGCGCGCTCGAATATCAACAAGCGACCACTTTCCTTTTAGCTCACCAAAATGGGAAGGCTAGTGGTATTGTATTCTCCGCAAGCGAGCCCACTAATCTGCGATGTTCCTTGGGCTCAATCTCCCGATGTAATTCAGACGCAAAGCCGCCAGGACTAGAAAGCGCAAAGGGCCGGAGTTTTCGTTTATGATCCGACGCTACTGCACCTCGCTCTCCAACACCCGCTCAGGCACGCGGATCATGGAATATGCCACCGTCTGGAAGTATTTGGGCCAGAAGGAGGCGGCTTCGGGGTTGAACGATTCGAAATCCACGGCGCAGCGCTGGAAGCCCCGGGCGGCGTAGTCCCGCAGGGCGGCATCCAGCAGGGCCGGGGCCAGGCGCCTGCCGCGGTGCGCCGGGCGCACGTAGGCCGCGGTAGCGCCAACCGTGTCCTCGTCCACCAGGATATCCGCGCCGCCGTCGATGCGGCTCTCAAAGCGCAGGTAGCCGGCCGGCTCCCCATCCGCCTCGGAAAAGGCCAGCCAGAAACTGGCGACCGGGTCCTGGATCAGGGCGGCGCACTCCTCCGCCGTGCTGGCGAAGTTCGAGACCATGAACACCGGGGCCTGGGCGTAATGCGCCCAGTGCTCGGCTTCCAGGACGGCCAGGGTCTGCGCATCCTCCAGGCCGGCCTTGCGCAGCCGGTACCCCTCCGGCATCGTCGCTTCGATCGGGGCCAGCGGGCGCACGGCATCCAGCACGTGCAGCCCGAATCCGTTCCAGAACCAGGCCTCGCGGGCGGCCAGGTCATCCCCGAGCAGGGAGATGGCGTGGACCTGGACGCCATCCGCGAACCAGCCGGCCGAGAGGCTGCGGTACAGGGCCCAGTAGATGCGGCGCACGGCCGTGGCGGGCAAATCCGGCAGTACGGCATGGGCCCATTCCGGGCAGTAGGCCGCGCGGCGGGGCGTGCCGCGGAAGCCGTCGAAGGTCCAACCGCCCAGGTACCCGACCAGCCGCCCGTCCTCGAATGCGCCGCTGCAGCCCGGCCCTGCAACCAGGCCTTCGAGCATCTCGGCCACTGCTGCGGGAGATTCCATGCGCGGCGGCAGGCTGGGGACGGATTGGCGCAGGCGGCGGTAATGCGCGGTAAATAACACCGCGGCAGCGTCGAGGTGATCGCGGGTGAGAGGGGCAATTTCCATTTTATTTCCCTTTGCTATTGTTTTTCGTTGTTGGTGCTTGAACTGGGCCTGGCTTTGCGATGCGTTTTTCGATAATCGTATTATAAAGCTCGGCTGGAGATCGGTGACCTAATTCGTGTAAATCCCCATCGATACCCATTTCCTGAAATTTTTCCGATGAAAGGTGCAACGTGTGCACACATCACTTGTCAGCAGAAAAGGATTGTCGTTGGGGGGTATGGGCGCCTTCGTCGCCCATACCCCCCAACGACAATGATGACTGGCAGATTGCCTGCACACAAATGCGCCTTTGCCGGTCAGCCGTTCACGACCGAGAAGAAATGCTCGAAGTACCTTTCGCGGTCGACCCGCACGGCGACTTCGTGGGGCGCGTCCGGCCCGCCGGGGCGCCAGGCAGTGTAGCGCTCGCCTGCCGGATCGATCTCCACCCGGCCGCGGGCGAACTCTACCAGGGTCTCATCGAAGATCACAGCCGCCGCCAGCGGGTCGTGGAAGACGATGGAGGCATTCCCTTCGCCAAAGTAGATCCCGGCAAAATCGAGCACCGGCTGCAGGAAGGGGGCGGTGAAGCGGCGGCGCACTTCCTCCGCAGGGAGCTCCAACCGGCGGGTCACGTCCAGGCCCACCGAGCGGTGCACCGGCGCCGGGGCCTGATAGACGATCGCCGCGGCCTGCAGGTCGAGGGCGATGTTCCAATCGTCGTCCCGGCGGCCGGGGCTCTCCGGCAGGAACAACCCGCCCATGAGCACCAGGGCTTTCAGTTGGGCCGCGGCCCCCGGGTAAAGGGAGAACAGGATCGCGGCGTTGGTCAGCGGCCCGGTGGTCAGTAGGACCACTTCCCCCGGGTTCTCGGAGATGGCATGATGGAGGAAATCCACCGCCTGCCCTGTGGGAAATGCGGTATCGTGCAGCCAGCGGGACAGCGCCCTGGCCTGAGAAGCGACCGGCTGCATTTGAGCTCCCGCCAGCGGCTGCTCCGCACCCGGGTAGATCGGAACCGCCTTGCCCGCCGCCCGGCACAGGGCGCTGGCCAGCGCCGCCCGCCTGTCCGCTTCGCCGGTGACCGTGGTGATCCCTAGCAGATCACATTCCGGATGGGAGAGCAGATAGGCCAGGCAAACGGCATCGTCCACGTCCGAGCCGATATCGGTATCGAAGAGCAGCTTGATCAAGGATGGGCCTCCTGCTGGACGTTTTAGGTTGGCGGAATACGGCGGTCATTATATCCCCATGCGGGCGCTAAATACTATCCAAGGGATGGATAGCATCCCCAAGGTCTAAAATCTCGGCCTTTACCGGAAGCACTCCATGAGCAGAACACTCAACGCAGCCACCGAAGGCCCAACCCCTGGTAGTAGGGTGACGGCGGGGCGGTTTACGGTTTGGATAATTCAGTAACGTCGCCGTGCCTGTACGGGCAGGACTTCCGGTCAGGCGAAGGAGGCCGAACCGGAAAGCACGATAACCAGACCAACCCCGCCTGCCCACCAACCAGGACCCGCCTAAAAGAAAACACGGCCGGGTGATTTTTTAGATACGTTGACCGCCTCGAGCGTAATCCGTTCAATCCGCTCCCTGAGCAACCGCTGAGCATGCCGCGCATGCCTTGCCATCCGTTGACAGCTTTGCCTCACAACCAACCCCTCCATCTACAATCCAACCCTTCTCGCACACCAGTACAGGCGCAACAGGACGCGCTGGCTGGTGGTTTGGGAGGGCTGGAAGGCGGTGGAAGGGCGGGTCCGCCTGGTCCACCAGGAGGGGCTGATCTCACAGGCGCCATTTACGGTTAGGCTCCCATCGCCAGAATCAAAGACCCGCCCCTACCAAAATATGATGTTTGTGTCTGCAAAAGAAATCGGTGCTCTGGGTGGATAGGGAAAAGCCCGATCTTGCGGCTTTAGAACTGTGCAGAGTCTAAGCGACAACATTTAAGTGGTAGAGTAGTGAGGCGGCTGAATCGGTGACATTCGTCCCCGCCCGGCAAGACGCTTGCCACTTCCATTTCTTTCCCCGCCCGGATAGGATAATTCTGCCTAATATCATTCGTTCGGTCAGAGTTGAAGAGAGGCAGCAATGAGGCACAAAACCGATCACCTGGGTGCATTTTCCCGGCTCCCCAAAGAGATCGAAGCGGAGCTGCGCGAATCCGTGCAGGTTATCACCTATTTCCAAGGCGAGGCCGTCTTCCTCCAGGGGGATGCGCCCGAAGCCGTCTACCTGGTGGCTGACGGGCGGATCAAGATCGTGCGGGTCACCCCTGAAGGGCACGAGAGCATCCTCTGCGTGCGCGGTCCGGGCGATTATTTCTGCCCGGTGCCGCTGCTGGATGGCGGCCCGCAGTTGGGGACCGCGATCGCCATGTCGAACGTCGCCCTGCTGGCGATCGAGCGGGAGAAGTTCTGCGATTTGTGCGAGCGCAGCGCCGAGTTGAAAGCCATGGTCCAGGGGGACTGTCTGGCGAAAGTGCGCCATTTGCTCAACCGCCTGGAGGCCTTCGCCTTCCGCAACGTGCAGGAGCGGGTGGCGATCACCTTGCTGGACGAAGTGCAGCAGCAGCAATCGTATACCAGGCAGCCGGGTGAGGTCCGCCTGACCCAGCAGGAATTGGCCGCCCTGGTCGGCGCTTCCCGCGAACGGGTGTCACGCGTGCTCAAAGAGCTGGAGCAGGCGGGCGTGATCGCCCAGAAACGCGGCCGGATGAGGATCCTCGATATCGAGGGCCTCAAGCGCATAACGGAAAAGCGTGAATTCCACCTCACCGGCCTGACCTGACAAAAGTCATCTTTTATCTTGACATTAAGCCTGATTGGGACGTTCTGTGACGTAGTTCACAGAACGCTTTGTTTTAATGTGGAAAAATTCACATTGAAGGCGTTCTTCAACCGGTTCGCTGCGCGCCAGGCCGCGCTAAACCGCTCGATTTCGATCCACTGGAAAGGAAGGAAACCATGACCCTCTTCGACCGCATCATTCTCCTGGCTACCGGACTGGTGGCTATCTACCTGATTCTCAGCTTTTATCAGCGCTACATCCGCGCCCACAAACGCCACGACCTGTTCTACCTGGCAGGGACCGCGGTGCTCCTGGTTTCGGGGCTGCTCCTGATCGTCCTCGGCTACGACATCCTCGCCTCGCCATACGTGCTCACCGTGGCCAGCCTGATCCCCCTGGGCCTGTCGCTGGGCATCGTCGAGCAGTACTACCCGCGGGCCCACCGCTACTACGCCTGGTTCGCCGTCCTCGGTTTCCTGGCCATCGCGGTGACCAGCATTGGCGGTATGGACCTGCTGCGAAAGATCTCCGTGCCCCTCTTCCACGGCGTCGCCGGGCTGATCATCTTCGGCGGCCCGATCAAGGCCAGCCTGGAACGCCGGGCTCCGGACGGTTTCTGGTGGGTTGGGGTCGGCGGGGCCCTCATCGGCTTGGGGGGCATTGCCCTGGCCTTCCTGTCGGCGGGGGCGCAGTTGCTGTTCTTCAGCCAGAGCCTGGTGCTCGCCATTCTGGCCCCGCTCCTGCTGCTGATGACTCTGGCTTTTGCCCTGGGCTTCTCCCGGTACCTGCGCCTCACCTGAGCGGGATACAGCAGCCAGTAACCAACGGAGAACAGAGTGTCTGGATTAAGCCAACGCTTTAACTACCTGTTCGCCTCGACCAAAGGCCTGGTGCTGGTCGCCATCGCCATGATCTCGCTGGTCACCGCCATCTGGGGCACGCTCTCCGGGCCGATGGTCGAGTGGGGCGTGCGCGACTTCGTGGTGGACCTGCTGGGGATGGACCTGGTTGCAGCCGAGCGGGAGGGCCGCATCATCACCCTGTATCACAGCATCGCCCTGGCGGTGGTCGCCATCGAGGTCTACTTCATCACCGGCCTGGTAGCCATGCGCCACGCCCTGCGCATCGCCGCCAACGTCACCGTGACCGCCGGCTACCTGCTCACCATGATCTTCGGCCTGGCCTTCGGCTACTTCGGGCATGTGTGGGTCTTCCACGGGCTGTTCATCGCCGGCCAAACCCTGGTTTTCTTCGCCGGTGTGCTGCTGGCCATCGCCCTGTGGCCCTGGCAGAAGGGGTACGCGGTCAGGGATGCAGCCTACGCCCACACCCGCGGCGGGGTCGATCTGGAGCGGGTCGCCTTCTTTGCCATGGCGGTGGCCACCCTGGGTTCGGCCCTGCTCGGCGCGCTGGCCGGCTCGTACTTCCCCAACGGGTTCGAGACCTTCCTGGCCGAAGACGTCATCCGCATGCCCCACAAAACCCTGCTGCAGAAAGCCATCATCGGCCACCTGCACATCATGCTGACTCTGATCGCCATCGCCCTGGCCCTGATCGTCGGTCGCTGGGTGGATTTCAAGGGCCCGCTGCACAAGATCGCCATGCCGCTGATGATCGCAGGCACCATCGTGATCTCCGTAGGGGCCTGGTCGGTGATCGTGCTCGAATGGGCGCATACGATCATCTACGTGGGCTCGGTGATGGTCATGCTGTCGGCCTTGTTCCTGGTGATCTTCACCTGGCGGGAGCAGATCCGGGTGGGCCTGGCTCGGGGCGGCCTGAGGAAAGGGAGCTTGCTCCAGAAACTCGCCGCGCTGCTGCACGACCCGCTCAAATTCGGCGCCACCTGGCAGATGGTGTTCATGAACTTCACCGTCAGCGGAGTGGGCATCTTCATGGCGGTCAAGCTGGACGAGATCTTCCGCGTCTGGCCCTGGCGCGAGGAACGCATCGTCCTCACCGGGCACTGGCACACCCTCTCCGGGATCATCGCCACCATCATCCTGCTCTACTACGCCGACCTGGCCGGTTTGAAAGGGCGTGTCCGCCAGGTCTTTGGCTGGGCGGTGATCCTGTTCTCGGACCTGGCTTTCGCCGCAGTGACGGTCTTTGAAATGAAGCGCCTGTTCGTCAGCGAATTGGAACAGCAGCCCCTGGTGGACACCCTGATGGTCCTGACCGACCTCGGCCTGGCTGCCGTGTTGGTGGCGCTGGCGCTGCTGATGATCTGGCGCCTGGTCGATCTGTTCCAGCGCAGGGGGCGCTGGACGGAGGAGATGGCGGAGGGGGATGCGCTGAACCCCGCGGCGGTCACCAGCGCCGTTCAGGAGGAAGCCCCCGGCCAGGCCGCCCCTGCCCGGCGAGAAGTTACCCCTCCAGGAGTGCTGCGATGAAGGTGTGGCGATTCCTGTTGATTGCCTGGCTTGCCCTGCTGGTTTCCGGCTGCGCCGCCAACGCCTCGGCCGCGCTGCCGTTGGCCGCCATCGATCCGGGGGTCGATCCCTCGGCCTGGGCGTTGGTCCCGGCCGGCGAGTTCCTGAAAGGGCAGTTCAACCAGCCGGCCCGGCTGGATTACGACTACGAATTCATGGTCACCGATGTGACCAACGCCCAGTACGCGGAGTACTTGAACGCGGCCCTGGCGGACGGTTGGGCGAAGATCCTGGATGACCAGGTGATGGGGTACTATCCCGGGGACGAGTTCCACGGGTACAAGCACGAGGAGGAAATCGGCCCGGGCGATAAACTGCACGTGCCGCTGCAAGAACCCGGCCTGCGCCTGGCGTTCGATGGCAGCCTCTTCACCCCCCTCTCCGGCTTCGAGAACCACCCGGTCACCATGGTCACTTGGTTCGGGGCCCGGGCCTACTGCGAGTACTATGGCTGGCGCCTGCCGTTGGAGGATGAATGGGAAAAGGCGGCCCGCGGGGTCGATGGCCGGCCCTACCCCTGGGGCGACGAAATCCACCGCCAAAACGCCAATTACTACAGCAGCCGGGACCCATATGAGGCGCAGAGCAAACTCGGCACCACCACCCCGGTTGGGTTCTACAACGGCAAAACCTACCAGGGGTACCAGACGATCGATTCGGCCAACCCCTACGGCCTGTACGATATGGCCGGCAATGTCTGGCAGTGGACGGGGGATGATCACCCCGACCAGCACTATCGCTACCTGCGCGGCGGCAGTTTTCAGACCTACGAGTACAACCTGCGGGCCTGGACCCGTAACAGCGCCGGGCCGGACTATTACAGCCCGGGGGTAGGCTTCCGCTGCGCCAGAGACCCGCAGAATTAGGCGGTTGGGGTTTTCGGAGCGCCGCTCCTCAGGCGGCGCCTCCCTCCCCCAACACCAGGAGCTAAACACAGTGAAGGTGATCTGGAGGAAATTACGCCTGTATTGGGGGATGATTAAATCCCTGCAAACCGGCCTGCTGCTCACCACCGGCCTGGCCGGGTTTATGACCGCCCGCTGCCCGGTGATTGACTGGCAAGTCCTGCTCAGCCTGGCCGGCAGCCTGTTCCTGGCGATCAGCGGCAGCACGGTGTTGAACATGTGGTACGACCGGGATATCGATGCCCGCATGCAGCGCACCTGCGGGCGGCCCTTGCCTTCGGAGCGGGTGAAGCCGGGCGAGGCCCTCCTGCTGGGCCTGGTCCTGTCCGCCGCCGGGGTGGGTTGGGCGCTGGGCATCGACCGCCTGTACGGAGTGGTGGTCTTCGCCGGCCTGTTCTTCGACGTCGTCGTCTATACCATCTGGCTCAAGCGGCGCACGGCCTGGTCGATCGTATGGGGCGGGATCTCCGGCGGGATGCCTATCCTCGCCGGGAGGACTCTCGGCATAGAAGGCATCGATTGGATCGGGCTCATGCTCGCGTTGGCGGTCCTTTTTTGGATCCCCACCCATATCATGACCTTCAGCCTGCGCTACCACGCCGATTACCAGCGCGCCGGTGTGCCGACCTTCCCGGCGGTCTACGGATTTAAAACTACCCGCCGGGTCATCGCCCTCTCGAGCGTCCTCGCCGCCCTGGTCATGGGCTCGGCCGCCCTGGGGGTGGGCATGGCCTGGGGGTACCTGCACCTGCTGGGCGTGCTCAGCGCCGGGCTGCTGCTGCTGGCCTTGTGGGTCGGTTGGAAGGCTTCCGAGCGCCTGCAGTTCGGCCTGTTCAAGTACGCCTCGGTGTACATGCTGTGCGCCATGCTGCTGTTCGTCCTCGAGTCCGTGTGATCGCAGCGTCTGCCGTGCTGATCCAGCTCCGTAGCGCCTGACCGGCCTCGCAGTGAAACTGAGTACTCAGAAAAAACAACCGCCGTGCCCCGGGGAGAGATTCTCCCGGTCACGGCGGCTGTTTCAATCGTAGCTGCCGGGTGTTATTCAGGCAGGGCTATTTCTTCCCCACCTGCACCTTCCAGACATCCGGCCCTTGTTCAAGATAAACCCAATCGAACTGGCCATCACGCTCGAACTTGAACTGGTAGTAGAGCGGCTTGGGGTCGTGATCGTTCACCAGGATAAAATTCTCTCCCGGGTTCAGGGCTTCGAAGGTCTGAAAAATCAGCGGGTGGCGCTGCGGGGGAGCAATGGAACGGACATCGATCACTTTCTCACTCATATGCTTTTCCTCCATCGGTTTTAGATTTGAAACCAGCTTACTTACCATCTTAGGCCAGTTTGATCGAATTAAGTTTGCGCTAGCGCAAAGTGTGCCGCCCAATTTCTGCCATAATAGACAGCGGCGGTCGCGCGCGGCAAAGCGCTGCCGGCGTTATTGGCGCTACTGCCACCACCGGCGCCGCCGCATGGAACTTTCGTCATAAGGGGAGAGGATGAACGCCTGGATCGAAAACGAGAAACCGGACCCACCTGCGGAGGCCGGCGCTGTCCTGGCAGGGCAGATGGTCTGGCTGCGCCGGCTGTGGTTGGGCGCCCTGGTCGCCTTCCTGATCGCCGGTCTGACCGGCTCTCTGATGCGCTACTGGATGGTAGCCGGTTTTCCGGCCGGGATCGACTTCTCCAATGTCCGCCACGCCCACTCGCACCTGATGTACTTCGCCTGGGCCACTCCGGCCCTGATGAGCCTGATCGCCGCCCGGCTGCCGGCGCTGACCGGACGGGGCCTGCCCCGGCGGATGCTCTGGGCGATTGGGCTGGTGCTCGTGCTCGGTCTGCTCTCTTACCCGCCCTTCTTCTTATGGGGGTATGCGCCGGCCATTATTGGCGAGCGCCGGCTGCCGTTTTCCATCGTCATTTCCACCCTCAACCTGTTCGGCTGGTACTTCTTTATATTCGCCTATCACCGGGCGACCCGCGGCGCACCTCGCTCCCGGCCGCTCAAGCTGTGGAACGCTGCTCTGAACTTCCTCATCGCCGCTTCGCTGGGCGCCTGGGCTCGCGCTCTTCTCTCGGCCTTGAAAATCGAGGATGCCTTTCTGTCCGCTGCCGCGGTGCACCTCTTCCTTGACATGTTCTCCAACGGCTGGGCGATCCTCGCCATCCTGGGGTTGGCCTATGCCGCCCGGCCCGAACTGTCCCGCAGGCAGACGGGTTGGGAGGATCCCCTGCTCTTCCTGGGGCTGCCGCTCAGCTTCCTGCTGGGGGTGCCTGTCGATCTCGTCCCCGCCGACCTGCGCACCCTGGCCGGTATCGGCGGCCTGCTGGCCTCCGCCGGGCTGTTCTTGCATTTCCGCCTGCTCTGGCCTCATTTCAGGGGCAGCTTCTGGGGCGGTTGGGGGGCGCCGCTGGCCTTTCTCCTGCTGAAGGCCTTGCTGGACGCCGCCGCCAGCATAGCGCCGCTGGCCCTTTGGGGGGAGGCGATGGGGCTGCGCGTCTTTTACCTGCACCTCCTGCTGCTGGGGTTTGTCACCCTGGGGATTGTGTACGCCGGACACGCGTTGTGGCCCGGCCGGGCTTCCCGCCTGCGGCCGTGGATGAGTTGGAGCGTCCTCGCCCTGCTCCTTTCGCTGCTGCCGCTCACCGGGCTGTGGCCGGCGGCCCTCGGCGGAGTCTGGCGCCTGTGGGCGGCTTTTCTCCTCTCCCTGGCCCCGGTGCTCGCCGGGCTGGCCCTGTCCCTGAGCCTCTCATCCCCCGCCGCCCCCCACCCTCACACGGGCGGCCGCCGGGACATCCCCCTCCAATCCTGATCAACCAGATCGCACATCCGGTATATCCGCCTGGGTGAAGGCTGGCCCCAGCGCCGAAGACTTAGTTCTTTTCCCCTCGAGCGGTCCGCAGGATCGCTCTTTTTTCATTCCTCCCCACTCGCTCGACGGATTTCCAACCTCAGGGCATTTTGTTATCCTGTAAACAGCCTGCACCCAGGTGCATGGGGGGATCACGCCCATCCAGAAATGCTTGCGAGGAGGGATTGTGGCAGAACAGAAGTACAAGGTGATTGCGCCCGATGCCGGTTATTACCGCGAGATGATCAAGTGCCAGGCGGCCTGCCCGGTCTTGACCGATGCCCGTGGTTATATCCAGGCCATCCGGCGCGGCGATTACGAGCTCGGCTATCAAATCGCACACGACCCCAACCCGCTCTCGACCGCCTGCGGGCTGATCTGCGGCGCGCCTTGTGAGACGGCTTGCCGCCGGGGGGACATCGGCCCGGAGAAGGAGCCGGTGGCCATCCGCCCGCTGAAGCGGGTGCTCACCGAACGCTATGGCCCCGAATCGGCCCGCCGTCTCCCCGGAGGCGCTGCTACCGCCCGCTTCCTGCAGGCCGGCTTTCAGGCCGGCCGGGGCCCCGGCAAGCCCGGCGTCGATTTTAACCCGGCGCGCTGGTCGCGCGAAAATCTGGCGGCCCTGAGCCGCCTCCCCGGGCGCCGGACGGGGAAAGTGGCGGTGATCGGAGCCGGCCCCTCCGGCCTGACCACAGCGCACGACCTGGCTGTGCTCGGTCACTCGGTCACCATCTTCGAGGCCGGCCCGAAGTCCGGCGGGATGATGCGCTACGGCGTCCCTGTCTACCGCCTGGACTGGGAGGCGCTGGACATGGAGGTGGAATCGATCCAGGCCCTGGGGGTGCAAATTTGCTACGAGACCCGCATCGGGCAAGACATCCCCCTGGCTGCGCTGCGCCGGGACTTCGACGCCATCTACCTGGGGGCCGGCCTGATGCAGGGCCGGCGCCTGAACATCGAAGGCGCTACCCTGGACGGGGTCATCCCCGCCGTGGATCTGCTGCTGAATTACAACCTGGGCTACCGCATGGAGCTTGGCCGCCGGGTGGTGGTGGTCGGCGGTGGGGATGTGGCCATGGACGCGGCCCGCACCGCCCTCCGCCTGGGCCTGGCCAACTCACAGATGGAAGCGCCCGATTCCGACGAACAGAGCGAGGCAGTCCACACCGCCCTGGATGTGGCCCGCACCGCGCTGCGATTGGGCGTCGCCGAGGTGCGCGTCATCGCCCTGGAATCCTGGGACGAACTGCCCGCTTCGCGCTTCGAGCTCGAGGAGGCGCTGGAGGAGGGTATTCAGGTGCACCCCCGCCGCGGTCCGAATCGCATCCTGGGGGTGGACGGCCGCGTGTCCGGGTTGGAAGTCATCGACGTGGCCAGTGTCTTCGATGAAACCGGTCGCTTCAACCCGCGCTTCGTCCCCGGCTCCGAGCAGGTCTGGGACTGCGATGCGGTGATCCTGGCCATCGGGCAGTCCGCCGACCTGGAGCTGCTCGGCGGGGCCGAGGATATTCAAGTAACCCCCCGCGGGCTGGTCGCCATCGACCCGGAGACCGGGCAAACCACCGCCCCGGATGTCTTCGCCGGCGGAGACGTGGCCCACGGGCCGCGGCTGATCATCCACGCCGTGCGCGACGGCCATATCGCCGCCCTGGGCATCGAAGAATACCTCCAGGGCCGCAAGCTGGAGATGACGCTGACCACCTCCTGGACGGAAATCCCCGATCATGAGATGCCGGAGAACTGGCTCAACTACATCCGCACCCGGGTGCCGGCCCTCCCCGTGGACCGCCGCACCGGGATCTCTCAGGTTGAGCTGGGCTACGGCGAAGAGGCCGCCAGCTACCAGGCTATGCGCTGCCTGGAGTGCGGCATCAACACCGTCTTCGATGGCAGCAAATGCATCCTGTGCAACGGTTGTGTGGATGTCTGCCCCTGGGACTGTCTCAAGATCGTACCCGCCGACCGGCTGGACGGAGACGCGACCCTTAAGGAGATTTTGGCCGCAGCCTCACCCCAACCCGCCAGCGAGGCCGGCGCCGATTCGACCGAATCGCCCTTGATTGCGATGATCAAAGACGACAGCATCTGCACCCGCTGCGGGCTGTGCGCCCAACGCTGCCCCACCGGAGCCATCACCATGGAGGCCTTCCGCTTCCGGGAAGTGCTCACCTATACAGATTGAAGGAGAGCGAACTTTGGAACAGGTCATTCATTTCGTCACCCATTCTCGGGTCTGGCGGTCCATCTTCCGCCACGGCTGGCCGGATAACCCGCTGGACCGTTCGCTGGTGATGACCAGCAGCCTTTTCTTTCATCTGCATCCGGTGAAAGTCAGCCGCCAGAGCCTGCGGGCAACCTACTCATTCGGGCTGGGCGTCCTGTCCTTATTGGCTTTTTTGGCCTTGTCGGTCACCGGGATGCTGCTCATGTTCTACTACACCCCGGCGGTGGAGCACGCCTATGGGGATATCGTCCGCCTGCAGACTGAGGTGCCCTTCGGCCAGCTCCTACGCAACCTGCACCGTTGGGGCGCCCACCTGATGGTGATCGTCGTCGTCCTGCACATGGCTCGCGTTTTCTACACCGGGGCGTATAAGCCGCCCCGGCAGTTCAATTGGGTCATCGGCGTGCTGCTGCTCCTGCTGACCCTCGGCGCCAGCTTCACCGGCTACCTGCTGCCCTGGGATCAGTTGGCTTACTGGGCGATCACCGTCGGCACCAGCGTGGCGGGCTACGCTCCGGTGGGCGGGGAGTTGGCCCGGCGCTTCCTCCTGGGCGGACCGGAGATCGGCCAACCCGCCCTGACCCGTTTCTACGCCCTGCACGTCATCTTTATTCCTTTAGGGATCGCCCTGTTCACCAGCCTGCACCTGTGGCGGGTGAGGAAAGACGGTGGCCTGGCAGCCCAGGACCGGCAAAAGGATGGGGACCGATGATGCGCCTACCGGAAAAAGTCGCCTTTGAAAAAGAGAGCTCGAAGACCTACACCCTGGTCGAGCTGGTGCGAGGCGCGCCGCAGACCATGGTGGAAAAAGGCCCGGACGATACCGTCTTCGCTTTCCCCGTAGTCGCCCTGTTGGAAATCCTGCTCACGCTGGGCCTGGGTATGGTGCTGTTGTTGGTCTCGCTCGCCCGCAATGCGCCCCTGGAAGAATTTGCCAACCCCAATGTCACCACCGATCCCGCCAAGGCCCCCTGGTATTTCATGGGCCTACAGGAGATGCTCGAACACGGCCACCCGACCCTGATGGCGGTCATCCTGCCCACGATCATGGTCCTGTTCGTGCTCGCCATCCCTTACCTGGATAACAGCAAAAAGGGCTCCGGGCGCTGGTTCACCTCCGAGCGAGGGAAAAAGATCTGCCTGTACACCCTCGTCTATACGGTGGTGGTGATGCCGGCCTACATCCTGTTCGACAACGCCTTCCCGCCCCGTGAGCTGCTGCGGGGTCTGGCCCCCGACTGGGTAGCACAGGTCTTGATCCCCTCCCTGATCATGGGGGCCATCATAGCGTTGCCCCTGCTGGTCTTGCGCCGCTACAAGCCGGACAGCCGCGAGGTGATGCTGGTCCTGTTCACCCTGCTGTTCGTCTCGGCGGTGGTCTTCACCCTGGTTGGCTTCTTCTTCCGCGGCCCCGGCTTCCACCTGTACTGGCCCTGGGATATGCCGGATGGCTACAGCCCGCTCAACAACCTCTAGGAGATGGATCGCGATGAACCATACACCATCTGCCCACCCACCCCTTCCGGATCGTCCCAAAGTCGCCCTGGACCGCCGGGGATTCCTCAACCTGTCCTTCGCCGGGGGCCTGGTCGCCCTGGCCGGCGGCTGGTTGGGCGTGCTGTTCAAGTTCATGCGCCCGCCTCAGACCCAGGGGTTCGGGGGGCGCGTGTACGCCGGCCGGCTGGAAGAATTCCCCCCCGGCAGCGTGAACCGCATCCTGTCCGGCCGGTTTTACATCTCCCACACCCCGGATGGGCTGCTGGCCATCTACCAGAAATGCACCCACCTGGGCTGTTCGGTGCCCTGGGCCGAAGAAGAAGGCCAGTTCCACTGCCCCTGCCATGGTTCGCTGTTCACCACGACCGGGGAGGTATCCGGTGGACCTGCGCCCCGGCCGCTGGATATCTTCCCGGTCGAAGTGCAGAACGGCGAAGTGTGGGTGGATACCAGCCGCCCGCTGGCCCGCAACCGGTATGAGCCGGAACAGGCGTTGAAGGTGTAAATATGAATGGGTCCCGCTCTCATCCGGTTGAACTTCGGGAAGATTATTCCCCCCTGGTGGCCGTGGGCCTGGGGCTGGCGCTGCTCATGCTCTTGGCTCTGTTGTTCTTGTGGACCGGCGACCCGCCCCGCCTGGAGGCCGCCGCGGCCGAACTGAGCCAGCAGCGCATCCAGCGCGGCACGGCTATCTATACCGAGCAGTGCACCGGCTGCCACGGACTGCAGGGAGAAGGCGGCGTGGGGCCGGCGCTGAAGGATAAGCTGGTGCTGAAGAACACCCCCGACGAAGTCTTCTTCTCCCTCATCCGCTCGGGGGTGCCCAACACACAGATGCCCTCCTGGAGCGTCGATTTCGGCGGCCCGCTCACAGACGAGGACATCCACGACCTGGTAGCCCTGCTGCGATCTTGGGAGGAAACCGCCCCAGAGATCCTTCCCGCCGCGCGCCAGCCCGACCCCGCCCAAGGGGCACTGCTCTTCTCCAGCACCTGCGCCCTATGTCATGGCGAGGCGGGGATGGGCGGCAAGCCCGGCGTACCGGCGTTGAACGATCTCTCCCGGCTGGAGAAGTTCGACGATGCCTGGTACCACAGCGTGATCGCCAATGGCCGCCCGGCGAAAGGTATGCCCACCTGGGGCACGGTGCTCTCCCCGGCTCAGATTGACGACCTGGTCGCCCTCATCGCCGCCTGGCGGGATGGGCGGGAGATCAACCCGGCCTATTCGCTGGCAGATTTGCTCGATCTCGCCCTGTTCGCCCTGTCGCAAGACGATGCCGGCAGCGCTCGGCTGCACATTTCCCGGGCGCGGGAGATCAGTTCTGGCCGCACCGCAGAGCTTCTCTCCCAAATCGAGGCGCAGGTCGAATCCGGCGATGTTGCCACAGCCGCCCAGGAACTGGCTGCCCTCAAGGAGAACTGGCCGCCCGGCGACAGCCAGGCCGGGGCGCAGGTCTATGCCGACAACTGCGCTGCCTGCCACGGGCCCCAAGGGGAGGGCGGCATCGGAAAACCCCTCCAGGGCAGCCCCTTCATCCTGGAGCAGCCAAATGCGGAGCTGCTGACCTTCATTCAGGAGGGCCGCCCCGGAACGGCGATGGCCGGGTTCAAAGACAGCCTCAGCGAGCAGCAGATTGCCGATGTGATCGCCTGGCTGCGCGACCTGCAAAAGTGAGAGTCCGGCCGGTCGGACACGGACCCTATTCTCGGAGGACCAGATGACCAAAGAGTGGATTAAAGATGTCGAGTCGCCCACCGAACGGAAGTGGGAGGAGTTTTACCGCAACCGTTTCCAGCACGACCGCCGCGTGCGCACTACCCACGGCGTCAACTGCACCGGGAGCTGCTCGTGGGAAGTGTTCGTCAAAGACGGGATCGTCACCTGGGAGCTGCAGGCCACCGATTACCCGCAGCTCGAAGAAGGACTCCCGCCCTACGAACCGCGCGGCTGCCAACGCGGCATCAGCTTCTCCTGGTACCTGTACAGCCCCATCCGGGTGAAGTATCCCTACGCCCGCGGCGTGCTGATCGACTACTGGCGCGAACTGCGCCAGAAATACAGCGACCCGGTAGCGGCCTGGGCTGTGCTGGTTTCCGACCTCGAAAAGCGAAGGGCTTACCAGGCGGCGCGCGGCAAGGGAGGCTTCCGGCGCGTCTCCTGGGATGAAGTGATCGAAATCATCGCCGCTTCGGTGATCTACACCATCAAACAATATGGCCCCGACCGGGTGATCGGTTTCTCCCCCATCCCGGCCATGTCGCAGATCAGCTATGCCGCCGGGAGCCGATTCCTCTCCCTGTTGGGCGGGGTGCCCATGAGCTTCTACGACTGGTACTGCGACCTCCCTCCGGCCAGCCCGGAGATCTGGGGGGAACAGACCGACGTGCACGAGTCCGCCGACTGGTACAACGCCCGCTTTATCGCCGTGATGGGCTCGAACCTCAACATGACCCGCACCCCGGATACCCACTTTATTTCAGAAGTGCGCCACGCCGGGGCCAAGCTGACCGTTTTCTCCCCAGACTTTTCCCAGGTAGCCAAGTACGCCGATTACTGGATCCCAACCCATGCCGGGCAGGACGCCGCGTTCTGGATGGCGGTCAACCATGTGCTGCTCAAGGAGTTCTACGTCGAGCGCCAGGTCCCCTACTTCACCCAGTACCTGCAGCGCTATACCGATATGCCTTTCCTGGTGCAGATCGAAGGCGACGAACCGGGCAGGTACCTGCGCGCCAACCGGTTGGAGGCTTATAAGGACCAGGAACACGGGGATTGGAAGCTGCTGGTATGGGACCGGAACAGCCGGACGGCGCGCATGCCCAAAGGCACGATCGGCTTTCGCTGGAGCAAGCAGGACCCCGGGAAGTGGAACCTGCAGTTGGAAGAAGCCGTGACCGGCGCCGCCCTCGACCCCGAGCTGAGCTTCCGCGAAAAACACGACGCGATCGTAGAGCTCGAATTCGACGATTTCGAGAACGGCGAGAGGCTCAAGCGCGGCGTCCCGGTTCGTTACCTTCAAACCGCGGCTGGAATGGTTGCCGTGACCACGGTCTTCGACCTGGTGCTGGCCCGCTTTGGGGTGAGGCGCGGTCTGCCCGGCGAGTACCCGCAGAGCTACGATGAGGAGGCCGCCTACACCCCGGCCTGGCAGGAGAAGCGGACCGGCATTCACCGCGACACCCTGCTGCGCTTCGCCCGCGAGTGGGGGCAGAACGCCGAAAAGACTCGCGGGAAGAACCTGGTCATCATCGGCGCCGGCGCCAACCACTGGTACCACAACAACCTGCTCTACCGCTCGGCGATCGTCGCCCTGATGCTCACCGGCAGCGTGGGGGTGAACGGCGGTGGGCTGGCGCACTACGTGGGCCAGGAAAAGCTGGTCAACCAGGCCTCCTGGGGCGCCATTGCTTTTGCCGGCGACTGGGGCATGCCCCCGCGCCAGCAAAACACGCCCTCCTTCCACTACGTTCATTCCGATCAATGGCGCTACGAGCGCGGCTTCTCCGCCTATGATCGCCTGCCGCCCGGACAGGGCCTTGCCTCCGGCCACACCATCGATCACCAGGTGCGGGCGGTGCGCCGCGGCTGGCTGCCTTTCTTCCCACAGTTCAACCGCAGCCCGCTCGAAGTCGTCCGCGAGGCCCGGGAGCGCGGCGCAGCCAGCAATGAAGAGATCATCCGCGACGCCGTCGAGCAGCTCCGCCAGGGACGCCTCAAGTTCGCCGTGGAAGACCCCGACGCTCCCGAAAACTGGCCCCGGGTGTGGTTCATCTGGCGCGGCAACGCCATCGGCACAAGCGCCAAGGGGCACGAGTACTTCCTGAAGCACTACCTGGGCACGCACACCAACACGATTGCCGCCGAGCTGGCCCAGGGGCACACCTCAGAGGTCGAGTTCCGGCCCCAGGCCCCGGTGGGCAAGCTGGACCTGGTGGTGGATCTCAATTTCCGCATGGACACCTCGGCCCTGTATTCCGACATCGTCCTGCCCGCCGCCACCTGGTACGAGAAGGACGACCTGAACAGCACCGACCTGCACTCCTTCATTAATCCCATGCAGGCCGTTGTGCCGCCCGCCTGGGAATCGAAGAGCGACTGGGATATCTATAAACTGGTCGCCCAGAAAGTCAGCGAGCTGGCCCGCGTTCACCTGCCGGAGCCGGTGAAGGACCTCGTCATGCTCCCTCTGCAGCACGACACCCCCGATGAGCTGGCGCAGCCGGAGGTCAGGGACTGGACCGCCGGAGAAGTAGAGCCGATCCCCGGGGTGACTATGCCGAAGTTCCGCGTGGTCGAACGGGATTACGTAAACCTGTATGAGCGCATGGTCAGCCTGGGGAAGGGAGTGGAGCAGAACGGCGTCTCCGCCCACGGCCTGACGATTCCGGTCGCCGGTGAGTACCAGGCCCTGCTCAACCACCAGCCGCGCCATTTCGGGGGGGTCCCCCACTCCGGCAATGGCCGGGTGAGCTTCCCGGGAGCTGCCGCCTCCGGCCGGAACGGCGACGATGGATGCGCCTACCCCTCCCTGGAGGAAGCCGTACAGGTCGCCAACGCCATCCTATACCTGGATCCGGCCTCCAATGGCGAACTGGCCTTCCGGGCGTTCGAAGCTGAAGAGCACAAAACGGGCCTGCAGCTCACCGACCTGGCCCTGGGCATGCGGGATGTGCGCTACTCCTTCCCGGACCTGGTCTCTCAGCCTAGGCGGGTGCTCACCACGCCCACCTGGTCCGGCCTGGTGATGAAAGGCCGCCCCTATTCTCCCTTCACCCTGAACGTGGATCGCCTGGTCCCCTGGCGCACCCTGACCGGCCGGCAGCATTTCTATCTCGAACACGAATCGTACCTGGCCTGGGGCGAGCATTTGCCGGTGTACAAGCCCAAGCCGGACCACACGATGATGGACGATGCAGGGCAGACTCTGCTGAAAGCCGGGCAGGGCCGCCTGTTCAACTACATCACCCCGCACGGCAAATGGAGCATCCACTCCACCTACTCGGAAAACCACCGCATGATGACCCTCTCGCGCGGCGGGTATCCGGTCTGGCTCAACGACAAAGACGCGGCGGAATTGGGGATCGAGGACAACGATTGGGTTGAGTTGTATAACGACAACGGCGTATTCGTCCAGCGGGCGAACGTCTCCGCCCGCATCCCGTCCGGCACGGTGTTCGTCTACCACGCCACCGAGCGCACGGTGGGCATCCCCAAGTCGCCGTCTCGCGGCCGCCGCGCCGGGATGAACAACTCTCTGACCCGCACCCGGCTGAAACCGGTGCTCATGTCCGGCGGCTACGCTCAATTCAGTTATGCCTTCAACTATTGGGGGCCGACCGGCGTCAACCGGGATACCTTCGTGTTCGTGCGCAAGGTGGAGAAGCCCGAGTTTTAATCCGCAGACCAGCCGCCGACAACTTATGGCGGGCAGGAAGCTGTGCAGCTTCCTGCCCGCCATCGTTTATCCACTGGCTCTCAGCCAGGCATTGAGAGAGAAATGATTTGGGGGTGGGACGGGCCGTCCAGCCCGTCCCACCCCAAATCATCTATTTTTGAGAAACCATACGGCTGCAGTGTCATTGCGCTACGCGAAGGACACCGGTGCGGCGCGCTGCACGGCGGCGGGCCTTTTTTAGCGGAGTGCGGCATTTGCCGGGGCACTTGCCTCAGCAATTTCAACGAGCATCTGGCAGGCGTGATCCTTGATCGGTGCAGGGCTGGCCGGGTGATCTAAAACGACCCGCAGCAGCTCTGCGGACTTCGCCTTCTCACCGGCCAGGAAGTGGACCCGAGCCAGCCCGGCGGTCGCCTCCATGGCCAAAGGCAGCGCTTGCGCTTCGACGGCCAGTTCGATCGCTCGCGAATAGGTCTGCATGGCAGCCGGTAGATCGGCGGCGGCAGCCTCCACATCGGCCAGGTATGAGAGCGATTGGGCGATATCCCAGCCGGTGACGAACCCATCGAAGATCTCCAAACTTTCCTGGAGCATGGTTCGCGCCTCGTCAAGCTCTCCCCGCCTCAGGGCAGCCAGGCCGAGGTTGCGGTAGCTGGTGCCGGTCCCCCACCGGTCACCGACTTCGATGTTCAGGCGCAGGCTCTCCTCCAGGAAGGTCCGCGCTTCCGCATGAAGCCCCAATTGGATCGCAGTGCGGCTGATGAAATTCAAGCCCAATGCAACCGCGTTCGGATCGCCGATTTCTCGCCATGCGGCCAGCGCGGAAAGCATGGTCTCATAACCCCGGCTGTAATGCCCGGTGAGGCTGTCAATGTAACCGAGGTTGAAATGGGCATAGGCTGCAGCCCACTCATCTTTTGCCGTCTGGGCGTTCGCCAGGGCTTCCGTCAACCGGGACCGTGAAACGTCAATTTCGCCAATGAGAAACAGGATAATACCGCTGATTAACAGCGGATCGACCAACCACGCAGGCTCACCAGTGGATCCAAAATACTTAAGGCTGGCCTCGAACAGTTCCAGCGCCGGGCCAAACCGGCCCTTGCGAAAATTGAGCAGGCCCTGCTGCGCCAGGACCCGGCCAAGGATCGCCTGCCAGCCGGCATCGTCCTGAGCGGTCCTTAACTTACGCGCGACCATTTCCAGTTGTTCGATCCCCTCATCCAGGTAACCGTGGATGTTGCAGAACCACCCAAAACTACGTAAGGCAGAACAAATTAAGAGATAGTTTGCTCCCTTCGCCGCCCAGGCCCATGCGGTCCGTAGATTATCCATCTCATCCACAATTTCCCGGATGGCCTGAAGCTGGGCTGCCCCTTTGAGCTCGCTTTCCTTTTCTGCAAGCAGTTTGAGGTAATACTCACTGTGCGCCTGTCGCACTATTCGATAGGTGGGATCGACAGTAAGGTGGGATAAAGCGAACTGGCGAATCACTTCGTGGATGTTGTAGCGCCCGCTTTCCGTCCGGCGCAGCAGTGACTTGGAAACCAGGTTGGCCAAAATATGTAAGTCCGCCCCGACCACCTGCTCGGCCGCCTTGCGGCGGAACCCCCCTTGAAAGATCGAGAGGTGGGAGAGCACCCTGCGCTCCCCCCCAGATAGTAAGTTCCAGGAGTGATCGAAGGTCGCTCGCATGGAGCGGTGCCGTTCGGGGATATCCCACATCGAGGTGCTCAGAAAATCCAGGTTGGAGCCAATTTCCTGTGCAATTTCTTCACAGGTGAGCATTGCGGTCCAGGCTGCCGCCAGCTCGATGGCCAGCGGCACTCCCCCCACCAGTTGGCAAATCTGGATGATCGCCGAAAGATCGGCCGGGGTCATTCGATACTCCGGATTCACCCGGCGCGCATGCTGAAGGAACAGGGCCACGGCGCTGTTCTCTTCCGGCCGGTGGGGATCAAGCTCTTGGGGGACAGGCAAACCGTGCAGCTCAAAAGTCCATTCAGCGTGCAGATGAATGCGCTCTCTAGAGGTGACCAGGATTTTTATGGTAGGGGCCTGCTGGAGCATATCAACCAGCAGCTCGGCCACACCGCCACTCCGGTCGACGGCTGGGGTTAGGGCCAACAAGTGCTCCAGGTTATCAAGGATAAGCAGGAAATTCCCCACCTGGTGAGACAAACCGTGTAGGAACTGTGCGCGCGCATCCAGGTTCCCGGTAAGCGGAATGTTCATCGCCTGGGCGATGGCGGGGACCATGAACTCGATCTCCTGCAGCGGAGCGAGATTCACAAAATAAATGCCGCCGGGAAAGAGAGGCGAGCAAATTTTCTCCAGTTCGGACGCCAGGCGAGTTTTTCCGATCCCTCCCAGGCCCACCAGGGTAAGCAGCGAACATTCCGGGTCGCGCAATAAACGGTGGAGCGTAGAAAGCTCGCTCTCGCGACCGATCAAGCGGACCTGCGGCTGCAAGCCCAGGGTATCAGGGCGAGCGGGTGAGCACTCCGAGGCGACGTTCCGATCCGGAAGGGAATCGGGCGACGGCAGGCGTTCAACGTTCAGTTCGCCGCGGGCAGCGCGTATAAAGTTTGGCTCATATTCCGGGGGGACTTGCAACGATGCGGACAGCAGAGAGGCAAGCTGTTTCGAAGGTTTACGCTCTCCACCTTCGATCTTCCGTAGGGCAGAGATTGAACATCCGGCGGCCTGGGCGAGTTCTGCTCTGGTTAAGTCGAGCACTTTTCTCCGGCGCTGCAACCACTCGCAAAATGATATGGGATGACTTGCTTCCATTTTTTCCACATACTTTTGTGCATAAACCGTATTCCACCACTCATCAGGCTCCATGAAATCATGATCGAGGTTCTAGCATATCATCCGGACCGGTGGGAGTAAATCACTCTTCAAGGTAAAAAAAGGGTGAAAAAGGAAGTATTTTTCCGATTATCTGCTCTCCGTCCCCGGTTTGCTTACGGTGCCCCGTCGGTAAACTGTATCACTTTTTGTGGCAGTTTTCGTCCCCATACAGTGCCACCTCTTTTTTCGACTAATCCGACAAAATAGGGCAAGGTGAAACGAAATGAAAAAACGTCAAAAGGACGGAAGCGGTGCAAGCGGATAAACCTTTTACTGAAGAAACGAATATCGAATGGCGGCTCCTGGCTGAGTTTACGGAGTCCGAAGCGGGCAGCAAGGGACCCCTGGAAAACACCCTCGAGATCCTGCGTGGATTGGGCCTGCCACCCACCAAATTCGCCCAAATCCACGAGTCAATCATGCACTCCATCGAGTACATCCAAAAGGCGGTCTCAGCGCTTGACCCTCCCCAGTCCTGCTTTCGAATTTGGGTCTGCACTCCTGGTCTGGGGCACCTGCAAGCATCTGCCTCAGACAATCAAGCAGGGCAGAGCTGGGGCTTTTTTCTGATCACCCGGGGCATTCCTGTTTCAGGCTCGAGCAGGCGCTGGTTCATCGAGATATTCCTTTTTCTGGAAGGTGGAAGCCATGACTCTTCAAAATGCTGAAGGCACTCTTCATAACTTGACGGAACGGTTTTACCTGCAAAAGTCCTGCGCCGTGAGAGCACTGCTTTTTCGAGCCGTGCGTGGTCCGCCACAAAGCCCCTGGTTCTCCGTGACAGTTATGGGTCCAGGGAGCAGGGCTTCACGGCGCAGACGCCTGTTGGATCTTTCCAAGTTTCTGGTTTTGTTTAATATCTAAGGAGTATTCCAAATGAACGTTTACCTTGTGATTCTCTTTCGTATCCTTCATATCTTTTCCGGTGGGTTGTGGATCGGAGCGGCAATTGTCTACCTGTTCTTCATCAAGCCATCGGTGAAATCTATCGGACCTGCAGGGGGCCAATTCATGCAAACCCTAACCGGTCGCAGCCGGTATCCTGTATTTATGATGGTCACCAGCCTGCTCACCGTGCTCGCCGGGGGCGTGCTCCTGGTTCATGCGTCCGGTGGGTTCAATCTGGCCTGGTTCCGGACAGGACCGGGGATTGGCTTTACGATCGGGTCGCTCGCGGCGCTAGTCGCTTTCCTGGTCGGCAGTTTTGGCATCGGCCCAACCGCGGCTCGCATGGGATCCATCGGCCAACAGATCGCCAGAGCAGGCGGGCCACCGGCTCCAGAACTGCTGCAGGAGCTTAGCGCTCTGGAAGGAAAACTCAATCGGGCGGAAGCCATCGACTTTGTTATGCTTACCATATCGATGCTGACTATGGCAACCGCGCGCTACTGGTTCTTTTAGCGTGAAGCTGTGAGTTATCTCACTGCCTACGCAGGGAAGATCATACAGGCCTTGCTGGCAGCCATCAACTAGTGATGGCTGCCAGCATTTTTCCGGCGGCAGTTAGCCGTCGTTTGCGCTGGCGCAAACATGGGATTGCATCCTTCCACTATCCTTTAACAGTAGCCAGACCGTGTTTCCGGTGCTGGTAAATCTGAGGAAGTGAGAGTGCAATCCAATGAGCGAATATATCAACAACGTCAGCCGCCGGAAAGAGATCCTGCGTGAGGTGCTGGTCCAGCTCCACCAGGGGAAACCGGTGAGCGAAGTGAAAGCGCTGTTTTCAACCCTGGCAGGAGAAGCTACCGCGGAAGAGATCGCCGAAGTCGAACAGATCCTGATCGAAGAAGGCGTGCCGGTCGAGGAGATCCAGCGCTTGTGCGACGTGCACGTCGCCGTGTTCCAGGATGGGCTGGACAAACAGCAGGCGCCGGAGACCATCCCCGGTCATCCGGTCCACACCTTTACGGCTGAGAACGAGATTGTGCTGCGGTTCATCAGCCAGATGGGGGCCACACTGCAGGACTATCGGGCAGCGCCGCAGCCGAAGACATTGACCACCTTCCGGCTGCAGTTGGAAAAACTGGGGGAGTTCGAGCGGCATTACCTGCGCAAAGAGATGCTGCTCTTCCCCTTCCTCGAGGCCTACGGATTCTATGGACCTTCGAAGGTGATGTGGGGGATTCACGATGAAATCCGCCTCGGCCTGCGCAGCCTCGCCCAGGCTGTGAGCGAGGCGGGGAAAATCGATCCCGCCGAGGTGGAAGCCCGTTTCCAGGAGATCGCCGCCAAGATCGGGGAAATGGTGTATAAAGAGGAGAAGATCCTCTTCCCGGCCGCGCTCGAACACCTGACAGAAGAGGATTGGGCCGAAATCCGGGACCAGGAAGAAGAAATCGGCTTTTTCTTGATCGCACCCGGAAATGAGTGGGCGCCGGGCCGGCAAGGGGCTCCGGCGGGCAGCCTGATCGAGCAGATCCACCGGCCGCCGGAAAGCCCGGTGAGGGCAGAGAGCCCGGCGAAACCGGCCAGGCTGCCGCTGAACACCGGTGCGCTCAGCCTGGAGCAGGTGGATATGCTGCTGCGCCACTTGCCGGTGGATGTGACCTTCGTGGACGAGCAGGATACGGTGTGCTACTACTCTCAGACCCGCGAGCGCATCTTCAACCGCACCCCGGCTATCATCGGGCGGAAAGTGCAGAACTGCCACCCGCCGCAGAGTGTGGGGCGCGTGCAGCAGATCCTGGATGATTTCCGCCTCGGCCGGCGGGAGCAGGCCGAATTCTGGATCAACTTTGCGGGGCGGATGGTCCACATCAGCTACTTTGCCCTGCGCGACGAACATGGCGCCTATCGCGGCACCCTGGAAGTGACGCAGGATATCACTCCACTGCGCGCATTGCAGGGCGAGCGGCGGCTGCTGGACGAGAATTGAGCAATGCGCATCCTGGCTGTTGTCTCCGGCACATATGGGTACCGCCACGTCGAAAACGTGAAGCAGCACGCGCCGCAAAGCTGGGAGATCGAAACCTGGCAGGCGCCGGCCGCCTTCCCGCTGGTGATCGATTATCCGGAGGACTACCTGCCGCCGGAGCTGCCAGCAGCCGAGCTAATCCTCTCGTTCGCCGAGCATAAAGGGGTTGCCGAGCTGCTGCCCGAGATCGCCGCCATGACCGGAGCCAAAGCCGTGATCGCCAGCGTGGACAACGAAGCCTGGCTGCCGCGCGGGTTGGCCCGCCAGTTGCGCGGTTGGTTGGAAAGGATGGGGGTGGTCTGCGCCACCCCCAAACCGCTGTGCTCGCTGACCGAAACGGATTACCTGGTCGCCCGGCGGCAGCGCATGGCTTATGACAGCCCGCTGATCTCCGAGTTCGCCCGGTACTTCGGGCAGCCCGACCTGAAGCTCGAGATCGACCCCGAGACGCGCCAGATTACTACCGTTGAAGTCCGCCGGGACGCCGTCTGTGGCTGCGCCCGGTACGTGGCGGAACGCCTGGCCGGTGTGTCGGCGGATGAGGCGGAGGAGAAGGCCGGGCTGCTGCACCACCATTTCCCCTGCCTGGCAAGCATGGGCATCGACCCCGACTTCGGCGACACGCTGATGCACGTTTCCGGCAACCTGCTCAAAGACAACCTTAACCCCCAGGTCAAGCCATATAAAAAGGTCAACTACATTACTCCAGGCGACCGCAGCGAAGGTCAATGATCGGGCCCTTCGAGACGGATGGAAACTACGGGGTTATTTGCGAGCAATCCCGCAAATAACCCCGTAGTTTTGACTCGCCGCTTTTTTCTCTCGTGCTGGAGACCAGTTGTGTATATCAATCCGCCGGTGCGTTACGATCCGCGGGCGGAGGGATGAACGACTCGCTCTCCTGCCTGGCCAGCCCGGCGCTGATAATCGCAAATAGCTGTAGTAGGACCGGCAGCATGGAGAGCGCCCAGAAGCCGTAGGCTACCCCATGGAGCAGACCCCGGTACGGCTCGATGAAGATGCTGGCCCAGAGGAAGGCGGAGCCGGTGTGGATCGCGAGCAGGCTGAGCCAGCTTCCCCCAAGCCGGGCGGGCTCGCCTGGGAGCAGGGCACGGCGGAAGATGAACGGCAGCAGGGCGTAGCCAAACTGCAGCACCCAGCCGTAGATCAACGCCTGCGGGGCATTCGCCTCGATCCCTGCGCCGGGAAAACCGGGCACATTGGCGATGATCAAGGGGGCGATGAGCACCGGGGCCAGGATCCAGGCATAGGCGGTGACCAGGTGGAACATCCCCGGCGTCCAGGCCTGGCGGTCCCTGATTACCGGCCGGATGACATTGGCTAACAGCCAGATGGTCGCTGCCAGGTGAAGGACCAGGCCAGGAACAGAGAACCAGTTCGACTTAAACCACGGTCCGAGCACCAGGCCCAGCGCACCCAGGACCATCATCCAGTAAATCGGTGTCACGGAGCGCGGCCAGGCCAAGGACCGCCCGCTGAAGCGCGGGTACAGGTCGATCAGCAGCCCGGCGAAGATTAGCGACATGAAACCCCAGTTGTTGGCATGGATGTGGACTTCAATGGGCACTTCGATCCGCAGCCACTCCGCCCAGCCGAACCACAGCCCACTGCCGACGATAATCCCCACCAGCAGGTAGCCCAGCCCGGCCAGGTAAAACTTCCTTCCTTCCGAAACCGTGCGGTTTGCGGCCTCGGGGAAAGGGCGCAGGTCCCGGAGCAATGCGATCAGCAGCAGGGTGGCGATGAATATCAAGGTCCCGCCGGTGATAATCAGGACCGCATTGAAGAGGGGGATGCCGACCAGCAGGACCAGCAGGCCGGCGTTCAGGCTGATCCAGATGTCCCACCGCATCGCCGGACTGGGCTTTTTCAGATAGGCAGCAACCAACGCCGGCAGCAGGCCGAAGACGGCCTGAGTTACGGCGCCGAGGGTGATGAAGTGGATCCGCAGCCAGCGGATCCCATTGAAGCCGGGCAGGATTTGCATCCCGGTCAGGGCGGCATCGACAGCCGCCAGCACTGCCAGGGTGAAGTACAACAGCACCATCAAGAAATAGGGGCGCATACCAGCCGTCCTTTCGTGACCATTGGCGAATTTCAGGCGATCAAACCTGCAAACCAGGGCTGCTATGACCTTACAACCGTTCTGGCTCGCTTGTAGCCGGTCAGGATCCCCAGGGTGATGACAATACCGGCGACAAGGTGCAGGAATGCAGCAATGCTGCTCGCCAGGAAGGTCTTGTTGAGATCAGGCAGCAAATAATCGGGGACGAAGCTGAGCAGCAGGACGAGCACTGCGACCTTCAAAAAAGAGGCAGCCGGGGTTCTACTCACTGCTGCCAGGCGGGCGAACAGGACAGTTGCCACGATAGCCGGGACCAGGGTAAAGATGGCGGAGCGGGGATAGCTGTCTAATGGCCGGAAAGCCGCAGCTTGTGGCCAGATGGACAGTGCTGCTGCCTGGCTAACGAGCACGAAGGCAATGGCGACGATGGCAGTGACCAGGCCAATTTTGACCCATTCCTGTGTAGAGAGTCTATCTTTGGATCTTGTGCTGAGATCTTGCGAAACCGTTCTAGCAGCCATGGTTCCCTCCTCTTCTGGCGCTGTCTGGGTTAAGTTTGATTCTCTATACTGTACTCTCCCGGTGGTGAAAATTCAACGACTTAAGTCGGGTGAACGAAACGTTTGTTAAGTGAGTGTGATGGGAAGGCCTCGCCCTACTCACCACACTCACTTTTATCCAACCTGCGAGGCAACTCAACGCGAGTTCAATTTACGCCTCGAACAACCGTCAGTATGACTGCCGCTGCAGCTCGAAGCGGAAGGTCTGTCCGTGGCCCAGGGGATGGATCCGTGCGCCCAGACCGGCCTGGCAAGCGCTGCCAGGCCGCGGTCGCCGGTTTCGAGTTCGATTTGGAAGCTAGTCTGGCTTGTGGAAGAGATGGCCCAGGCGCTCTGAGACGTTCATGGTTCGATCCTGGCCACCTCCTCCAAACCCGCCCGATCGATCAACCGGATCTCGTGCCTGTTAATCTGGATCAGGCCACGCTCGGCGAGGCGGCGCAGGGTGCGGCTGACGACATCCGGAACGGTCCCGAGGCGGGATGCCATCTCGTTCTGCGTCGCCCAGCGCTGGCGCTGAACACGGTCGTTCACCGAGTTCTCGAGCAGGAGCCTGGCCAGGCGAGATTCGACGGAGCGCAATGACAGGTCTTCGACGAGGGAAATCAGGTGCAGCACCCGCCCGGCCAGGTCCTGGATCACGCGGCGGGCGAACTGCGGGTGTGTATCGAGCAGCTTCAGGATCGTCTCCCGGCGGATTAACCATACTTGAGAGGGTTCCAGTGCAGTCACGGTGGCGGCATTCGTCCCCCCGGCCAACACACTAATGGCATTGAATACCTCTCCACTGTCTAAAAACTGGAGGATCTGTTCGCGCCCATCCAGCGAGATTTTCGATACTTTCAGCTTGCCTTGCTGGACGATGTAGAGCCCGGAGGCCTGTTCCCCTTCGAGTAGGACCAACTGCCCGGATTCGTACTCCTTCAAAAAAGCAGCCTGGACGATCTCCTGAAGCGCTGAGGGTTCGATGTCCTGAAAATAGGGAATGGCGGCGAGCAGTGGAAGGATCGCTTGAGAACCTGGCATTTAGCCCTTCACCTGGCGGCTGACCCGCTCCAACCCATCCCGGTCGGTGACCTGGTATTCGGTGCGGGTGATGTGGATCAGTCCCTCATCTGAAAAACTGCGCAGGTAGCGGCAGACCACTTCCCGCGTCGTGCCGGTATGGGCGGCGATCTGGTCCAGGGTGAGATCGCGCGGGGAGGGGGTCATGTCCGGCGGAGCCTGTTCGAGCAAGAAGCGCGCCACCCGCCCGGCCACCGGCTGGAACGCCAGCCCCTCGACAAGGTCACTGGCGCGCAGCATGCGGGTGACCATCAGCCGGCTCAGTTCCCAGGAAACCCGGCCGTGCTGCAGCAGGAAGGGGAGAAGGCGGTCGTGTTCCCAAAGATAAAGCTCGCTGTCTTCGCTGGCCTCCAGGCTGGCCGGCTGGCCCACCTCCGGATGGAAGAAGGCTAATCCCCAGAACAGTTCCCCGCTCTCGATCGCGCCGATCATCAGGCTGCGCCCCTCGCTCGATTCCTTAAATGCCTGGATTTTTCCTTCCAACACGAGGAACAGGTAGGGCCACGCTTCACCGGCCAGGGCAACCAGGGTGCTTTTCGCATACTTGCAGGAAAAGCCGGCCGCCAGGACCGCTTCGAGCTGCTCGGGGGACAGGGATTCAAAGACCGGATGCCTGGAAAGGATCGATAAAACCCTCGACATAAATATTCCTTTCGTTTAGGGCTTACCTGGATTCTATCACAGGCAGCCTCGCCGTCCGCCGGGACGCAGCGCATGGGTTCGATCTGCCTGCTCGCCCGCTTCCTTGCTCTGTGTTTTGCCTTAAAGCAAAGACATACCCATTATTTTGTGTTAATTTCTCAATAGAGCGCACTCTCGTTGTTCTCCAGGTCACCCGCTATTCGGAGAAAAGGAAATCAAAATGAAACACACCCCACAGCAGACTCGCCTGCTTCTTGCCGTCCTGGGTGCGGCGACCGGCCTCTTTCTGATCGCCATCGCGCCCATATTGATCCAGACTTCGATGGAAAGAGTGGTCGCAGCCCTGATGGAGGTGAGCAAGACCAGGCCCGCTTTCAGCAGCGGGGTCCTGATCTTCTCGTTCGCCTACCCCATTTATCGCGGGCTGATTTTCGTCGCCGGCATCACGCTCATCCTCCTGGCCCACCCTATATACAAGGGAGAGGAGTGGGCCTACCCGGTGGCCTTGCTGGCGGCGGCCTTCCCTGCTACGGGCGGGATGTTCATGTTCCTGCCCTACGTGTCCTGGGTGGAGGGTTTCCCCATCCCCCTGGTGATCTCATTCGCCGGCCTGGCCTTCTTCTGGCCGCTCATCCTGCTGCGTAAAGCGGACCGCTGGCTGAAGTGGGCGCAGTTCCTGGCCCTGACCTTCGCCGGAATGCTGGCCACCCATGCCTTCACCATCGGGATAGGGAACCTGCGGATGCTGCTCACCCGCCCCCTCAAGCCGCTGTACGAAGGGTTGGAATGGTGGGTTCTCTCCTGGTCCGGCCCGGTGCAGTGGCTGGCGGTGGTCCTGCTTTTCATCGCCATCTACCAGCTTGCCGCCCGAAAAAAATGGGGTTGGCGGCTGGCGGTGGTCGCCGGCACCACGATCCTGGCCATCGATGTGCCCACGCAGGTCATCCGCACCTTGCTGTCCGACTCGACTTCCTGGGACTACCTGTACGGCGCGCTGCTCAGCCTCGGCTTGCTTACCTCCCTGTTTTACCCAAGGTTCAAAGCGGCGCTGACCGCGGAAGAGGACCCGGCAGAGGCGGGTGAAGAGGGGCCGATCCAGGTGTTTGCATGAAAATTAACCCCCGCTATTTCCCGGCCATCATTCTTACCGTTTTCGCCCTGTTCGTAGTGCTCGGACTCCTGCTCGGTTTCCGCCCGCAGCACGGCGGCAGTGGTAATCACAGATCCGGTGCCGGTTGGATCCGGCCTGTTCCAATATTGGTGGAAGCCATTCTATGATCGGGATGAAGCCGCAGAATCGCAAGCAAAAGTCTTTCCCCATCCACAACAGCCGCAGAACGATCCAATGGCTGTCCGTCGCCATAACCGCCTTGATCGGGGTCCGGCACGCCCTCCCCGGCGATCAAGGCGGGGGCGCCTTCGATTCCTTCTGCCCTTTCGGAGCGGTGGAGACCTTCTTCCCCTACCTGCTCAACGGAGAGACGCTCAAAACCACGACCTTACTGAACTTCTCGGTGCTGTTAGGCGTGTTGGGGGTTGCTCTCGTGGCCGGGCGCGCCTTCTGCGGCTGGATGTGCCCGCTAGGCGCGCTGCAGGATTTCATCGCCGCCCTGTCCCGCCGCTTGAGCGGCGATCCGCATCCTGTGCGCGGCAAGAAAAGCCCGGCCCGCTTCCCCATCCGGCCTACTGGCCAGATAGACCGGGGGCTGCGGTGGGCCAAGTACCCGCTCCTGGGAATGATACTCGCCGTCAGTCTCTTTGCGACCATCCCCCCGCTGCATAATATCTGCCCGGCGCGGGCCATCTTCAGCTTTGACCCCACACCGCTGTTTCTGATCATACTGGCCGTCTTTTTCGTTTTCTCGCTGCTGGTCGAGCGGGGAAGCTGTAAGTACCTCTGCCCAATGGGCGCGCTGCTGGCCATCTTCAATAAGATCTCACCCCTGCGGTTGGCCAGGGAGAGCGGCTGCAATCACTGCGGACGCTGTGACTCCGAATGTTCTATGGGGATCCAGGCAGTCCCCGACAATCTGGATGACCCGGAATGTGTCCGCTGTTTGGAATGCCTGGAGACTTGCACCAGGAAAGACTCCCTGACGTTGAAGGTTGGCTCACCTGGTTCCTGAATCAAACCACAGGCGCAATACCATCAGAAAATTTTCGCGAACACTAACTGATGTTTATCACGGAAAAGGAAGGTAACCGATGAAAAACAACCATAAACTCGGCTCCATCCTGGCCATTGCCGGCATCCTCACCGGCCTGCTGGTCTTCTACCTGTTGGCCAGCATTTACAACCCCACCATTGAGGGCAAAATCCTCGACGGTCGGCCTGATGAAGCCATCACCGTGCGCATTGTCTTCGCCATGCTCGGCTGGATCGGGATGACCGGTGGAGCGATTTGGGGGGTAGTCCTGTATGGCTTCCTGAACCGGCAAGCTTGGGCCTGGTTCTGGGGCGTTATCGCCGCCACCCTGCAGATCCTGGCCGGCTTTTTCCCCATCATCCCCCCGGCCAGCATTGGCCTGCCTACCCCAACTGTATGGGTGTTCCTGATCGCCTTCGGATTGTGGTTCGCCATGCTCTTTATCGGCGGCGTCAAAGGCCGGGTCATCGGGCTGGCGTTCTTCTGCGGCCTGGCCTATGTGCTCACCTACATGGATGGCGTCGGGGCGATCTCCAGGTACCAGACGGTGACGGAGAGCTTACCCAATGGCATGTATGCCATGGGGCAGATGCTCAACTGGTGGGGGGCCGCAGCCTGGGCGGTGTTTATCTTCGCCCTGATCAAACGCAAACGCTGGGCCCTCCCCCTGGGGATCTTTGCGGCGATGATGTCTATGCTGGGCGGCTACCCGGTCGGGATCACCGATGTCATCCGGCTGCAGCGGTTCTCCATGTTCCTGCCGGCGCCCATCCTCAGCACGCTGCTGCTCGTCGTCTTGCTGCTTCCCACCGGACGGCGAATCGTGTTGGAAGAGGGCGAATCTGCCCCCGCCAGGCGCGAGGCGAAACCGCGGCCCGCCTTATAGATTCTCCCCCAGCTCTTCCAGGGCTGCCCGATCGTTCAGCTTGAAGTTGGCCCGGCTGAGCTCGATCAGCCCATCCGCTTGAAACTGGTACAGCAGCCGGCACACCACTTCCTGGGAGGTGGCAACCGTGGCGGCGATCTCGCTCAGCGTCATATCACGCTGCACCGGCTGGCCCTCCTGTCCTCCGGCCTGTTCGATCAACAGCCGGGCCAGCCGTCCGGCGACCGGTTTGAACGCCAGCCCGTAAATCACCTCCCTGGCCCGCCGCATGGTGGCGGTATGCAGCCGCAGGATTTCCCACAGCGTGGCGGGGTTACGTGAGAGGACGGGCTCAATCACATCTTTCGGCCACAAATAAACCTGGGAGGCCCTGGCAGCCATCAGCGAGGCCGGCATCGGCTGGTCATCGAACATCGAATGGGCCCAAAAAGTGCTGCCGGATTTCAGGCGGAAGAGCACCTGCTCGCGGCCGCTGATTGCGATCATCGCCCAGCGGAGCTCGCCGCGCAGCAGGAACACAGCCCACGGCCATAGATCTCCCTGGTGACAGAGGAACTCCCCGGGCCGCAGCTTTGTCAGCGCGGTCTGACCGGCCAGGAGTTCGATTTCTCGGTGAGGCAGCTTCTTGAAGACAGGAGCTTGCGCCAGCCGGGTGGCAAGATCGTTCATCTGGACTCCTCGAATGGTGGGCGGCAAAGATTTACCAGTTCTTGATAAAAGTCAAAGTGACTCAAAATGAATGACGCTATAGTTAGGGTGACCAAAACCAGATGAAACTGAATCAATTTCCTTGAGGAGAATCATATGTCACCCGACACCAGCCGTCAAGTCCGTTTGACCGTCCTGGCGCTCGTCTTGATCGCAGCCGTGATCATGATTGTCGCCGTTCCATTTTTGGTGCATAATATGCTCAACCCGATCATCGAGGGCCAGTTGGCCCGGATCGAGAACTTCAAGGCCCAGGGTACGCCGGAGGGCAACGCCCAGGCCGCGGTGATCAGGGTCATCCCCTGGAGCATTGGGTTTATCTTCCCGCTGTGGGCGGGGCTCTCGCTGATTGCAGGCTTTGCCCTCTTTGCGGTGGCAGCACCCCTGTATCGAGGGGAGACCTGGGCGCGCGGCGCTGCCCTCACCGCGCTGGCCATGCCCTCCATCGGCGGGGCTTTCATGCTCGTGCCGTGGATGAATTTCGTCGGCAGCGTGCAGGGCGGCTTCCCCCCGGCGCTGCTGATCATGGCCACCGGCCTGATCCCCTACTTCGCCATCATCCTGGCGGAGAAGTCGAGCTGGGCTTACAAGGCTGCTAATGGCCTGGTTTTCTTGATGCTCGGGGTTAGCGCCGCCGAAAACTTCGCCAACGCCCACGCCGCCTTCCGCATCTACTTCGGCCACCCGAAGCGCCCGCTGTTCGCCGAAGGCATCCCTGTCCTCTGGCTGGCCTTCCCTGTGCTGTGGATCACCAGCTTCATGTTGGTGATGGCCATCTTCAAGCTCGGGCAGCGAAAGATGTCCGGCCTATACCTGGGACTGACCGCCGGGGGAGCCACATTCGCTGCCAGCCTGGCCACGCACTACGTGCGCCACGCCACGAACGACTACCTGTACGGAGCACTGATGGGTCTGAGCATCATCCTGCTGCTGGTCATCCCCGCCGTCAAGAAACACCTCTTTACTGCAGCCTCTCCGGAAGAAGATCAGCTACAGGCGGTGACCCGGCCTCAAACAGCATAAGCGAAGTGGTGTCGTCAACGGCCGGTAAATGCCAGGGCCGGGGGTCGAGATCGCTCCCCGGCCCTGGCAGCCGGCATCTACAGCCGGCGGCGAATGAAAATTTATAAAATAAACCCGTAATCGGGAATGGTTTTTTACCGCCGCAGCCAGCCCCGTTCCCCAACCTCTCGTAGGGCGGGTCATTGAGTCAAGCACGAGACCCCAAACTGATGAGCATGACCGCCAGGCCAACCCCGCCGGACCGCCAACCCAGACCCGCCCACCTCGCACAATCGGTCAACCACCCCGGCTACCATCCGATCCTCCCGTGCTTGTAGGGGCATGGCGGGAGGGTTCACGGTTTTGAGTGGTTTACGGTGCAGCCGTGCCCATGCGCCGGGGAGAAACCGTCTACGAATGGCTGAACGGCATGCTCAGCGCATGCTGCGCGACCACGAATCCACGAAAACGGAAGGCGGGCCCACTCCTGCACAGGGAAGGGTCGGGCGGCGTTGGCGTGCGGACACACCTCGCAGGCTGTAGGCATCACCCAGCTTGGGGGTGAAACCCTTCCCCTGGCGCCGGGCTACACGAAGCGACGCTCCGGATTCCAGGCTTGAGGGGCTGGCCGGTGCCGGGAGGGGTGGATGGCGTGGCATGACATGCGCGGCATGTTTAGCGCATGCTTGGGGGCGGGTCTGGTTGGACGACCCGGGCGGGCTGGCCTGTCAGGCGCCGTTTAGGGTAAGCCAACTGTGCTAGAATCAATGACCCGCCTCTACCTGAATCAGGGGATTTGTGGCCGTGTGGGGCGTGTACAGTACAGCAGTGGGTATATGATCTCAGGTGACCGTCATCCGGTCCTACCTTCATGATAAGTTACCGGTTTATTTTGTTAGCCTTCAAGCCTTCATCAGCCGGCGGCAAATACAATCCGAGGCTATGGCAGATTTTCCGAGCGAGCAAACTTTCCCTCCCGGCCCAGCGACCAGCTCTCCGCTGGGGCATTTATTCAACTTCGCCCGCGATCCTCTCCAGTTCCTCATTCAGGTCTCCGCGCAGTATGGAGACCTGGCCCATTTTAAGATCCGGAAGCGAGATGTTTACCTGGTCAGCCATCCGGACGAGATCGAAAGAATCCTGGTGACCCATGCCGGTAACTTCGTGAAAAACCCCGGCTTCCAGACCATCAAGCGGGTTTTGGGGGAGGGCCTGCTCTCCAGCGAAGGGGAGTTCCACCTGCGCCAGCGGCGGATGATGCAGCCCGCCTTTCACCGGCGGCGGATCGCCTCCTATGCCCAGGTGATGGCGGATGAAACCTCAAAAGTGAGCAGCCGCTGGCGGTCCGGCGGAGAGATCGATGTGTTCCGCGAGATGGTCGAGCTGACCTTGAGGGTGGTCAGCCGGGCATTGTTCAGCACAGACCTGGAAGATCAGGCGGGCGAGATCAGCCAGGCGGTGGATGACGCCATGACCCTGTTCCACCAGGCCACCTCGCCGGTTTCGCTGCTCTTGAGCAGGCTGCCCTGGGTTGGCGACCGGCGGTTCCGCCGCGGCCGGAAGCGGTTGGATGAAGCCATCTTCCGGTTAATCCGTAAGCGGCGAGAGAGCGGGAACAGAGCGGATGACCTGCTGTCTGCGCTGATCGATGCTCAAGAAGAGGGCAGCCGGATGACAGATGCCCAGGTACGAGATGAGGCATTGACGATTCTCCTGGCCGGCCACGAGACCACAGCGACCGCCTTAGCCTGGACATGGTATCTGCTCTCCCGGCACCCCGAGGCGGAAACCGCTCTACATGAAGAGCTGGATTGCGTTCTCCAGGGCCGGCCGCCGGCCGTAGAAGATCTACCCAACCTGGTCTATACGCGCATGGTGTTCACCGAGGCCCTGCGCCTGTACCCCCCGGTTTATATGCTTGGGAGGCAAGCGCTCCAGGACTACCCGATCCGGAGCTATGTAATTCCTGCCGGAGCGTCGTTGATCATCAGCCCGTATCTCGTCCACCACGATCCCCGGTATTACCCCAACCCGGAGCGCTTCGATCCCCTGCGATGGGCCCCGGAAGCGCAGGCAGGCCGCCACAAATATGCTTATTTGCCCTTTAGCGCCGGTCCACGGGTGTGCATCGGCGAACCGTTCGCCTGGCAGGAGGGCGTGATGGTGCTGGCCACCCTGGGGCAGCGCTGGAAATTATCCCGCCCATCGGATGAACCGGTGTTGGCTTTACCCCGGGTAACCCTTCGCCCAAAAGGGGGAATCAGAATGACCTTGAGGCCCAGGCTGTAAAGGCGAATACCGTTTAGAACTTGACAAAAGTCAATGACAGAATGTCATTTCTATGGTATACAGGCCATGGAGCAAATCAGGTCTCCTGAACATCCAACCCAAACCATCTCGTATTCGCCGAAATCAGGAAGGTCAGCCTCGTGCACTTGCGCGACACGACCAGGGAGAAATACGTTCACACCCGGCCCATGAGCATGGTACTTCACGGGCTGTTTTGGTTTGCTGGAAAGGAATAGAAATGTTTGATGTCGACATGCTCGTCCAGCGGATTGGCAAAGTGTCTCATTTCAAAGGATTATCGCCATCCGACCTTCGAGAAATCGTTACGGCTGGGAGCGTCAGGCATTATTCTGCGGGCCAGGTAATCTACTCGGAAGGAGATGCCTGTGCAGGCCTGTTCGTCCTGTTTCGAGGACGGGTCCATTTGTGCAAAGTCAGCCCCCAGGGACAGGAATCGATTATCGGGGTGATCGAGCCGGTGATTATGTTCAACGAAGTTGCTGTACTGGATCGCGGGAGCAACCCGATGACCGCCATTGCGGAACGATCGTGCATTACCTGGCGGCTTTCGCCCGAGGATTTCCACCGTTTGATGGACCGCTACCCGGTCGTTGGGTTGAGCTTGCTGCGAATACTGGCAAGCCGCTATCGATTGCTGCTTTCCTTCTGTGAGGACGTAGCCTTCCGCTCGGTTACCGGGCGGACAGCGAAGCTCATTCTGGACCTCAGCCAGCAGGGGCGAAAAACAATCGACCGCCGCCTACACACGAACCAGGTGCTGGCCGCACGCGTGGCTACCGTCCCCGAGCCCTTGTGCCGGGCGATTCACGTACTGCGGCAGAATGGTTTGATTAACTGTACGCGAACATCCATTACTGTGAAGGATGCAGGCGAGCTGGCCCGCCTGGCGGAGATCACCTGCGGCTGCTTAGAATGAATTGGCTGCGCTCCCCCGGATCTTAACCCACCCGAAACCCGGGTGGGTTTTTCGTATCTGGCCAGTTTTGTGCTCTGGGAAAAACCAGCTTCCCAGAGCACAAAACTGCCTCGATCGATCTTCTGTCAAGTCACCTTGCGGTCGATAACCTGTGTTTGCTGCTGCCAGAGTTCCATTGCCAGGCGCAGCAGCTTCGCAAATCCGGCCATCAGGAGCACACCGCCGCCCAGGTAGAGCGGGGCAATCAGCAAGTCTACCCAATTATCCCCCTGGAAGGTATGGGTCGGGCCGGCCCACCAGCGCGAGGTCAGGATAAGAACGCCGGCGACAATGGCAGTCAGGCCGGCTGCAGCCGATCTCTCAGACTTGCCAGCTTCTTCTTCGAAAGGCACCTGATCGCGGAACCTGGGCAGTTTCAGGAACAACATGAAAAGCAGGGTAATGACATTCAGACCAAGGACCACATCGCCCGGAGTGGCTTTGCCCCGGAGAGAAATGGAGGCAATGACGTGGATGGTGTTGACCACAACGCCGATCACCAGGACAATGACCGCGTTCCGGTAGGCGGTCTTGCCGCCGCGTATCAGCTTGAAGGTTGTCCAGGCGCCGGCTAGGCCGATCAGGGTGGTTACCACAACAAAGGTCTGGTACAGCCACTGGTAATCAAGCAGGGCCCACATGGGCGGGTACTTTTTGGTAAAAAAAGCTGCACAGGTAGTGCCCACACCGCCGAGCGTGTTCATCGCCGCCGTCAAACCGACCATGATGACCGCGACGGTTCTCAAGATTTTTCCAAGTACGGTTGGTTTCATTAAAGGTCTCCTGTTTGATACTTGACAACGGAGCGTTCAAACAGCCACCGAAGATGGTTGAGGGGAGGGCTTGAGTGCGGCTGTTCGTGTGGGAGAGGGCAAGCCCTACTCCCACACGAACCATGTCTGACAACTTCTTATCGCTCCCGGATCAGGGAGCTGCACCCTGATCGCCCGGCTGAGCGCTGCCCAAGCGGGTTCAGGGCTCGCTCTCCTCAACCAGGTTCAGCTCCCAGGGATTGCCTGAGAAGTGGCAGCGTTCGCAAGGGGCTTCTTTCACCGTGTTGTGCGAGGTGAACCCATCTTGGGCTGCTTCTTCATTGGCGGGCTGGGGATTGAAGGTCACCCAGGTCCCTGAGGCGTCCGGGCCGACCTCGAGGTTACCTGCATCGTGGCAGGCGCTGCAGCTAACCATCTGGTGGTCCTCGTCGTGACCGGGGATGCCGCTGCCGGTTGCTGCCGCTTCTGCATGGCAGCCGGTATCGGCGCAGTTTGCAGCAGTGCCGTGCGCATCGTGGCAGTCGGTACAGGCCATCTCAGCATGCGCCCCTCCGACCTCGATCCCGGCGTGTCCGGGGACATCCACTTGTGTATGGCACTTCATGCACAGTTGTTCAGGCGTCTCTACCTGGCTGTACTCTTCGATTGGGGGAACTTCCAACCAGGCGATCTCGGGCTGCACTTCGTCCTTCTTGACCTGGTGGCAGACCTTACACGCCACATGCTCCCAATCGGCTTCGTTGATGAGCGGAGGAGGAGGATCTACCTCGAACTTGCAGGCATAGCAGCTCTCCGGCATTTCATCCATGGAAGGGAACCAGTTGGCCGGCGCATGACAGCGAGCGCAAGTAGAGTTGTTGCCGGCTTCATCCAGCACGAAAGTGCTGGCGTGAGGGCTTTCCTGCCATTTCACCCGGATTGTTTCCGCATCCTCCTCCGGTTTGACGACCGGGAGGGTCATATCACCGGTGGAGGTCATCGGCCCGGCCGGTTCTTCCGCCGCCGGCTCTGCTGCCGGCTCACCCGCCGGCTCCGCCGCGGACGGGGCCTGGGCTTCCGTTGGATTGGCCGGGCTTTCCGGTGCGGCCGGAGTACCACATGCGGCCAGAAGCAGGATCAGAACTGCGCTTAAGATCCATCCCAGGAGAAGACGGGCGCGGCGGCTGTTTGGCGTTCGCGTAGATGGGAAGGTCAGGGCCGGCGTTTGCTGCTCGCCCAAAGATCTACCTCCATTCATCATTACTCACCTTCAACGGGCAGGCCGTCTGCATCCAGTACACTCAGCTCCCAGGGGTTGCCTTCGAAATGGCACCGGCTGCAATCCACCAGCCATTGGATACTGTGGGAATGCATGTATTCCAACGTCGTTTCGCCGCTGCGGCTGACACTCGACAGGACAGTGGTCCACTCGCTATCGGGATCAGGGAAGGGAGCCACATCCAACCCGGAAGCGTCATGGCAGGCCATGCAGGTCACATTGGCGTGAGCCTCACTCTGGCCCTTCATGTGCGTTTCGGGGTCCAGGTCCTCTTCGTGGCAGTCAAGGCACTGCTTGGGCTGCAAGGTGTGAGGATCGTGGCAGTCCGAGCAGTAGTCAGGGCGCTTCTCCTGGGGCAAGGCGCCACCCCAGTTCAAGTGGGCGCTGCCGCCTAGGATAATCCCATGCTCCACACCGCGCCCACCGCTGGCGGAAACACCTTTGGTATCGGCGTGGCACTTGGCGCATAGCTCGTTGGGCGTCGCCACCGATTCATGCTCCATCGTGAGCGGGTTCAACCAGGCGATTTCGGCGTAAACGATCTCACCCTCGGTGCGGTGGCAGGTCTCGCACTGGATTCCCACCCAGTCTTCCTCAGGGACAAAATCCATGGTCGTCGCCATGCGAATCGTTTCGTCTTGAGGGAATTTGCAGGTGACGCAGTTCGGCGCAGGCCCGGTGGTAGCGGCCGGATCCCAGTTCTGCGGCGAGTGGCAGCGCGAGCAGTAGGTATTCGGGCCTTTCCCTTCATCGTACGTATTGCCGTGCGGGCTCTCTTTCCAGGAAGCCAGTATGAACTGGTATTCCGGGCTGTCTTTGGCAACACCTGGCGCCTCGGGAGCAGGTTCAACCACCTCTTCCTCGATTGGCTCGGCCGGTAGGACTTCCGTAGGCGGGGGAGGGGGCGGAGGTTCGGTTGGCGGAACCTGGGTTGGCGGGACCTGAGTTGGCTGCGCCGCCGGAGTTGGTGTCTCCTGCGTTGCGCAACCGCTCAACGCCAGGACTGCCAACGCCAGACAAACGAGCAGCGCCAGCGAGAAGAGCAGCTTCCGTGGCCTGGCGTCGCTCTTCCCCGGTGAGGGAGGGTCGAGAGCATTCCTTAATTCCATGTGCATCTCCTTCATAAAATTGGAAAGTGGATAGGGAAACCGGACCGAAGCCGGCCTATTGTGAAAGATAGCACGGATTGGGGTTTAAGTCATTGACTTTCGTCAACGCGAGAGCAAGAGAAGCAGCGCAGAGAGCCAATTTTGTACATTTATATCGCTCAGCTTAAGATTCTCGCAACGGATTCCCCGGCTTTTGACAGAAGTCAATGACGAACCGGGAAGCTCGTGATAAAGTACACAAAAGGATTAAACAGCATGCTCCATTCAGGCCGGATCACGATCTTCCGGCGCCCATACACTACAAATAGGAGTTGCACCGTTCAGGGTGAAGGCCGTGTGGCTGTGCTGCACAGCCATACAACCGTTCACCCTCTGCGCAAGTCCTAACAAAGTTTTGCCAGGAGAGATACGCATGCAAGCTTTCAGGACCCGTTTCGCCTACTTGTTCCGCTCGACCCGCGGCCTGGTGCTGGTGGCGATCGCCATGATCGCCATAGTGACCGCCATCTGGGGAACGCTCTCCGGGCCGCTGGCTGAGATGGGGATCAAGGACATCACTGTGCGGTTGTTGGGAATGAAGCTGGTGGAAGCCGAGCGCGAGGGGCGCATCATCACCCTCTACCACAGCATCGCCTTGGCTGTGGTGGCTATCCTGACATACATGATCACCGCAGTGGTGGCAATGAAAGATTCCCAAAGGGTGATGATCAACGCCACAGTTACTACCGGGTACTTGACCACCATGATCTTTGGGCTGATCTTCGGCTATTTCGGACATGAATGGATTTTCCACGGCCTGTTCATCGCCGGGCAGACTCTGGTCTTCTTCGCCGGGGTACTGCTGGCCATAGCCCTATGGCCCTTCGGAAACGAATCACGGAACCAGAACCGGGATTACGCGCACTGGCGGGGCGTCGACCTGGAGCGGGCGGCGTTCTTCACCATGGCCGTGGCGACGCTCGGCTCGGCCGCCTTCGGTGCGCTTGCCGGCGCTTATTTCGGCAACGGCTTCGAGACATTCCTGGCCGAAGTCACCATCCGCGAGCCCCACAAGACACTGCTGCAAAAATCGATCATCGGCCACCTGCACATCATGCTGGCCTTGATCGGGGTCGCCGTGACACTGGTCATTGGCCGCTGGCTCGATTTCAAAGGCCCGCTGCACAAGATCGCCATGCCACTGATGATCGTCGGGACGATTGTGCTATCCCTGGGCGCCTGGTCGGTCATGATTGTGGAATGGGCCCACACCATCATCTACGTCGGCTCGGTGTTCGTGATGTTGGCGGCCTTGTTCCTGGTGATCTACGGTTTCCGAAAATTGATCCGCGAGGGGTTGAACCGGAGAGGCATTGAAAAAGGAAATTTCTTCCAGGGCCTGGCTGCGCTGCTGCACGACCCGCTGCCTTTCGGCACCCTGTGGCAGATGGTGTTCATGAACTTCACCGTCAGCGGGGTGGGCATTTTCATGGCAGTCAAGCTGGATGAGATCTTCCGCGTCTGGCCCTGGCGGGAGGAGCGCATCGTGCTGACCGGGCACTGGCATATCCTTTCGGGGATCATCGCCACCATCATCCTGCTCTACTACGCCGACCTGGCCGGTTTGAAAGGGCGTGTCCGCCAGCTATTCGGCTGGGCGGTCATCCTGTTTTCCGACCTGGCTTTCGCCTCGGTGACGGTCTTTGAGATGAAGCGCCTGTTGGTCAGCGAAGCGGAACAGCAGCCCCTGGTAGACACCGTCATGCTGCTGGCCGACCTCGGCCTGGGAGCGGTGTTGGTGGCGCTGGCCGCCCTGATGATCTGGCGCCTGGCCGACCTGCTGTCGAAAAACGGGCGCTGGAATAACGAAAGCGGGCACGAACTCCCGGGCTGGGAGGAGCCGGAACCCGACCTGCAGCGAGAACACAAACCCCTCGAGAAACCGCTCCCCAAGGAGGTATCAGCATGAAGAAAGGATCCACACTGCTCACCTGGCTCGTTCTCATCCTTGCTCTTGGGATCGCGGGCTGCGCCTCCGGTGCGGTGGCGGCCGGCCATCCGGAGGTGGTCGAAACCGGGATCGATCCGGAGAGCTGGGCGCTTATCCCGGCCGGAGAGTTCTTTCAAGGCCAGTTCGACCACCAAGTGACGATCGAGTACGACTACGAAATGATGGTCACCCCGGTGACCAACGAGCAATACGCTCGCTATCTCAATGAGGCGCTGGCGGCCGGAACGATCAAAATTGCGGAGGGGGCGGTGCTCGGGTTTTACCCTGGGGAGCCCTTCCACGGCTACAAGCACGAAGAAGAAATCTCCGCCGGAGACTACGTCTACATCCAGACGGATGACCCGAGCCTGCGCCTGGTCTACGATGGCCAAACCTTTGCCGTAAAACCGGGTTACGAGGACCATCCCATGACCATGGTCACCTGGTTCGGCGCCCAGGCTTACTGCCAGTTCTACGATTGGCGACTGCCCGGCGAGCTGGAATGGGAGAAAGCAGCCCGCGGGACCGATAACCGGCCGTTCCCCTGGGGGGAGGGCATCGAAAACGGCAACGCCAATTTTTACGCGAGCCGCGATCCCTATGAGGAGGCTGCCGGCAAGTCCGGCGACACCACCCCTGTGGGCTTCTACAACGGGCGCTCTTACCTGGGATTTGAAACCATCGACTCCCCCAGCCCATATGGCTTGTACGATATGGCCGGCAATGTCTGGCAGTGGACGAGTGATGACTACCCGGACCAGCATTACCGCTACCTGCGCGGCGGTAGCAAAGCCGAATACGGCTACAACTTGCGCGTGTGGACCCGCAACGGCGCGACCCCACTCTATGCCAGCCCCAATGCTGGTTTCCGCTGCGCCCGCTCCATTCCCTGATCATCGTTGGATGTACCAGGATCTCAAAGGTAGGTAATCAATGGCGACTGACTCGGCTCAAGTAATCCCGGGACCGGTTGAGGGACGGAAAGTCTCCCGGCTGGCGGCTGCTCTCGGAAAACTGAAACTCTACTGGGGATTGATCAAAAGCCTGCAAACCGGCCTGCTGCTCATCACCGGGTTGGCCGGGTTTGTGAGCGCCCGCTGCCCGGTGACGAATTGGGCCACCTTCCTGGGGCTGGCCGGCTCCCTATTCCTGGCCATTAGCGGCAGCACGGTGCTGAATATGTGGTACGACCGGGATATCGATGCCCGTATGCAGCGCACCGCAAACCGCCCGCTCCCTTCCGGCCGGATGGGGGCGGGCGAGGGCCTGCTGCTCGGCCTGGCGCTGTCCGTTGCTGGGGTAGGTTGGGCGCTGGCTCTATCCCCGCTGTATGGTGTGGTCGTATTTGCCGGCCTGTTCTTCGATGTCGGTGTCTATACCATCTTGCTCAAGCGGCGCACCGCCTGGTCCATCATTTGGGGCGGCATCTCCGGCGGGATGCCGGTGCTGGCCGGGCGGACGTTGGGTTCGGGGGAGATCGACTCGATCGGCCTGCTGCTGGCGCTGGGTGTGCTCTTCTGGATCCCCACTCACATCATGACTTTCAGTATGCGCTACTTCGAAGACTACCGCCGGGCGGGCATTCCCACCTTCCCCTCCACCTATGGCTTCCGCACCACCCGTTTCATCATCGCCCTCGCCAGCCTGCTGGCTGGCGGTGCAGTTGCCCTCGCCTGCATCGGGATTGGCATGGACTGGGGCTACCTGCGCCTGCTTTCTGTGCTTTCCGCCGGCCTGCTTGGCCTGGCCCTGGCCAGTCTGATTCGCCCCTCCGAGCGCATGAACTTTGGGCTGTTCAAGTACGCCTCTCTGTATATGCTGAATGCCATGCTGTTGATCCTGATCGCCTCGATTCACTGACCCGGACGGTAGCCGCGGACCGGCTGCTCTCTGCCCTCCGCCTGGCGGTTTGATCGCTGATGATAGGGAATCCCCTTATTGATTTGGGGATTCCTTTTCTATACAATGGAAGATAGCAGCCCTCCCGGCATCACCGGGAGGAGTGTCTGTAAGTATTGTCTGGGGGCGCCCACTGACGGTATTCTGGCTGCGTTTCCTTGTCTTTCTAGTTTTGTAATCTTCATCACTCCGCTTTGGGGGCTTTTGAACATTCATTTCAGAAAAGGAGATAGCAATGTTGAACCAGTTGGATCCCGAAAACGTTTTGCAAGAAATACCGGAGTTGAAGCAGCAGTCTTACACGATATCACGTGGCCTTCACAAGTGGGTGTTGGACGGGGGCAAACCCCGCCGGGAGATGGTGGACTTGCTTCACGGCACCTGGTTGGGGCACCCTCTCCACCCGGTGCTGACCGATGTCACCATTGGCGCCTGGATCTTCAGCCTCTTTCTAGATTTTCTTAGCCTGACGAGCCGTTCCAAAGGCATCCGGCGGGCAGCGGACACGCTGCTCAATATCGGGAATACTTCGGCTGTAGCCACTGCGCTGGCCGGCCTGGCAGACTACTCGGCCATCCCGCGGCCGGCAACAGCCACCGGGGGGACGCACGCCCTGCTCAACATCCTCGGGCTGGTGCTGAACCTGTTCTCTTCCATGCACCGCAGGAGGAGAAATCGGCTCATGGGTATCTGGCTCTCTTCCATCTCTTCCACCATCATGCTCGCCTCTGCCTGGTTGGGCGGAGAAATGACGTACAAGTACAAGGTCGGGGTCAACCGGATCCCCAAATCGCCAGCGCGGGATAAGTGGTATGCGACCGGCCTCAACGATCGGGATCTGCCGGAGATGACACCCCGCCGGGTGGAGGTCGAAGGGTTCCCCGTCCTGCTCTATCGTTATCAGGGCCAGATTTACGCCATCGGTGCGGTGTGCGGGCACGAAGGCGCCCCGCTGGACGAAGGCACCTTCGAAGGCTACTGCGTCACCTGCCCGTGGCACCAATCCGTTTACGACTTGCGCGATGGCAGCGTGGTTCACGGCCCCACCGCCTATGCCGAGCAGGCTTTCGAAGTGCGCCTGCAGCAGGGCATGATCGAGGTCCGGCCGCTGATAAGCGCAGCCACCGAAGAGGCGATCCGCATGGTCAGGGACACCATCTCGAAAGCCAAAATGGAAGCCTGAGAGGGTCTTATGCTCCTCCCGGGACCGGCTCATCACTGCTCGTGTATTCAACACGGAAAAACTCGTGGAACCCGCTCTCCACCGTGGTCAGCATTTGATTGAACCAGACCTGGAACTCGACCTGTTTGAACAGTTCCCGGCGCTGCGTCTCCCACAACGACATTTCATCCGTTTCGATTTCAATGATCGCCCTGAACATCTGGCCGCTGGCGTCGGTGAGTATGCGCGGGTTGCGGCCCACCCCCCGATCGACCAACAGGCCCCCATACCGACTGAGCAGGGAAACCGCGTTGTGGATCTGCCATTTGTACGCCCGGTACATCTCGCGCACCACTACCACCCCGGGCTTTGACCATACATCATACGACCCTTCTGCGTTGTAGTATTCACGCCGCCCACCTTCGACGAACAGTTGGAACTGCCGGAACCATTCCTCGAATTGTGGCTGGCGGAACTGCTCCTGGCGTTTCGCTTCATACTCGGCCAGGTTCTCCACAGCGAACTCGTTCACCAGCGTGTACATCGGCCCCGAAATGTCGGTCAGCACTTCCAGCCGGCCTCCGGGCACAATTTGCGCTGGCGCTGGAGTCGCCGGGCGAGTAAACAGCTCGACGGCCTGATCGATTTTGCCAAATTTGACCTGCAAGGTATCGCGGATTTGAATCATAACGCCCCTTCCCTGTTGCTTTCATCCTGAATGACCTCAAGCATAATACAGAGTAGTTTACCATTTTTTGTCTTCTTTACCCCGTTGATCATTCGCTTTTGCGCCCACCCATCCTACCACCCTCCTATCCTTTAAAGCCTGGCTCACGACTTTGAGAAAGCCATAACTGTTGCCCCTATTCCCTGTTCAAAATACCACTCCTGAAGTATAAACATTCATCTTTCCTATCGCAGTTTGCCGGCGTCGCCATCGGGCATCCGGTTTCAAATTTACGCTATCCAGGGACCAGGGATGAACAAAACCGCGTTTTGGCAACAGGGCCGGCGTCTGGCAAGGTTCTATGATGACCGCGAGTACTTTCGCCGCTTAGTGCGAATTGCGCTGCCGATCGCCCTCCAACAGCTCATCATGTCTTCGCTCAACATGGTCAGCGTGCTGTTGATCGGCCAGCTCGGCGAAGCGCCGGTGGCTGCCGTTGGCCTGGCGAACCAGGTCCACTTCTTGCTCAACTTGCTGCTGTTTGGCATCAGCAGCGGCTCCGCCATGTTCACCGCCCAATTGTGGGGCAAAGGCGATATTTTCAATATCCGCAGGGTGCTCAGCCTATCCATCTTTTTGAGCCTGGCCGGCGGCCTGCTGTTTTTCGTTATATCCCTGCTATCCCCCGACGGCGTGCTCAGCATCTACTCGGAAGACCTGGAAGTAATCCGCCTGGGGAGCATGTACCTGCGCCTCTACGGCTGGGCGTTTCTCTTTATGCCGGTCACGTTCAGTTTGGCTGCCGTCCTGCGCAGCATTGGGGATGTTAAAACCCCCCTGGTCATCAGTCTGGTCGCCCTCAGCCTGAACGCCCTGCTGAGTTACGGGCTGGTGTTGGGGAACCTGGGTTTTCCGGCGTTGGGGGTACAGGGAGCGGCGATTGCGGCCATGATCGCCCGGGTGCTCGAGTGCACGGCATTGGTCTTCATCACCTACCTGCGCCGGTCGCCGGCCGCAGTGCCGCTGCGGGAGATGTTCACCGTCGACCTGTCCTTCGCCAAAAAAGTGATCATTCCCGTGCTGCCTGTCGTCTTGAACGAGATGCTCTGGTCGCTGGGGATTACCACGTACAATGTGGTGTACGCCCGGATCGGGACCGATTCGATCGCCGCCATGAACATCGTGTCCACGATCGACAACCTGGCGCTGGTGATCTTCCTGGGCATCGCCCATGCCACTTCCATCCTGGTAGGGAATTGGATCGGCGCGGGGGATAACCTGCAGGCCTTTCGCTATGCCGGGCGCTCCCTCAGCCTTAGCGCTCTCGGCGCCCTCGGTATCGGCGCCCTGATTCATTGGACCGCGCCGGCCGTGCTGGGCCTGTATAAAGTGTCGCCAGAGGTGATCGAAGCGGCCAGAAACATCCTGCTGATCATCTCTCTGCTGCTCTGGCTGCGAGTCTCGAATCTAATTTTGTTTATCGGTATCTTCCGCAGCGGAGGCGACACCAAAATAGCCTTCCTGATGGATGCCGGGATGATCTGGATGGTGGGCGTCCCGCTGGCCTTGGTCGCGGCTTTCGTGCTGCACCTCCCCATTCACTGGGTTTACCTGTTTGTGATGACGGAGGAGCTGTGCAAGTGGGCGATCGGCATGGCCCGCTTCTTCTCGAAAAAATGGATCCACAACCTGGCGCAAACCGTGTAGATTGGCGGTAGAAAAGAAAAAATCCGCCCGGCGAGCTGGCGGATTCCCAAAAGAAGGATCGGGATTCACCCCCCAGGTACGAATCCCGATCCTTTTCGGCAGCAAGCCTGGTTCCCCTCCCCTGCTGCCGCCAGTGTTAACCACCGCTGTGATTCAGTCCGGGCGCGATGCGGGTAAAGACCTCCACCACTTTCGGATCGAAGTGTTTCCCAGCCTGGGAGATGATATAGTTCATCGCCGCTTCTGCCGTCCAGGCCTTGCGATATGGGCGGTCAGAGAGGAGCGCATCCCAAACATCGGCCACAGCGAAAATCCGCGCCGCCAGGGGGATTTGCTCCCCGCGCAGCCCGCGCGGGTAGCCGGTCCCATCCCACTTCTCGTGGTGGCAGTAAGGAATATCGAGGGCCGGGCGCAGGTAGGCGATCGGCGACAGCAGATCGTAAGCATACCGCGGGTGTTTCCGCATGATCGCCATCTCCTCCGCAGTCAGGCTGGACGGCTTCAGCAAGATGAGGTCTGGAACCCCCATTTTGCCGATATCGTGCAGCAAGGCCCCGCGGCGGATGTGCATCATTTCTTCGGCGCCGAGTGGGAACTCGGTCGCAATCTGTAGAGTGAGCTCTGTCACCCGCTGCGAGTGCCCCTCGGTTTCCTTATCCCGTAAATCCAAAGCCCGAGACCAGCCTTCGATGGTGGTATCGTAAGCCCGGACAAGATCGTTCTTTGAGTTGTACAGGTCGCTGAACAGCCCGGCATTGTCGATGGCAATGGCGGCCTGATCGGCTAATGACTGCAGAAAGTCCCGCCATTCTTGATCGGGAGAGAGCGGCGCCCGGTGAAAGACTTCAATCACTCCCTTCACCTGCCCTTTGGCGATCAGCGGCACAGACGCGTAGGCGAGGAACCCCTCGGCCGCCATCAGTGAAGCATAAAGCGGCTCCTCATTATGCTCGTCTACGTTCGGGATAACGATCATCTTTCTTTTCATCGCCGCCATCCCGGCATAGCCTTCCCCCACGTAGAAATGCGAACGCTGGGTGGCCGGGCCGCGAAAACCGCGCCCCGTAGTGTACTGCAGGATGGCCGTCTGCGGCTTCAGCAGCAGAACCCGGGCTGCATCCAACTCCAGTGTCCCGGTCAGCTTATCCAACAGAATCCCCAGGATCAGGCTGAGATCGAAACTGGCGCCGATCGCCACGTTGATATCCCGTAGGGAGGCCAGGTACTGCACCTGGCGGCGGATCTTCGCTTCCGCCTGCTGTTTCTGCAGATAGACCCGGTCGGCGGTAATGCCATAGGCTAAATCGCTGGCCAGTTCCTCCAACAGTCGGATTTCATCTGGGTCAAAGGCGTTGGGATCGCTGGAATAGATGGCCAGCACCCCCAACCGCCCCTCACTGGAGTGGAGCGGCAGGGATATCCGCACGCAGGGACTTCCACCCCCAGGAGCGTTCAGCGCCCCGGTTCCTGCAACATTAACAGAGATGTCCCGCTCGACCACCGTCTTCCCCGTCTCCAGCGCTTCGGCTGCATACGGAGGCAATTGATCCGGCAGGCCTTGAAGTACTTGCCTTTCTTGCGGGCAATCTTCCAGGTCCCCCACCTTGTGGAGCACCCTCTCAATTTTGCCCTCCGCGCCTGTCAGTCCAATCCAGGCGAGTTGGTACTCCCCGGTGCCGATCAGGATATTCAAGATTTCGTCCAGCAGTACGCCTTCGGACCTGCTGCGGATCAGGGTCTGGTTGCACTCGCTCAGCACCTGGTGAGAACGGTTGAGGCGCTGCAGTTCCCTTTCCAGTTCTCGCTGCGCGGCTCTCGCCTCATTGAGCTCGGAGAGATCCTCCACAAATCCTTCGAAACGCACCGCCAGCCCGTTTGAATCTCGAATGGTGCGGATCGTCTGCTTTGCCCACAGGACCGTGCCATCCAACCGCTGGAACAGGACTTCCTTCCTCTCCATGTCCTGCACCTGTTGGGCTCTTGGATTTACATAAAGCTCCCGTAACTCAATCCCCAAAAGCGACTGCCGGGTAGGAAAGCCCATCATCCGAACAAAAGCCGGGTTGGCATCAGTAATAATCCCCTCGGGCGTGACAAGGTAAAACCCGAGAGGCATATCATTTAACAATTCTCGAGCCCGGTCATGGCTTCCCCAAAGCCCTTCACCAGGATGCCAGTTGTTGTGAGGGTTGAAGGCGCTTTGCATTGTGTGGTCTCAAATGCTTCCGGATTTCTCGGAAGACGGGAACGGATTCTAAGCGAAACCTATCATAGCAAAGAAAGCCCGCCTTGGATACCTGTGGAAATCCACAGGTTGACTGAACAGGAAAAAACACTATACTCTTGAGTAACCCATGATTAGCAGATCGGATTTTTAGGCTTTGGCCGTTCCCGACCCTGATGTAGTTGCACTGTACGAATCGCTGCTGCAATCTATGGCAGCGTTATCGCGTACAGGCGATTTCCATCAGTAGCTCATTCTAGAAAGGACATTCAGTTCATGTCTCCTTACGAGAAACTGGCTAATATTGCTTACCACATCACGGTTGATCCCGACTATCGCGCCGAGCTAGAAAAACAGGTGGAAACCGGCTCCCTGGCGGATCTGGATCTTACTGCCGGTGAACGACAAGCGCTGGTGATCTATCTAAAGAAGTCCGACCGGGATCAGGTCAAGGCCGGGAAAGAGGTCGAGTGGGAGTGGTGGATGTAATTCCCGTTCCCCCGCCAGCAAAAGATCTCGAACAGGTTGTTCGCTGGCTCGACCAGTACTGGGAGAACGCCGACCTCGATGCCGGATATGCCGGGCTGCTTCGCTCGGCGGTGAGTGGGATGTGGCCTTTGGATTCCGGCCAGTCCCTGCCCTCCTTCCGGCTGCGGATGCACACCCTGCCGCTCTATTTCTGCCGGGCGTTTGGGGGCAGCCCGGGGCTGGGTACGGTCATCAACGCAGCCTGGTCGCTGCTATATGCCGCCTTTTACCTGCTCGACAAAGTAGAAGATCAGGAAACGGACCTGCCCATCTTCTCCGAACACGGGGTGGGTGTTGTCAACAACCTCACCACCGGCCTGATCCTTGCCAGCCAATCGATCCTGCTTCAAGCCGCTGAGTGGGCGGCGGTAGGAAATCTGCAGCGGGCGTTTCACTACCTCGCTCTGAGCGTCTGCTCAGGGCAGCACAAGGATCTGTCTATATCACAACCTGCTTTGCCCCAAAGCTGGGAGATCATCGGGCAAAAATCGGGCGACTTTTTCGGCCTGGCCTGTTTCTTAGGGGTATTGGCCGCCCGCACCGCAAAGGGCCAGGCGGATGCCGCTTATACTTACGGCAGGTGTCTTGGGGTGATGCTCCAGGTTGGCAATGACCTGCACGGTTTACGCGCCGCCGGGAGTCCAAAAAGCGACCTCGCTCGCCAGAAGTGGACCCTGCCGGTGGTTTATGCCTGCCATGTCCTTCCTCAGGAGCAGAAAGAAGAACTGCAGCAACTGCTCGCCTCCCCCGGTAAAGAGAATGAGATCAAGGCGCGCGATATAATATTAGCCTGCGGCGTTGAAGCCTACCTTCAACTTGAGACGAATCGTCTTTGCGGACAGGCCAGGTCTGCCGTGGAACACATGGAGGTTTCACCGGAGCACAAGGATGAACTCCTGACAGTCCTGGACCAGTTCTGTCATCTGCCGCCGGTTCGTTGAGTTGGAAAGGCTGCCAGGTTGGTTGTGGACGCCATCCAACCCACAGTCTCCTGGCTGTATATCAGCCCGACTCTTCTCGCGGAGTGGAATATGAGTGAAACCGGAAGGGATAGAGGCTTCTATTTGGGCGCTTTCTCTTTCCCCGCTGCCGGTGTAGTGGCGAAGCACATCCCCCTGCTCCTGGCTCTGCTCACCGTGCTCGCTATGGGCTGGTCGAGCCTGATCCTGGTTCGACAGCCCTACAGCGGCCTGAGTTGGTCTTACTCAACCGGGTTGGTGAAGACCGTGGCGCCCGGGGGACCGGCTGACGGGATCTTTCAGGTGGGGGATCTGATCCGGACCGTCGATGGGGTTGGCGTCTACCAGGCCCGTGAACTTCCCGGACGCCGGGCCGGGGATAACGTCCTCTTCACCGTGGAGCGCTCGGGCACACTGCTCGAGATCCCTCTGAGGCTCTCCGCTCCCTCGACTTTGCAGATCCTGTACCGCCTGACGGTCATCGCCATCGCCTTTCCCTTCTGGCTGGTCAGCCTACTGGTACTGGCCCTTGGCCGCTCCAGCCGCATCGAAATCCTCTTCTTCCTGGTCTGTAACCTGTTCGTCCTCATCATCGGTCTGGGTTCCGTCTCCGCAACCGGCCCGCTCTTCATGGGCCTGGCCTTTAATTTCCTGATGTGGTGGGTTGGCCCGCTGATCGTGCAAACCCATCTGCTCCTGGTAAATCCTGCCGGCTCAGCCCGCCGGACTCGCCTGCTGAAGCTGGCATATGGGCTCGCCCTCATTTTCAGCCTGGCCGATCTGGGCCGGCTCCATTTGGCCGTGCTCGGCCCGCTCTCGCTGGTGAAGTCGGTTTGGATTGGGGGCATGTTGATCATCTCGGCCTGGATCCTGGCAGCGGCCGGGCGGCTCGCCCCTTCAAGCGAATCGCTCCGCCAGACTCGCTTGGTCGCCTTTGCCGCGCTGCTCGCCTTTCTCCCCGTGGTGCTACTTTCACTCATTCCGAACTCTCTGACCGGCCAGTATATCCTGCCCTTTGAAATTTCCCTGCTGGCGCTTCCGGTTCTGCCCATGGGATACGGCTATGCCATCCTCCGCTACCGGTTGATCCACCTGGAGCAGTACGTTAACCGCACGGCCGCCTACTCAATGGTGGTCGTCTTTATCGCCTCCATTTACGGCGTGATCGCTATTATCACCGGCCGGCTGCCGCAGGGTCATTGGATGACCAACCTGGGCTGGTTGACGACAGCCAGCCTGATCGGCCTCTCTTTACCGCTCTACAGAGCGCTGCAGAAGTTCGTCGACCACATTTTTTATGGCGCCTGGTACGACGACCGGGCAACGATCAAGCAGATCAGCTCTGCCCTCAACCAGGTGGAGGCAGATGTGTACAGCGTTTCCACCACCCTGTGCCAGACCTTGCAGAAGACCATGCAGCTCGAGTATGTGAACATGCTGCTGGCCGATGGTCGCCTGGCATCCACCGAGCCGGTTACTCACCCTTCCTTCCCCTGGGGCGAACAGCGCGTGGCGGAACTCTGCTGCCGGATCAGCAGCCATGCGAACCAGAAATTCGGCCGCGCGGCCGGCTTGCTGGAACAGTTTCGCAGCTATGAAAGAGAATTGGGGACGGTGCTGGGGAAAAAACCGATGCTGTGGCTCGTGCTCGGCGGACAGGAGAACTACAAAGGCCTGGTGATTCTGGGCGTCAGGAAGGGGGGTGGGGACCTCAGTTCAAAAGACCTGGAAATTTTGGAGGTCGTCATCCGCCAGACGGAGGCTGCCCTGGAAAACGCTTATTTGCTGGAGGAAGTGCAGCAGCACACCGAAAAAATAAAGATGCTCCACCGCCAGTTGATCTTAGCCCGCGAAGAAGAGCGCAAGCGGGTAGCGCGTGACTTGCACGACAAAACCATTCAGGCAATGGTAGGCCTGAACTACCAGATGGCAAACGTCCGGGCAGAGATGAGTGGTGAAAACGCTGAGAAGCTGGTCCCACTGCAGAGCCAACTCAGGGCGGCGCTGAATGACCTGCGCCAGGTGTGCGCCGACCTGCGCCCGCCGGCCCTCGACTCGCTCGGCTTGATCCCCGCCATCCATTCCCGTATTTCTGAATTCGAAGAGCAGGTCTCCCGGCGCATCACTTTCGAAAGCGAGGGGGTCGATGAGGAAGACCTGCCCGAAGAAATCTCGCTATGTCTCTACCGTTTTCTGCAAGAGGCATTGGTCAACATCCAGAAACATTCCCAGGCTACCGAAGTCCACATTCAATTGCAGCATACCGGTGACAGTATTCTTTTCAAGGTTCAGGATAATGGAGTCGGTTTTACCTTGCCCCCTCGCCTGAGCGCCATGATTCAAGAGCGCCATTTTGGGTTGGTTGGACTTCAAGAACAAGTGGAAGCAGTACAGGGGAAATTGATCATCGAGACTGCACCCGGCGCAGGCTGCCTGCTGGCGGCCGAAATCCCGGTGGAAAGGATGAGTAAATGATTCGCATACTGATCGCCGACGACCATCCAATTGTGCGTTCCGGTATCCGCAATGAGCTCGCCCGGCACAGCGACTTCGAGGTGGTGGGTGAAGCTTTAAACGGCGACGATGCCTTACGTCTGGCACAGACCTCTCAGGTGGATGTCCTGCTTCTGGACGTCAATATGCCTGGAATGAAAGCGATACACGTGCTTCAAAAATTAAAAAGCGAGACGTCGGTGAAGGTGCTGGTGTTGAGCGCCTACGGGGACGTCGGCACAATCCTGGGCATGATCAAAGCCGGCGCGGATGGCTATCTGCTCAAGGACGAAGACCCTTTCGTCATTCCCAACGCCCTGCGTGAGATTGCCGCCGGCAAGCAATGGCTCAGCAAGCTGGTGCAGGACCGGTTGGCGGGTGTGAAGTTCAACCAGAATAAGCAGCGGATGGGGGAAGCCTTGACCCCGCGTGAAGCGGAAGTCCTTCACTATATCAGTTACGGGTATACGAACAAAGAAATTGCCAGAGCGCTGCAAATGACGGAGAGGACGGTGGAGTTTCACGCGGGAAATTTGTTGGCGAAATTGGGCGTAAAAAATCGCTCGGAGGCGGCCGCCTGGGCAAAAGAACACCCGTATGTGTAGTTCTCGGTAATAGAATAGCGGATATGCGCTATAATCGTTGCAAGAAAGAATTTGAGGCCTGTCCTTTAAATTAATTTGCTCCATCCCTTCAATTACTTATAAAAATGTTCGAATATTAGCCTGGGTTTGTTTCTCATTATAGACTTCAACGGAGAAAAGCAATAATGCCACCTTCCAAAGGGCGTGAACGGACCGAAGTTAACCGGATCTGGCGAATTCTTGAAATGATCAGGGTCATTGCCTCCGAGCCCAGCCGCCACCTCCGCCGAGACCTGGCAAAGAAATTCAAAGTCAGCGAAAGGACCATACAGAACGATCTGGATACGATTCGCTATGGTTTTAAGTTGGAGATTGAACACTCCCCCGGTGGATATTGCTTTGAAGCGATCCCCCGGCTGGACCTGCTCGCCTGCACCTTCCCGGAAGCCCTGGCCCTGTATATGGCCGCCCAAACCGTCAGACAAGACCCAAACTTCCGCTCAGAAGATCTGGCGACTGCAGTTGCCCGGCTGGAAACCCTGTTTCCTGAAGATTTCCTCCCCTACCTTCAAAAGCTCAACCCGCGGTTGAACTGAGCGCCCTGATCCACTGCTCTACTGGTTTAGACGGAACAGGACAATTCGATCTGCCCCCGATTCGGCGGCCCATACCTCGCCCGGCCGGCCGAGGATTTGACGCACGTTCGCATTGGGACTGGGCAGAGGGTACACATCAAATGTCTCTACGAGGGGATCAAAGCGCACCATGGCGTTGCCCCCAAAGTCGCTGAGCCATACCTGGTCGTTCTCATCTACATAGACCGCATAGGGCTGGGGGTCATCGCCGGGGAGCATCCACTCGCGCCAGGTGTTCCTGGTCGGGTCATACATCCCTAACTGCCCGCGGTTGAACTCGCTGATCCAGATACGCCCCTGGGAATCCGACCACACCCGGCGAGCGCCCTGCTCCGGAGTAGGAGGCTCCAAAACCTGGGCCTCCCCGGACTGCCGGCGGATGTAGGCGATATGGCTGCCGGCCAGTGAAGCGTAGTAGATATCCCCCGCCGGGGTGGCGGTGATGCCGTACGGGCCGCGCCCACGCGGGGCGGGGAACACTTCCACCTCGCCGGTAGACGGGTCAAGCCGCCCATAATAACCTACCTGCCCGGTGAACCAGAGCAGGCCATCGCCATCGAAGGCGGCCGTGTTTAGATTCGTATTGGGCGTGCCCGCTGGCAGCGAGTAAATCCGAACTTCTTCGGTTTGAGGGTCAACGCGGACGATGGCGTTCAAGCCGCTGTCGGTGATCCAGGGAGCTCCGTCGGGGCCGATAATGACTCCGTGAGGCGAGGAGCCGCGGCCTAGAGGGATGTGATAGGTCTCGCCGCTGTCCGGGTCCAGCCGGCCGAGTTCACCCGTGTGCTGGGCGGTGTACCATACGGAGCCGTCTGGGGCCGGGGCTACATCGTGAGGGTGGGTGCCGCCGGGTACGGGAAATTCCTGGATCTCGACTTCGTAGTTTACTGCCGCCAGGGTGGGAGAACCCGCGGTCGCAGCCGGAGCCCCGGTCGCGGGGGCGGCGGTGGAAGCGGTGAGGGGAAGCTGTTCCTCCTCAGCCGGCGCAGGGGAAATAACCGGGCCGGGAGCGGCTGCAGTGGGTGAACTGGGCTCCTGGTCTTGAACCGGATTGCCGGGGCTGCAGGCGGCGAGGAGCAGGGCGATTACCAACAGCCGGAGGATATTTCTCATGAGTGACCTCCTGGTGGACGGGGCATAATTTCACCTTACGAGCAGAAAACACCGACATTATCGCCCCGCGTTGTCCAGAACCCATTGTAACCGGATTTCTTTCCATTTCTGAAATACCGTTGAGAAGCGCCGGATGCTGCAGGCAGAATGTTCTGGAACACAGCCCTTGATTCAGCGGGCGATTTCGTATATAAAAGATGGGCAGGACATGCGGCGCAATTGTGACTTGTATGACAATGCTGTCGGTTGATACCGCCGCCCGGTTCAAGGAGATGCAGGAGGAGAACAATCGATGGATTTGAAGTTACCGGAAAGCTGGCAGGATGTGGTGGGAGCGGAGTTCGAAAAGCCGTATTTCAGGGCGCTGCAGGCTTTTTTAGATGCAGAGCGCCAAAAATACACCATCTACCCGCGAGAATCGGAGATTTTTTCCGCCCTGGAATACACGCCCTACCCGGCGGTGCGGGTGCTGATCCTGGGGCAGGACCCCTATCACGGCCCGCGCCAGGCCCACGGGTGCAGCTTCTCGGTCCGTCCTCATGTGCCCTTGCCCCCCTCCCTGCGTAATATTTACAAAGAACTGCAAGACGACGTCGGCGCGACTCCGCCGGATCACGGCTGCCTGGTGCCCTGGGCCCGGCAGGGGGTGCTCCTGCTCAACACTGTGCTCACCGTGCGGGCCAGCCAGGCGAATTCACATAAGGGGAAGGGCTGGGAGCAGTTCACCGACGCGGTCTTCCAGGCCGTGAACCGGCTGCCCAGCCGCGTCGTGTTCATTTTGTGGGGGGCTTCCGCCCGCCAGAAGGCGCCCCTGGTGGATACCAGCCGGCATGTGATCATCCAGTCCGCCCATCCTTCACCCTATTCCGCCGACTACGGATTCTTCGGCAGCCGGCCTTTCTCAAAGACCAACGCCGCCCTGCGGGAAGCTGGCCTGCCGGAGATCAACTGGCAGCTTCCCAACCTCCCCAAGTGAGGGGCCGAGAGGCCTGGGTGGTAAAACCGGCGAGTGGGTCCATCCCCCACTGCGGCGGGGAAATTTTCGTAGAAAGTGCGTTTTGACCTCGATGAGGTCAAAACGCACTTCGCTTTCCTGCTCCTGAGCCTTACCCGGGCGTGAGGGTGTGCTCCTGGGGGATGAAATCGACAGCCTTGTTCAGGGCGACCTCGAGCACCGTGCGGGTGATTTCAGAGTAAGTGGGATGGGCGTGGATGATCTCCGCCACTTCGTTGATCGGAGTCTTCAGGGCGATCATATTGGTCAGTTCCTGCATCATCTCCGAAACGTTGTGGCCGATCGCCTGGGCGGCGACGACCCGCCCCTCTTTGATCCAGACCTTCACAAAGCCCTCTTTGAAATCTTCGATCCGCGCCCGCAGGTTGGCGGCGAAGGGGACTTTGTAGACCTCCACCTCCTCCAGGTCTATCGGGGCGACCCCGGCCGAGTAGACCTCGGGGATCGAATAGACCACCGCCGGGATGACGCTGTAATCCATCCGCCGCGGGGGCGCCCCTTCTGGCCGCATAATGTTCTCCGCGCAGATGATCCCTTGCTGGATGCCTACGTGCGCCAGGACCGATTTCCCTGTGGCATCCCCGATCGCCCAGATGCCGGGAACGGTGGTCTGCAGCGTGTCATCGATGAGGATGCCCTTATCGGTATAACCGATCCCCAGCCGGTCGAACATCCCTTTTTCGATCACCGGCTTACGCCCGATAGCGATCAGGATCGAGTCGGAGTGGACTTCCATCTCCTGGCCGGTATGCCGGTCAAAGGCCTGGAGCATACCGTTATCGGCGCAGGACACCTGCATCGAGGTGAGCACTCGCACCCCGCTCATTTCCAACTGCCGGGTGATCTCAGCCGAGATATCCGGGTCCATACCGGTCAGCAGCCGGTCCATCATTTCAACGATCGTCACCCGGCTGCCAAGGTTGGAGAAGATGGTGGCGAACTCGATGCCGATCACCCCGCCGCCGACGATCGTCAGCGCCTTGGGAAGCACACCGATGCTGATCAGGCGGTTGCTGCTGACCACGTAAGGGTTATCCGGGAGGACGAAGTTGGGGGTAATGGGCTGCGAGCCGGTGGCCAGGATAATATTCTCCGCCTGGATCTCCTCAACTTCGCCGGTGTAACTCATATTTTCGCCATCGAGGTCCAGCTTCCCCTTCCGCACCAAAACCCGGCCCGGTTCCTCCACCCCGGCTTCACCGTGGTAGATGTCGACCCCGTGATGCTTCAGCAAGCGGGTGACGTACTCACGCGACTGCCGGATGATTTCATCCCGGCGCGCGGCCACCTGCTTGAAATCGATGCTGAGCTCGGGCGCCAGGATCCCGTACTTGCTGCTCTCCCTGACCAGGCGCGCAATCTTCGCCGACTCGATCATCGACTTGCTCGGGGTGCACCCCCAATTGGTGCAGATCCCGCCGATGTAATCCCGCTCGACGACCGCAACCCGGGCGCCCAACTCCGCCAGGCGCACCGCCGCCGTGTGCCCTGCCGGGCCTGCTCCGATCACGACTGCTGTATATTTCTGCATCACTGCCTCCCTGGAATGACCCCGGGCGAACCACCCGGCGCCCGCACGCTTCCCCCTGGCCTCTGGCACATATCGTGCCTTATCAATTTTATTATATCCGCCCGGTTTTACCGGGGCGTTACGGGCGGCGTTACGGGATTATAATCTTTGCTGGATTTCAGGCAGAAAGGTCGCTCATCGATGAAGATACTCGCCATCGGAAAAGAATTACCCGGTAGCCCTGCGCGTGAATTCCAGTTCCTGGAGCAGGCAGATGCGGCCAGGATCTGGGAACTGCAGCAGCAGGGTTGTCTCCGAGAAATCTACTTTCGTCAGGGCCGCTCCGAAACTGTTTTGATCCTCGAGTGCGAGAATGTGGGGCAGGCCGAGGAAATTCTGGGCACCCTACCTATGGCGCAGGCTGGGCTGATCACCTACGAGATCATCCCGCTGGTCCCTTACGCGGGTTTTTCCCGCCTGTTCGGCTTGCCGGTTGAGTTTACCCCTCGCCCCTCGGTGTACGCCATCATCCGCGATGCCGGTCACCGCCTGGCGGTGATCGAAACGGAACGTGGATTGTTCCTGCCAGGCGGGGGATGTGAAACCGGTGAGACTCTGGAACAGGCCCTCGAGCGCGAGATTCAGGAAGAGTGCGGGCGACGGGTGGTGATCGGGCGAAAGCTTGGTGAGGCAGAAGAAAGAACGGCTCTCGGACAGGGAGGGCAGCTCGCCCTTATCCTGGCCTCATTCTATGAGGCCACTCTGGCGGAAGAAACCTCAACACCGCCGGAAGCCGGGAGCCGCCTGCTTTGGCTGCCGATAGAAGAGGCGGCGGATAGACTGGTTCCGGCAGTGCAGAGGCGGGCATTGCGGAAATTCTTCACTTTTGAAACAGATCATCCCGGGCGCAGCGCACCCGCCCCAACTCATTCTGAACAATAATGAATGCTGGGCAGGGATCGTATCCGGCGAACTTCACCGGAATGAGTACGGGGTTCTTCGCTGCATCACGGCCGGACATCAGCAGATATTCTTTACCGACTTCGAGGGTGCTGGGCCGGATGAGTTGGGGGGGGACTTCCATCACTACCTCCTTCTAGTTATAAATGGGGTTATGCTAACGATGCTTAAATTAGCACAGAATGTGTTTCTCCACCATCCCCCATTGGTTGGGTTTTAGGGGTAGATTGGCATTAAACCCCTGGGGGATTCCAGTTAGAATAAGTGAAATCACGCACAACGGAAAAGGCTGCCTGAGGCTGGTATCCTGGCAGCCGGGAAGAGGATGCACTATGAGCTCAATACTGGAACAGGAAATCTCAGAACAACCCTCAATCGTCAGGCGCCTGTTGGATACGGAAAGCGAGAAAGTTGCCGCCATTGCTGCCGGACTGAAAGGTCGCTTCAATTACATCACCATCGCCGCGCGGGGCACCTCCGACAACGCGGCCCGCTATGCCAAGTACCTGCTGGGCTCGCACAACCGGCTGCCCATCGCCCTGGCGGCCCCGTCCCTGTTTACCGCATACCAGACCCCGCCGTCCATGGCAGGTTCGCTCGTGATCGGCATCTCCCAGTCCGGTCGCTCGCCGGATATCGTTTCGGTGATCGAAGAGGGGCGGCGCCAGGGCCAGCCAACGCTGGTGATCACCAACGATCCCGCCTCGCCCCTGGCCCAGGCTGCGGATCACGTCATCTCGCTGCAGACAGGGAGCGAGCGGGCCGTAGCCGCCACAAAAACCTACACCGCTTCACTGCTCTCCCTGGCTCTGCTCTCCTACCACCTGGACCCCGGCCAGGAGCGTTACGACCAGCTCAATCGCCTGCCCGAGCACATGGAGGGTACCCTGGAAGCGTTCGCTCCGGTCGCCGGGCGGGTGGAGCGCTACCGCTACATGGACCGCTGCGTGGTGATTGGTCGCGGTTTTAATTATGCGACTGCCTTTGAAATATCGCTCAAAATGAAGGAACTGACCGGCACAGTCGCCGAGCCCTATTCTTCTGCGGATTTTCTCCACGGACCGATTGCCATGGTACGGCCTGGCTTCCCGGTGATGATCGTTGCGCCGAGCGGCGCGGTGTTGGAGGATATGCACACCTTGAAGCACCGGCTGGACCAACTCAAGGCCGAGATGCTGGTGATCAGCGATCGCGACGACCTGCTCGAGCGGGCCAACCTGAGCATGTGCCTGCCCGCGGGGGTGCCCGAATGGCTTTCTCCGCTCATCGCCGTCCTGCCCGGCCAGCTTTTCAGCCTGCACTTAGCCCTGGCCAGAGGGATGAACCCGGATGAGCCCGAAGGGATACGAAAAGTAACCGAGACCTGGTGATTGGTGATTAAGAGCTGACATGGAGTGGATTTCTAACCTGAACCCGATACTTCAAGCCCTGATTGGCACCACTTTTACCTGGGGGATGACCGCTCTGGGCGCCACGGTGGTCTTTTTCGGTAAAGAACTGAATCGCAAGCTGTTGGATTGGATGCTCGGTTTTGCGGCTGGGGTGATGATCGCTGCCAGCTACTGGTCCCTCCTGGCCCCGGCGATCGAAATGGCGGAGGATGGACCCCTCCCCGCCTATGTGCCGGCAGTGATCGGCTTCTTGTTGGGCGGCGCCTTCCTGCGTGGCATCGACAAAATCCTCCCTCACCTGCATCCGGGCGCTCGCTTCAGCGAGCGAGAGGGGGTCAAAACCACCTGGCAGCGCACCACCCTCCTGGTGCTCGCCATCACCTTGCACAATATCCCCGAAGGCCTGGCGGTGGGCGTGGCCTTTGGCGCGGTCGCCAACGGTATGGAGTTTGGATCGCTGGCGGGGGCCGTCGCTCTGGCGCTTGGGATCGGAATCCAGAACTTCCCCGAAGCGGTCGCGGTTTCCATGCCGCTCCGCCATGCGGGCATGTCGCGCCTCAAAAGTTTCTGGTATGGGCAGCTATCCGGCATTGTTGAACCCATCGCCGGGGTGATCGGCGCCGCCACCGTCATCCTGGCGCGCTCCATCCTCCCCTACGCTCTGGCCTTCGCTGCCGGCGCCATGATTTTCGTCGTGGTCGAAGACCTGGTCCCCGAGGCGCAACGGGGCGGGAATACAGACCTGGCGACCCTCGGCGCCATGATTGGTTTTGCTGTTATGATGACCTTGGACGTAGGCTTGGGATAATGGTGGGATATCTGTAACAGTCCGTTAAAACATCCCGGGTGCGAGACTGTCCCTCACCGACGACAGCCGCACACCCGGGCGCCCACAAGGTTTTCTAACCCCCTGAAACCCCTATCCACCTATCTCAGGTCCCCCTGCAAGGTGTCTATCCGCTGTTAAATTTACTAGTTTTGTTTATTTTTCACAACTAGGGAAATCCCTGCCCCTATGGTAGGGAAATCCCTACCATACAAGGTGTAAAATTAGAGCTATGGAGAAGCTACCAATACTGCTGACCAATGATGATGGCATTCAATCCCCCGGCCTGTGGGCTGCGGCCGGGACGCTTTCTGCTCTGGGGTACGTGCACGTCGCTGCTCCCCGAGACCAGTTTTCCGGGGCCGGCCGCAGCCTGCCGGTCACGACCGATGGGCTGATCGAGGCCCAGGAACTGGGTATTAACGGCAAGTCCTGGCAGGTGTACGCCGTAGGGGGCACCCCGGCCCAGGTAGTGCTGCACGCTGTGCTGGAGATCATGGACGAGCGCCCGGCGCTGGTTGTGTCGGGGATCAACTATGGAGAAAATCTGGGGACGGGCATCACCGCCTCTGGGACGGTCGGGGCCGCCCTCGAAGCCGCCTCGATGGGCTTCCCGGCCCTGGCTGTCTCCCTGGAGACAGATCCCGAGGACCACCTATCTTACTCTGAAGAGATCGATTTCTCGGCTGCCGCTCACTTCACCGCCTACTTCGCCAGGCTTCTGCTCGAACAGCGTCTGCCCCCGGATGTGCACGTCTTGAAAGTGGATATTCCCTCCGATGCCAGCCGCGACACCCCCTGGGAGATCACCCGTCTCTCCCGCCGTCCTTACTACGTGCCGACCGCCCCGAAGCGCGCCTCTTGGGAAATCCCCGCCCGGGTGGGCTATCAGCTTAGCGGCGACCCGGCTCAGGACGACCAGGATACCGACGTGTACGCGCTGCGGGTGAAGCGGGTGGTGTCGGTCACCCCCCTCAGTCTGGATATGACCTCCCGCATCGACTTGAAGGATTTCGACCGCTCTTTGCGGAAACAGTCCTGACCACCAGTATTGTCCGGTTAAAACAGGCCGGGCGGCCTATGGCTTGTCGTCTTTGGCGTGTCAAAGTCGTAAACCAGGTTTTAAAAAATGAGGATTTTGTGGATTGAGCGGGCTGCATAGCCCGCTCAATCCACAAAATCCTGATTCTTGAGAAAGCCAGGCTTTGACGGTAATGAGATTAGGAAGATGGACGGGCTGCGCAGCCCGTCCATCTTCCTAATCTCTATCTTGCGCCCGGGGTGAGGCGTTTATTGCAAGGCTTCCAGCAGGCTGGAGTGCAGGGCCGGGTTAGCGGCCACAATCGAGGGGGGTGGGGTGAGGAAGTTCTCATCCCCTTGCATGTTCGTCACCCGCGCTCCAGCCTCCAGCGCGATCAGCCCTCCGGCGGCCAGGTCCCAGGCATTCAGGCTGAGCTCCCAAAACCCATCGAACCGCCCGCAGGCGACATATGCCAGGTCCAGCGCCGCCGATCCCAACCGCCTCACCCCCTGGCTGAGCAGGGACAGGCGCGCGTAGTTGTCCAGGTTATTGCGAGGATTGGTGCGGATATCGTAAGGGAAGCCGGTGACCAGCAAGGCGTGTCCCAGATCCTCCGTGCTGGACACCCGGATGGGGTCATCGTTCAACCAGGCGCCCCGGCCGCGCTCGGCGCTGAAACACTCATCGCGCATCGGATCGTAAACCACACCCAGTTCGATGGCCCCTTTTTCGACATAAGCCAGAGATACCGAGAAGATGGGGATCCCGTGGGCGAAGTTCACCGTCCCATCCAGGGGATCGACCAGCCAGACGCAGTCCTCCTCCCCACCGTGATCCCCGCTCTCTTCACCGATAATCCTATGATCCGGAAAACGCCGGCGGATTTCACCCAGCAGGAATTCTTCTGAGCGGTTGTCGAATTCGGTCACCAGATCGATCACCCCTTTATAACGGATCTCGGGGGCTTCTCCATAACCGGGCCGGCGCCGGTATCCGAGGCGCAATATTTCACCAGCCTGGCGCGCCAGCAGTTCAATATCCTTTCGTAGTGGTCTCACCATTTCAGCCTTTCTTGTGTGCATCCATCAGACGATAGAGCTCATTTAGCTCACGTTGAATCTCTACCCGCTGGCGTAAGGCTTCTTCGAGCAGGGCCTGGAAAGAGGCTTTCTGCTCGGCGGGCAGGTTTTCCAGCAGCCGCTCGATCCTGGCGATTTGAATGTTCTTATGGCTCAGCTTGCTCTCCAGGCGCTCGCGATATCCGCGATTGAACTCATTCTCCCCCAGCGGCGGCGGGATGGTTACCGTCCCCATCGTCAGCACCTCGGCGATGGTCAGCAGGAATTCTTCCGTGTCCACCGGCTTCTCCAGGAAGCGCACCGCCCCCAGGCTCAGGGCAAACGCCTTATCCTCCGGGGTGACGTAAGTGGCGGACAGGAAGATGATCGGGATACGGTTGGTCTTTGGATCGGTACGCAGTTTTTGGACCAGCGCAAACCCGTCGAGCTTGGGCATAAGGATGTCGGTGATAATCAGCGCCGGATGGGCTTTCGCCACCTGCTCCAGCGCCTCCTGCCCGTTGGTAGCAGTGATGACCGGATACCCCTTGAATCGCAGGGTAACCTCCAGTAGTTCACGGATATGGGGCATATCCTCGACGACAAGCAGGGGACCATAAGGAACGTTCATTGAAACCTCAGTGTAAGTGGGGTGGATGCCTGGTACCCGGGGGCCCATTCACAGCGCCCCGAAAACGCTCTGCAACCGGATTCTAGCGTTCGCCGCGCATCTCCGCTTGCAACTGGTCGAAAAAAGCGACCATGAATTGGTGGCGCCCCTCGGCCAGGGCTTTCCCGCTGGGCGTGTACAGGCGATCCTTGATCTTCCTGAGCTTGAAGAAGTACTCGTGCACCGAGCTGTGGCCTTCGCCCGCCTCTTTTATGCCGGTGGCGATGTATTGGGCGGAAGGCTCGGCATACACCGGCTGCTGAGTGACGACATCGAAGGCGATCGTCCGCACCACACCGGTAGCCCCGATCACGTCCAGCTTATCGGCGTCAAAGATCACCCTGGCTTCCAGCGTTTGCGGCTGCTCCGAGTCGTCACGGAAGCGATGGGCGCGGATGCAGTGCTGCACGGCCGCAATCCGCTCCTCCGGCCAGCCTTCAGCAGCCAGGATCTTTCCGGCGAAGTCCGCCGAAGCCTGGTGGTGGTCCACCCGGCCTTCGTCTCCGCCGATGGTGGCGCTGCCCTGCGCATCGTGAAGCAGGGCCGCCGCCCGCACGATCTCCAGGTCGGCGCCCTCTGCCAGGGCAAGCTTCTCGGCAATTTTGTAGACCCGCAATACATGATCGAAACCGTGGACCGGGTCATCGTCCGGATACCAGCTTCTTGCTGTTTCTACATCGATAGCCATAAGTTATACGAAAGACGTCCTTTTAATTTTTTTTCGGTGAGCGAGAAGAGCGCATCGCCTGTCCCTCGTTCACCTTCGTATCCTGCTCAGTTAAGATATTGGAACAGGAAGAATGCCAGTCCCAGGAAGAGGATCAGCCCGCAGCCCAGGGCGAACACTCGCATCGCCAGGCGCAGGACGAAGCGCAGCACGACCCAGGCGATCACGATCACCAGCAAAATCAATCCATACTGGATCCACTGGTCTTCAGGGGTTTGTAAGAGGAGATTTTGCAGGCCGGCGAAAGTCTCGGAACTCATGAAATCACCTGAAATGGCGGAAACCGCCGGTTACACAGGGTAGATATGACCCTTCTTCACCACGGTTTGCACCAGGTTGCTGCCGAAACGATAGCCGAGGTGGCGGTAGTCGTCAACGCACAAGATGAGCAGATCGGCCTGTTTCCCCGGCTCGATGGAACCCAGCCGGTCCGCCTGGCCAATGGCGGCCGCGGCGTTGATCGTTGCCGCAGCAATGGCCTGAGCAGGGGTCAGCCCCAGTTTACGGCAGGCCAGAGCGATGACAAACTGCATGCTCTCACAGTAGGCCGTGCCTGGGTTCAGATCCGTCGCCAGCGCCAGCAGCCCCCCGGCATCCAGAAATTGTTTTGCCGGCATGTAGGCCGGTTCGTTCAGCCCGAAGGGCGTGCAGGGCAGGGCCACGGCCACCGTGTCACTCTGCCCCAGGCGGCTGATATCTTCCGGCGAGACCCGCACCAGGTGATCGGCGGAGATGACGCCCATCTCAGCGCCCAGCCCGGCGCCACCCAGGTCATCCCGCTCGCCGGTCTGAATTTTACGCGGGAAGCCCAACGCCCTGGCCTTTTCCAGGATCAGCCTGGCCTGCTGGAGCGTGAACGCATCCTTCTCGCAGACCACATCCACAAAGGGGAGGTTGTGGAAGGGAGCATGGTGAGGCCACCATTCTATCAACAGGGGCAGCATAGTGTCCGCCACCAATTCGGTGTACTCATCCGGCCGGTCCTGGTATAGGGGCGGCACGACGTGAGCGCCCAGAAAGGTGATGGCCAACTCGAGCGGGCCTTCGGCGTCCAGCGCCAGCAGGGCCTGCAGCAGGCGGAGCTCGGCCGCGGTGCGTAAACCATAACCGGTTTTCACCTCGGCCGTCGTTGTCCCATAGCTGAACATGCTCCACAGCCGGGGCCGGGTCTGCTCCAACAGCCGCTCCAGCGAGGCGCTGCAGGTGGAGCGGACGGTGGAGAAAATCCCACCCCCCGCGGCGAGGAGTTCCGCCTCTGTCCTACCCTGCAGGCGCAGCTCGAATTCTCTCGCCTGATCACCCGCCCAGATCGCATGCGTGTGCGGGTCGATCAACCCCGGCATCACCACCCTGCCGCCGGCGTCCAGGGTGGGGCTTCCGGGATAAGCTGCGCGCAGCTCGCTGCTCGTCCCCACCGCCTGGATCACTCCATCCTCGATCAAGATCGCCCCGTCGGGAATGATCTCCAACCGGCCCAGATCGTGGCCACGCTGAGGACCGCCGGCCAGAGTGATCAGTTGCGAAGCGTTGTGGATGAGCATCGGCTAAATTTTACCACCGCCCTCCCCAGATACCTATTACGGTTCCATACTCGCCTCACCCCGGGGCCAGCCCGTTTTCGATCCTGGTGGCGGTATCCTCCGCCTATACAGCGGGGCCGGGCTCTCCGCTGTCCCTTCAACCGGCGATGGATCGATGGATCGCCGATTTCAGAGTAAAATAACTGCAAAAGGAGAGCATCCAAGGAGGGATAAAAAATGAATCAAGAATATCGCATTGAGAAGGATTCGCTGGGGGAACTGAAGGTTCCTGCCCAGGCCCTGTACGGAGTCCAGACCCAGCGCGCGGTGGAGAACTTCCCCATTACCGGGATGCGCCCCTACCGCGCTTTTGTTTGGGCGATGGCGACCATCAAACAGGCCGCCGCCGAGGTCCATCGCGACCTGGGGATGCTGGATGAGGAAAAGGCCCGGGCGATCGTCCAGGCTGCCGAGGAAGTGCGCCAGGGGAAATGGGACGACCAGTTCGTAGTCGATCCCTTTCAGGCCGGCGCCGGCACCAGCCACAATATGAACACCAACGAGGTCATCGCCAACCGGGCGACCCAAATCCTGGGGGGGACTCCGGGGCAGTATATCGTCCATCCGAATGATCACGTCAACATGGCCCAATCGACCAACGATACCATCCCGACCGCCCTGCGCCTGGGCGTGCTCTGGCGCCTGGATGAGCTGCTGGAGACCGTCGGCAGCCTGGCGCAGGCCCTGAACGAAAAGGCTCAGGAGTTCGATGATATCGTCAAGTCGGGGCGGACGCACTTACAGGACGCGGTCCCGGTCCGCCTGGGCCAGGAATTCAGCGGCTATGCCAGAGCGGTCGAACGCGATATGGAACGCATCCGCCGCTCGGCCGAGGGGCTGCGCCGCCTCGGCATCGGAGGCACGGCCACCGGCACCGGGTTGAACGCCCACCCGGAATATCACCAACGTATGGTGAAGCGCCTGTCCGAGCTCACCGGGCTCGAGCTCTACACTTCCGATAACTTGTTCGAGAGCATGCAGTCGATGGCCGACGCGGCCGACTTCTCCGCCTCGATCCGCACCCTGGCCATCACCCTCACCCGTATCGCCAACGACATCCGCCTGCTCTCCTCCGGTCCCGCTACCGGCCTGGACGAACTGCGCTTGCCGGCCGTCCAGCCCGGATCGAGCATTATGCCCGGCAAAGTGAATCCGGTGATGGCGGAGATGCTGAACATGGCCATGTTCCACGTCCAGGGCAACGATCTGGCGGTGTCCCTGGGCGCCCAGGCAGGGCAGCTCGAGCTGAATGTGATGATGCCCATCATCGCCCACAACCTGTTCGAGATGATGCAGGTCACCATCGGCGC
>CAYMLG010000018.1:9167-73165 GCA_964391195.1 uncultured Anaerolineaceae bacterium | reverse complement strand
AATTCGAGACTCCGCTGGTTTTCATCATCTATAAACGCCCGGAAACGACGCGGCGCGCCTGGGAGGCGATCGCCCGCCAGCGGCCGCGGCGGCTGTTCATCGTCGCCGATGGGCCACGCCCAGACCGGCCCGGTGAAGCCGAGAAGGTGGCGGAGACCCGGGCAGTGGTCGAGCGGGTGGATTGGGAGTGCCAGGTCGAACGCGTGTATGCGGAGGAGAACCTTGGGCTGCGCAGGAGGGTGGTGAGCGGGATCAATCAGGTGTTCGCCCAGGTCGAGCGGGCGATCATTCTCGAAGACGACTGTGTGCCTGATCCAAGCTTCTTCCCCTACTGTGAGGAGCTGCTGCGACACTACTGCGAGGACGAGCGCATCATGGCCATCTCCGGTTTTAACTTCTATAAAGGCAAACTGCGCACCCCATACAGTTACTATTTCTCCCAATATGCCCACTGCTGGGGGTGGGCCACATGGCGCCGTGCCTGGGAGAAGTACGATGATAATCTTTCTTTATGGCCGCTGCTGCGTGATGCCGGCTGGCTGAGTGACATATTCGAAAGCAACCCGCGCGCCGTTCGCTACTGGCAGTCGATCTACGATCAGGTGGCAGCAGAGCGGATCGACTCCTGGGCTTACCGTTGGATGTTCGCCTGCTGGGCCAACTCAGGCCTGACTGCGCTGCCCGCAGTGAATCTGGTGGCGAATATCGGGTTCGGGGCTGAGGCCACACACACTACGATTCCTCGGCGGACGGAGATGGCCATAGGGTCACTCGAATTCCCTCTGCGCCACCCGCCGTTCATTACCCGCGATGCTGTAGCAGACAGATACACCGAGGACCACCATTTCGGTTCCAGCCTGTCGAAACAGACCAAGCGGGCGGTGGTGCGTATCTTGAAATTTTTCGGGTTGATAAAAGGATGAGCGAATTGTAGGGTTCATCCGGCCTATCTTTTCAAACACTATGACCCAAGACACAGCACCCCTGGTCACCCTGATCACCCCCTCCTTCAACCAGGGAGAGTTTCTGGAAGCGACTATTCGTTCGGTGCTCGAGCAGGATTATCCCAACATCGAGTACATGGTGATCGACGGCGGCTCGACGGACGCCAGCGTAGAGATCATCCGCCGCTACGCGGACAGGCTGGCGCATTGGGAGTCGCAGCCCGACCGCGGCCAGGCGCACGCCATCAACAAAGGGCTGCAGCGGGCGAAGGGCGAGATCCTGGGCTGGTTGAACGCGGACGACCTGCTTTTGCCCGGAACGGTACGCACGGTCGTCGACAGCTTCCGGCAGCACCCGGAGGTGGACGTGATCTACGGGCGGCTGGTGCGGATCGACCCGGCCGGCCGCCTGGTACCCACCCCCCTGCTGCCCAAGGACCGGGTGGTGTTCGGCAAAGAGACCCTGATCGGCGAGTGCGTGGTCAACCAACCCGGTTCTTTCTGGCGGCGGGGGATTATGGAGAAGACCGGCCTGCTCAACGAAAACCTGCATTACGCCCTGGATTACGAATATTGGGTGCGCATGTTCCTGGCCGGGGGGCGGTTCAAGCGCTTAAGCGAGCCGGTGGCGGCGTTCAGGCTGAGCCCCAACTCGAAGACGGTGGGCCAGACCGGAAAGGCGGCCAAAGAACATCTGCGGGTGATCGATGAACTCCTGGCCCTGCCCGAGCTCAAGGCTCGCACCGGGTTATCCCCGGGGGAACTGGCCCGCCAGGCGCGCCGCGGCCGGGGGGTGGTGCGGATGTACGCCTTCTATGGCAGCGCCAAGAGCCGTTCGTGGGGGGAAGCCGCCCGCTGGTTGATAAGCGCCTGCGCTGCCGATCCGTTGGTGCCTTTCCGCCGCCGTTGGTTCGACCTGCTGCTCGCCAGAGTCCGTCGTAAAGGATTAAAATAGGCATATCGTGAAAAAACGCCGGATCCCACCCCGGGCGCGATCATCTTTCGTTATAATGAAAACTCCGGATCTTAGGCCCGAGCCCGCGCTTCAACTATTTCATCGCTTGTGCATCGCCTGTACCGGTGCAGTTGCACCAGCAATTTGCACTACAACCTGCATCGTTCGGATTCGATCCTAGCCGTTTGAGAGGATATCTTGGCTACCAAACTCAGCCGTTACGCCGAAGCGATTATGGAGATGGCCTGGCTGGCCGCTCTGATTGTCGTCCCTGTTTTTTTCAACGTCTATTCCAGCCGGATTTTCGAGCCGGATAAGATCTCCCTGCTGCGCTCGCTGGCTCTGCTCATCCTGGGCGCGTGGCTGGTTAAGCTGCTCGACCAGGGCGGCGAGCGCTGGTCGAACCTCGAGCCGGGGCAGTCCCGATGGAAGAGCCTGCTGCGGGTGCCGATGGTGCTGCCCGTGATAGCCCTGGCCGTGGTCTACCTGATCTCGACCATCTTCAGCGTGGCCCCCAGCACCAGCCTGTGGGGTTCGTACCAGCGCCTGCAGGGCACCTATACCTTGTTCTCCTACCTGGTGGTTTTCGCCGCTATTGCCGCCAACCTGCGGCGCAGGGAGCAGATCGAGCGCCTGTTCACCGTAGCGATCCTCGCCAGCCTGCCCGTCAGCCTGTACGGCGTGCTGCAGCGCTACAAGCTGGACCCCATCCCCTGGGGCGGAGAGACCTCGGTCCGCATCGCCTCCAACATGGGCAACTCGATCTTTGTGGCCGCTTACCTGATCATGGTCTTCCCCCTCACCGCGGTGCGCATCATCCAGACCTTCCAGGCCATGCTCAAAGATGGGGAGCGGATGGCGGCGAAGTTCACCCTGGCGACGGCCTACGTGTTCATCGCCGCCCTGCAGGTCATCGCCATGTACTTCAGCCAGAGCCGCGGCCCGGCCCTGGGGTGGATGTTCAGCATCTTCTTCATGGGGCTGGCCCTGTCGCTGCTGTGGCGCAAGCGGTGGATCGCTTATACCATCGTGGGCGGGGCGCTGCTCGCCGGGTCCTTCCTGCTGGTGCTGAACATCCCGGATGGGCCGCTGGAGAGCCTGCGCACCGCGCCCGGCGTGGGCCGTTTCGGGCAGATCCTGGACGCCGACAGCCGCAACGCCAAGGTGCGGCTGTACATCTGGGAAGGGGCGGCGAAACTGGTGGCGCCCCACGACCCGCTCGAATTCCCCGATGGCAGCACCGACCGCTTCAACTTCCTGCGCCCGCTGATCGGTTATGGGCCGGAGAGCATGTACGTGGCCTACAACCCGTTCTACCCGCCCGAGCTGACGCAGGTGGAGAAGCGCAACGCCTCCCCAGACCGCTCGCACAACGAGACCTGGGACTCGCTGGTTATCACCGGAGTGCTCGGCCTGGCGGTTTACCTGGCCCTGTTCACCTCGGTGTTTTACTACGGGCTGAAATGGCTGGGTTTTATCAACAGCGATAAGCAGCGCAACCTGTTCCTGGCGCTGTTCTTTGGCGCCGGCGCCTTGAGCGCAGTAGGTTTCGTTACCGGCCTGGGAGTCGCCTACTTTGGGGTCGGGCTGCCGTTTGGCATGCTCATCGGCCTGGTGATCTATCTGATCCTGGTATCGCTTTTCGGGCGCTACCGGGCGGCGGAGACGGAAGGCGAGCGGCTGCGGGCGATGGCGATCATCGGCCTGCTGGCGGTGGTGGGGGCCCATTTCGTCGAGATCAACTTCGGGATTGCCATCGTTTCCACCCGCACGTACTTTTTCACCACGATCGGGATGCTGCTCGTCGCCGGGTTCGTGCTGCCCAAGACGCAGGAGTACGCGGCGGTGGAGGACAGCGGGGCTGCGTCGCAGGCCGGAGGTGAACGCCCGGCAGCGGCCTTTGCAGCCGCTCAACCGGCAGCGGGGCGCGGGAAGAAGAAGCGCCGCACCCCGGCCCGCCTATCCCGCCCGGCCGCGGCTCCCATCCAGGGGCTCAGCCGCCGCGCCATCATCGGCGGGCTGCTGTTGAGCATCTTACTCGCCACCCTTGGCTATAACCTGATCTCCAACGCTTCAGGAGCGACCACCGCCACGAGCATCCTGCAGAACTCGTTCACCGTGCTGCCCAGAGAGAACAACCGCGAGTCCTACGGCATCCTGGCTATGCTGCTCATCACCTGGCTGGTGGGCGTGCTGGTATTTGTTTCTGAGGACTCTTCCGTCCGGGCAGGCCGGGACTGGCTGAAGGCCATGGGCCTGATCGCCGGAAGCTCGCTGTTCCTCACCCTGTTCTTCTGGTTCTGGCACGCCGCCAGCCTGGCCTACCTGAGCACGCACGTCTCCAGCTCGATCGAGGGGGTGCTGGAGCAGATCGCCGGATATGAATTCCTGCTGGCCCGCTACGTGCTCTACCTGCTGTTCCTGGTCCTGTTTGGGGCGGCGCTGCTGCCGGAAGAGTGGCCGGGGCGGAGCGTCCAATACAGTTGGGTGGGGGCGGGCCTCGCGCCGGGGGCCCTGCTGGTGGTCATGGCCCTGTCGGCTTATACCAACCTGCGGGTGATCCAGGCCGATATCGCCTTCAAGCTGGCCGATCCCTTTACCGGCAGCGGGCAGTGGCCGGTGGCGGTGCAGATCTACCACCGGGCGAACAGCCTGGCCCCCCGGGAAGATTACTACTACCTGTTCCTGGGCCGGGCGTACCTGGAGCACGCGAAGACGCTGAACACAGAAGCGGAGCGCGAAGCTGTGATCTCCCAGGCGGCGGTCGACCTGCGGAAAGCGCAGCTATTGAACCCGCTGAACACCGACCACACCGCCAACCTGGCCCGCCTGTACAGCCTGTGGTCCACCTACACCAGCGATCCGGCGCTCAAAGAGGAGCGGGCGGTGATTTCATCGCGATTTTTCGCCCAGGCGGTCATCCTGAGCCCGAACAACGCCCGTCTGTGGGACGAGTGGGCCCTGGTGTTCCTGAACATCCTCAATCAACTGGAAGAGGCGCGCCTGCGCCTGGAGCGGTCCCTGGAAGTGGACCCGTTCTACGACTGGACCTATGCCCTGCTGGGCGATTACTACGGGCGAACGGCGCAGGTCCTGAGCGAAGAGCAGGAGGAGGAACGACAGCAGGCTTTCGAGAAGGCGGGAGAGGCCTATACCAAAGCCCTGGAGCTGGCCACCGAGACGAGCATGAAATACAGCTACGCCCTGGCGCTGGCCGGGGTGCACACCCGGCTGGACGAACCTATGGCGGCCATCGCCGCCTACCAGGAGGCGCTCGATCTCTCGCCGAACAGCAGCGAGAGTTGGAAGATCGAGGAGAGTATTGCCCTGCTGCACTCGCAAAGCGGCAATCATTCGGACGCCCTGGCCCACGCCCAGAAAGCCCTGGCCCTGGCCCCCGAGGACCAGAAGCAGAGGCTTCAGGCGCTGGTCAGCCAGCTTGACGGCCAGCAGTGATCGGAGTGGCCGGTAGATGAGCGAGCGCTCCCTGCCGGCCCCATTGGGAGGCGTTTCAGCGTATGGCTCTGGCAGCATTCGGAATTGCATTCGGACTGAGCCTCGGGCTGGTCCGCCTGGTGCGGGCCTGGAGCCTCCGCACCGGGCGGGTGGCGAAGCCCAGAAAAGACCGCTGGCACTCGAAGCCGACCGCGATGATGGGCGGGGTGGGCTTTTTCCTGGCCTTCGCCCTCACGCTGGTGTCCTACGCGCTGCTCACCGGCAGTTGGGCGCAAATCCCCTGGGGCGTGCTGGCCGGATCGCTGGTGGTGTTCCTGGTTGGCTTTTACGATGACCTGTACCGCATCACCCCCCCGGCCAAGCTGGTGGGGCAGATCGTGGCTGCGGCGCTGGTGATCTCCCTCGGTTACACCACCGCTTTTTTCACTCCCCGCATCCCGAACAATATCATCGCCCAACTGCCGAACATCATCGTCACCTTTATCTGGCTGATCGGCATCACCAACGCCATCAACTTGCTGGACAACATGGACGGCCTGGCCGGGGGCATCGCCCTGATCACCGCCCTGATCCTGAGCTATTTCTTCTGGGACCTGGGCAGCCAGGGGCTGCTGGTGGTGTCGCTGGCCCTGGTGGGGGCGGTGCTTGGCTTCCTGGTCTACAACTTTCCCCCGGCGTCGATCTTCATGGGCGACAGCGGCAGCCTGTTCCTGGGCTTCACCCTGGCCGTGCTGGCCATCGCCCGCCAGCCGCAGGCCTCCAACGTGTTCGCCGTGCTGGGCGTACCCACCTTGCTTTTCCTGCTCCCGATCCTGGACACCTCGCTGGTGACCTTCACCCGCATCCTGCGCGGCCAGTCTCCGGTCCAGGGCGGGCGGGACCACACCTCGCACCGGCTGATCGCCTTCGGCCTGAGCGAGCGCCAGGCCGTGCTCACCCTGTACGCCGTGGCCCTGGTCTCCGGGCTGCTGGCGGCGACGCTGGAGTCGATCCAGTACTGGTACAGCCTGGTGCTGGTGCCCATCGTCGTGCTGTCGCTGGCCCTGCTGACGGCTTACCTGGGCGGGTTGAAGGTCGTGGAGCCGGAGGCTGCTTCCCCCCGCCGGGGGTTCGCCCGCATCATGCTGGAGCTCACTTTCCGGCGGCGCATCCTGGAGATCGTGCTGGACTTCTTCCTGATCGGGATCGCCTACTACCTGGCGTTTTTCGTCCGCTACGGTTTCGTGATGAACGACGAGCGGCTGGCGAGCTATCTCCAGTCGCTGCCGCTGGCCTTCCTGGGCGCGTACCTGGCCTTTTACCTGGTCGGTGTGTACCGCGGCGTGTGGCGCTACGTGGGGCTGGATGATCTGCTGCGCTACGCGATTGCCGCCGGGGTCGGCTCGGCTTTGCTCGGGCTCGGGGCGAGGGTGATCTACGGAGCGGAAGCCTATTCGGAGGCGGTATTCTTCTTTTACGCCATCTTCCTCTTCCTGGCCCTGGCCGCCTCGCGCTCTTCTTTCCGGCTGCTCGACCAGTTCGCCGGGTTCCAATTGGACGAAGCGGGCGGCGAACAGCGGGTGGTGATCTGCGGGGCCGGGGACGCCGGGGAGATGGCCCTGCGCTGGATCCTGATGAACCCGGGCCTGCACTACCGGGCGGTTGGCTTTGTGGACCCCGACCCGCTCAAAAGTGGGCGGCAGATCCACGGCGTGGTGGTGATGGGCGGAATCGAGCCGCTGCAGAAGCTGCTGGAGAAGAACGAACTGGACGGGCTGATCCTGACCACCGGCGGCTATACAGCGGATGGGTTCGCCGACCAGGTGGTGGCGCTGTGCCGCAGCCGGGGTTGTTGGGTGCGGAGCCTAAGATTGGAGTTCGAACTGGTAGAATAGAAGCTGCAGTAGAAAGGTAACCATATGGAAGCTTATACCCCTGCAGACTACCAGCACTCCGACTTGATTGTACATCCCAACCCGCCGCCGCTGATCCGCGTTTCGGGGTCTTTCCGCGAGATGGGACGCCAGATCGGCGAAGCCATGCGCCCCGCGGTGCAGCACGGAATCGACAGCGCGAAGAAACTGATCGAAAGCGCTTACGATGAACTGCAGCTTACCTGGGAGGGGGCACAGATCCAGGCCCGTAAGTACATGCCCTTCGCCCAGGAGCGTTACCCCCAGTATGTGGACGAACTGATGGGCATCTCCGAAGGGGCCAATGTCTCCTTCGTGGACCTGGCGGTGGTCAACGCCATCGAAGGTGTGGCGATGGACGCGCTGCACCTGACCAAGTGCACCAGCATGGCGGTCAATGACGAGCGCACCGCCGATGGCACCGTGCTCATGGCCCACAACGAGGACTGGCTGCCCGAAGACGAGCAAGATGTATTCGTCATCCACGCCGAGCCGGAACACGAACCGCCCTTCCTGGCTATGACTTACGGCGGCCTGCTGCCCAATGTGGGCTTCAACGCCTACGGCCTCGGGCAGTGCTGTGATTCGGTCCACCCCAGCGATTCCCGCATCGGTATCCCCCGCGTCATCGCATCCCGGGGCGTGTTGGCGGCCCGCACCCCAAGTGACGCCATCCGCCACATGCTCGTCCCGCACCGGGCGGCGGGCTACAACCACCTGCTGGCCCATGAGTGCGGCGAAATCTACAGTGTGGAAGTCTCAGCCCGACGTTTTGCGATCCTGTACGCCGAAGACGGCTACCTGGTGCACACCAACCACTATCTCGACCCGCAGATGCGCGAGATCGAAGACGAGCCGGACGAACTGATCGACACCCGGGTGCGTTATTTCCGCGCCAACCGGCTGCTGAAGAAGCACAACCAGCACACGCTCAAGAGCCTGCAGGCCATCCAGCGCGATCATCTGAACTACCCCAACTCGATCTGTAACCACGCCGACCAGGAAGCCAACCCCCTGGACCGGGAGAAGACGATCAACGCCCTGGTGATAGATCTCACTGCACGGGTGATGCACCTGGCCTGGGGAAACCCCTGCGCCAATACCTATCACACCTATCATTTGTCTTGCTAGATAGAAACGATAGATATAGGCTTGGAGTGGAATGCAAGCGGCTGGTGGGGGTGAAAACAGCCGCCGGTTGAGCCGGTCGCTGTATTCCACATAGCCAGTAATGCCCGTTCTTTGATACCCGATCACGAGGTTAGGATGAGCACTGAACCGGAGCTGATTGCCCGTTACTACGATGTCCAGCCCGAACAGGAATGGGAGCGCATGGATAATCACCGCACCGAGTTCGGGATCACCCTGCGCGCCCTGTCCGAGCGCCTGCCACCGCCGCCTGCCTGCATCCTGGACTGCGGGGGCGGCCCGGGGCGCTACAGCCTCGAGCTCGCCCGCCAGGGGTACAGCGTCACCCTGTTCGACCTCTCCGCCGGCAACCTGGCCCTGGCCCGGCGCAAAGCGGCGGAGGCCGGTTTGGAACTGCAGGCTTACGAGCAGGGCACTGCCCTGGATCTGTCCCGGTTTGCTCCTGGGCAGTTCGACGCCGTGCTGCTCATGGGCCCGCTGTATCACCTGCTCGAGGAGCACGAACGCTTGCAGGCTTTGCTGGAAGCCTACCGGGTGCTGAAACCGGGCGGGGTGCTGTTCGCGGCCTTTATCGCCCGCTACGCAGCCCACATCGACCTGGCCGAGAAGAACCCGAACTGGATCCTGGAAAAGCCCGAAGATGGGGAGCGGATCCTCGCCACCGGGCAGCTGCCGTGGCGCGGTTCGGGTGAGCCGGTGTTCGTGGCTTACTTCGCCCACCCAACCGAGGTCGAACCCCTCATCCGGAACGGCGGCTTCGAGGTGGAGACCATCCTGGCGCTGGAGGGGCTGGTGGCTCAGGCGGAGGAGGAGATCAACACGCTGAGCGGCGAAGCCTGGCAAGCCTGGCTGGATGTGAATTACCGGGTGGCCACCGATCCGAGCATCCACGGCGGGGTGGAGCACCTGCTGGCAGTGGCGGTCAAGCCGCGCTGGAAGGCAGCCCTGCGCCGTGTGGCGGCCCGCCTGTCGGCCGCGGGGGTGCGCTATCGCGTGGTGGGGGGCGCGGCGGTCAGGCTGCACGGGCTGCCGCTGCCGGTAAAAGATGTGGATCTGGAGCTGAGCGCAGGGGGGGCTTATCGCTTCCAGGAGTTGTTCGCCTCCGAAGCGACCTTACCGGTCGCCTGGCGGGAGGGCGAAACATACCGCTCCCATTTCGGGCGCTTCCTGATCGATGGAGTGCAGTTCGAGCCCATGAGCGACCTGGAGCGAAGGGAAGGGGAGGCCTGGGTCCCGTCCATGACCGCCACGGAGACCGTGATCGACCTGGAAGGGACGCCGGTGCCGGTCTCCTGGCTGGAGGAAGAAGCCCTGGCCTACCTGCGGCGCAAACGCCTGGACCGGGCAGCGCTCTGCCTGCCGCACTGCGACCCGGACCGGCTGCTGAGGCTCATCCGGGGGGAGATCTCGACGAATGTGATATAGGCCGATACGATATACAGCAGGCATCGGTCGGAAAGCAGCGGTGCGTTTGTGGGGTAACTCCCCACAAACGCACCGCTTTCATTTCTCATTGCCGTGCCAGTGCTTACTCGGCATCCCCTGATGTGTGGGCGATGATCCATTCGGCAATCGTCTCCTGCACGCCGGGGGCGAACCCCTTCGAGGCGGAAACCTCGTCGTGCATACCGTTCTCGGCGGCTTCCAGGAACAGGTGGTCTACGCCGGGGAAGATCTGGATGGTGAAGTCCTGGTTTCCCGCCTTGGTAAGGGCAGCTTCCATCGCCGGAGCATTCTGCTGCGGGTCCACCTGGACGTCGGCGCCGCCGAACAGAGCCAGCACCGGCTGGCGCACCTTCTCCAGCTCGTCCGCCGGGTCGCCGGTGAGAAAGAAGTAGAACCAGCCCTTGCGAGAGGCCAACTGCCGGGTGGTCTCCTCCCTGGCGACCTGCTCCAACTCGTCGTCAGGGATGCGCTGATCTTCGGGTAGGCTGCGGTAGAAGGCCAGGGTCTCCACATACAGGAATTCTTCCAGCCCCTCCCAGTCCTGGGCTACGATTAGCTCGATCTCTTTGCGGTTGGTTTCGAGCTGCCGCCGGATCTCTTCTTCCGGCAGCCCGGCCGCCTGCCCGCCCAGCAGCACCTGGCGCTGCAGGACTTCCGCACCGGGTACGGCATAGCCGGCCATGGTGATCGCGAAGGCCAGGTCCGGCCTGCGGGCGGCCAGCAGCGCGGCGATATAGCCGCCCTCGCTGTGCCCGATCACCCCGATGTACCGGTGGTCGATCTCTTCCCGCTCCAGCAGGAAGTCTAAGGCCGCCTCGGCGTCGTAGGAGTAATCGATGGTGGTATCTGCGCCGGACTGCCCGCCCTGCGATCCGCCGACCCCCCGGTCGTCATAGCGCAGCACGGCGATCCCGGCCCGGGTGAGATGATCGGCCAGCCAGCGGAAGGGCTTATAGCCGGGCAGCGAAGGGTGGGCGTTGTCCCGGTCCTGCAGGCCGCTGCCGGAGACCAGGATCACCGCCGGGTGGGGGTCATTGCCCTCAGGCAGGGTGAGCGTCCCGGCCAGCGAGACCTCCCCGTTCTGGAAGCGCACTTCTTCTTCGCGGTAGGGTTTGGGCGGCTCGGGCGTAGGTGTGGGCTGGGCAACTGTGGCCAGGTCTTCTACCCGCTGCAGCTCGAACTTCCCTTTGAAAGCCGACTGCCGGTAGTCCCCGGACAGGCGGTCGCCATCCAACTGCCCATCGAATGCCGCAGTTGGCATGTCGCCCTGCATCTCGAAGCTCACCTGGCCCCCCTTGGCCTGGATATTCGCCAGTTCCAGCCCCTCTACGCCCTGGCGGGGGATGTCCACCCGGCCGCTGAGGCCCTCTCCATCCTGCTCGAAGTGTACGACCAGGTCGTACTCCATGGTGAGCACCCGCAGGGTACCTGCCCAGGTTCCAATCAGCCCGGCTTCGTCCGCGGCGCTTGGGGGCTCGCCTGATGCTCGGTCCGGTTCTGCTGCAGGCTGGCAGGCGTTGGCTAGCACCAGCAATGCCAGTAGAACGAACAAAATGATCTTTTTGAACAACTTGCTCTTATTCATGGTGTTTGCATTCTCCGTTGCTTTGGCTAAGATTTCTTTCGATTTTTTCCTCGCCGTAGATGCCGGCGGGATCGGGTCAACAGCCGCTGGTGCTGCTGTTGATCGCACGTATCTTAGCGGTTTGCGGAGCTTACGAACACCATCCGGGGGCGGGTTTCCGGCGGGTCTGGGGATGCATCCCGGGTTGCCTATCTGGCCAGGTAAGCCCGGTTATTAAATAAATGGAGGTGGATGTGCCGGATTTTGCCGGCACATTCACCTCCATTTATATCCATAGTTTTCAGCGGTTTACTTTGCGCTCCAGCCGCTCACGGCGGTGCTCCAGTTCGGGGAGGTGCTCGCGGCGCTCCAGGAGGGGGAAGCCGGGCGAGTTCACCAGGTCGATCGCGGCCTGGGTCCACTGCAGGGCGGTCTCGGGCTGGCGGGCCTGGTGCTCGTAATACTTGGCCAACTCCACGAAGCCTTCGATCTGGCGATGGTGGGCCGCCTGCTCCCACAAGGTGAGAGCCGACTGGTGATCACCTTTTCGTTTGTAGAGCAAAGCCAGGCGGCGGATGGCCTCCAGCAGGGTGGGACGGGGCAGGTCGTGGTCCAGCCCGGCCAGATACAGGCGGGCGGCGGAGTCGAGGTCGCCCATGGCCTCGTACAGCTTGGCCAGGGCGATGAGGTCAACCGCGTGCTCACCGGCGTTCTCCAGCGGGTCATCCAGCACCCGGGCCATATGGTTGAACAGGGTCACCATCGAAACCACGTCCAGGGCGTTGTGATAGAACACGCTTTTCAACCGGCGGGCGTCCCCCGTACGTAAATATTCGAAATACAGGCTGGGGATCATCCAACCGGGGACGTCATCTTCGCTGCGGCGGGTGCCGATGATCTCGTACTCCAGGCTGCCGAGGGAGCGGTTGGGCAGGCGGTCGCGCCACAAACGGCGGGCCAGGTGCAGCAGGTCCACGTGGGCTGTCTCACCCAGGGGGCAGCGCAGGCCGTGGGAGATAAAGCGGGTGGTGAGCAGGGGGACGTCGAAGGCTTTGCCGTTGAAGGTGACGATAGCCTGGCAGGGGCCGATGAACTGTTCGAAGGCGGCGAGCTGCGCCGGTTCGCGCACCGGGTCGCTCATGAAGAACTGGGCCAGGTGGAATTCGTTCTCCTCGAACTTGCCCACCCCGACCAGGAAGGCATAGGTGCCGGTGCCGCCCTGTAAGCCGGTGGTCTCGGTGTCGATGAAGGCGAAAGACTGGGGAGGGTAACCGGCGATGCGACGATCTCCGGCCCACTCGGCGATCTTCTGGAGGGAGGCGTTCAGTTCCAGGGCCATCTTCCCATGCGGATAGCCAACCGGGTAGCGCTCTTCCACCAGGTAGGTCTGCCCGAAGGGGGTTTCGAGGGCCTGCCCGGCGATCACCTGGTCGATGCTGTACGGGTTGCGCGGACGCGGGGGTTTCAGGTCTTGTGCGCCGGTTTTGACGCCCAGCGAGCGGAGCTTATCGGATAAGGACGGCATAGCACACCGATTACATCACAACTTTCCCATTTCCAGGGTGGCGGAGGGCTTGCTAATCGCTTTCAAAATCGCCAGGGTCTCCTGCTTGCCGCCCTGGCCGCGCTCTCCCCCCGGCCCGACACAGGAGGGGCAGCCTTCCGAGCACGGGCAGTTCGCCACCAACTCCAGGAGGCGCAGGATCAGCTCATCGTGCAGCTCGTATAGGCGCTGGCTGAAGCCGATCCCCGCCGGCACCAGGTCAAAGATCACCACGCCCGGTTTGCCCTCGCTGAGCGGGAGCTGTGGGTCGGAGTGGACACCCAGGTCGCGGGAATCGCACATCAGGAACAACGGGGCCAGGTGGACCAATGCGAAGCTCAACCCGGCCAACCCGCTGCGCACCCGCACGGCGCTCTCCACCCGGTGGTGGCAGGAGGGACACAGGGTGATCAGGTTTTCGAGGCGGTTCGCTTCCTCTCTGGAAGCGAAGGTGCGGAAGGGGATCTTGTGGTGCACGTCGTGCGAGCGCCCGTTCTCCGCCGCCCCGCACACCTGGCAGCGGTAGCCGTCGCGCCGGCGCACCTGTTCGCGGATGCGGTTCCAGCCCGGGCCGTAATCGTTTGGGTCGTTTGCCCACAGGCCCAGCGAGCGCAGCACGTCCACGGTCGAGTCTTCCAGCGCCAGCCAGTATCCGGTGGTCTGCAGCTCCATGGGCGGCAGGTCCACTTCGCCCTGGCCGATGCGCTCGTGGGTGTGCCAGCGCACTTTGTTGAACCCGATGACCTGGGTGGTCACCTGGATCTCACCGTGAGCCTTCAGCCCGCCCTGCACGGCGGTCTCCTCGGTTAACTCCAACAGGGCGACGGTGGTTTCGCTGCGCGGTTCGGTGTAGTAATCCGGATCCAGGCGCACCAGGCGGGCCAGGTGGTTCTCCAGGTCCAATTCTTCCACCAGATAGCTCTGGCCTTCGTGCAGGTACACCGCTTGCGGGTGCACCATCCACACTGCGCTCTCCCGGTCGACCTCGCCCAGGGTGGTGAGGCGGCCCTCGTCTTCGACTTGCAGCACCACGTTCTCGGCCGAGGCGCTGCGCAGGGGCACCGCCTGGGCCGGGTACTGGTCGGCCATCCAGAAGTAGCGCTCCCCCGAGTGGTGCAGCACCCCTTCGGATTGTAGGAAATCCAGAAATTCCTGCAGCACCTCGGAGGGGACGCTGCCGAAAGCCTCGCCTCTGTAGAAGGGGAGCTCGAAAGCCGCGCAGCGCAGGTGGGCCAGCAGGATGAGCAGGTTGTCGGGGTTGATCAGCCCCTGTTCCGGTGAGCGCTCGAAGAAGTAATCCGGGTGCTGGGCCAGGAACTGGTCGAGTGGGTCGGCGGTGGCTACCAGGACGGAGAGTGAATCGTCTGCCCCCCGCCCGGCCCGTCCCGCCTGCTGCCAGGTGCCGGCGATCGTGCCGGGATACCCGACCAGGATCGAGGCGCCCATGCCGCCGATATCGATGCCCAACTCCAAGGCGGTGGTCGCCACCACCGCCCGTACCTCGCCCTGCCGCAGCCCGCGTTCCACAGACCGGCGCTGGCGGGGAAGATAGCCGCTGCGGTAGCCGCGGATGGTTTCGTCCTGAGCCGCGGCCTCACCCGGCATCGGAGGCGGGGCGGCGGCCTTTTGTCTCTCGCGCAGGTAGGTCAGCAGCAGTTCGACCGATCGCCGGGTGCGGGCGAACAGGATGGTCTGCACCTGGTAGGTGAGCAAGTCCTCCGCCAGGCGCACGCTCTCCTGGATGGCGCTGCGCCGCAGGCCCAGGTCTCTGTCGATCACCGGGGGGTTGTAGATCAGGAAGGATTTCGGGCCGCGAGCCGACCCGTCCTCGTCGATCACCGCCGTCTGTTCTTCCACCAGGCGGGAGGCCAGTTCGGCCGGGTTGCCGATGGTGGCCGAGGTGAGGATAAACTGCGGCGCGGAACCGTAGAAGCGGCATACTCGCTTCAGCCGGCGGAGCACGTTGGCGACGTGTGAGCCGAACACGCCCCGGTAAATGTGCATCTCGTCGATGACCACGAAGCGCAGGTCGCGCAGAAAGGTGGCCCAACCGGTGTGGTGCGGCAGGATTCCGGCGTGGAGCATATCGGGGTTGGTGATGACCAGGCGCGAGCGCTTGCGGATGGCGGGCCGGACCGAGGTGGGCGTATCGCCGTCGTAGGCCGCCGGGGCCACCGGCGGACCTTCACCGGTCTCGATCCCGCCGAGCAGCTCGCCCAGGCCGGTTAACTGGTCTTGAGCCAGGGCTTTAGTGGGGAAGATGTACAGAGCGCGGGCATCAGGATCGCGCAGCAGGCAATCCAGCACGGGCAGGTTGTAGCACAGGGTTTTTCCCGAGGCGGTGCCGGTGACCACCACGAAATGTCGCCCGTGGCTGGCGTGGTCCCAGGCTGCCGCCTGGTGGCTGTATAAGGCAGAGATCCCCCGTTCCTTCAAGGCCTGGGCCAGCCCGGGATGCAGGCGGGCGGGCAGCGGAGCCCAGCGCGGCGGGCGGGCGGGCAGGTCGCGCCACTCTTCGATATTACCGCCGATGCCAGGATCGCTGCGCCAGCGGCTGAGCAGGGAACGGAGGTAGGCGCTCATCTCAGCCGGGGACCTCTTCTTTCTCCAGCACGGCCACGTACATCGATTCCTGGGGGCTGCCGGGGGTGGCCTCGATACAGTGCGCAATGCGCCAGCCGGTGCCGGCCAGGATGGTTTCCATCTCGGCTCTGGAGACGATCAGGTAATCGAACCAGGGGGTGACGTAATTACGGAAACGGACGCGGATGCGCAACTGGCCGGGCATGCGGTTCCGCTGGCGGTTCCACGCCTGGTAAGCCAGGTGGGCCGGGTCGCGAGTCTTGTAGGGGTCGTTGCTCTCGGCCAGGATGCGGGCGTGGGGCGGGGTGAGGCTGTGGAAGCGGCGCAGCAGGTCACGGGCCTGGTCGAAGCTCCCCATCAGGCCGAAGTTGTTCCCGTACATCACCAGGGTGTCGAAGGTGCCCATGGCCGGCCCGATGTCGGTAATCCCCGCCAGGAGCACATCCTTCACCCCGCGCATGCGGCAAACTTCCAGCGCCAGGGGGGAGATATCGATGCCCAGCACCGGGTGCCCCTGTTCCTGCAGGTAGAGGGCGACCCGTCCCGCGCCGGAACCAATGTCCAGCACCCGGCCGCGGGCCAGGCGGATCGCTTCTTGTTCGTAGGTCGGCCAGTCCTCGAACGGGGCCAGATAATGCTGCGGGCTCATGGTGCAGTCGAAAAAGCCATCGTCGCGCTCGATGATCTCAAACGATTCGTCGCCTTTGTACAGGGCGAGGACCTCACGCCCGTAGGCGTCTTCTTGCTCAGATAGTGCGGTGGCCATGTTACTTCAACAACTCCTCTGCTAAAGCAACCGCTCCCCAGAGGGGGGCGTCGTCGCCCAGGGCCGCCGGCAGCACCTCGAAATGCACTTCCGGCAGGGCGGTCTGCCGGGCGGTGTGGCGGATGGTCTCCCAGAAGCGCTCGCCCGATTTGGTCACCCCGCCGCCGAGGATGAAGCGCTGCGGATTGATCAGATTGGCGGCGTCCCCGATGCCCACCCCCAGGGCCCAGGCGGAGCGTTCGAGCAGGCGGCCGGCGAGGGGATCGCCCTGCGCCGCGGCCTGGGCAATGACCTTGCCGGACAGGCTCTGCAGGTCGCCTCCCACGATCTGGCGCAGGATTGGTCCGGCCTGGGGGTCGGTTTCCATCTCCTGGCGGGCGTCCTGGGCCATGTAGGGGCCCGAGGCCAGGCGCTCCAGGCAGCCGCGCTTGCCGCACAGGCATACCGGCCCCTGCGGGTCGATCACCGTGTGCCCGATCTCCCCGGCCATGCCCTCCGAGCCGCGCCAGGGGTGGCCGTTCAGGATCCAGCCGCCGCCCACCCCGGTGCTCACGGTGATGTACATCAGGTGCTCACATCCCTGCCCGGCGCCGAAACGGTGCTCGCCCAGGGCGGCGATGTTGCCGTCGTTGTCCACTCCCACCGGAGCCTGGAAGGCATCGGCCAGCAACTGGCCCAGGGGGGTGTTCTCCCAGCCGGGCACGTGGTGCGACAGACGAACCAGCCCGGCGGTAAAATCGACCGGCCCGCCGAAACTCACCCCGACCGCCGCCGGGGGGCGCCCGGGTCGGCCGCCCAGCAGTTCCCTCCCCAGGCGGAGCATGGTGTCGATGTCATAGGCTGCATCCGCCCCGGGGGGTGAGAACACCCGGCGGTGCTGGTCCCAGCCCAGGGCGGCCCGGTCGCCGTGGTGGAACGCGGCCAGGCGTTCCAGGGAGATCGTGGCGGCGGTGTGTTTTGTGCCGCCGAAATCCAGGGCCAGGATACAGGCGGACTCCATCTCAGTTAAGGTATCGGTAAGCGATCCGCTTGATATTCGCCAGGATGCCGGAGAACCCGTTCAGGCGTTGGTGGGTGAGCACATCTGCCAGTCCCATCTCCAGGTAGAACAGATCGGGGACGGAGATCACCTCTTCCGGGGTTGAGCCGTCCAGCCCTTTGCCCAGGATGGCGGCGAAACCGCGCACAGTGGGCGATTCGGGCGGGACGTCGAAATAGAAGCGCAGTCCGCCGTCCACCATTTCGCCCTGGACGTACACCGGGGTCATGCACTCGTGCACGAACTGCATATCGTGCGATTCCCGGTACGATTCCGGCAGCGGCGGCATGTTATCGGAATATTCTAACAATAGTTCGAGCTTCTCTTGTCCCTCGGCCCATTGGAAATCTTCAACGATCTCTTTCAGCCGGGCCGGCAGTTTTTCAAGGATCTCGGTTCGAGTCATCCAGTTTCCCTCTCTTTACTTCGATGACGGCGTTATTGCCTAACGGTGGCATCGCCGGTAATTAGAACAGATATCCAGAATCAAGTTTACCACAACCCACCACCCGGCCCCGACCGGCACCGCACGCATGAAAACAAAATATCGCAAAAGGGGTCCCTGATCCAAGATGTGACCATGGACACCATATATGCCAATCAAGGGTACGGCGTGAGGATTTTCGGTTACGGGTGGTTTGACGACCCGCCGTACCCTGCATCCGGTGGTTGTAGGGTACGTGTCTCGCACGAGTGGCAACCTTCGTGTATTCGTGTTCCACTCGTGGACGGCACTCTCCCTCTCTGTGATCTCTGTGGTGAAGCTTTTCCTGTATGGAGTTGGAGCCGGTGGATTTATCCACTGGCGGTCTGGTGGAGCATTGCATGCCCGGTTTCACGCGCCCGGCATCGATTGATATCGACGCCTCCGGTAATCCAAACCCGCTGAAGCAGGTTGATGGGGTGTGGGGTATGTTTGAACCTGCTTTAGCGGGTTTGGGGGGTGGAGCCGGTAGATTTATCCACTGGCGGGTGGGGGTTGCGGGTTTAAAGCAGGGGAGCCGGTAGATTTTCTCCACCGGCTCCACATCTATGCTCCTAGTTAATCCATGCTGTAAGTGTGAGGCGGATCAGTTCCCCTCATCACTCAGGCGCAAGAGATCCTTGCGCCGAGCTTGCGCAGCTCGTTCTCCAGGTCTTCGTAACCGCGCTCGATGTGCTCGACGCCCTCGATCTCCGAGCGGCCTTCGGCCAGGATGGCGGCGATCACATACGTGAAGCCGGCCCGCAGATCGGGCACGCTGATCTTTGCGCCGTGCAGGTGGGCCGGGCCCTTGATCACCGCGCTGTGGCGGTAGTAGCTGGAGCGGAAGCGGCAGTTCATCCCGCCCAGGCAGGTGTCATACAGGGCGATATCGGCGCCCATCTTGTTCAATTCGGCCACGTAGCCGAAGCGGCTCTCGAACACCGTCTCATGGACCACCGACATGCCCTCCGCCTGGGTGAGCAGGACGACGAACGGCGGCTGCCAATCGGTCATGAAGCCGGGATGCACGTTGGTCTCCAACGAGATCGGGGTCAGCGGCCCATCGTAATAGAAACGGATGCCATCGTTCTGCACGTCGAACTTGCCGCCCACCCGGCGCAGGGTGTTGAGGTAAGTCACCATATCCGGCTGGCGGGCGCCGCGGATGAAGATATCACCCTTGGAGGCTACCGCCGCCGAGGCCATCGAGGCGGCCACGATGCGATCCGGGATAATCTCGTGCTCCACCCCGTACAGCGATTCCACGCCTTCGATCACCAGGGTGCGGTCGGCGTTATAATCGATGATGGCCCCCATCTTCTGCAGGCACATCACCATATCCATGATCTCCGGCTCGATGGCTGCGTTGCGGATAAACGTCCGCCCGCGGGCCAGGGTGGCCGCCAGCAGCAGGTTTTCGGTGGTGGTCACGCTGGGGTAGGGCAGGGTGATCTCGGCCCCGCGCAGGCCGCTGGTACGCACAATGTACGACTCGTCGCGGATTTCCACCTCGGCGCCCATCTTCCGGTAGCCATCCAGGTGAAAATCTACCGGGCGCGGCCCGATGCGGTCACCCCCCGCGGCGATGGGTACGATGGCCTCGCCGGTGCGGTGCAGCAGAGGGGCCAGCATCATCACCGCCAGGCGGTTGAGGGTCCCCAATTCGTGCGGGATTTCGCTCTGTTTGATCTCAGGGGTATGGATCTGGGTGGTGTGCGGGCCCAATTCGGTGAACCTGGCGCCCAGCGCTTCGCAGATCTCTTGCGTGATCTGGCTGTCACCGATGCGGGGGACGTTGGAGAACACGCAGGGTTCGCGGGTGAGCATCGAGACCACCATCAGTTTGGTGATCGAATTCTTCGCCCCGCTCAACTGCATCTCTCCACACAGCGGGGAGCCGCCATCAATGATCCAGGTGCTCATGTAGGTATCCTTTTCATTATTGTGATTGGGCAGGGGATATCGGGGTGGGACAGGAAAACCCAATGCCTGCCACTGGGCGACAAATGCCTTCCTTTCCGGGTTGATTGTAACGCAAAGCAGGCAGGAAAGTAACCCCCGGCGCAATCAAAAGAGACAGCGTCCGAGGAGTTCCGCCGGGATCGGAGCTATGGCCGGGTGATGGACTGGATTTCTTCGTACAGAGGACGCAAGCGGGCGTACATGCGCCGGTAGACCCGGTGGTAAAGTTCATCATACACGCGGGTTGTGGCCGGCTGTGGTTCGAAGGTGTCGCCGGTGCGGGTCATCTCCCGCACGGCGGTTTCGAAATCCGGGTGGAGGCCGAGGCCAACGGCAGCGTCGATGGCTGCGCCCAGGCCGGAGGCCTCATACACGTGGGGGCGGGAGGCGGGCAGGCCGAAAATATTGGCGGTGAGCTGCATGGCGGCGTTGCTCTGGCTTCCGCCGCCGGCCACGCGCAGTTGATTGATCGGGATGCCGCTGCGGCGGCCGATGCGTTCTGCGCCTTCACGCAGCGCATAGCCAAGACCTTCCAGGATCGCCCGGTAGATATGGGCCCGGGTGTGCACGTCGCCAAAGCCGATGATCGCCCCGCGCGCCTCGGGGCCGGGCACTTTCAACCCCGGAGACCAGTAAGGCTGCAGAGTCAGGCCCTCAGAGCCGGGCGGTACGGCCGAGACCAGCTCGTCGAACAGGTCTTCCGGCTCCACGCCCCGTTCTTCGGCCAGCATTTGTTCGCGCAGCCCGAACTCGTGTTTGAACCAGGTGACCATCCAGTAGCCGCGGTAAATCTGCATCTCCAGGCTGTAGGCGTGGGGGACCGCCGCCGGGTAGGGCGGGATGAGGGGGATGACCTCGGTGTATTTGCGATGGGTGGTGTTGATGGTGGCCGTGGTGCCGTAGCTCAGGCAGGCGATGTGCGGGTCCAGGCAGCCGGCGCCGATCACTTCGCAAGCCTTGTCGGCCGCGGCGGCGATCAGCGGCAGCCCGGCCGGGATGCCGGTCTGTTCGGCGGCCTGCGAGGTGATCTCTCCCAAATGGTCCGCCACAGGCTTGAGATCCACCAGCATGGCCGGGTCCATGGGCACGGCCTGCCATTTCCAATCGCGGGGGCCGGCCCACCGCTGGTGTTTGTAATCGAAGGGGATATAGGCCACCTGGCAGCCGGTCGAATCGATGAATTTCCCGGTCAGGCGGTGGGTGAGATACCCGGAGAGCAGCAGGTACTTGTACGTGTTCGCCCATACCTCGGGCTGGTGGGTGCGGATCCAGTTGGCCTCCGCTTCCGCCTGCAGGTAGGCCACGGTGCGGGTCATCCCCGACAGGCGAAAGGCCAACCCCCACAAGCCGCCGACCGGTTTCAGCCCTTCGGTGCGCCGCTGGTCGAGCCAGATGATCGCCGGGCGCAGGGGTTTGCCCTCCCGGTCGACGTTGATCACCGTGCCGCGCTGGGCGGTCAGCGCCACCCCGGCGACACGCTCCTTGTCTACCCCGGGCTGCTGCCACAGCTTGCGGCAGGCCTGGCAGAGCGCTTCCCAGAAGACCTGGGGGTGCTGCTCGGCCAGGCCGGGCGCCCGGGAGAAGTAGGGTTCGACCGGAACCCGCTCTTTGGCGACCAGATTTCCAAGTGGGTCGAACAACAGGGCGCGGACGCTTTGCGTGCCGTTGTCGATGGCGAGGATGAGATCTTTGGTGGGCATAGTCGGTTGGCTGCTTCCCTCGTTAACAATTTCCGGCTGAACAAGTCTCCCCTAAATAATAACACTCTCGCCACAGTCTGGCATAGGAATCGAACTCCTGCTTCCAGCGGATATCGTCCCACCCCAACTCTTCCTGTAAGATGGGGCGAAGCTGGGGGCAGATGGGCAGACCGCCCTGGGGGAGGATCAATCCCAGGCGCACGCGACGCAGCAGTAAATCGTCCAGGTGGACGACGCCCTCCGCCCGGGCGGCCCAGCGCACCTCGGCCCACAGGTTGAGCGTGCCGGGGACGGGCTCGAATTCGTCCGGGGCGGCTGCATCGAGCAAGTTCTCGATATTGGCGCCATGCCTACCCAGCAGGCGCAGCCTCGCCGCCGGGCTGACCGGGGCTTCCAGGGCCGATTCAGGCGGCAGCGGGTCCAGCACATGCTCTTTGTCGAGGCGTACGTTCAGCCGGGGGGCGGCGGCGCAGGCCAGGCGCAGGGCCTGGCGGGCCATCAGGCGGAAGGTGGTCAGTTTACCGCCTGCCACGGTGAGCAGGCCGTCTTCGCACCACAACACGTGCTCCCGAGACTCCTTCGACGGGTCCTTCTTCCCCGTCCCGATGACAGGGCGCACCCCGGCAAAAGTGCCCTGGATGTCTCCCGGCTCCAATTCCTGGTCGGGGAAGGCGTGCCGCACCCCTTCCAGCAGGTACTCGATCTCACCCGCGCTGATCGCCGGGTCTGGCCCCAGGGGTTCGTGGTGGTCCACATCGGTGGTGCCCACCAGGGTGACCCCTTCCCAGGGGAAGGCGAAGACGAAGCGCCCATCATGAGGGTGGACGAAGCTGACCGCCCGGGTGAGGGGCAGGCGGGATTGAGGCAAAATGAGGTGACTGCCGCGCAGGCGGCGCAGTCGCTCCCGACCCCCCACCTGGCGGCGCAGCGCGTCGCCCCAGGCCCCGGTGGCGTTGATCACCAGGTGGGCTCGCACTTCTTGCGTGCGTCCGGTTGGCTTCCCGTCGGGCCCGGGGGCTTCATCTTGCAGGACGACGCCGCACACCTGTCCGGACTGCAGCCGCAGCAGGGATGTGGCACGGGCGTAATTGAGGGCCAGCCCGCCCAGGCGCACGCCCTCGCCCAGCACGCGCAGCACCAGGCGGGCGTCATCGGTCTGGGCGTCGAAGAAGCGGTAGCCGCCGCGCAGCCTGGGGTTGGTGAGCGGCGGGCACAGCTCGCGGATATCATAGGAATCGTAATAGCGGTGTCCCCATTTCAGGGCCAGCAGGTCGTAGGCGATCAACCCCAGGCCCACCACCCATCCGGGGGTCTTATCCCCTCGCATCACCGGATAGAGAAATCCAAGGGGGTTGACCAGGCCGCGGGCTTCTTTGATGAGCCGCTCCCGCTCGCGCACCGATTCAAAGGTCAGTTTGATCTGGTAGTTCTTCAGGTAACGGAAGCCCCCGTGCACCAGTTTCGATGACCGGCTGGAGGTCCCTGCAGCGAAATCGTGGGCCTCCACCAGCAGGGTGCGCAGGCCCATGCGCGCGGCTTCGCGCAGGATGCCGGCCCCGGTGATGCCCCCGCCGATCACGATCAAATCCCAGGGCTGATCCAGGGCGGACCAGAGGCGGTCACGCCAACCTTTTGTCCACAACATGCTATGCCTTGTGTCTGTCACAACACACCGCCTTATCCAGGTGAGATGATGGCCTCACGCCGGGCTGTTCTCCTCATCCGGGAGCAGCTTCCCCGGGTTGAGCAGCCCCTCCGGATCCAGGGTGGCCGTCGCCGAACGCAGCAGCCGGATGCCCAACGCGCCTTTCTCCTTAGCCAGGTAGGGAGCGTGGTCACAGCCGACCCCGTGCTGGTGGCTGATTGTCCCGCCCTGGGCCACGACCACCTGGCTGGCGGCGGCTTTCAGCGCCTGCCAAAAGGCCAGGGTGGCCTCGGGGGATGGCTCGCGGGGGAAGAGATAGGTGACGTAGATGCTGGCCCCATCGCGGTACACGTGGGACAGGTGGGCGAAGACCAGCAGCCGTTTTCCCAGGTTCTCGGCGGTGCTGCTCAGCGCATCCTGGATGGCCCGGCCAGCGTCCAGCACCCGGTTCCAGGGGACGGCGGTCTCCAGGGTGTCGAGGGCATAACCGATTTCCCACAGGGTGTTCCGCAAGTAGGGGGTGAGGAAGCGGGATTTGCGCCACATGCGGCCGATCATTGTGCCGGTGAGCAGCCCGCGATGGGCGCGGATGATCTCCACCGCCTGGCCATAAGCGCTACGGGCCGCCCGGCGACTTCCGGTGACGCCAAACACCAGCAGGCAGCGCTCCGGCCCGTAGCCCAGCAATCCCAGGCCGCGGTCGGCCCAGGCGACCAGGCGCTCTTTGCCGGACAGGGCCAGGGTGGTCTCCGTCTCCCGGGCGTTGCTCAGGCGGATCATCGACAGGGCCACTCGTTCCTGCGCCAGGGCCCGCACGGCGGCCGCCCCGGCCTCCCAGTCGGGGAAGAATACGCCGTAGAAGGCATCCACTTCGGGCAAAGGGCGGATGCGGACCACCGCCCGGGTGATCAGCCCGAGCCGGCCCTCGCTGCCGAGCACCAGTTGGCGCAGGTCCGGTCCGGCGGCGCTGGCGGGGAGGGGCGGAAGCGCGAGGGGGCCGGACGGGGTTTCCATGTGTCCACCGGCGAACAGGTCCTCGATGCGGCCGTAATAGTAGGACTGCTGCCCGCTGGAGCGAGAGGCGATCCAGCCGCCGAGGGTGGAGAGTTCGAAGGACTGGGGGAAATGGCCCAGGGTGTAGCCTCGCTGGTTGAGTTGAGCTTCCAGGGAGGGCCCGGCGACTCCGGCGCCAAAGACGGCCAGGCGGCTGGTCTCGTCCAAGTCGAGCAGGCGGTCGAAGCGGGAAAGATCCACGGTCAGCACGGGCTGCGGCCCGCCCGGGGGGTTGATATGGCCGACCACGCTGGTGCCGCCGCCGTAAGGGATCAGCCGCGCCCCGACCTGTCGCGCGTAGTCGATCAGCGCCCGCACCTGGGCCTCGTCTACCGGGTAAGCCACCCCGTCTGGTAGGGGACCGAGCTGCCCGCTGCGCAGGGCGATCCAGTCCGGCAGGCTCTGGCCCCGGGCGTGGAGCAGCCGCTCCCGTTCTGTGGTGTCCACCAGGGGGTGAGCGGGCAGGCGGGAGGCGGGGGCCTGCTTCAGGCAGTCTTCCAGGGCCGCATCGGGCGAGGTCCGCCCGGGTCCAACCACCGTCTGCAGGTACAGTGCGGCGGCCTCCGGCAGCGGGTAATCTGTGCCTTCATCTCCCCATCCGTTCCAACGGCGCATGCTTCACCTCCGGGCGTAATTGTCTGCTGCGATCTCCGCGTCAGGCTCTGCCTCAGGCTCTACCTCAAGCCGCAGGTCTGCTTTCCGGGGCTGTAACCCCTCCTGCGGCGGCTGATAGGGGCCTGGTTTTCCTATCTCGCCGGGCTCAGATAAGCGGCTGATGCGCATAGCCGAGCTGCTCATAGCATATGACTGCTTATTGAGTAGACCTGTACATAACCAGCCTGGCTCGCCGAACCTGGCCATATGGACCGGCGTCCGCACTCACCTCGGGCGTCCGGCGCCGGTCTTGTATTGTGCTCCCTCTCATCTGGCAGTCTCGGCGTTTGGCAGCCCGCGACCCACCCTGATGATTAAGAATGTTTCAGGCTGGCTGCGGGCCGCTCACGAGGCTGCTGCTGGATACCGATTTGTGTGTACCGTTAAAAATAGGGCTGTGTATCCGGTTTGTTTCCCACCGTCAAAAGGACTTACATGGCGTCCGGCCCCGGCTACTGGGCCGATTCCCACAGGCGGATGCTGTTCTCCATCACCACGCGAGTGAGCTCTTCGGCAACCACCGGGTCCGGGATGCGGGCCGCCTGAAGCAGTTGGGTGTAGTAAGCCCGCGAGGTGTTGCGCGAGCTGGACTGCGAAAAATAGCGTACGGCCATCGTCTGGTAGAAATCACAGAAGCCGTTCAGGATCAGGGTGAAGATCGGGTTTCCGGAGGCGACGGTCAGAGTGTGATGGAGGTCCCAGTCGGCGGAAGCGAAGGCCTCCGGCTCGTCGGGGAGCTGGGGATAAGTGGAGAGCAGGCTGGCGACCGCCGGGGCCTGGCGTTCGAGCGCCAGGCGGGTGTAGGCCGGCGCCAGGAGCAGGCGCACGGCGAGCAGGTTGGAGACGAAGTCTTCGGGCAGATGGATGGACTGGCGGACGATCGCACCAAGCACGCCGAGGTTGCCTTCCTGCCAGTAATTGCGGACCCGGGTTGGGCGGCCCTGGCGAATTTCGATCCAGCCGTCCCGAGCCAGGCGCTGTAGGGCTTCGCGCAGGGTTGGGCGGGTGACGCCGATCTGCTCGGCCAGCTCGCGCTCGGCGGGGAGGGAGGAGCCGATGGGGAACCGGCCATCGAGGATGGCGTCGATCAAGCGCGATTCGGCGACTTCGGCTGGTTTTTGGGGAGGGTACCAGGGTTGGGACATAAGAGTCTCTCGTCACAAGTGGTAAGTGGTCTGACCAGTTGAACTTAGTATACTTGCTGGTAACTTTTCTGTCTAGAGGCAATTTCACGCCGGTGACGGTGGGGTTGGCTTTCACCACAGAGTTCACAGAGAACGCAGAGAGCGGGTTAGAGGCCATTTTGGCCTCGTGGTGCACTGCGGATGCGTGACGCAAGATTGGCATCTTGCGTCACGCCGCGGTGCGAGTCACGTGTGTGCGCCTGTGCCGCCTTGGCATTACCACGGTGGATGCAGCCACCATCCACCAACCCGCCCAACCTAACCCATCGGTTTTATGTCCCACAGCCTCCCCCAACCCGCTTCGAGCGGGTTTGGATTACTGGAGGCGTCGATTTGAATCGATGCCGGGCACCGCGGGCGCGTAGGGGCAAGGCGGCGCCACCATCCCCCTGATTTGGCAGGGGCGGGTCTCTCATTCCATCTGTTCCAACGAATTCGATATGTATATGACCTCCCCCTATTCTGGTAGGGGCGGGTCTTTCATTCCGAGCACAGGTGACTTACCATAAACGGCGCCTGCCAGGCCAGCCCACTCTGATGGACCAATCAGACCCGCCCCCAAGCATGCGCTGAACATGCCGCGCATGTCATGCCACGCCATCCACCCCTCCCGGCCACAGACCGGCCCCTTATGCCTGTCATTCTGTATGATGGGCGCCGGGCGACGCCAGGCGAAGGATCTCAACCCCAGGCTGGGTGTTTCCCACAGCCTGCGAGGCGCGTCCGCACCCCAACGCAATCCTACCCTTCCCTGTGCGGAGGTGGACCCGCCCTCCGTTTTGGTGGATTCGGGGTCGCGCGGCATGGTTGCGTGTGCACGGGCATGCTTAGCTATTCGTGGACGGCTTTTCCCTGGCGTATGGGCACGGCTGCACCGTAAACCAACAAAAACCATGAACCTGCCCGCCGTGCCCCTACGCGCCCGTGGGGCGGGTCTGGTTGCGGATGGGTGGCGTTCGTGGACCATCGGGGGCGGGTCTGGGTTTGCGGGTAAGCGGGGTTGGGCTGAGGATGGTGTGTCTTGGACTGGGGGCTCTCGCCTGAATCAATGACCCGCCCCTACCTGGTTGGGGGGCGTTCACCTTGCCATCGGTTGCAACTCATTGGATAAGAGGGTAGAAATGAACGCCAGTTCCCCGGATTGTGCACCCAATTTAAACGGGCCCGTGGTTAGAACGTCAAATTTCGCTAGGGTGGTCCTAGAAGGTGTGGCTTTACCTTTGGAGATTGCAGCATCGAAGACATGTAGGGACATGGCATTGGCCATAAATCACCCAAAACGGTAAAACATGCAGCCGTGTCCCGGCCATGGAGACGATATGCCAATCGCATGGGCACGGCTGCACCGTAAACCAACTAAAACCGTGGACCCTCCCGCCGTGCCCTACGCGCCCGTGGGGGATCGGATGGTGACCGGGGTGGTTGGCCGGTTGCGCGAAGTGGGCGGGTCTGGGTTGCGGGTTGCCAATGCGAGATGTGCAAAAAAAGCCGGCGGTGGATGTAGGTCCACATCCACCGCCGGTTTCCACAGAGTATATAGATTCAGGGGATTACGGGGCGACGAAAAAGCCCACGCCGAGGACCCCCGGCCCGCCGTGTGTCACGATGGCGGGTGGAACGTCGGTGACCACCACATCGGCCTGCCCGGTCAGCGCCCCAAGCTCCTTTGCAAGGCATTCCCCTTCTTCCGGCACGCCGGCGTGCATCACGCTCAGGTCGCCGCTGCCTCCGCGCGGGATCTGCTCCAACACGATTTCCTTCAGCCGGGCGACGGCGCGCTTGTGGGTGCGCTCGCGTTCGTAGGCGTCCACCTTGCCGTCCCGAAAAGTCAGGATCGGCTTGATTTGGAGCACGCTGCCCAGCAGGGCAGAGGCCCCGCCGATCCGCCCGCCCCGCGCCAGGTACTCCAGGGTGTCAACCAGGAAGTACACCCGGCAGCGGCGGCTCATGTCTTCCACCAGGGCGATGATCTCGTCGGGATCCTTCCCCGCCGCGGCCCATTCCGCCGCCCGGGTCACGATGGTGCCCAGCGGGCTGGCGACGGTGCGCGTGTCGATGATGCGGATATCCATGTCCGGGAAGTCCTGGGCTGCCACGGTGGCCGAGCGCACCGTCCCGCTGACTTCCGTCGAAGGGTGGATGCAGATCACCGGCTCGCCCGTCGTCCGCAGGCGTTCGAACTCTTTCACGAACAGTTCCGGCGGAGGGGCGGCGGTTTTTGGGAGCTGCGAGGAACTCTTCAGGCGCTGCATGAACATGGATATGTCCATGTCCACGCCTTCCAGGTAGGATTCCGAGCCAAAGTTGATGACTTGGGGAATAATGGGGATATGATAACGGGCAGCGATATGGGGCTGTAAGCAAGAAGTGGTATCGGCAATAATGTGTACCATGGCATTCTCCTGCTGAGATTGCGAGATAGGCTCGCTCCATGCCCAACAGAGATGGACAATGGACCCATGATACCATGAGTTACCCGCCTCACACTCTCGTTCAGGGGCCACTTTCAACCGGAAGTGCGCCGCGGAGACCCCTGGTGTCCTTTGTGGTTAGCCGACTGCGCGCGCCTGTGGTTCCCCACAAAGGACACGAGGAACGCAAAACTATGTTCGGGACGCCTCGACCGGTTAGAACGGCAGCGAGGCGGCCAGCCACCACAGGCGGCCCCAGTCGGTGCCAGTGAGGGTAGAGCATACTAGCGCCACGAAGATGATCAACAGGATCAACCCGCAGCCACAGCCCGAACAGGATAAACCCTTCCCGAAACCGAAATTATCCTGCAGCCAGTCGAAAATCCAGGTGATGAACGCCAGGCGGAGCAGTCCGCCTAAACAACCGGGACGGTTGTCCATGAAATGCCTCCTTGAATTGCCAGTCTAGTCATCCGGGGCGGCCCGAGCCAGGCCGGATCGGCCGGTCCGCCGCTCCCGTGTTTTGTTTGTCCTGCTTTCAATAATGTCTACGGAATACCGGGCGATTTGTTGCACGATTAACTGAGACAGGCTGCGCCTCGGAATTCACCAGCGCGCCGGTCAGAATCCCGGCGTCGTTTTCCCCTGTGGATACACTGCGTCTCGACCCGCAGCACAGGTCAGAGAGGGATGCTATCCACATCAATTATTGTAACGTTGATTTGCTCGAAGGCCGTCACCGCCAAGTACTCGACGGCTATTCTAAACGACCGGTTTTTGTCTTAACAGCTCAGCAAAAGGAAGAACCCCCACACCGGTGGGGGTTCGAATCTGCCGCAGGGCGTCCCTGCAGGGTGTACCCTGAGCCTCGCCATCACTGCGATTCGCTCATGGGCGGGGGACCTTGCGGGCAGGAGACCTTGGGGTTCCAGTCCTCGAACATCCCCGCTGGATTATTCTTCCAAATCCAGGCGTGGAGCACGTAGACCCCCAGGCTCTCATTCAGGTGCAGACTGTGCCCGTGCAGTTGCGGCGGCGTGGTATTCAACCTTCCTCCGACAAATGTCATATAAGAAAGGTGACATTCAACATGATTGATTATCGGAATATCGATTCTATAATAGAGAAACGATTTCATGTGTGTGAAAAACAAGAGGTATAAGCATGGCAGGTAAGGCCGGTTTAAATCATAAGGAACTGGTCAAGTCGGCTGCGAGGACGCTGGATATCCTGGATTTCCTGGCAGAGCACCCCGGTGGGGCGACGCTGACGGACATTCAGGTGCACTTCAAGATCCCGTTTAGCAGTCTGTACAACATTCTCACCACCCTGGTGCTGAAAGGGTATCTGGTCCGCAACGAGCAGACGATGCTGTACCACCTGGGGCACAAAGTCGGCCAGTTGGCGAGCAGCTATTACGAACAAGTGGATCTGATCCAGATCTCCGAGCCATACATGAAGCAGTTGAGCCGGCTGACGGGTGAGACTACCAGCCTGACCGTCCTTCGAGGGGACCTGATCGTTTTCATCCATAAAGTGGTTGGCGAAGGCGTACTGCAGATCGTCAACCCGGTCGGCACGACCCTGGCTGCTCACGCCACAGGGTCAGGGAAGGTGATGCTTTCCTGCCTGCCGGAGAGCGAGATCGATCGCCTCTATCCGCAAGAAGAGCTGCAGGTATTCACTCCCAACACGGTGACCACGCGAGCAAAGTTAAAAGCGCTGCTGAAAGAAGCGGCTGAATGTGGCTATGCCTACGACAATGAAGAATCCAATATGGGAGTTTGGGCCCTGGCCAGCGCTATTCGTGACCGGTTGAACCGGCCGGTGGCTGCTCTCAGCATCGTTGGACTCATCGGCCGCATCTTGCAAAAGGATCACCTCGACTGGGTCCCACATATTAAACGGATGGCCATGGAAGCAAGCCGGGCGCTTGGCTATCAAGGCGACTGATCCTTTCTATAAGCCGGCCATTACCGCATCGTTTACCCCATCTTTAAAACGTTTCTTTACAAAGGTAGCCCCGCTGTTGTCCTGACGGACCGTTGGTGGTCGATATATCTTCGAATAGGAGAGAATATGCCGAACGTAGAAACTTTGGAAACGGATGTAGTTATCGTTGGGGCTGGGGGGGCAGGCATGCGCGCTGCAATAGCCGCAGCCGAACAAGGGGTGCGCGTCATCCTGCTGACCAAAGGTCAGGCAGCGCGCAGCGGCGCCACCCCAATGGCCTGTCCATCATACCAGGCGGCATTTGCCATGGAGGACGACCGGGATAACCCCGATATTGCGTTCGAGGACACCTGCTTCGAAGGTCGTTACCTGGGAGATGAAAACCTGATTGACGTCCTCACCAAAGAGGCCACCGATCGGGCGATGGATATGTACAGCTATGGGGTGAAATTCCGTACCAAGGAGAATGGCCATTTTCTTCAGGTGGTTCATCCCGGGCACTCATACGAACGCAACCTGGTGATCATGGGAAATGGCTATGCCATGGCCGCCGGGCTCCGCAGGGAGATGCTCAAGTACGAGAACATCACCCTGTTAGAAGACCTGGTCACCACCCGTTTGCTGAGCAACGGAGAGCGAATTACCGGATTGGTAGCGCTCGATATGCGAGGCGGGCGGGTGGTTTCGATTCAGGCGCCGGCAGTTATCCTGGCCACCGGTGGCTATCCGGAATTATGGCGCTGGACCGACACGGAGCCCGGTCTGACCGGCGAAGGTGTGTACCTGGCCTACCAGGTGGGAGCTGACCTGGTGGACCTGGAGATGATGCTGTTCTACCCCGCCGGGCTGTGCTATCCGCCGGAGGTGGAGGGCACGCTGGTGCAGTACGAAGGCTTGATGACCCCCAAATACTGCGCCGGTAAGATGCTGAACGGTCTGGGCCAACCTTTCCTCCCGGAAACCCAGGCACTGCCCGTGCGGGATGTGATGATGAAGTTGATGTTCCGGGAGATCGAAGAGGGCCGGGGCACCCCTCATGGCGGTGTTTATATCGATCTCTCCAAGTCGCCAAAAAGTGGTGAGGAGATACGACAGATCCTCACCCGCCTGGACTCCCTGCCCTACGACCAACTCCGCGATCTGAACATCGACGTGCTTAAGGAGCCGATCGAGGTCATGCCGATCACACACTATACCCTGGGCGGCGTCCGGATCAACGAGTGGGGGCAGACGACCTTGCCCGGACTGTTCGCTGCGGGTGAGGTGAGTGGAAACGTGCACGGGGCCAACCGGACGAGCGGCAACGCCCTGGCCGAGACGCAAGTTTTTGGCCGGCGATCGGGGATGGCGGCGGCCGAATATGTGCGGTCTGCTCCGCAGGTCGCGCTCGACGCAGCCGAAGTTGAGCACGAAGTCCAGCGTTTGGAAGGCCTGCTCGACACCCGCGACCGGTTCCAACTGCGCCCCATCGATCTCAAGCGCAAGATCAAAGGTGTGATGCACGATTACGTTCATTACAAGCGCGACGCTCAAGGCCTGGAGCAGGCCATTCAGGCGTTCCGCAATATGCGCGAGGAAGACGCCCCTTGTGTGCGCGTCGATGCCAGCCACCGAGTATTCAATTACGAATGGGAGGAAGCGATCGAGGCGCTGCATATGATCGAGTTGGGCGAGTTGATTGCGGTTTCGGCCCTGGCTCGCGAGGAGAGCCGCGGCCATCACTGGCGCACAGACTTCCCCGCCATGCGCCCCGAATGGGAAAAGCATACCATCGTCCGCCGGGCATTGACTGGCTATGAAATCACCACGGCCCCGGTGATCCGGTTGAAAGACCGCAGCAAAGAACGGCGGGCTGCTGACCAGGCTCTGGTGGAAGCGGGCGTCTTGGAAGGCTATCAAGGAGGTTGAGTATGTCCCATATTCTCAAGAGCAACCCAGAGGCAGAACCCATCATTGGCGAGCCGGTTACAGCCGAGATCTTCCGCTTCGACCCGACGAAGGACGCTGAGCCGCGCATGCAGACCTACGTGGTCCCCTATCGACACCGCATGAGCATCTTTACCCTGCTGCGTGAGATCTACGAGAAACAGGATCCTACCCTGGCTTTCCGGAACCAGCAGTGCGGGCGCGGGATTTGTGGGACCTGCCATGTACGCGTCGGGGTGAACGGCAAGTTGACCAAAGGTTGTAAAGTGCCGCTGGATCCTGGCAGCCATGTCATCGTTCAGCCGTTCAGCCAGGCGAAGGTCATCCGCGATCTGGTCGTCGATCAATAACCAGGCCCGGCTGTAGGAGGACATTCGCATGTTGTACAAACGTTACCTGCGGGCCCAATCGCTTGCCGAAGCTGTCGAAATGCTCAAACACGCCGAAGGCGGACGGGCGCGGTTGTTGGCCGGCGGGACCGACCTGATGCTCCAGCTCCACGAACGAATCCTCTCGGCGGACACGGTGATCGACATCAGCCGGGTGCCGGAACTGTGCGGGGTTTGGGTAGAAGATGGCGAAATCTGTATCGGCGCGGCGACTACCTTCGCCGAAATTGCCCGTTCATCGCTCGTACACCAACATGCCAGCCTTCTCGCCCAGGCCGCCAGGCAGATTGGGGCCGCTCAAATCCAGAATATGGCCACCATTGGAGGCAATATCGGTAACGCTTCACCCGCGGCTGACGCCTTGCCCTGTCTGTATGCGTTGGAGGCCCAGGTGGTGGTGTGCGGGCTGAACGGGGAGCGGCGTATCCCGATCGAAGATTTCCAGCTTGGATACCGCAAGCTGGACCTGCTGCCCGGTGAACTGATCCGGACGATACGTTTCCGGATACCGCCAGATGGCACGAGGACAGCTTTTTACAAATACGGGCTGCGGAAAAGCCAGGCGATTGCGGTGGTGAATGCGGCCGCCGTCCTCCATCTCAGGGATGGCCAGATCGATTTCGCCCGGATCGCCCTTGGGGCAGTGGCCCCGACCACGATCCGCAGCCGGCGGGCTGAAGCGGCTCTGATCGGACAACCGCCCACCGAAGATACGTTCCACCGGGCTGGGGATGCGGCTCGCAGTGATGCCTCACCGATCAGTGACGTCCGCGGCAGTGCGGCCTTCCGGCGCTATTTGATCGCAGTCAGTGTCATCAAGGCGCTGCGGGCTGCCTGCCTGGAGCTGCAGATCACAGAGGAGGCAGAGTGATGGGCGACGAAATGATTTGGATGGAATTAGAGGTGAATGGCCGTCACATCGCTCAACCGGCGCGCGCCGGGCGGCGTTTGCTGGATTTCTTACGTGATGACCTGCACTTAACCGGATCGAAAGAAGGTTGTGGCGAAGGGGAATGTGGATCTTGTACGGTGCTGCTCGACGGGTGCAGCGTCCTGGCCTGTCTGACCCCGATGGAGCGGGCGATTGGCAGTTCGGTGATCACCATCGAGGGCGTTGGCAGCGACCAGCGGCTGCACCCTGTTCAGCAGGCGCTGGTCGAAGAAGGCGGCGTCCAATGCGGCATGTGCACCCCGGGCATGGTGATCTCGGCGATCGGTTTGCTCCAACGTAACCCACACCCTACACGGCAAGAGATCATCGAGGGGATCTCCGGCAATCTGTGTCGCTGCACGGGATATAAGAAGATCATCCTGGGTATCGAACGCGCAGCGAGCTTGATGGAGCCCGCCACTTCAGAAGTCCCGCCAGATACGGAGGGGGCAATATGAGCATCGAACAGCAAAGACTCCAAGCTTTGATCCGAGATGGCCAACTCGGCGGTCGCTATAATCCGGTTGGCCAATCTGTCCAGCGGAAGGATGCGATCCCCAAAATCACGGGCAAGGCGGTTTATGCCGGGGACATCAGCATGCCGGGCATGCTATACGGAAAAGTGTTGATGAGCACCCATGCACATGCCCGAGTAAAACAGATCGATACCTCAGAAGCGGCAGCCACGCCCGGCGTACATGCTGTACTGACCGCCAGAGATATCCCTGGTGAGAACGTGTTCGGGATCGCCATCCCCGACCAACAAGTGCTGGCAGGAGAGAAGGTGCGCTTTGTCGGCGAGCCTGTGGCAGTACTGGCCGCAGAAGATCCCTTCACCGCAGAAGAAGCGCTGCGCAAGATTCACGTCGAGTATGAGCCCCTGCCGCCTGTCTTCTCTCCCCTCGATGGGCTCAAGCCAGGCGCGCCGCTGGTTCACGAGAAGGGCAATCTTCTCTATCATACCCGCGTGTGTAAGGGCGATATCCGGCGCGGCTTCGATGAAGCGGATGTGATCGTCGAGAATGTGTACAAGACACACGGTCAGGACCATGCGCCGATTGAGCCAGAGTCGGGGTTTGCCTGGATCGACCAGGAGGGTTTGCTGAATGTACTCAGTGCTACTCAGTACGCCTTCCGCGACCGGCGTCAGATCGCTATCGTGCTCAATCTGCCCATGAATCGGGTGCGGGTTGCCAACATGACCATGGGCGGCGGGTTCGGGCGGAAGGATGATGTAACCACTGAGATCCTCGTCGCCCTGCTGGCACAGCGCACGGGACGGCCTGTGCGGCTGGTCTTTTCCCGTCACGAAGCGATGATGACCCAAACCCACCGCCATCCAACTTACGTGCGTGTGCGGACCGGGGCGAACCGGGAGGGGAAGCTCACCGCAATGGAAGGTGTGATCTACGGTGACACCGGGCCTTATGCTTCGCTGGGCATCTTTGTCATCAAGAAAATGGCGCTCCACCTGGGCGGGCCTTATTTCTATCCTCATTACAAATCCGACAGCTTCTCCGTCTACACTAACAACCCCATCTCGGGCGCATTCCGGGGCTTTGGCGTGTTCCAGGCAGCGATTGTACACGAGCAGCAGATCGACGAACTGGCACAGAAACTCGGTATCGATCCGCTGGAGTTCCGCCTGATGAACTGCCTGCGGCCGGGGCTGAGCTTCTCCACCGGGCAGGTGATGACGGAAGCCTGCGGTATCGCCGCTACGCTGGAGCGGCTGCGGGAATACATGGACGAGCACGGGCTGAGTTTTTCCGGCGGGAAGGAGGTGCAGGCATGAAGCTGCGCGGTCTAGGGATTGGGGCGATGATGTATGGCATCGGTTACGGTTTTTCGCGGCCTGACTTCTCGAGCACCGATGTGGAGCTGGCCGCAGATGGCACGATCACCCTGTGGAACGGAGCCTCCGAACTGGGTCAGGGTCTACAGACTTTGTTGTGCCAACTGGCCGCGCAAGAGCTTGGCATTCCGTATGAAGATACCTTTATCATCTCGGCCGACACCGGACGTACGCCCGATGCCGGCCCAGTGTCAGCCAGCCGGTCCACTTATGTCCAGGGTATCGCTACGTTGAAAGCCTGCCAGCAGTTGAAGGGTTTCATGGCTGAAACCGCCGGCGAGATCCTTAGAGTACCGCCGGAGCGGCTGGAGTTCGAAGATGGGATGGTCTTCAACCCGGACAACCCTTCTCAATGCATACCGTTCCGTACGCTGGCAGCCGAGATGCACAAACGCGGCGCACGCATCCGCGGTAACGGCTATCACAGCATCACCACGGCGGACGTAGACCCGGAGACCTCTCAGGGAGACGCCTATGCTACCTATGCCTGGGCCGCTCAACTCGCTGAAGTGGAAGTCGATACCGAGACCGGCCAGGTGGATGTGCTGAGGTTGGTCTCGGCGACTGACGCCGGAAAAGCAATCAATCCGACCATGGTTGAGGGTCAAATCGAGGGCGGCGCGATACAAGGCCTTGGCTTTGCCCTTTTGGAGGATATGCAAGTCGAACAAGGGGTGTTCAAAAACGCCAAATTGAGCACTTACCTGATCCCCACCGCGGCCGATGTCCCCCTGATCGAGCCGCTGATCGTTGAGGTCCCTGATCCCACCGGGCCATACGGAGCAAAGGGTATCGCTGAGCCGGCGACGATCCCCACCGCGCCTACCTTGTTTAATGCAATCGCCGATGCAACAGGCAAGCGTGTATACCATACGCCCGCCACGCCGGAAAAAATCCTGAAGCTCCTTGGCAAAATAGAGATCGAGAAGGAGGAAACCCTATCGCCTGATGAAATCCCCTATCCCCAACCCTGACCATATGAATTCGGCTGAGATTTGCACCTGATATGAAAGGAAAAGGGCATGTCGAAAAATAGTAAATTGCTTGTCTATTTGGTGGCGCTGCTTGCTATCTTGCTTTCAGCCTGCGGCCAACCAGCCGCTCCGTCCGCTCCGGAAAGCGGCAGCACCAGCCAAACGACTCAGGGGGAACCGATCAAGATTGGCGTCGTCCAACCTTTGACCGGTCCTGTAGCCGATTCAGGATCCTATGTTGTGAGTGGCGTGGAAATCGCCGTGGATCGGATCAATGCCAACGGCGGCGTGTGCGGTAGGCCGATCGAAGCGGTCGTTCAGGACGGGAAGAATGACCCGCAAGAATCGGCGAACGCGGCAGAACTCCTGATCACTCGCGACAAAGTGCCGGTAATCATGGGCGCCTGGGGCAGTTCCTCCTCCCTCGCTGTGATGCCGGTGATGGAGAAACATAAAGTCCCGCTGCTGGTCGAGACTTCCAGCTCGGGGAAGATCAGCCTGCCTGAGACGCCGGGGTTCAATTGGACGTACCGGATCAGCCCGATGAGCCAGATGGAAGCGGATGCCTCGCAGAGCTATCTGGTCGAGAAGTTGGGGATGAAGAATGTCGCCATCCTCAGTGTGAATAATGATTGGGGCCGCGGCGCGGCTGAAGTATTCAAGAAAGCGATCGAATCAACGGGCGGAAAGGTGATCTCCGAGGACTTCGTAGAGCAGTCTGCAACCGATGTGCTCCCGCAGCTCACCACGATCAAGAACTCCGGCGCGGATTCGATCCTCATTACCACAAGCGCGGGCCAGATTGCCACCATGCTCAAGCAGTACCGTGAGTTGGGGATGACTCAAACGGTCTTGACCACCGGCGGCTCGAACTACCCCATCGCGGTGATGAAGCTCTCCAGTCCTGAAATTGTGGAAGGCACTTATCACCTGGTGTTCTATGTCCCCGATCGCTTCGACCTGGCCGGTGACGCCGAGCTGGCGGAGTGGTATCTCAAGGAATACCAGAAGCGCGGGCTGCCCGAAGTCGGCATTGGTGAGTCGTACAGAGGCTTCGATGGCATTCATGTAATCGCCCAGGCTATCGAATTGGCGGACTGCAAGGTGGATGCGCAGTCGATCAATGCCGCCCTGCCAAAGGTCGAATTTGCGGGCCTGAGCGGCATTGTGAAATTTGCGGAAGCAAATGGCCACCAGAGCCGGCCGAACGTTTATCTGGTTGTGATGGAGAACGGTAAGCTGGTCGTGCCAGATTTTCAATTTGGCGACTGATCGCAAAGACGGGTGGAGGGGAAAACAGCTTTCCCTCCACCCGTCTCATTTCCCCGGATAGAACGACGACCGGAGAGGCGAAACGCTATGGCAGAATTTCTTCAACACCTGCTGAACGGCTTGATGATTGGGGGGATCTATGCCCTAATGGGCATCGGGTTGACGTTGATCTTCGGGATCATGAATGTCGTCAACTTTGCCCACGGCGAGTTTTACATGCTCGGCGCGTTCGGGGTGCTCACCCTGTTCACGTTCATGGGCGTCCCCTATTTAGTGTCGTTGGCATTGACCGCGCTGATCTTCTTCCTCTTCGGTGGGATTGTCGAGCGGTTAGTCCTGCGACCGTTAAAAGATCAGCCGGTGGATGTACCCATGCTGGCGACCATCGGGCTTTCCATCTTTTTGGCAAACCTGGCCTTGATTATCTGGGACCCCACACCCAAGGATATCGGTATGCCTTTCCCCCTGGTCGGCATACAGGTGGGCCCGATCAGCCTGACCCCGATCCGTGTATTTGTTTTCTTCGCAGCGCTTTCGATTATCTTCGGTTCGCACATGTTCCTGCGCTACACCAAGTTGGGGACTGCCATCCGGGCTACATTCCAGGACCGGAACGCTGCGTCCCTTATGGGAATCAACACCAACCTGATGAACCTGCTCACCTTTGCCTGGGGGACCGCCCTGGCTGCTGTCGCCGGTGGGCTTCTGGGACCGATTTTCCAGGTGTTCCCAACCATGGGCGCCGTGGCAAGCTCGAAATCGTTTGCAGTGGTCATCGCCGGCGGTCTCGGTAATTTCCCCGGCGCGATCCTGGCCGGTCTGCTCCTTGGGGTGGCAGAAAGTTTAGGCGCTGGCTATATTTCCTCAGGCTACCGGGATGCGATCGCGTTCATTCTGATTATCGTCGTCTTGATCTTCCGGCCTACAGGACTGTTGGGAAAGGCAAGGCGGTTGGGATGAAGAAATACCTTGTGCTTATTCTAGGCCTGATACTGGCCTTAGCGTTGCCATTCATCCTACAAGATGAATACCTGCTCCGGCTGGCGATCCTTTCCGGGCTGTTTATCCTGATCGCCTCAGGCCATAATATTCTGATGAAAGTCGGGCAGCTTTCTTTAGGGCCGGTAGCGTTTTACGGTATGGGCGCTTACACCTCGGCGATTCTGACCACACGCTATGATATCCCCGTTCCGCTCGCCTTCCTGGCCGCTGGCCTACTCGCCGCACTCGCCGGATGGGCGATCGGTCGTCTGACGCTGAAGCTGCGTAAAGCCTATTTCGTGCTGGTTTCCATCGGCTTTGCCGAGTTTTTTAGACTGGTGGCGTTGAACTGGACCGACATGACCAATGGGCCCATGGGCATTACTGCGGTCCCGCCGCCGGCGACCTGGTTCGTGGGTTACCGCCCATATTACTATACGATCCTGATATTAGTCGTGATTGTGCTATATGTGCTCTGGAGGATAGAGAATTCCACCATCGGCCGGGCCATGCAGGCGATCCGTGAAAACGAGACTCTGAGCCAGTCGGTGGGCATCGATAGTTACCGTTACATGATGTTGGCGGCTGTGCTCAGCTCGTTCCTTATTGGATTATCCGGCAGTTTCTACGCACATTTCTTTCAATTCGTAGGTCCTGAACTGCTCAGCTTTGATCTGACGATCACCATTGTCATCATGGTGATTGCCGGAGGTCGCGCCACACTCTCCGGGCCGGTCTTGGGCGCCGTCCTGTTCACCATAATCCCCGAGATGCTGCGTGCAGCAACCATGTACCGGATGGTGATCTATGGCGCCCTGCTCGTCCTCATCATGCTGTTCATGCCCGATGGTGTGCTGCCTACCCTGGTGCGACTGTACCAGTTGGTAAAAGATAAATGGCTCCCTGCCTTGGGGCGCGCTGTAGTTCCGCGGCCAGCTCTCCAACTGGCCGGATCAGGTATCAACGGTGGGAACGGCCTGGAAGGGGTGGTCGCTTCACAGCCTGGGATCGAAATGGGTGAGGCGCTATCTTTTACAGAAAAAATACCGAGAAAATCGGTGGATCGCCAAAATGGCAATTGTCTACTTGAAGTGAAGGATTTGTGCGTGTTTTTCGGTGGAATCCAGGCCGTCAACGAGGTCTCTTTCCGAGTCTTCGAAGGCGAGATTCTGGCTGTGATCGGGCCGAATGGAGCCGGGAAAACCACGCTGCTCAACGCCATCACCCGCCTGGGGCCAATCACTTCGGGCACGATTGCTTATCAGGGCGAACTTCTGAACCCCCTGCAGGCCCATCAGGTTGCCCGGCGGCGGGTTGTACGCACATTCCAACACACCAGCGTTTTTCCGGGTAAGACCACCCGTGAGAACCTGATCCTGGCTCACAACCTGCTCGAGCCAGACGGTGTTTTCCCGAACCTGGCCCAAATCCCGCAGTGCCGGGAAGCGGAGATGGCTGGCAGACAACGGGCCAGTGACGTGCTGCAATTGATGGGCCTTCTTGCCCATTCGGACCGCACGGCATCCAATCTGCCTTATGGGAACCAGCGGATGCTGGAGTTGGGTATCGCAATGGTGACCAATCCCAGGTTGATGCTGCTGGATGAGCCGGCTGCCGGTATGAATGCCACGGAAGTCGAGATGCTCATGAATCTCATCCTGCACATCCGCGATCAGAACGTGACCATCGTATTGGTGGAGCACGATATGCGCCTGGTGATGGGCATTTCCGACAGGATCATGGTGCTGAATTACGGCAAGCAAATCGCTATGGGCAGGCCTGAAGAGATCCAGACCAATGAGGATGTGATCAGCGCCTATCTCGGGAGGCGGAAGAAACATGCCTGATGCACAACAGCCTTTACTGCAGCTCAAGGATGTGGACGTATTCTACGGCCGGGTACACGCCTTGAAATCCATATCCTTGTTTGTGAACGAAGGGGAATTGGTTACCCTGGTGGGCGCCAATGGCGCCGGCAAATCTACGACGTTGAAAACGATTTCGGGTATGCTGCGCCCGCAATCGGGTGAAATCCTTTTCTCTGGGCAGCGCATCGACCGGATGCCGCTCGAAGCCATTGTGAAACTGGGGATTGCCCACTGCCCCGAGGGGCGGCGCATTTTCCCCGATCTGTTGGTTGGGGAAAACCTTCGCCTGGGCGCTTATACCCGCAAGGATAAAAGTGGGATTGCCCAGGATTTGGAGGAGATTTTCCAGATCTTCCCCATTCTCAAAGAGCGCAAGAATCAACTGGCAGGATCCCTATCTGGCGGCGAGCAGCAGATGCTGGCCATCGGCCGGGCAATGATGTTGAGGCCGCGCCTGTTGATGTTCGATGAGCCTTCGCTCGGGCTGGCCCCGCTGCTGGTGGATATGATGGCCGATGTCATCAAGCAACTGCATAAGCGCGGAACGACCATTCTCCTGGTGGAGCAGAACGCGGAGATGGCGCTCAGCCTGGCCGACCGGGCTTATGTGTTGGAGACCGGACAGGTGGTGCTGGAAGGCCCCGCGAGCGAAGTGGTAGAGAATACGCACGTAAAGCGCGCTTACCTGGGTGGATAACCCTAGAAAGCCGGAAGAAGTGCCAGGCGGGTTGTGTTGATCACGCCTCTCACTGTAATCTGTTTGCTTGCCTGTGAGGAGTAAACGAATGACATCAAAGGTAGAGCCCCAAACCATCCTGAACGCTATCGAGGCCTGCAAGGATGATATCGCCGGTTTCCTCCGGCAGCTCATCAGTTATCAGAGTGTGACCGGGGAAGAGGGTGAGATCCAGGAGTTTATGGCCAAAACCATGCACGGCCTGGGTTTGGAAGTGGATATATTCGAACCAGACGCGGATCGATTGCGCGGCTACCCTGGGTTTCTGGAGCCGGAACTACCGTTGAGTGGGCGTCCGAATGTCGTGGGTGTCTGGAAAGGGAGCGGCGGTGGGAAGTCAATCCTGTTGAATGGGCACGTGGACACCGTGCCTGTTGAGCCGTTGAACGCGTGGAAGTCCGGGCCGCTGTCTGGAGAGGTGGTGGATGGGAAGATGTTCGGCCGCGGCGCCTCGGACATGAAATCCGGGGTCGCGGCGATGGTCATGGCGGTGAAAATCCTCAAGGACCTGGGCGTGGGACTGCGCGGGGATGTAATCCTGGAGAGCGTGGTTGACGAGGAGCGGACCGGGCTGGGTACGCTGGCTTGTGTCGAGCGGGGTTACACTGCCGACGCCGGGATCTGCTGCGAGACGAGCGACCTGGAGATCATGCCCGCCTGCATCGGGCGGATGTGGTTCACGGTCACACTGAAAGGCAAGCCGGCCGGGATCGCCTCCCGTTGGGAAGGGGTGAGCTCGATCGAGAAAGCTTATAAAATCATCCAGGCTGTGGACGACCTGGAGAAAATGCGGTTCGCCGATCTACACCACCCGCTTTACCCCGATAACCGCGGCGCCTTGCCCTGCACCGTGACCATGATCCAGGCCGGGACTCACCCCTCCACCATGCCGGAGACTGCCGTGCTGCGCGGGAGCCTGGGTCTGATGCCTTACGAAGACCCGGCTGAAACCGAGCGGCAGTTGAAGGAGCAGATCGAGCGGGTATGCCAGGCGGACCCCTGGCTGCGCGACCACCCGCCTCACATCACCACCGAGGGCGGCTACGTGGCCGCCGGAGCCGAAATCCCGTGGGACCATCCAATCATGGAGACGATGAAGGCAGCGTTCGAGCATTCTCTGCAGCGGCGGCCGGTCATCAGCGGCCGGATGGGCGCGGCCGATACACGTTTCCTGATCCGCAGCGGTAATACGCCCACGGTCATCTTCGGCCCCGGCGTTACCGCTCAGATGCACGCCATGAACGAGTACGTCCCGCTCAAGAACTTGATCGAAGCAACCAAAGTGATCGCCTTGACCGTGCTGAATTGGTGTAGCTGACCGGGTCGTTACGATCGCTCGACCCGAATATCGTCTCCTGACGGCCTGAATCGCTCTCCACCGGCGTTAAGGACTGAGCCGCACCGTCACCACCTCGTGCCCGCGCACGGGGAGCCTCAGGCTGCCGTCTGGGGCGAGGGCGAGGGGTTCAAGCGGGGTTTCGGCCAGGTTCGTGCGGTGGATTCGGGCGAAATCTCGCCATATCTTCAGCCTTACCTCAATCGGTTCCGCAGAAATGTTATAGCCGCGCAGGATCCAGCCCTGCCCGTCCTCGGCTGTCTTCACCGCGCTGAGCACGAAGCGGGGGTCTTGCACCTCCACAAAACTGCCCCGAGGTGCGAAGGGGCCGGGATGGGGTTCGGCCAGCAGGGCGCGCAGCGGGGTGCTGAAGGCGAACGCCTGGTGGTAGGGGGGCAGTTCCCCGGGGGCGGCCTGGTCCCAGCGCCCGGAGTGGGGGATGACCGAATAGGCGAAGGTCCACTCGCCGGGCATCTGTGCCCCCGGGGTGGGGTACCCCGGACCGGCATGCCCTTTGCGGGTGGAGAAATCATCCCGCGAAAGCCAGCCGACGCAGCGCAGCAGAGTCAGAGCGATCTCGGTGCTTCCCTGTCCGGGGATCACCTCGACTTCGGGCAGGCCAAAATTGGAGACGGTCAGCCCCAACCGGCCGTCGGAGATGCTGGCGAAATGGCGCTGGGGCTTCTCCGGGCGGGGCTGCTCCGCCCAGGTTGGCTGGTATTCGGGCAACACCAGCGGGCGGCGGACCACTTCGAAATGCCCGTCATAATCGGCGAAATCGGTCTGCAAGGGGGCGGGGAAGTGCACCCGCAGGCGGTGATCTTCCGCCCGGTTATCGACCCAGGTCTCGAAATCCAGGCGGGGCACCCCGTTGGGCAGCACCGCCCGGACCCGGATGGGGAGCGCGACCGTCTCGTCCGACCGGCTTTGGCGGTCGCTGGACAGCGCGCAGGGGACATGCAGGGCGAGGCGGGCCTCGATCACCTGGGCCACCGGGGTGCGATCCACGCCCACTTCGAGCACTTCCACCTGGGAGGAGAGGGTATCCTGGGGAGGGGGGGAGAAGTTGTATTCGTCGCCACAGTCGCCGCCGTCGACGAAGCGGTTCAGGCCGGAATAGCGGGCGCCGGAGCGGCGGTCGGAGAGGGTGAAGGTGCCGTCGGGGTCGAAGGAGAGGGAGAGGAACTGGTTTTCGATAGTGAGGGTGGGGTTCTTTTGCGCATAGCCAATATCGGCAGTAGGGGGTTGCTTGCCAGAACCTACTCCAATTGCCCCGCTGCCCACTCCTGTCTCCACCGGCGCCGCACCGGCCTTCATCTCAGCGGCTATCGCCTCAGCGGCCAGCCCCGCATCGTCTCCTGTGCCCCCGGCCGGGCGCACCCAGAAGGTCTTATACCCGCAGCCGGGTACCCCTACCGCGGTGAACGACAGCCTGGTGAACACGGATTTCACCATCAGGGCGAAGCTGTCCAGGCTGGGGTCGGCCAGTGCGCGGAACGCCTCCTCCTGCGCTACTTCCAACACGCCGGCCGGGGTCTTCCCGAAGGCAGAGATGGCGGTATCGATCAGCAGGGTGTTCGCCTGGCGGCGGAAGCTGATTTCCTGGAGGGTCATGCCCCGCATGGGTCCGGTGAAGGCCAGCGTTCCTTCCTGAATGGAACTCAGCGCCTGGGTGAAGTCCTCCCGGTTGAGCACCACATAGGCCACTTCCTGATAGGTCCTCTCCCCCAGGTGGTCAGGAGCCGGCACCCCATCCTCGTCCACCACCTCCACGGCATTCACCGAGGTGGGAAGCGAGATCGGGAGCTCCACCGGGCCGGTCTGCGGCACACCGGCCGCGTTGAACACCACCACCGGGATGATCCCCGCCGGCGGGGGGCCATCCCCGGCCTGCGGCAGATGAGTATCCACGGCCCCCACCAGGCGCACCAGGCTCTGGCGGGTGATCTCCGCCCCGATCTGTTCGACCTGGTCGAAGCGGGGGCGCATCTCCTCGTGCACCTGGTCCACCGAGCAGCCGCAGATCGAGTCGTGGGGATGGCACTCCATCAGGTAGCGCCAGGCCCGGCGCACCACCGAGGCGGTGTCTGCCAGCAGCCCGGGGGTGGAGGGCGCCCCGCTGCGGTCCAGCATCGGACCGAAGCCGCCGTTCACCCGCCCCGGCCTCTGCGACCCGCCGGCCATCCTGTCCTGCCAGTCGGCGATGGTCGAGAAAGGCTCGGCCCAGCGCTCGAGCAGCGTCTGGCAGGCGTGGTTACGCTGCTTGATCCACATCCGGGCCGAGAGCACCCCCGGCAGCAGGTGATAGCGCTTGGACGAGCGCAGCTCCCCACGCACCAAAGGCAGCTCAGCCCCGGTCCTGTCGATCTCCGCCCGCACAGCGCTGAGGAATTCCGGCAGGGTGGAGTGGACCAACCGGTCGCCGTCCAGCATCGTGTTCGCCTGCCGTACCGCCCGGCTGGTCTCTTCCGGCGGCTCGAGGTGATCGGCCCCGTGCATCAGCACCACGTGACTGGTGGGAGTGTACGGCGCCAACGACCCGGCCGAGCGTTGGACGGCGCGGGTGAAGGCTTCGGGATCGGCGGCAGGCAGCAGCGCGCCGTTGCCGTACCCGTCCCGCAGATAAGACAGGAAGATGCGCGTCCCATCGGGGGCCTCCCACCACAGCTCGTTCGGCTGGTCATCCAAACCGCGCTGCAGGGCTGCGGCCTCCATCCCGAAGCCGCGCAGTATCTGTGGCATCTGGCCGATATGCCCGAAAGGGTCGGGGATATAGCCTGCGTTCATCTTCTTTCCGAAGCGGCGGGCGATACGGTCGCCCAGCAGCAGGTTCCGGATGGTCGCTTCCGGGCTGACCAGGAACTCGTCGGGCAAGATGAACCAGGGGCCGATCAGCAGCCGCCCGGCCTGCACTAACCGGCGCAGCTCGGCCTCCCGCTCCGGGCGGATCTCCAGGTAATCGTCGAGCACGATCGTCTGCCCGTCGAGCATGAAATACTTGAACTCCGGATCGGACCTCATCAGATCCATAACCCGGTCGATCAGGTAGACCAGCTTCAAGCGGAACTGTTGGAACGGCAGGTACCATTCGCGGTCCCAATGGGTGTGTGAGACGAGATGGATGGTTGTCATTGCAGGATGTTTTCCTTATAAACGTGACCTAAGCAGACCGCAGCCGTCACCGTTCGGCCAGCGCAGCCTCAACGGCCCCATAGGCGTCCAGGATACCATAACCGGTCACGGTGCTCGGATGCTCCTCCGCCCCGGGGCAGGAGGGGATGAACCCGCTGTAGGGCCGGGCGGTCTGTTTTAGGATCTCCTCGGTGCGCTGGATATCGCCGATCAGGTCGGGGTTCGCCGACCACATCAGGGCTACGACCCCGGCGGCGTGTGGCCCGGCCATCGAGGTGCCGCTGGCAGCCGAGTAGCCGTCCTGGGGATAGGCGGAGATCACCATTTCGCCCGGGGCGACCAGGTCAGGCTTGACTTCGTCGCTCTCCGGGAAGGGCACCGGGCCGCGACTGCTGAACAGAGAGATCTGCCCGGATGAATTGATCGACCCGATCGAGAAGACCTCATCGTACCAGGCGGGGGCAGAGTTGAGCGAGCCACAACCCGGGCCGTCATTCCCGGCCGAGACGACCACGAACACCCCTGCGGTGGAGAGCGCTCGGGCGGCCGGCTGCAGCGTGTCGGGGTCACACCCTTCTATATCCGGGCAGCCCCAGGAATTGTTGAGCACATGAGCCCCCAACTCCGGCGCGCCATCGGTGAAGGGATCGCCCCCCTGGGGGAAGGGCGCCAGCATGAACTGCCAGCAGTCCAGGTATAGGGCGGGGTTGCCCAGATTGCGGGCCAGGTTCACACAGCCGATCCAGGTGGCGTCCGGGGCGACCCCGGTGTGGTTGCCCAGCACGATGCCCAGGGTGTGGGTGCCGTGCCCGCCGATGTCCGCCGGTTCGGAACGCCCATACCAGGGGTCGAACCAGTTGTAGTCGTGCTCGCCGCCTACCCCCCGGTAGGAATCGGCCAGTTCGGGGTGGCCCCCCCATACACCGCTGTCGGAGTGGCCGATGACGATCCCCTCGCCTCTGACGCCGAAATCCGCCCACACCCGGTCGGCCTGGATCAGGCTGAGGTTCCAGGGTGGCGCTTCGACGGGCGGGAGATCCCCGGCCGCCGTGGGGACAGGCTCGGGCAAGGGGCGCAGCCGCGGGCTCTGCAGCACTTCGGCCACCTCGGGGCGAGAAGCGATCCACAGCCGCAGCAGCGGGTTGCCTTCCACTTCGATCCCGTTCACCAGGTAGTACGGGGTGTAATCCAGGCGGAAGCCTTCCAGGAACTGGCGCAGCCCGGCCTGAGTCGTCGTGGCGTGTTCAACCAGGGTCCGGTAGACGAACGTCCGGCGGGCGGCGGGGTCTTCGATTTCTTCCGCCGGGGTGAGGTCGGCCTGCGATTCGAGGACGATGAAGTAGCGCTCGCCGAAGAAGCCGGGCTGCCCCAGGGTGAAGTACAGCGCCAGGGCCAGCACCCAGCCGCCCAAGGCCAGCACAGCAAACAGGGGGACGGCCCACGCGGGCCTCGGGCGCCGGCGAATGGGGGAGGGGATGGCCAGCAGCAGGAGGCCCAGGATCCAGGCGATCAGCCCGGAGATAAGGGTCCCCCGCAGCGCCCAACTGAGGACCTCCCCGGCGCCGTAGCCGATCACCAGGATCAGTTCATCGGGATCGATGAACGCCAGGGGGATTGCGGCGGTCAGCCCGAGCAGGGCGGCCAGGGCCAGCGGACGGCGCAGGCGCACCGTCAGCCACCCGGTGGCGCCCCAAACCAGGATCAATGCGAGCTGCATCCCCCCATAAGGGAACCCGGTTCCGGCGGCGATGATCGACAGGGCTGCGTCGGCGGCCAGCGCCAACGCCAGCCGGTGTCCGAAGGTGAAATCCTGTCCCTGGGCGGCCAGATGGGCCAGGTAGGGGCGGAACAGAAAGCGGTCGAGCAGGATGGCGGCGGCCAGGCCGAAGCCGAGCCCGGAGAGCAGGTCCAGCAGGATGTCCAGAGGTGAGCCCAGCGCCCCCCACAGCGTCCAGGGCACGGCGATCAGCGCCGCGCCCAACAGGGCCAGAGCCAGGCTATCTGCGCCGGAGAGGGCCCCTTCAGCCTGCGATAAAGCCCGGCGCCGGGCGATGAAGTACAACGCTCCTGCGGCAATCAGCGCCAGCGCCAGGTGCAGCGCGGCCCGGGTCAGCGAGGCGATGGTGTCTGGCAGATGGGCGACGATCAGCAGGAGGGCGAAAGCCGAGGCCAGGCCCCAGGTCTGGTAAATGGCTTTGTAGGCGGGGTCCTTCCAGAAGAGGGCCAGCGCCCCCACCGATATGAGCAGGGTGACGGCCATGCCCAGAGATGCAGTCAGGCTAAGCGTTTCGGCGGCCGGGCCAGGGGTGGCCGATGCGATCAACGAGATCGCGATCCGGACGGTGATGATGAAGAACACCCACAACAGGGCCAGGACGAAGACCGCCGGGCTGCCACAGCCGGCGTTCGACCGGGGTGTGGTGGTCGATGGCAGGTTGTTGGGTCCGTTGTTATCCATGTTTCTTTTCCATATACTGAATCAAGATATCCACCCCTTCCTGCAGGCGCTCGAGCCGCACCCGTTTCAGGTGATCGGCCGGGCGGTGGAAGCCGGTATCTTTCAATCGCCGGTCGTAAGTGCCCAGCACGGCGGTGGGGATCCCCGCGGCAAGGAAAGAGGCTCCATCGCTGGTGATCGGCCCCCCTGGAACGGGCGCAGCCCCGGTCACGGCAGAAACGGCCGCCGACACGCGGGCGTTCACTTCTCGCGAACAGGGTTTCAGACCGAAGACCGAGCCTTCTCGCTCCCAGAGCACATACTCACCGTCTTGCCCCATCACCTCCAGGTTCAGGGCCTCGGCCGGCAGATTCCAATCCCGGCTGCGGACGTAAGCCCGAGATCCCTGGCGATCCACCTCTTCTCCGGTGAATAGGGCCAGGGTGATGCGGGTGTGTGGCGGGAGTTCGCTGTGTCTCAGGCGGCCGGCCAGGACGAGCAATATGGCGCAGGCGGCCCCGTTATCCACCGCCCCCTGGCTGGGCTGCACCAGGCGGCCCAGGGCCAGATTCAGCCCATAGCCGTAGGCCAGGATGAGCAGGGGCAGACAGAGGGCCAGGGCCAGCCCGGAGAGGATATCGCCTGCGACCAGGCCCCGGCGCTGCAGCTCGTTCCCGGCCCCCGCCAGCAGCCCCGCCCCCGCGGTGAGAAAGATCCCGGTGTAGATGTTTTTCAGGAAGAACATGCGCTGCCGGTGGTCGAGCAGCTCGGTTTTGCTGTCGTAATGGGCGCTGATCACTACCTCTTCCTCGGCTTGCTGCGGCGAGAATTCGATCAGGATATTCTCCACCTGCCTGCGGCCGGGCCAGGTGATGAGCGGAATGCGCTTCACGCCGTCCAGCAGTTCCACCGCCAGGATGACCCCCGCAGCCAGGGCCGGCGCCCATCCGCGGCCGAGCCATACGATCACGGCCAGCAGGGTGCGGGAGAGGATGAACCACAGCCCCAGGCATTCGAAATGGTATGGGTTCACGGTGAAGCGGTGGATACGGTAAGGGATCTGCCGCTGTTCGAGCCATTCCCGGATGAAGGTTGAGGTGGCCCGCTCCGCCCGGGACCCGTTGGGTCGCGGGATGGAGAAGGCCTGCATCAGCCGGGAGAATTCTTGCATCGAATCCATGTGCAGTGTGTCCGATTGAGGCCGGTAGGGTGGCTTATTGTCGGGAAGAGTTTTACCACAGAGTTCACAGAGAACACAGTAAGTAAGGATGGATGGTGTGCTCCCACAGGATGTCCCCTCACTCATGTAATCCTACGGCGGCGATGCCCAGTGTCGAGATTCTTCGGTCGCTGCGCTGAGCATCGCGGCGGCGCAGAGCGACGCTCTGCGATGCCACTCCGGATGACATAGTAGGAAGCTCATCCGCAGGATGACATGATGGGAGGGCGCGCCCTCTCAGGACGGAAAAGCCGGTTGGCGCGGATCGAAGCCGTTGTCCCGGATGACCTGCGAATACCACCGGCCGCTCTTTTTCACCGTGCGCTGTTGGGTCTCGAAATCGACGTGCACCAACCCGAAGCGCATTTTATACCCATGGGCCCACTCGAAGTTGTCCCACAACGACCACACGAAGTAGCCCTCCACGGGAACACCTTCCTGAATGAGGCGGTGCGTTTGCGCCAGGTGGTCGCGCAGATAGTGGATGCGCCGGTAATCGCGCACCTCGCCGTCGTAATCGAGATCATCGGGGACCGGTACCCCGTTCTCGGTGATCAGGATGCGCTTCGGCCGGTACTCGCGGTGCACCTGGAGCAGCAGATCGTACAGCCCCTGGGGATAGATCTCCCACATCTGGGAATACTCGCTTCCGGCGGGCATCGTCTGCGCGGCGTGGAGAATGGGGAAATTGGGGTCGTGGCGCATCACCGCCCGGGTGTAATAGTTGACCCCCAGGAAGTCGATGGGGGCAGCAGCCAACTGCAGATCTTCCGCTTTGGGTGTGGGGAAGAGCGGCCCGAAGAGCTCCACCACCTGCTCCGGGAAACGGCCGCGCATCAAAGGCTCCAGGAAGAGGTGTAGAAGGACCGCCTCGGCGCGCTGAGCCGCCTGGCGGTCCTCCTCCGTATCGCTCGCAGGGTAGACCGGGAACAGGTTCAGGCTAATGCCCACCTGCGCTGTCTCCGGGAGCGCCGCTCGCAGCGCCTGCACCGCCAATCCGTGACCCGCCAACAGGTGCTGCCCCACCTGCATGGCTGCCAGGGGATTGTTTATCCCAGGCGCGTGGTCGCCCAGGAAATACCCCGAGAGGGCCACCGATAACGGTTCGTTGATCGTGATCCAGTTCTTCACCCGGTCGCCCAGCCGCCGGGCGATGACCTGCGCGTATTCGCCGAAGTGGAAGATTGTCTCCCGGCGCTCCCATCCGCCCAGATCCTGCAGCGCCTGGGGGAGATCCCAGTGATAGAGGGTGAGATAAGGCTCGACCCCGCAGCTCAGCAGCTCGTCCACCAGGCGGTCGTAAAAATCCAGCCCGGCGCAGTTGACCTCGCCCGCTCCATGGGGCAGCACTCGCGGCCAGGAGACCGAAAAGCGATAGGCCGGAATGCCCAGGCTGGCCATGAGGCGCACATCCTCGGCTGCACGGTGGTAGTGGTCGATGGCGACGTCGCCGGTAGCCCCCTGGTGGATGGTCCCCGGCCGGCGGACGAAGGTATCCCAAATCGAAGGACCTTTGCCGTCCTCGTTCCAGGCGCCCTCGATCTGGTAAGCCGCGGTGGCCGTGCCCCAGACGAAGCTCGCCGGAAAGCGCAGCATGTCATTGCCGGTCATCATTCCCTCCTGTGACTATGACTTGCCCGATCAACCTGGTGGTGGCCGTTTGGTGCACGGCCCTGCCCGGGTCCCTGGCCTTGCCCTGGATGGGCGAGAAATCAGAACAGCGCCCACCCGGCAGCCGCGGCGGGTGGGCGCGCCTCGCTCGCGGCTCAGGATAGGATTAGCTTCTCCGAGATGCTGATCCCACGGTGCACCCGGTGGATGATATCGGCCAGCAGCGAAGCGACCGACAGAACCTCGATCTTCGGATGGCGTTTTTCGGGCGGGATCGGGATGGTATTGGTCACCACCAGCTTCTCGATGCGATCGTCCTTATCCAGGATTTCCAGGGCAGTGGGGAGCAGCACCGGGTGAGTGACGGAGAAAACCGCCTTGCCTTCGGCGCCGCGCTCGTAAAGGGCATCGATCTGCTTGAGCACGCTGCCGCCCGCCATCAGGTCGTCGATCACGATCGGGCGCCGGCCTTTGATATCGCCCACCACGTGAGTCGTTTCGGTGGCGCTGAAGCTGGTGCGCCGCTTGTGCATCACCACCAGGGGAAGGTTGAGCAGTTCGGCATAGCGCCCGGCCATCCCGGCGCGCCCCACATCCGGGCTAACGATGGCCGCGTCCTGGTATTCCGGCTTGCGGAAATACTCGGCCAGCAGGGGCAAGGCGGTGAGCGGGTCAACCGGGATATTGAAAAAGCCCTGTGTCGCCCGGTTGTGGATATCCACGTAAATGATCCGATTTGGGCCCTGGCTCTCTAACAGGTTCGCTACCACGCGGGCGCTGATCGCCTCTCGCCCACGGGCCATCCGGTCCTGGCGGGCGTAGGGGAAGTAAGGGACGACCACGCTCACGCTGTGAACACTGGCCCGGCGGAAGGCATCTAGGTAGAGCAGCAGTTCCATCAGGTTGTCGTTCACCGGCGTGGAGCAGGGTTGAATGAAGAATATATCCTGATCGCGAACAACTTCATCGATGGTGACGTACACTTCGCTGTCCGGCAGATGGACGGTGGTGGAACTGCCCACGGTGGTGTCCAGCAAACCGGCGATTTCCTGCGCAAGCGCCGGGTGGGCAGAGCCGCTAAAGATCCTTAAGGGGTGTATAGACATGTCTCTCCAACTTTTTGTGTGATTATTTTTTGTAACGACCACGGTTCCCCTGGGCCGGGGCCGTTTACTTCGTCCGATTCGCCTTGGGCAGACATCAGGGGTGCAGCCGGTGCGAATGCTTTCCTGTACCCCTGCAAGCGGGCAGGATCCCCGGTCTCGGCCGAAAACCGGGTGCGCCTGCCCCCCAAAGCTCTGCAATTAACAAAGATGCCCCGCTGGCGCTGGGGCAGTTCACGGAAAAATTGGTGCAGGACCAACAGGGCTTCGTCGCGCTCGATCAGCCGGGAGTCTTCGTCCAGGGGGGCCAGGGCCGGCCGTGGGCCGTCCTGGTGAATCACCTGCCCCCGCCTGAGGCGCAGGCCTCCGTAGCTGCGCCGGGCGACCTTCTCGAGCAGCGCTCCCGGCGTTTGGCCATCGTCGGGCGCACTCGACACCTCCATGGTCACCGGCAGTTTGAGTGGCGGTTCGCCGGTGGAAGGGGCGGCCCGGGTGGAGTCGAGCAGGCGCCGCGCCAGGGAGGCCGCATAATTGCGGGTGGTGTTCGGCAGCAAGGCCATAAATTTAGCTCCCCCGGAGCAGAACAGCAGGCCGGAGGCGCGCAGCAGCGACCGCAGCCGCCTGGCAAAACCTACCCGATCCTGATCTCCTCGCAGGTGTCCGAACGCATCATCGAGGCTCTGATCGTGGTACAGGTCGAGGAGGTTGATCGAGGACGGAAGACGGTAGCGCAGGAGGCGGTCGATTTCTTCCTTTATTTGCTGCTCGAGTGGTGCCCGGGAAAAGACCCCGGTCAGAGGGTCTGTCAACATCGATAAGATTATATTCGATCTTGGGTGGAATCGACCAAGAAAGTTCCTTCAAATTTCAGGAAGGTAAGGTGCAGGGCTTCAACCGGACCTTTCAATCTACCGGAAGCTCGATGATCTGCGCCTCGACGGCGCCGGGCTCGACCCACAGCCGGGCGACGGTCACCGGCAGGTGAAAGCGGCGCGGCCCGGCGCTGCCCGGATTGAGATACAGGACCCCATTCCGGCGCTCGACCAGGGGCCGGTGAGAATGGCCGCTGATCACCGCCGCAAAGCCGGCCGTCGCAGGGTCCAGGTCCAGCTGCGCGAGGTCGTGGAGCAGATACAGCCAGGTCGGGCCAACTTCCACAGCTTCCGTCAGCGGCAAGGCCCGGGCCCAATCGCCTCGGTCCACGTTGCCGCGCACCGCCGTCAGCGGGGCCAGCGCCTGGAGTTCAGCCAGGATCTCCGGGCGGCCCACATCGCCGGCGTGTAGAATCCGCTCCACACCCTGCAGCGCCTTCACAGCCTGCGGGCGCAGCAGCCCGTGCGTGTCGGAAATGACGCCGATCTCTGCCATGCTCCACCTCAAGGGAAAGGCACGAATGCCAGGATGGTCTCCGGGAATTTGTCCGTCACCAGCAAAAAGCCCCGGTCATTCAGGCGGACCAGGCCCTCCCAATTGCGGGATTGGTCATCATCGATCAGCGCCAGTTGGACCGGCGGGCGGTCCACCAGTTCGATGCCCGACTGGCCCAGGTGGAACTCCACCAGGCGCTCGACCGTGTCGTAGCGGCGGTGGCTGGCCCCCTCACCGTAGCGCTCCGCCAGGGGGTCGGGAGCGGGGCGCAGCTTGATGTCCCCGGGGAAGAAGTAGTTGATGGCCCAGAAATTCCCCGCCTCATCCAGCGCCGAGACGTCGGTGATGCGGTATTCCATGTTGGGGAAGGCGACCGTCTCGCCCGTTTCCAGCCCGGTGGTGAAGGTGCGGGCGACAGGGTTGGGGTTGACGTTCTGGCCGTATGCTTCGTAGAAAGTGTAGATCTGCTCACCAGAAAGCAAGATGGCCTCATCCGTCATGTTGGACAGCCGCGCCTGGGGAGGCAGCTCCACCCGGCGGGAGGGATCCAGGCGCAGGGCGCTCAAGTCTTCCGCCATCTCGCCGGCGACCAGGTAGCCCATCATCCCATCGCCGGGGCTGGTCTCGACGGTGAGGAAGGCCCGATTGCCGGAAAAGGCGATGGCCTCGAACCCCTCGAACCCGCTGAAGATGCGGCTGAGTTCGGGGGCGATCAGCGGGACGAGCTGCGGCTCCAACGGCCCGGGCTGTGTCCCGGAGAGGGCAGCCAGGATATCCGCTTTGTGGAGCGCCAGCACTGCGCCATCGGCCTCTCCCACTTTGAAGCGTTGGGGATATTGGGGCAGTAAGATCAACGTCTCGCCGAACCAGGCCATGCCCGAGAACTCCGCGGCCGGTTCGGCGGCCGGGCCGGAGATGGGGATCTCCTGCACGCTCACTTCCGGCGGGGCGGACTCGCCTGCGGCCTGCGTGGGGGTCGAAGCGGCCGTAGCGGTTGCGGCGGGCGGCGCCAGGGTGGCTGTGGCGACCGCCGGGGGCGCGGCGGATGCGCAAGCAGCGCCGGCTGCCAGCGCCAGCATAATGATGGCGGTGAGTACGATGCGCATGGTGGACCTCCGGATCGAGGAAAGTGTACCACAGCCCACCGGCTCGCCCGTGCTACAATTAACGCGATGAACACGAAACCCTCTCCCTCCACCCTCATCGATCGTGCCGGAGAGCTGCTGACTTCGGTGTTCGGGTTCGAGGCCTTCAAACCGCTCCAGCGGGAAATTATCGCCAACGTGCTCAACAAGCGCGATACGCTGGTGGTCATGCCCACCGGCGGGGGGAAATCCCTGTGCTACCAGATCCCGGCCCTGATCTTCGATGGTCTGACCATCGTCGTCTCTCCGCTGATCTCGCTGATGAAGGACCAGGTCGAGCAGCTCCGTGAATTGGGGGTGCCGGCTGCCTTCCTGAACAGTTCCCTGGCCCAGGACGAATACCTGCACACCATGGAGCGTATCCGGCGCCGGGAAGTGAAGCTGCTGTATGTCGCCCCTGAGACCCTGCTGACCGCCCGCCTCTTCAACCTGCTCGAATCGATCCGGGTGGACTGCCTGGCGATCGACGAGGCGCACTGCATCTCCGAGTGGGGCCACGACTTCCGGCCCGAGTACCGGCAGCTCGCGGAGGCCAGGCGGCTGTTCTCCCACGCGGTGTGCGTCGCTCTTACCGCCACCGCCACCCCGCGGGTCCGCAGCGATATCCAGCGCAGCCTGCGCTTCGACGCCTCCAACGAGTTCGTCGCCAGCTTCAACCGCGAAAACCTGCTGCTCGAAGTCACCCAAAAAGTGGATGCCACCGGGCAGGTGGTAGAGTTCATCCGCCGCTTCCCCGACCAGTCGGGCATTATCTACTGCTTCTCTCGGAAGCAGGTGGATGAACTGGCGGCGCGCCTGGACGGGCTGGGTTTCTCCGTCCGTCCCTACCACGCCGGGCTGACAGATGAAGAACGGCAGCGCAACCAGGAGCTGTTCATCCGCGACGATGTGCAGATCATCGTCGCCACCATCGCTTTTGGCATGGGCATCAACAAGCCTAATGTGCGCTTTGTCGTCCACCACGACCTGCCGAAGAGCATCGAGAGCTACTACCAGGAGATCGGTCGCGCCGGTCGCGACGGGCTGCCGGCGCACTGCTTGCTGCTGTTCAGCTATGCCGATATCCGCAAGGTGAGGTATTTCATCGACCAGAAGGAGGGCGCAGAGCTGGAGGCTGCCAACCTGCACCTCAACGCCCTGGTGCGCTACGCCGAAACGGACCTGTGCCGCCGCCTCCCCCTGCTTGAACATTTCGGCGAGAAGTTCGAGAGCGAGAACTGCGGCTGGTGCGATAACTGCCGTAACGGCGGCGGACGGCAGGTGGAGGCGACGATACCGGCGCAGAAATTCATCTCCTGCGTGAAGCGCAGCGGCGAGCGTTTTGGGATGAACCACGTGATCGACGTGCTGCTCGGCAGCCAGAGCCAGAAGGTGCTGCGCTTCGGTCACGATAAACTCAGCACCTACGGCATCGGCAAAGAGTTGACCAGGGAGCAGTGGCTGCGACTGGCGCGGCAGTTGATCCAGAAGGGCTATCTCGAGCAGGACGAACACTATGGCTCCCTGCGCTTCACCTCCAAGACGGCTGAACTGCTCAAACGCGAGGCGTCTTTCTTCGCCGTGCTGGAAGACGGTGCCCCGGCCTACTTGCCGGAGCGCGCCCAGGTCAAGCATGATGAACGCCTGTTCGCCCGGCTGCGCGAGCTGCGGAAATCGCTCGCCGACCAGGCCGGTGTACCGCCTTACGTCATCTTCGCCGACAAAACCCTGATCGAGATGGCCACCTATTACCCCGCCTCGGAAGCCAGCCTGGAGCAGATATTCGGGATCGGCGAGCGCAAGCTGCGCCGCTATGGAGCGGAGTTCCTAGCTGTCATCCGCGAGTACTGCCAGCAGCACGGCATCCGCGAAGTGATGAAGGGATCGACGCACAAGGCTGCCTCAGCCCGGCAGTCCCCGAAAAAGCAGAAATACGAGCTGGTTGGCGAGGCGTATAACCAGGGCGCTTCCGTGGAGGAACTGGCCGAGCGCTTCGGTATCCAACCGGGCACAGTGATGAATTACCTGGTCAAGTACCAGTTGGAGGGGAACGCGCTGCGCCTTGCGGACGACCTGCTGCGCATGTCGGCCTTGCCCCCTGAGCAGCAGCAGCGGGTGTTCGCTGTGTTCGACCAGGTGGGAACGGAGTTCCTCAAGCCGGCTTTCGAGGCCCTGGGCGGCGAGGTGAGTTACGATGAACTGAAGGTGCTCCGCCTGTATCACCTCAGCCGGAAGTGAAACAGGCGCTTGCCTCCACCGCGGTTGGGAGGACATTAACCTGGGGGGTAGTATTTCTACAATACCCAGGGGGAAAGGAGGCCAGTTTGCCATCCATGACCCAGCCAGACAGCAGTTGGACGCAGCAGATCCCTCCCGAGCAGTGGCAGGTTTATCTGAAGGTGATCGAGCAACTGCGGAGACGGCGCATCCAGTTCGCCCTGGGAGGCGCTTTCGCCCTGGCGGCCTACACCGGGCGCTGGCGCAACACCAAAGACCTGGACTTCTACCTGATGCCCGAAGACCGCGAGGCGGGCATCGATGCCGTGCACCAGGCCGGGCTGGCCGATTACCACGATCATATGCCGTATGACCGGGAGTGGATCTACCGCTCTCATCAGGGGGAGGTAATCGTAGACCTGATCTGGTCTTTTGCCAACCAGCCTACGGTGGTCGACTCTCTATTCGTCTCCGCCGGGCCGGTGATGGATATGCACGGCGAGAGCCTGCGGATTGTGCCGGCCGAGGAGATGATCTGGGCCAAGATCTATATCCTCCAAAAGGACCGCTGCGATTGGGGCGATGTGCTCAACCTGCTCTACTTTCAGGGAGAGACCCTGGACTGGCTCCACCTGCTCCAGCGCGTGGATCAGGATATCCCCCTGCTAAGGGGCGCCCTCTCGGTCTACGCCTGGCTGGTGCCCGGGCGGGCGCGTTCGATCCCGGACTGGGTCTGGGAGCGGGTGGGCATCGCCGAGCTGCCCGGCCCGGTGGGTGAGGAGACCACCGCCTGGCGGGTCCGGGCCCTGGACTCCCGTCCCTGGTTCGGCGAGGCGAGTTAAACAGCAAAGCCATGCTGTGTGACCGGCGAAGCGCGATCGCACAGCATGGCTTGTTTACAGAGCCCTTGTGAGCAGGGCCGACCGGCGGATCTTATTTCAGGAGTTCGGCCAGCGGGCCTTCAGGCTCGAAGCCGTAGGCCAGCGCCACGATCTCCACCGGGTGGACGGCGGGGATTCCGGTGCCATGGGTGATTTGCCACCGGCAGGTCTCGCTGTCGCAAATGGCAATCGGCGCCCCGGTCTCCTTCACGAACTGGAACAGGGGTTCGCCCACATCCATCGAGATCTCATACTTTTCCTTTTTGAACCCATAGGTCCCGGCGATGCCGCAGCAGGCTGCCTTGCTTTCCTGGAACCGCAGCCCGGGGATCAGGTCCAACACTTCCACGCCGGGCCGGCCGAGCCGGTGGCCGCGGTACTGGCAGGCCACATGGTAGGGCACGACGAACCGCTGGAAGATCTCCGGCAGGGGCTTGAAGTCGGTGTTCAAGGTGCCCTCATCCAGCAGCCCACACAGGAATTCGTTGAAATCGAAGGTACCCTGGGCGAGCATGGTCGTCTCCTCGTCGTGCATGTCCAGCAGTTCCGGGGCCTCTTCTTTGAGGGTCAGGGTGCAGCTTGTGGACGTGCCGACGATGGGGTAACCCTGGCGGGCGAAGCCGGAGAGATGGCGCACGTTGGAGGTGTGATAGCGGCGGGCGGCGTCGAACTCCCCGTTCGAGAGCAGGGGCAGGCCGCAGCAGTTCTGCTTGGGCACCAGCACCTCGAAGCCGTTGGCTTCCAACACGCGCACCGCCGCCCGGCCGACCCGCGGCTCGTAGTACTCGGTGGAGCAGCCGGTGAAGTACACCACTTTGCGGGTGGCGTTCGCCGGCTTGGGGTGCTTGTTGAACCAGGTGGTGAAGCGCTGGCGGGTGATGGTGGGGAACGGGGCGTGGCGGGCGATGCCAAGGGTGTTCTCCATCAGCGCCCGCGCCTGGGGGTTGGCCAACACAGCGTTGGCCAGGGGGGCTACCGGTGTGGCCAGCTTGCCCACCAACTCGGAGCGGGCAATCATGTTGTTGCGCACCTTGGCGATGAACGGCACTTTTTTCTGTTCCACCATCACCGCCCGGGCGCGGGCGTTCATTTCGGCGATCTTCACCCCGGTGGGGCAGACCATATTACACACCCGGCAGCCGGAGCAGTAATCTACGGACTTATCCGGGGTGGGGATGTCGGGGTTGCGGAAGCGGCCGGCTTGCGGCCCGGCGTACTTCGGCCCCGGGAACAGATCGGTCACCGCCGAAAACGGGCAGGACGACGTACAGATATTGCACTTGATGCATTGGTCGAGCGTCATCTCGACCGGGCGAAAAAGGTCTGTCATATTGCACACCTATACCTTTTTAGCGGCGGCGGAGAGCCGGGTTGGCCATCCGCAGGCCTGATCTAGATCAACTGCTGCGCGGCGGTGTAGCCGGTGACGATGGCCACGCCGTCGAACGACCGCTCGCGGATGAACTCACCCTTGGCCAGCGTGGTCCCCGCGGCGTACAGGTTCTTGAACAGCACTTCCCCATTGGCGCCTACCGGCTGGAAGCCGGTGTTGATAGCGATGCCGCTGCGGAAGATCGGGTGCCCGTGCGGGGTCAGGAAGTTGCGGTCCAGCCAATCCACCTGATCGTCCGGCGCTTCGACCGGGATGTGGAAGATCTTTTCCCAGGCGCGGCCGTTGTAATGGGTCTGGATCCCGCCGCCCAGGATGCCGCCGGTGGCCAACAAGAAATTCCGGGCCCGGTTGCGCTTGAGCCGGGCGGCCGAAGCGGTGAGGATACCGGTGACTTCGTTCCCGTCCGCCTCGCAGTCCACGGCTTCCATGCCATCGAACACCCGGCCTCCGGCGGCCTCCAGAGCGTGGACGAGCAGGTTGCTCAGGCGGATGCCGGAGATGGAAGCCGGCAAGGTTGGGATTTCGAACACCGGGACGCCCAGCCTGTCCTGCAGGTCGTGCAGCGCTTCCAGGGGTTTGACCAGGCCGAGGACGGCCGGTAGTCCAACGCGGGCGGCGCCGCTCAGGTGCGGTTTCAGCGCAGCGGCGAACTCTGCGCGGAATTGCGCCTGCTCGAACAGCGAAGCCAGGGTGCGGCAGGTGACGAACGCCTGGGCCTCCAGCACCGGCAGGCTGAGGGTCACCGCCTGGGCCGGGATGCCCTGGGCTGTCAGGTTGGCGGCGATCCAATCTGGGTACAGATCCCCATAGCCCTCAAACCCAACCACCAGGATGGGGTCTTTCTTCCGCAGGTCTCCGGCGATCATCGTCTCGGGGGCCAGGCAGGTGGGGCGCATGGCGCCGGCTGCGGTGGGCAGCAGCCAGTTTTGCTCCAGCGACCCGTGTAGGGGGTAGCCCTGCGCGGCGCACATTTCTTTGAAGGCTTCCAGGGCGGCGGAGATGCGCTCCATCCCGGCGATGGCATAGGGGTGTTCGGGTTCGTCCTGGATCAGGCGCTCCAGGGCAGCGGCCGGCGACTCGACCGGCTCCTCGGAGTCGATCGGGTAGTAGCCGAGCACGTCCACGCAGCCGGTGTGCCAGTAGTTGGCGCCCCAACCCTTGGAGATTACGTGGGTTTTCTTGCCGCCCTGGGCGAGCTGCCAGGCGGCGGTGAGACCGGCCAGCCCGGCGCCTACCACCAGGACGTCCAGCGGCAGGTGGGCGGCAGGCCCGGTCTGGGCCGGACTGATAGGTGCGGCCTCTTTCTCCGCCTGCTCCCCGTTGCTGCTGATGATCTCCCGCCGGTCCTGGCCCGGATCCAGGTACAGGATCGGCGCCAGCTTCGAGCTGGCGGGCCCGGGCAGGTGGTCGGCATTGATCACGCTCAAATAGATCAACTCGTCCAGGCGTTCCTGGCGCAGTTGTTGGCCCCAGAGAATGGGGCGCAGGCCCTTCCAGCGCTCCTGCAGGAAATCGCGCAGGGCCACGTTAGTCTCCTCCACCGGGGGCCGGCGCAGCTTCTGCAGCAGCCCGGCGGCGCGGAAGGTGCAGAACCCGCCCTGGCAGGGGCCCATGCCCAGGCGCGTATCCCGGCGGATATCGTCCAGGGTGTGGGCGGTGCCCTCCTGCACGGCGCGGGTGATATCGTCCACCGTTGCCAGCTCGCACTCGCAGACCAGCTTGCCGTAAGCGTAGTTTTCTTCCACGTTCGCCAGGCGCTGGGACAGAGTGTGGTAGCTGTGCGGGTCGTGGACCGCCTGGCTTACGTCCCGGCTGCCGGGCTCGGAGAAGCGGGTGACCAGCTTCTCACGCTTATCGCCCAGGTTGACGATGGTGGCGTAGGCCTGGCTGGCGTCCACCGGCGGCTTGTAGCCGATGCCGCCTTCGTCCTCGCGCCCCACCGGCTGCTTCCGGTCGGCAGCCCGCTTGCGGGCGTATTTGGGCTCGGGCAGCACCTCCAGATGGGTGGTGCAGGGGCGCTGCGTGCCCAACTTGTTGCACACCAGGTCAACCGTGACCTCGGCCATCTTGCGGTAGGTGGTCCATTTGCCGCTGGTGATGGTGACCAGGCCCTCGACCCCATCGCGCGCGGCGTGGTCGAGCAGGACGAAGGCGCGGGAGATCTCCCGGTTGGCGGTGACGTTGGTCTCTTTGTAGAGCGGGCGGACGCCGGCCCAGGCGCGCAGCATGCGCATATCCTTGAAACCGGGCACCAGCTTGTCGCCCTCCTCCAGCATCAGCCGCACTTCCCAGGGCTCAATGCCGTAATGGTCCGGGTCGGCGACCGGCACATCGGTGGTGCCGATCACAGCCACGGTGTGGGCGGGAACGATGATGTCGCCGTCCGAGGATTTGTGGCAGCGGTTCACCACGGTGTGCAGGATGCGGTGGTTGACGGCCACCATGGTGCCTTTGCCCGGCACGATCTGTACTTCGATGCCGATCGGCGCGGTGATGTGCCCGGCCCATGCCCCGGCGGCGTTCACCACCATGTCGGCGGTGATGGTGATCTCCTCATCCTTGACCAGATCCAGGCAGCGGGCGCCCTTCACCCGGTCTCCCTCCTTGATCAGGTTGAGCACTTTGTGGTAGGGCAGGATCAGTGAGCCGCGCTGCCGGGCGTCCTCGGCGTTGGCGTCTGCGCCAAGCCAGGAGTCGCCCGCTCCATCGGGGACCCGGAAGCAGCGCGAGATCTGCGGGTTGAGCAGGGGTTCCTCCCGCAGCATCTGGCTGACCGACAGTTCTTCGACGGGGATGCCGGCTTTCTTGCAGCCTTCGACGAACTGATCGGCGTAGGCGGGATCGTCCCAAGGGGTGACCACGAAAAAGCCCCCGGTGTCTTCGATACAGAATGGCATGATCCGCCGCAGAATGGTGTTTTCCTGGATGCACTCCTCCGCAGCCTGGGGGTCTTTGACGGCATAGCGCCCGCCGCTGTGGAGGAGGCCGTGGTAGCGACCGGTTGTCCCCTGGGTCAGGTCGCTCTTGTCGACAAGGACGGCTTTAAAGCCGCGCAGGGCAGCGTCGCGGACGACCCCAGTGCCCGTGGCTCCCCCGCCGATAACAAGAATTTCGGTTTCTATATGTTTCATAGTGGTTCCGTTTTATATTCTCAGCCATCCCGCACCGTGCCCGTGCCGCCACGCCCGTACTCAGAGCGGGGTGGTAGATCTCGAACCCAGGGCAGGATGTTAATCGGCTAATACGCCCGCTCCTGTCTGGAGCGGTTCGGCTGCTGTCTCGCGGACCAGACACACGGCCCCGGCCGAGAACAGGAACAGCAGCCCATAAATGGCGAACAAGATTACATAGCCCAGGCCAGGCGACCCGGGAACGTTGACGGTGATGTAATCGGCGATCGGACCGCCGATGTAAGCGCCCACCGCCCCGGCTCCGGCTCCGGCCAGGTTGGAGATGCCCAGATAGCGACCGGCCTCATCCTTGGGCACGATGTCGGCGCCCAGGGCCCAGTTGGCGGTGTAGAACAGCCCGGTGGCCGCTCCGATCAGACAGCCGCCCACGTAGATGACCGCCAGGCTGGAGGAGAGCAGGGCCACCAGGGTGCCGAGGGCGGCGGCCAGCCCGCTGATCACGACCAGCGGTTTGCGTCCGAAGCGGTCGGCCAGCCAGCCGCTGGGCAGGGCGGAGAGCAGGATGAAGATCCCCACGAACATCATCAGGCGGGATGCCGGGCCGGCGGCTGTCTCTTCGGCGAACCCCAGGCGGGCCTGGATGAAATATAAGGCGAATATAGAAAGGTTGACCGCCCCGACCAGGAAGGCCAGGCGGTTGACCACCCACCAGGTGAAGGAGGGCCGCCGCCGCGCCGCCGCCTCGCCGATGCTGATACGTACGCTCAGCCACACGCCCAGGCCGACGGCGATCAGCATGGCGATCAAACCGGCTCCGCCCATGGCCACCACCAGCACAGCCGGAGAGCTCACTCCACGCAGCAAGCGGCCGATCTGCCCCACCAGGGCGCCGCTGCCCAGGATAATGGCTGTAAAGGCGCCTGCCATAAGCCCCAGGCGCAGCACCGGCTGCCAGTTGAACGGCTCGGGCGCCCGTTCCTGGCGCTTTTCAGGCACCAGCATGGTGATTAACATGCTGGACACCAGGACGACCATGGCGAGGATCAGGGCCGGCCACATTTGCCCCCGGCTGATGAAGGGCGCGATGGTAAAGGACACCAGTATTAAGGGGAGAGGCAGCTCAAGGATGGCTTTCACCCCCGAGAATTTCCCGCGCTGCTTTTCGGGCACCAGGTCTGGGATCAATCCTTGTTGGGCGGCGTGGGCTGTGTTGGAGGTGATCGCTTGAACCAGGGCGATGCTGAACAGGAACCAAAAACCTCTGACTCCTTCCATCCCGGCCGAGAAGCCGATGGCGGTGATCACCACCAGGTTGAGCAGGGTGCCGATCAGGATGAACGGCCGCCGCCGGCCGCCGGGCAAGGTGCTGCGGTCGGAGAGCATGCCCATCACCGCCTGCATCAGCAGGGCCATCATCAACGTCCAGAGTCGCAGAGTGCCCAGGTATGAGCCCTGTACCGCCTCGCCAACGAAGCCTTGCACCAGCAACGGGAAGATCAGGCCGTTAGTTTGGGCGAGGGTGGTCAAACCCAGGTAATAAATATTTACCGTGATCAGGTCGTACCAACGCAGATGGCGTCTCATGTTGTGGCTCCGGCGAGGCGGAAGTGGGTCGGAGTGGATAGTATCATTCTACCATTATGCCACTGTTCTGGGCGGAAAAATTCATAATCGCCCGGCGGTTTTGCAAAAAACCATACAATCAGGAATCCACCGGCCGTGGTCCGGGCGCCCATAATCATCGCACGA
>CAYMLG010000018.1:0-9067 GCA_964391195.1 uncultured Anaerolineaceae bacterium | reverse complement strand
CACCCGGTCGAGCTCTTTATCCACGATCACGGTATGCGCCGATTCGGGCATCCATACGATCTCTTTTACCGCTGAACCGATCTCGGCGGCAATCGTATCGGGCACCGAGGGGTGGACGGTGGGGTCTTTCTCCCCCTGCACGATCAGCACCGGCTGGCGGATACGCGGCAGCAGGCGGCGCACGACTCGCTGCAGCCGCAGGAGCTGGATCGTACCCTTGAGCGGGTTCACCGGGTAGCCCTGCCATAGGCTGGCGCCCGCGTTGAACCGCTTCTTCCGCACGTACTGGACGAAGGGCGAGAGCAGGTACACCCCCAACACATCCCGGCGACGCAGGGTGAGCTTGAGGGCCGGGGCATAGAGCAGCAGGGCGGCGATCTCCGGGTGGTGCGTCGCCAGGTGCAGGGCCAGCAGCCCACCGGTGGACTCGCCCCCGGCCACGATCACCTCACAGCGTTCCTGTAAGTGACGGTACATGGCCTCCACCGCCGCAGCCCAATCCTGCCAGGAGACCCGGTTCAGGTCTTCGGGCCGGGTGCCGTGGCCCGGGAGGAGCGGCCCGGCCACCGTGTACCCCCTGGCGTGGAGCGCCTGACCCAACGGGCGCACCTCGGCCGTGGTGGCGGTGAAGCCGTGCACCAGCAGCACACCCACCGGCCCACCTTCCCACAGGAACGGTCCTCCTTCAAGATGCGGGTTGTGGATCACCGGCGAGCTCCGGAATGGTGGCATTGGCGTAGGGCAGGATCCCCACCCGCAGCGGGCGATGGGTGTCCAACCCGGCCAGGTCGAGGGCGGTCGAGATATCCGCTGCGGGGGTCAGCAGCAAGCTGCGCACGAAGTCGGGATCCATGTCCGAAATCAGGAAGGTGCGGAATCGGGAGGCATCACGGGCGAGCTGCCAGGCCTTATGCGGCCCGACCCGAAAACCCTCGCTCGCAAAACGGCGCAGCACCTCGGCCAAGGAGGTCTTATCCTTGATCCAGGCCTCATAGCCCTGCGACCCGGTGCCCTCGCGGCAGGCAGCGGCCAACACCACCACCCCGCCCGGCCGCAGCGCGCGCACGGCGTGGGCTAGCCCTTTCTGCGCCTGATACAGGTTGATGTCCTTCGGCAGCCCGCCCGGGGAGGCAATGACCAGGTCGTAGGGTTCCCGGACCGTCACCTGGCAGATCTCCCGGGCGAGGGGGATGCCGGTTTGCATCACCGCCCATGGATCCCCGGCGATCACCCGTACGATCTCCTTCTGCAGGTTCAAAACGGCATTGAGGGCGAAGTGCACCCCGATGATCCGCCCGATCTCTTCCACGTCCTGGCGGGCCGGGTTGCCGGTATAGGCACCCAGTTCCGAGCCGGGGGCGGTCATCAGGGCGTGATTGTGATTGATCGTATCTCTCCCGGCCAGGCCGATGGCCGCACTCTTCACCCCGCCGGAGAAGCCCTGGAACTGGTGCGGTTCGATATTCCCCACCACGATGCGCAGGTCCGCACTGGCGTAGGCCCGGTTCACCCACACCGGCGTGCCCCGGGTGGTCTGACCAAGATATGCCAGCGCAGCCCGGTCTTCGCTGTCATGGCTGAGCACCGGGTAGCGGCGGACGATCTCCTCCGGCAGCACGCGGGTAAATTCGTCCGGCGGCATGGGGGGATGGGTGCCGGTGGCGATGAGCAGGGTGATGGCCGGAGCGGGCAGCCCGATCTCGTGTAGGGCCTGGAGCAGCGGTGGCAGCAGGTGCTGGTGCGGCACCGGGCGGGTCTTGTCGTTGATAGCAATGGCGGCGGTCTTCGCCCCGCGGAAGGTCTCCAGCCCTAGGCCGCCCACCGGATTTTTCAGGGCGTACTCCACCGCGCGGTAAGGGGCTTCCGCCCTTTGGGCTTTGGGAGGCGCGATGACCTCCACCTGCCAGGCCGGCGGCAGGGAGAAGCGCAGCTCGGTCTTGCCATATGGGATGGTGTGTTCCATATCGCTTATTGTACCGGTTTATCCGGCGGTTTCCTCCAACAGACCAAGCGCCTTCAACCGTTCCGGGGTGGGCACGCCCTGCGCATCCCAGCCCATCAAAGCGTAATACTCATCGAGCATCGGCTCCAGAGGTACCACGTTCCCCGCGCTGGGCCCGGTGGGCATCAGCTCGCGCAGCAGCCGCTTGGGTAAGGTATCCGCCGCCCGGTTGAAGCCCTCCCGCAGGTTGAACAGGCGCTCCAGGTTGGTGATGCGCTCCGCCAGCAGCAGAGCCCCAGGCTCGTCGATCTCCCGCCCGGTGACGGCGGAGTAGACGGCCAGCATCGCTTTAGGGCCCAGCACGAAGCGCATGGATGAGCACAGCGCCAGCGAGTCGACAATGGTCATGATGAGCTGCGTATCGCGCACCAGTTTGGCTTTGCCCTCCGGGACCAAGCGGCGAGCCGGATCCCCGGCGACCTCCGCGCCCATGGTCGGGGCGATCATGTGATGCCCGCCCTTGGGGGAGATGGCGTAGGACAGGCCCATGCCCACCACGCCGCGGGGATCGTAGGTCGCCAGTTCCTGGCCTTTGACGTGCATGGCCAGTTCGGGAACGCCGAGCTGCTCGGCTGCGCGGCGCGAACCCTCGGCCAACAGGTCGCCCAGGCCGCGGCGCTCGCCGATGTCTTCGAGGATGGCGAGCAGCGCCTGCCCGCTGCCGAAGCGCAGGTCGATTCCGCCGGTATCCGCCGTGCTGATGACCCCGCGCTCGAAGGCCTCCATGGCCATCGAGACCACCACACCGGCGGACATGGTGTCGTAGCCATAGGAGTCGCACAGCGCGGTGGCGGCGGTGATGATATCCGGGTCGGCGATCCCGCAGTTGGGGCCGAGCAAGCCCAGGCTCTCGAACTCGGGGCCTTCGATCTCCCTGCCCTTGAAGGGGCCGCTCTTCACCGGTGAGAGTTTCCCGCAGGCCACCGGGCAGGCGTAGCAGGAGGTATCGCCGGTGTAGAGGCGTTCTCTTAAGGCAGGGCCGGTCAGCCGTTCCGGCTGCTCGAATTGACCGGTGGTGAAATTCCGCGTGGCCCAGTACCCCAGGTTGTTGGTGCCGGACACCATCTCGTTGGTGCCGTACTGCCGGCGCACCCGGGCTTTGGGGTGCTGGGCCAGCTCGGCATACATCTCTTCCACCAGCCGCTCCAACCCCGCCGGGTCGGCGACCGCCACCTGGCCGGAGCCGCGCACGGCGATGGCTTTTAGATTTTTGGCGCCCATTACCGCCCCGGCGCCCCCGCGACCGAACTCGCGCCCGTCGTCAGCCTGGATGCAGGCATAGCGGACCTGCTTTTCGCCGGCCGGGCCGATGACCGCGATCCGTGCCAGCGGTTCGTGCAGCTCCCGGCGGAGGGCTTGCGCGGTCTCGTAGGCGAATTTGCCCCATACACCGCTGGCATCTTTCAACTCGGCTCGCCCATCGTGGATCCACAGATACACCGGGTGCTCCGCCCGGCCGGTCAGGATCACCCCATCGAAGCCGGCGAATTTGAGCTCCGCCGCCAGGTGGCCCCCGCACAAGGAGAAGGAATAGGTGCCGGTCAGCGGCGAGCGGAAGGTGGCGGTGATTTTGTTGGCGCCGGGGGCCAGGGTGCCCTCCAGCGGGCCGGTGAGGAAGATGAGCATGTTCTCCGGCCCGAGTGGGTCGGTATGGGCGGGCAGTTCTTTATACAGCAACTCTGCGCCAACGCCGCGTGCGCCGAAACCGCGGGCGAACAGCTCGGTGGGGGTGGCTTCCACGTTAAGCGTTTTTTGGGTGAGGTTTACGCGCAGCAAGCGTCCGGCCATCCCGTAGTGCGTGGTTCTTTTATCGCTCATCGCAGCACCAGTATGGCAGATTCGGGGCAGTGTTTGGCGCAGGCCGGGTCGCCGCCGCACAGGTCGCACAGCAGCGGGTAGCCCGACTCAGGCTCGAGCCACAGGCTGCCATTGATACAGGCCTCGGCGCAGGCCTGGCAGGCCAGGCACAGGTCGCCGTCAAGCAGCAGCCCGCCGGTCTGGGGGTGGCGGCTGATGGCCTCCACCGCGCAGGCCAGCATGCAGGCCGGGTCGGGGCAGTGATCGCAGGCCAGCACGCGATGGGCGCCATCCGCCTGGCGCAGGACGTGCAGCCGCGCCAGGGCCGGGTTGACCGCCCCCTGGTGTTCCCACGAGCACCACTGCTCGCAGATGCGGCAGCCGGTGCAGCGGTCTGAATGAACGATTAATCGCATTTCTGTCATCGTATCTTCTTTCCTGTTTCCCTATCTGCTCTGCTGTCCGGCCTGGAACAGAGTGGGCGGGAGGCGTTCCTGCAGCAAGCTCCTTCAGCCGGGCTTCAGAAGGCCAATATCCGGGCGTCCACAAAAACCTGCAGCCTGTCTGCGCTCATGCAGAATACCGGCCTGCTTCGCGCAACGCTTCCCACATGGCGCACAGGTTTTCCGGGGGCACATCGGCCTGCGTGTTGTGAACGGTGGCGAACACAAAGCCTCCACCAGGCATCAGATCATTCACCCGGCGTTTGACTTCCTCTCGCACCTCGGCCGGCGTCCCGGAGCCGAGGATGCGTTGAGTATCCACGCCGCCGCCCCAGAAGACCAGGTCCTTGCCGAACTCACGCTTCAGTTCGGCGGTATCCATCCCCTTGGCGCTCACCTGCACCGGGTTGAGGATATCCACGCCCACCTCGATCAGGTCCGGGATCACCGGGCGCACTGCGCCGCAGGAGTGGAAGAAGATTTTCGCCCGCGAGCGGGAATGGATGTAGTCGAACAGCTCTTTGTGCCGGGGTTTGGCCAGCTTGCGGTAAGTGCGGGGCGAGATCAGCATCGCCTCTTGCCCGGCCATATCGTCCGCTTCCTGCACCACATCCACCAGGTCGCCCAGGATGTCGAAGACCTTCTCCCAGTAGGCCAGCTTCATTTCGAGGATTTTATCCATGATCTTGCCCGCCAACTCATGGTTCGCAGCCAGGTCGAGATAGAAGTCCTGGTAACCGCGCAGGAAGGCGTGCATTTCCATGATCCCGGCGCACAGGCTGCCCACAGCCACCGCTCGCCCCTGGCGGATCGCGATGTCCTCGGCGCGATCTCGCAGCCCTTCGAACCGGCGCGGATCGACCGGATTGGGCCAGGGGTGCCGGTCCACACTGGAGGGGCTGATGTCGCCTGCCAGGGGATGGACGGCCAGGTCGTAGTACAGGCCACCGTCCTTGGGTATGCGCCGCCCGATACTGAAGGCATCATATGCCAGCACGTACTCGCCATCGTCTTCGAAGCGGATACTGTGGGCTGCCATTGGTCGCAGAGAAGCGCTGCGCACGTCGATCTCCAGGCCGTCTGCGGCGTCCTCATCGACCTGCGCCAACTGCTGGAAGACGTCGATGGTGGTGATCTCCCGCTCCGGCAGTCCGAGCCTGGCCCGCAGGCGGCGGTAGGCGTGGGCGTGGATCCCGGTTACGGACGTGGCTCCCATGTCGAAGGGCACCCGGTCTGGCTCAGCGTGGTTTAGGGTTGTCCATAGTCGTTGTCTCGAATTCATAAGCGTATCATCCTTTGACTCGCCCGGAGGCTGGCCTTTTCCAAATCTGGCGGTATTTTCTTGTCATTGACCTTTCGACCCACTAACCCACCGTAGCAAGGAGCTCAACCACCGAAAAAGGGAATATGGCCAGACTCGATTGAGGCGTTGAACCTGGAAGCGGCGCAGCCGCTATGCCAACTGCCGCACGATGGCCAGAATAGCGGCCAGCGCGGATAAGGAGAGAATGGATGCCCGGATGTAGCGCCCGTCGAACAAGCGCACCAGCCGGGAGGACAAAACCAGGCCGGCCAGGGTGCCCGGGAGGAGCAGGGCGCCAAGCCACAATTCCTGCAGGCCGAGACGCCCCACGGTAGCCAGGCTGGCAAGGGCAAACACCCCGCTGATGGCGAACAGGGCTGCTATGGTGGTCCGCAACTGCGGGCCGCTGGAGTCCTGGTAGATTAGAGCCAGGGGCGGACCTCCCACCGCCCCCACCGTGCTCATAAAGCCCGACAGCGCGCCGGCAGCCAGCATCACCGCCCGGCGGCGGGGGAGGCGCTGCCCGAACAGGCTCATCACCACCGCCAGCAGGATCAGGACCGCAAAGATGAATACCAACCGTGTGACCGGCAGCCGGGAGACGAGCAACGCGCCGGATATCACCCCGGGGAGCAGCCCGTACACCGTCCAGCGCATCCCCGAAAAATCGATGGCCTGCTTTTCGCGCCACAGGATCAGGATACAGAGCGCTTCCCCTGTCACCATCAACGGCCCGGGGATCAGTTGCGGGTCGAGCAGGATGAGCAGCGGGCTTGCGATCAGGCCAAAACCGATTCCAAAACTGCCCTGGAGTGCTGAGGCAATGAATACGGCGGCAGAGATGAGCACAATTTCCAGGGGAGTGTACAAACGCAGTATCCTTTCATCCAACCCGCAGTGGGTCGGGCTTCATCGTCTTAAAGTTGGTGGTAGAAGAAAGCCGCCAGCGCCAGAGCGGCGGCCCCGGTGACACCTGCGCGCCAGCCGAAGCCGGTTACCTGCAGGCGGACGGTCTCACCCAGGCGGCCAAAGGCTCGCTGGCGGAGGGTGGCTTCGACGGCCGGAAGGAGCAAGTCTTCGGCCTGGGCGAAGATCCCGCCGAGGATAATCAGCTCGGGATTGAGGACATTGACCAGATTGGCCAGGGCAAGGCCCAGGTAATGACCCTGCTCTTTGAGCATGAGGCGCGTAGGTTGGTCGCCTTCCCGGGCGGCGGAGAAGATGCGCTCGATGCGGGTTTCACTGCTGCGCCGTTTCAGCGCCTTGGCGAGAATGCCGCTGGGGTCCCGGGCGGCTAACTGACCGGCCTGGGCGATGATGGCGGTCTCAGAGATGAGCGTTTCCAGGCAGCCGGTGTTGCCGCAGCGGCATAAAGTCCCGCCTTCAGAGAGGATGATGGTGTGGCCGATCTCCCCGGCTCCGGCGGAACTGCCGTGAAAGATCTGCCCATCGACCACGAACCCGGCGCCCACCCCAACGCGGCCGTAGACGAAGGCCAGCACGTTCACCCCCCGCCCGGCCCCGTACAGTGCCTCGCCCAGGGCCATCACCCGCACGTTATTATCCACCACCACAGGCAGGTTGAGCCTTTCCTGCAGCATTTGCTTGAGGGGCACATCGTGCCAGCCGAGGTTGGGCGCCAGCAGGTTGATCCCCTGGTGGTGATCGACCAGCCCGGAAGCGCCGGCCCCAACGCCCAGCACCCGGCTGTATTCCACCCCGCTCTCGTGCAGGGTGAGGCACACCAGATCCACCAGCTTTTCAACCACGGCCTCAGGTGGCAGGGAGACGTCGAAGCGCTGCAGGTTGTGATGCACGATCTCGGCGTACAGGTTGGCCACTGCCACCCGCAGCATGCCGATACCGATGTGGATCCCCACAACGAAGCGGGCGTCGGGCACCAGGCGCAGGAGGGTGCGCGGGCGGCCCACTTTGCGCTGCCGGGCGGCGCCCGGTTGCCCTTCCTCCACCACGATGCCCGCTTCGAGCAGTTCGGAGATCAGGTTGGTGATGGTGGTGTTGGAAAGGGAAGTGCGCCTGGCGATCTGGACCCGCGACAGGCTGCCCTCGTGCAAAAGGGTCAGCAGGACGGCCCGCAGGTTGTGCATTTTTACCAGGTTGATGTTGCTGCCGAATAGATGAGGGTTGGTCACACCGCACCTCGAGTCCCTGGCCGGAACTATTGAATTAATTATTCAAGGGTAAAAAGTAATTCCATTTTACCCATGTTGTGGATTTCTGTCAATCGTGGGGTGTGGGTGGGGTATCATGAGGGCGATAACAAAAGCTGACCCGTCCCTAAATTCGGGATGGGTCAGCTTTTTGTCTGCAATTCAGCGCTCGAGCTTAGCGGCGGATGTGCGGGTTGAGCCAGAAGGCGGCATCATCCCGGGACGAGCCATTGGTGAACACAGTCAGGATGAACTCCACATCCTCCCCGGCCAGGTTGCTGAGATCAAGATCGATGCGGGTTACTTGCCCATCGTAGACCTCACGCCACTCGCCCAGGGTGTGCATGTTCAGGTTCCCGATCCGGTAGTTCAGGCGGAAGGTCACATCGCAGTCGTCGTAGTCTTCCACGCAGCCAACATCTGCCAGAAAGCGGTCACCCGGGTTGATGCGAATGCGGGGGTAAGTACCGGTGATCCAGCCGTCGCTGATCATCTGCGGGTTGGTCCACAGGATGGGCTCATTTTCGTGCCGGTGCTCCAGATCGGCGTTGTTCAGGCGCAGGACGAAACCGGCGGGCTCGGTGCCTCTGCCTGGGCAGTCCAACTCACCGGCGCCGCTCTCCCAATCTGCCGAGCAGGCGTTGGTGGCGAAGTTGTACACCTCTCCCCGCGCCGGGCGCACTACCTTGATCTCCACCCAGAAGGGCTTGTCGGCGTTCTGGCCCAGGCCGAAGCGCACACCTCCATCGCGGAGCATCCAGTAACCGGTGTATGTGCCGGGCTCGCCGGGGGCCACGAGATCGACTTCGGCGTCCACGGTGTCACCGGGGGGCACGTTGTGGGGCAGCGGAATGTTGTCGTCGCCCATATCATCGCCCCGCACGAAGACCAGCACGGTGTTGCGGCTCCAGGTGCACGAACCCACATTCTTCAGGCGCCAGATCTTCGTGAAGCGGGCTCCGGGAGTGAAGGTCTCGCCATCTTCCACCTGAACGTCGCGGACGAATTGGGCCATGTAGCAGGGGATAGGGGTGGCCGTAGGGACGCTGGTGGCGGAGGGTTGAGGTGTAGAAGAGGGCAGCGAAGTCGAACTCGGCTGGGGGGTGCTCGTCGGCGCTGCGCTGGTGTCTGTTGGAGCAACGGTGGCTGTAGGGCCTTGCCCGCCACCCTGCTCATCGGGGTCGTTGATGACCACATCGCCGGGCGTGACCGTAGGCGCTTGCGAGGTGAGCTGTGCTACCACGGTCTGGGCAGCAGCGGTGTGGATCGCGCCCAGGTCCTGCGGAGTCTCCGAGCCAGCGTTGGGCATGTTGCACGCGGCCAGTACCAGGACGAACAACAGGGATAATCC
>CAYMLG010000017.1:58750-76468 GCA_964391195.1 uncultured Anaerolineaceae bacterium | reverse complement strand
CCCTCCCGCCCTTTTCCTCACCCTCCCACCCCACACCGGAGACGGGCGGGGAGTCCGCCCGAGGTTCAGGGGGGTTGAATGGCGTGACATGACATGCACTGCATGTTCAGCGCATGCTTAGGGGCGGGTCTGATTGGTTCATCAAGACGGGCTGGCCCTCCAGGGGCCGTTTACGGGTGGGCGCCCATTACCAGAATAGGGGGATGGCTTAAACAATTCGTGTTATCCCTTTGAGTAAACCAGGCAGCTCAAACTCACTCCCCAGCCGCATCGAACCGGTAGATCTTCATCCCCAGGTAGGCGTGGATTTCTTCCACCGGGCGGCCGGCGAGCGCCTCGCTCAGCCCGGCGCGGGATAGGATGACCGTCAGATCCTGCCCCTGCCGTTCGTTCACCAGCGCATACACCCGGCCCTCCCCCAGCGGGCAGTCGTTCGAGCACAGCGTGTCGCGTTCAAAGCCGAGGCGCATCAGGTAGTACTTGGCCGGATAATTCAATGGGATCATTGCCAGCACCTGGTCGCCCGGTTCGAGCCGCCCGCTGAGGAAAAAGGCCGCATCTTCGGCATCGCTCACGTACTCCGGACGCAGCGAAGAGACCTGAAGCCCGCTGTAGATGTGCTGGCCTACCAGCAGCCCGGCCAGCAGCGCCAGCCCCATCACGAGATAGGAGGGGCGCAGCGAGCGCCCGGCGAGCAAGGCCTGCTCCGCCCAAACCAGCCCGGCCGCGCCGAGCAAGTAAAACAGCGGCAGCAGGAAGAACCAGATGCGCGGTTGGGGGGCCACCCGCTGGATCAGCAGGGCGAACCCGATCCACAGCGCCGCCGCCAGCGCCACCGGCACCCGGTGGCGGGCGATCCGGCGGTGGAAGAGCAGCCCGGCGGCCAGCCCGGCGGCGGACGCCAGCAGCACCGGCGTCGGGATGCGCCGGTTCCAATCCAGCCAGGTGTTCTGAAATTTGTTCACCACATTGGCGGAGAAATCCCCCCACTCCATGGCGCTCACGAACCCATTGCCCAGCAGCGCCTCGACCCCTGAATTCAGAAATACCGGGATGTACAGGATCGCAGTCAGAAGCAGGATCAGCGCCCCGGTCAGAACCAGGCCGGTGATGAAGGACAGCCGGGTATGCGCCGGCCCCAGGTCCCCGGCGAGAGCCGAGAGCAGCAGCCAGAGCATGACCAGCCCGCAGGGATAAAGCATGATCGGAATGGTGTAGAAGCCCAGGGCGGACAGCACTGCCAGGGCCAGCCATGCGGCCCGGTTCGGGCGGCGGAGCAAAAAAGCGCCCAGGGCCAGGCTCAGCAGGAAGAACAGGACGATCAAAGTGTAGCCGCGGGCGTTGGTAGCGAATTCCACAAACATCCCGGCGGAGCCCAGCAGGACCGCGGCGAGCAGCCCCACCGCCCGGTTGTAGAGCAGCCGCCCGGCGAGATAGCAGGCCGGGATCGACAGCACCCCGGCCAGGTAGGCCGGCAGGCGCACCATCCACGGCTCGCTGCCCAGCAGGCGGTAGGAAATGTGGACCAGCAGGGTGTGAAAAACGTGGTTGTTGGGCAGGTGGTAATCCGAGATCGCGGACCACAGCGGGCGGGAGGCGAAGACGACAAAGGTGTACGCCTCGTCGTATCGCATCGGCTGGGAGAGGAAAATGCCGCTGTTGACACCGGCCAACAGGGTGAGCAGCCCCAACGAAGGGAGCACCCAGGGATGGCTTAACTCCTGCCGGGCGGCAGACAGCAGCAGGCGGCCGTCCTGCCACAGGCCGCGCCATTGTGCCTGCAGCCCTTCCACCAGCCGCTCCAGCCAACTCTGCGCCCGCCGCCGGGCGGGGACCAGCACAGCTCCGACGAGCAGCGCGGCGAATCCGAGCAGCCGGGCCGGTGAGAGCATGCGGGAAAAGAGCGGAGCGGTAAAAGATTCCAGGTCCCCGTCTTTACTGAGCAGATCGACGGCGCTTTTCACCGTTTCATAGGGCAAACTGGCGAGAACCACCAGCCCGATCCCACCGGCCAAGAGGATAATCAAGAGGAACAGCCAGAGCAGCCTGGCCGGTCCGGCAGCTTTCGTCTGCATGGATTAACTCAAGACCTCCGGCCCAACCCGAATATTCGCCATCTCGAGCCAGGCTGTCTCACCGGCGGCCAGGGTGCCCATGCGAAACCGGCCGCTGGGGGGGAGGGCCGCGTACTGATTGTCCACCCACAGCACCAGGCCCAGCCTGCCCTGCGGCGCGATGGGGGTGCGCAGGATTTCTTCGCCATCCACCGAAAAGACCGCCCGCTCAGCCTGCCAGGCCAGGGAATACGAATGCCACTCCGTCGGGTCGACCTCCATCCGGACGGCGGCCTGGCGGACGAAGGGGCGCGCCAGCCGCCGCAGCAGGCGTCCGGTTGGCGGCAGCAAGGCCAGGGGCAGGCCCGGCGCGCCGAGGGCCAGCAGCGGCGCCGGGAAGCGCCGCGAACGGAAAGTCGCTGCCAGCCAGCCCTGCGCCGGAAGATCGTCATATAATGATAGATAATTGGGGGGAGAAGCGAAGAAGAACCAGGCTGCATTGGGCAGGTTGGGCAGGCGCAGCCGCTCCACCCCACTCACCAGCGCCATGCCGAACGGATCGTTCCAGAAGCCAAACCCCCAGGTGCCAGGGATCGTCCGGCTGGAGGCCCTGGCCCGCAGCGAAAGGCCCCCGGGAGCCGTCCAGGGGAAGCTGCGCCGCGGCAGGGCATCGTAATCGTCCAGTTGCGCCAGGCGGTACTGCCCCTGCGGCCCGGGGGGGATTTCCAGGCGATAGGCGCCCTCTCCCACCGGGAGGACCCGGGCATTCGTGGTGGTCTTCGGCTGCAAATTGTATGGGAATTCCTGGCGCTCCATCGTTCCGCATCATACCACAGTGTGCAGGCAAACGTTGTCAGCAGTACCTTTTCTGCTGATAAATTGTGCGTGCACACCATTCCACAGAAGACCTGGGAGTTTGATGTATAATCGTATCAGGCAAAGCTTACTGAAAAAGGCTCTTTCGAACAGCTTTCGTTTCGATGGGCCGCATCGAATTAGAGGCTTGACCCAAGCCACTTTGCCCTGGATAAAGGAGCTTCAAGTCATTCTATGGATATCACCTGGTATGGTCATTCCTGTTTCCGCCTGGCTGAACGCGGTCTGGCGACCGTGGTCACCGACCCCTTCGATCATCGCGCCACCGGTTATGAACCCCTCAAACTCCGCGGCGATGTAGTGACCGTCAGTCACGATGCTCTGGGTCACAACTTCGTACAGGGTGTGAAGGGGCGCAGCCGGGTAATCACCGGCCCGGGCGAGTACGAGATCGGGGGGGTGTTTATTACCGGTGTGACGACCAACGGCACGAAGAAACAGGCAGATGAACCGCGTAACACCCTGTATGTGTTCGATTACGATGGGCTCACGGTCGCTCATTTGGGCGACCTGCGCCGGGTACCCAGCCAGACAGAAATCGAAGCGCTCGGGACGGTGCACATCGCCCTCGTCCCCGTTGGCGGCGGGGGTGGGCTGACCGCAGCCAAGGCTGTCGAAGTGATCAGCCTGTTAGAGCCAGGAATTGTCATCCCCATGCACTACGGGACCCCTGCCAGCAGTATCAAATTGGCCCCCGTCGGCAAATTCCTCAAGGAAATGGGCTTAGGCGAGGTCGAAACTCTGCCCTCCCTCAAAGTCACCCGCTCGACGGTGCCGGATGAAACCAGGGTGGTTGTGCTGGATTATGAGCGCTCGTAACAGAGGAGCAAAACCGTGGCTGTCAAACTACTGATGACATGGGATATCCTCCCGGGTCGTGAACAAGAGTACTTCGAATTCGTCGTTCGTGACTTCATCCCCGGCATGCAGCGCCTGGGGATGGAGCCCAGCGACGCCTGGTTCACCATGTATGGAAGTTCCCCCCAAATTCTAACCGGCGCCCAAATGGCCAGTATCAATTCCCTACAGCGGGCGCTGCAATCCCCAGATTGGGACCGCCTGACTCAGCAGTTGCTGGATTATGTCGAGAATTTCAAGTACAAGGTGGTCCAGGCCCGCCCCGGCTTTCAGTTGTGACCACTTTGCCATCTGCGTTAGCAGCCTCGCTTCTCCAATGGTATGAAACTCATGCCAGGGACCTTCCCTGGCGACGCCGCCGGGACCCATACGCCGTATGGGTCTCGGAAATCATGCTCCAGCAGACCCGGGTCGAAACCGTGGCGCCTTACTTCGAACGCTGGATGGAACGCTTCCCCACTCTCCGCTCCCTCGCAGAGGCCAACCAACAGGAAGTGCTCTCGGCCTGGGAGGGGCTGGGCTACTACAGCCGGGCCCGCAACCTGCATAAGGCGGCCCAACTCGTCGTCCAGGAGCACGGTGGGCGGCTCCCTTCCGGGCTGCGGGAATTGCAGTCCCTGCCCGGCATCGGCCGCTATACCGCCGGGGCGATCGCCTCCATCGCCTTCGGGGTGGACGCCCCCGCCCTGGACGGGAACATCCGCCGTGTACTGGCGCGCGTCTTCAACCTCACCCTACCCGCCAGGTCGCCCGCCGGAGAGCGCAAGCTGTGGGAACTTGCAGCAGCTCACCTGCCGCCCGGCCGGGCGGGCGATTACAACCAGGCGCTGATGGATCTGGGCGCACTCGTCTGCACCCCGCGCGCTCCGAAGTGCCAGGAATGCCCGCTCAACCCGCTGTGCGAAGCCCGGGCGCTGGGGGTGCAGGAAGGACGACCGGTCCTCGAGCCCAAAGCCATCACCCCCCACTACCTGGTCACCGCCGCCGTTATCGAGCGAGACGGCCTGGTCTTGATCACCCAGCGCCCGCCGGAAAAGCTGCTCGGCGGGCTGTGGGAGTTCCCGGGCGGAAAAGTGGACCGCGATGAATCCCTCCCCGCCGGGCTGAAGCGCGAGATCTGTGAAGAGCTGGGCGTCGATATCCGCGTCCAGGCCCCTTTCGGCGTCTACCGGCACGCCTACACCCACTTTCGTGTCACCCTGCACGCTTTTCGCTGCGCGCTGAAGAATGGGCAGCAGCCCCGCCTGGTCGAAGCGCACGACCTGCGCTGGGCCCGCCCCGCCGAGCTGCCCGATTTCCCCATGGGGAAAATCGACCGTCAAATTGCTAGAAAAGTGATCGACAACCCACCCGACTGAATCATAAAGACGAGATAACAATGCTGATCGTAGACTCTCACCAAGACTTAGCCTGGAATATGCTCACTTTTGGACGCGATTACACGCGCTCCGCCGCCGAAACCCGCCGCCAGGAGGCAGGCACGGATATCGCCAGCTACAACGGCGACACCCTGCTCGGCTGGCCTGAATACCAGCGCGGACAGGTGGCGGTGATCTTCAGCACCCTGTTCGCCTCTCCCCTGCGCCGGAGCGAGAATTCCTCCTGGGATAAGCTGGTCTATGCCGATATCTCCACCGCAAACCGGCTCTATCGAGACCAGGTGGACGCCTATTACCGCCTGGCCGACGCCCACCCCGATAAGTTTCAGCTCATCCTGAACCGGTCAGACCTGGAAGAAGTGCTCTCTCGCTGGGAAGCGAACCCCACTCCCCTGGCCCTGGAACCTGAAGAGATTAACGACGGCCGCCAGGACGGGTCGCGAGATGGGCGAGAACGGGCCTCGCGCCAACGGGAAGAGGCTGATCCGGCGCCTCAGGGGAACCCGGTTGGGCTGGTGATCTTGATGGAAGGGGCCGAGGGCGTGCGCTCCCCGGCTGAACTGGATGAGTGGTGGGAGTTAGGTGTACGCCTCCTGGGCCCGGCCTGGGCCGGCAACCGCTTTACCGGCGGCACACGCGAGCCCGGACCGCTGACCGCCGATGGTTTCGCCCTGCTGGATGCGATGAGCGGGTTGGGTTTCACCCTGGACATCAGCCATATGGATGAAAAAGCCGCCCTTCAGGCGCTGGATTCCTACCCCGGGCCGGTGATCGCCTCCCACGCCAACGCCTACGCCTTATTGAAAGGGGTGGATTCCAACCGCCACCTGTCCGACCGGGTCATCCAGGCATTACTGGAACGCGACGGCACCATCGGGATCGTGCCCACCAACAGTTTCTTGCTCCCCGGTTGGCGTCGCGGCGACCGGCGGGAAGCGGTCTCTATCGAGCGGGTGGTGGCCCAGATCGATTACATCTGCCAGATGAGCGGTGATGCCGCCCACGTCGGTATCGGCAGCGACTTCGACGGTGGGTTCGGCCTCCAGTCCGTCCCGCACGAGATCGACACCATTGCCGATCTGCAAAAGCTGGCGCCTCTGCTGGCCGCCAGGGGCTATGAGGAGGAGGATATCGCCGCCATCTTCGGTCAAAACTGGCTTCGCTGTTTACGTCAGGTTCTGCCCGGAGCAGTGTGAGATGAACGCTTCATCGATCATCAACCTTCGCCGCTTTAAAGTCCGTTTTGGGCTGCTGCTGGTGGTGGCTGGGCTGCTGGTGTTCATTCTGGGGGCCAACCCTGGCGCCTTTGGCCTGGACCAGAGTCCCATCACCGGCTTTATCCAGATTTCGGTGTTCCTCATCGGTTTGGCGATGATTTGCATTGGGGGCTATATCGCTCTGAACGCGCTGTGGAACGGCACCCAGAAAACCATAGCCGCCGACATCGGCCTGCGCCTGATCAGCACCGGTTACGTGATCAGCGTCGCCTCCGGAATGGCGGATGTGTTCGGCTTTGGCACCCACCCCTATCCGAACATCCCTTACTTTGGGCGCATGCAGGCGGCCGGGGTGATGTTGGGAGAGGCGATCATCATCCTCGGTTTCATTATGCTCATCCCTCGACGAAAGGGGCCGTAGACGATCCTCACCCTTGGAATGCAAACAGCCGGCGGCGCAGGTTTCGAAACCTGCGCCGCCGGCTGTTCGATCTCCTTTTCCGCTCACCTGAGACCGAGAACTTTGAGCATCTCCTCGTTCGTGGGGAGCTTATATTCTTCTACCCCGCGCCGTTCGGCTTCCGCTTTTTCGGCCTCATCCAGGCGCTTGATGGCCTCATTGCGCACCAGAATGGCGCCACTCGCCGCCAACCTTTTTTCCAGCGCCTGCACCCTCTGGTCGATCTCCCCCGCGCTCAGCTCGGGAGCCTGCGCCAGCGCTTGCAGCACGGCCCGGGCGCCGTTCTCCCCGTCCTTGCGGGCCACGCCCACTAGTCCGCTGCTGGCCTCGCGCGCCCACCCGGCTACGAACACCCCCTCGATCGGTTTGTCCGCCTCCGGATCGTAAGCCTCGTAAGACAGCCCGTCGATCGGGTAGGAAGGGTTGGGGTTTTTAACGAATTCATTCCACTTCACCGGCAGCCCGAACGTCTCATCGACCCGGTCACCGATGCAGAACACAACCGTATCCACGCTCAAGGTCTGCGTCGTCCCCAGCGACCTGGCCTTCGTGTCACCGTTGTGCGGGACGAGGGTGGTGTCTTCGACTTCCAACCCGCAAACTCGCCCATGCTCGTCTCCCAGCATCCGCTTGGGTGAAGCCAGGAACATAAAAGTGAAGCGGGTATCCGATACCGGCTCCAGCGATTTGGGCAGCCCGGCGAGGATATAATCTTTGGCCGCCTGGACATCCTGCCCCACGCTCTCCATTACCGGGGCCACCCGCTTCAGCTCCGCATCCAGGGCTTTCAGATCCAGGTTTCGGGCCACGATTTCCATTTCTTTTCTGCTGAACTTTACTTCCGCCGGCCCCCGGCGAGCGATGGCGATGGCCTCGTCCACTTTGAGCTCGCGGATGATCCAGTGGGCGATATCCAACATCACATTGCCCACCCCGATCAGGGCCACGCGCCGGCCAATCGCAAATTCTTGCATGCTGAACGGCGGCAGGCGGTTGTAATGGTAGACCAGGTCTTTGGCATGGTACACCCCGGTCAGTTCTTCACCGGGCAGGCCCAGCCATTTGGTCCCCTGGGCTCCCACCGTGACCAGCACCGCCTGGAATCCCATCTCCCGTAGATCTTCCAGGCACAGTCCGGAGGCTTTGCCCACCGTAACGTTCCCATAATAATCGATCCCCGGGATTTCTATAATCTGGCGGAACTGCTTGCGCAGCCCATCTTTCATCCTGTATTTGTTGTGATAAATGCCGTACTCTGCCAACCCCCCTGGTTTGATGTCTCGATTGAAAAGTACGACCCGTACGCCCTCGTTGGCGAGCAGTCGCGCCCCATACAGACCGGCCGGACCTGCACCGATGACCGCCACCAGATGCCCTGATGCCGAAGTGGACATATACTTCCTCCTCTATTATTGCATCGATGTCTTGGGTTTGTGAGGCTGTGGATTAATTCACGTACTATTATATACGTTTGGACAATTTTTGGAGGTGGGCAAGCAATAAAAGGTCTCCTCGCCTGTCTCCACTTACAGTCAAGTAAGCTGCCGCCTGAATCCTGCGAATTATTGTGCAAAAACCTGTATTTATGCTATATTCATAAAGATCGCGTAAAATCCTTTCCCCAAGGAGAATATTCCGTGGATGATGACGCTTTTTTCGTTCCTCCCCAGACTCCAGGCTCAGCACAACCGGCCCGGCGTGAGGCGCTTTTCCTGAAGAAAGCCGGCCGGTTTTTCTGGCAGGGAAAGATTGGCCCTGCCTTTTGGACGGTTGCCAGTCTCGTATCTCTCACGGTCAATGTAATCCTGATCGTTGTCCTGCTCCTGCTGGGGAAGCAGCTTTTCACTCTGAAAGACCTGATTTCAAACCAACTGGTGGGCGGGTTGCACCAGAACTTCGTCAAAATGGATGAAGCCCATATCCGCACCACCATCCTGGTCAGCGACACCATCCTGGTGAACGACACCATCCCGGTCGTCTTCGATCTGCCGCTGTCACAAGAGACCCAGGTCGTGCTCACTCAACACACCTCGATCGACAACACCACCGTCTATCTGAACGGAGTCCCAATCCGCACCACCGTGGTCTTGCCCAAGGGTACGCCGCTGAACATTGCCCTGAACCTCACCGTGCCGGTGAACCAGACTATCCCTGTAGTCTTGGAAGTTCCGGTGAAGCTTAGCGTCCCCGTCGATATCGCCCTCGACCAAACCGAGCTGCACGAACCATTCGCCGGCCTGCAGGAGGTGGTTTCGCCCTACCAGGGTCTGCTCTCTTCACTGCCTGGCTCCTGGGAGGAGACTCCCCTGTGTATGCCCGAGTTAGAATTCCTGTGTGACTGGCTCATTGGGGAGTGAGCCTGTCTTGCTCATGGTCTCGCAGCGGAAGTCCTCGGGGGCTTCCGCTGCGAGACCTTTTTTGATCATCCTCGATCCTATCATCCTGCTTCTCGTGTGCAGGCAACCTGCCAGGAGTGAATGGTGTTTTGGGGTGGGGGCGAACTTCGTCGCCCCCACCCCAAAACACCGATTCCTTTTTGCTGACAAGTTGTGCGTGCACACCTGCTTCTCCTCCGCATAGCCGAAATGGGGAATTTAGCGTAGAATAAGCTGGCAGGGGTTGGCGGGCGGACAAAATCTTCTCCCCTGCCCGGTTCTGAAAAAACGGCTGGATCTCCACAATGAGAATCACAGAAGCGCTCATGGAAAATTCGATTACCCGGCTCACACTCGCAAATGAACTGCTGGTCCTGCTCAAGGAAATCCATACTGCACCGTTGATCAGCCATTGGATATGGTACCGGGTGGGGTCGCGCAACGAAGTGGCGGGGATCACCGGCGTTTCCCATTGGCTGGAGCACATGCAGTTCAAAGGCACACCCCAGTTCCCCGGGGGGACGCTGGACAAAGCGATCTCCAGAGAAGGCGGATTCTGGAATGCTTTCACCCACCTGGATTGGACCACCTACATGGAGACTCTGCCGGCCGAGAAGATCGATCTGGCCCTACGCCTGGAAGCCGACCGCATGACAAACAGCCTGCTCGACCCGGTGGAGGTGAGCTCCGAGCGGACGGTGATTATCTCTGAGCGGCAAGGCAATGAAAATGAGCCCCTCTTCCTGCTGAATGAGGCCGTCCAGGCGGCCGCCTTCCGCGTCCATTCCTATCATCACGATGTGATCGGCGATCTGGCCGACCTGGAGACGATGACCCGGGACGACCTCCTGCGGCATTACCGCAGCCACTATATCCCCAACAACGCGGTCCTGGCAATCGCCGGGGATTTCAAAACCGGCCAGATGCTGGAACGGGTGCGCGAACTGTACGAGCCCCTGCCCGCCGGAGATCCGCCCCCGCTGCTATATCGCCCTGAGCCCGTACAGACCGGGGAGCGCCGGGTGGTTGTGGAAGGCCCGGGCGACACGGTTTTCCTTCAGGTGGCCTACCGCGCCCCGGCAGCAAGTCACCCCGACTTCTTCGCCTACACCGTCCTCGACAGTCTCCTGACCGGGGCGAACATTATGAGCCCGTTCGGCGGCGGCCTTTCCAACAAGACCTCCCGCCTGTACCAGGTCTTGGTAGACGGCGAGCTGGCGGTCGGTGTTTCCGGCGGGGTCCAGCCAACGATCGACCCTTTTCTGCACATCATCACCGCCATCGTCCACCCGGAACACAGCTATCAGGAAGTCCTGGATGCGATCGATGCGGTCGTCGCCGAGCTTCAGGCTGTGCTCCCGCCCCCGGACGAGCTCGAACGGGCGGTCAAGCAGGCGAAGGCTCTGTTCGCTTACGGCAGCGAAAGCATCACCAACCAGGCTTTCTGGCTCGGTTTCCCGGAGATGTTTGCCACCTATGATTGGTTCCTGACCTACCTGGATAACCTGGCCGCGGTGACCCCCGAGGATGTCACCCGCATCGCTCAAACCTACCTGCGCCCCCAAAACCGCACAATCGGGGTCTACTTGCCGGCGAGCGAATAGCGGCTTTGCCATCGCAGCCCGCAGCCGGACCCAAACCGCGATGGCCGGATCATACTTTGGATGAAATCTGAAGCTGCCAACACTCATTCGCTTCCCGGGCCGGATGATATCACCCGCCTGGAGTTACCCAACGGGATCGTCATCCTCAGCCGAGAGAACTTTAACAGCCCCTCGGTGGTGGTCAGCGGCTACCTGCCGGCGGGAAGCCTGCTTGACCCGGACGACAGGCTGGGCCTGGCCGATTTCACAGCCTCCGCCCTGATGCGGGGCACGGAAATGCGCTCCTTCCAACAGATCTACGAGGCCCTGGAATCGGTCGGGGCAAGCCTGGGCTTCGGCGGGGGCACCCATACCACCTCTTTCCAGGGGAAAGCGCTCAGCGAAGACCTGGACATGCTGTTGGGGCTGCTGGCCGAAGCCTTGCGCTGGCCGGTCTTCCCAGCCAGGGAAGTGGAGCAGCTGCGCGATCAACTGCTCACCGGGCTGGCTATTCGCGCCCAGGATACTGCCGATATGGCTTCTCTGACCTTCGACCAGATCGTTTACGCCGGGCACCCGTACGAACGGCCGGAGGATGGCTTCCCCGAAACGGTAGCGGCCATCCGGCGGGAAGACCTGGTGGATTTCCACCGGCGACACTATGGGCCCTGCGGCCTGGTGATCGTCGTTGTCGGGGCCGTCGCCTCGCCTCTGGCCGTGGAGAAAGTGCAGCAGTACCTCGGCGACTGGGAGAACCCTCTCCAGACCGCCGCCCCCGAGCTGCCGCCGGTCGTCCCCTTATCGACCTCGGTGCGCCGCAAAGTGGAGATCCCCGGCAAATCTCAGGCCGATGTTGTCCTCGGCGCGGTCGGGCCCACCCGGCGCTCGCCGGATTGGCTGGCGGCCGCGTTGGGCAACAATATCCTCGGACAATTCGGCATGATGGGGCGCATTGGCGAGGTGGTGCGTGAAAAAGCCGGGCTGGCCTATTACGCCTCCAGCAGTCTCAGCGGGGGGATGGGCCCCGGTCCGTGGTCTGTGTCTGCCGGGGTAGACCCGGTCAATGTGGACCAGTTGGTTGAGCTGGTCCGGACGGAGATCAGGCGTTTCACTCAAGAGCCGGTCACCGCCGAAGAACTGGCCGACTCGCAGGCGAACTTTACCGGCCGGCTGCCCCTCTCCCTGGAATCGAACGCGGGCGTAGCCGCAGCCCTGGTCAACCTGGAACGCTACAACCTGGGCCTGGATTACTACCGCCGCTATCCCGACCTGGTCCGGGCGGTGAACCGCGAGGACGTCCTCGCCACCGCCCGCCGGTACTTAGACCCCGACCGGATCGGTATCGCCGTCGCCGGCCCGTGATCGCCGCCCGCAGTTCAGGAATCAGCAATGGAACTGGCAACCGGAATCGACCTGGTGGAAATCGAGCGCATCGAAGAGTCCGTCTCACGCTACGGGCAGCGCTTCTTAGAACGCATCTTCACCCCCCTGGAATTATCCCAGGCGAACGGCCGGCCGGCATCGCTGGCCGCGCGCTTCGCCGCCAAGGAAGCGGTGGCCAAGGCCTTGGGCACCGGGATCGGGGCGGTGAGCTGGCGAGAGATCGAAGTCCGCAAAACCGAAGCCGGTAAGCCCGAGTTGGCGCTCTCCGGCTGCGCCGCCCGCCTGGCTGCCGAACAGGGCCTCTCCGGTTGGTCGGTGAGCATCAGCCACACGCGCACCTGCGCCGTTGCAGTTGTCATCGCCATGAAAGCCTGAGCCACGTACCAGGTTCGCTCGCACCGATCCGGCCGATCAATCGTTCATTCGTCCAATTTCAGCGCTTCATCGAGGGAGGAGAAAATGACGCGATGGATTGTTCGCATTTTAAGTACAGCCGCCATTCTGTTATTGCTGCTCGCCATTCTGGCTGCCGCATATGCCTTCTGGACCGTGCGCCGATCCTTCCCCCGGGTGGATGGCGAAATCTCTGTGCCGGGCTTGCAAGATCCGGTTGAGGTGTATCGCGATGCGCACGGCATCCCCCATATCTATGCCGGCAACACCCACGATTTGTTCTTCGCTCAGGGCTATGTCCACGCCCAGGACCGCTTCTGGCAGATGGATTTCTGGCGGCACATCAGCAGCGGCAGGTTGTCGGAGATGTTTGGCCAGGGCTCGTTGGACACCGACCGCTTCCTGCGCACGATGGGCTGGGCGAGGGTCGCCCGCCAGGAGCTGGAACTGCTTGACCCGGCTGAACGCCAGATTCTGGAGGCCTACGCCGCCGGGGTGAACGCTTATCTGAGCGACCGCCAGGGGAGTGAATTGAGCCTGGAGTATGCTATCCTGGGTCTGACCAACCCCGATTACCAGATCGAACCCTGGGAGCCCCTTCACTCCCTGGCCTGGGCCAAAGTGATGGCCTGGGACCTGAGGGGGAACATGGACATGGAGATCGAACGAGCGATCTTGTCGAGCATCCTGACCCCTGAACAGCTCGCCGAAATTTTCCCGGACTACCCGGAGGATGCTCCTGTGATCGTTCCCGGGCCCTACGACTACGCCACCGGGGGGGCATCCTCCACGAACCGCAGGTCCACCGGCGCGCACATTCCTCCTGGAGCAATAGAAGGCTTATCCCGGGTTGCCCGGCGCTCCGCGGGGATGCGCGCCCTGCTGGGTCCGGACGGCCCTGGCATCGGATCCAACAACTGGACCATCTCCGGCGCGCTGACAGACAGCGGGATGCCGCTCCTGGCCAACGACCCCCATCTGGGGGTGCAGATGCCCTCCATTTGGTACGAAATCGGCCTGCACTGCACGCCCAAAGGCCCGGACTGCCCCTATGAAGTCGCTGGGTACTCCTTTGCCGGTGCGCCGGGGGTGATCATCGGGCACAACGACCGCATTGCCTGGGGTTTGACCAACGTCGACCCTGATGTGCAGGACCTCTACATCGAAAAGATCAACCCGGAGAACCCGGACCAGTATGAGTACGAAGGCCGTTGGGAGGAGATGACCCTGGTCGAGGAAACCCTGCGCACGGCTGAGGGCGATGAGATCCCACTCACCGTGCGTTACACCCGCCACGGCCCAATCATTTCCGATACCTATGGCCCGCTGGATGGTTTTTCGGAGCGGGCCGGCGAGGTCGAGCTGCCCGAAAGATACGCCATCTCGCTGCGCTGGACGGCGCTGGAGCCCAATCTCGTCTTCAGGGCCATCTGGAACCTGAACAGGGCCCAAAACTGGGAAGATTTCCGCCAGGCTGCCAGCTACTTCACCGTCCCCGCCCAGAACCTGGTCTACGCCGACGTGGACGGCAACATCGGCTACCAGATGCCCGGCAACATCCCCATCCGCCTGGCCGGAGATGGGCGGCAGCCGGTGCCCGGTTGGACCGGCGAATACGAGTGGGCGGGATACATCCCCTTCGAAGAACTGCCCCGGCTGTTCAACCCGGAACAGGGATACATCACCACCGCCAACCATGCCGTGGTGGACGAGAGCTACCCCTATCTGATCAGCACGGATTGGGACTACGGTCCACGCGCCAGGCGCATCACGGAACTGATCGAAAGCGCCGCCGGCTCGATCGACATAGAAACGCTGCGCCAGATCCAGGGCGACAACTACAACCTGAACGCCAAACGCCTGGTCCCCTACCTGCTCCAGCTTCAGTTCGAAGACCCGCCTCTGCAAGCCGCCCAGAGCCTGCTCTCCGGTTGGGATTATCAGAACGACATGGACTCCGGCACTGCGGCAGTTTTCGAGGCCTTCTGGCGCCACCTGCTCAATCTGACTTTCCTGGATGACCTGCCCCTGGACTATCAGCCCTCCGGCAGCTCACGCTGGTCTGTGATTGTCTCCGGACTGGTTGAACAACCGCAGAGTGCCTGGTGGGACATTCAAACCACTGCCGGGGTCGAAACCCGCAACGAAATCTTCCGCCGGGCTTTCGAATCCGGTGTGGCCGAACTGGAAACCCTCCTGGGAGACAACCCCGATCAATGGGCCTGGGGCGACCTGCATACGGTATCCTTCCGCAACGCTTCCCTGGGTGAGTCGGGGATCGCCCCCATCGAAGCCCTGTTCAACCGCGGGCCATACCCAACCGCCGGGGGGAGCGGCATTGTCAATGCCACCTCCTGGGACGCTGGCGAAGGTTACACTGTCTCCTCGCTGCCTTCCATGCGCATGATCGTCGATTTGGGGGACCTGCAAAACTCGCTGGCCGTCAACACCCTCGGACAGTCCGGGCACGCCTATCACCCCCATTATGACGATATGGTCGATCTTTGGCGGGAGATCGAATTTCACCCGATGCACTGGGAGAGAGAAGTGATCGAAGCCGAGGGCGGAGGGCACCTGCGCTTGCTGCCCAGCGACCCCGGATAAACATCACCTGAATCAAAACAGGGACCGGGCAAGCGGTCCCTGTTTTGATTCTAGCCCGTTATCGACTGCGGGCTCTCCAACAAGGGCTCCGTGCGGTGCACCGCCCGGTTGGAAAGCACCAGGACGATCAATGCCATCAGGGTCATTGTCCCCAGGCTTAACGGCGCGGCGTCCGCCACCCGTTCCAACCAAGGCATCCTCTCCAGGCCGGGCAGCACCTCCCCCAGGGAGGAGAAAGTGGCGAACACGGTCAGCCCATTCCACAGCCCGTGAATCGCCACTGCGGTCAGGTAAGCCACCCCGAGGCGTAGATAGCGCCTCTCCTGCCATGCCCCGACCAGCGCCCAGCCGACAAGCGCGGTGTTCAAGATGTGGACCGCCCCTGTGCCGATCCGGGCTACGACCACATACAGCCAGTCCTCGCCGGTGCTGGCCAGCGCCAGGCTCTCGAACAGAGCGTACCCCGCCCCGCTGATCGCCCCGGCGACAAACCCGCCCACCGGCGATAAGCCGCGCCCTGCCAGCAGCCATACACCGACCGGCTTAAAAGCCTCTTCGATCAGCGGAACGAGCACCGAGAAAAAGGTCAGGCTCGCCAGGAGCGCCCCCGGCGTGGCCAGGTAGGGGGAGAGCAGTTTCATGATCTCTTCCTGGGCCTGGAGCGGGTCGGTCATCCCTTCCATCAGCCGGAGCAGTTCCTGTTCCAGGATGGGCTGGTTGGCGAGCCATACACCCAGCAGGACGATACCCACCAGGACGATCACCAGTTCGGCGAACAGAATAATCGTCGGTCCGAGCAGCAGTCCGCTCGCCAGCACCCCCCAAACCCGCTGCGGTGTCCCCCACGGCAGCCTGCGGATCGTGATGAACAGCAGCCAGAGCACCGGCAGCGCAATGGCCACTACGTGCACCAGCGGCAGGCCCAACCAGGCGATCTCCGTGCCGGTCGCCAGCCAGTAACCCAGGAGCAGCACCAGCGGCAGCAAGAAAATGAGCAGCGTGGGCCGCAGGACCCCCGGCAGCCGCAGGCCTTGCTTCGCCGGACGGCCCATCACCCTCAGCCCGGCATAGATCACCGAAGGCAGGATGAGCAGACCGCTGAAGGCCAGGCCGGAGGCCAGCAGGAACAGGGGGAGAGGATCTTCATTGGCGGGGCCAAGCCAGCCCAGCAGCCCGACGAAAACGATGATGAGGGCGATCCCCCACAGCCCCAGGACCGCCACCGCCGAGAGAGCCAGTTGAGCCACCGACAGCCAGCTTACTTTCGGTTCGTTCACAGCATCCCCCACTTCACATCTTAACCTCCGGGATGAGTCGTTCCACCAGGGTGGAGCGGCTCATCCCGGAATATGCTTTCATCGGTTAACGTTCTTCGATCGTCACGCTCTCGATCACATCGCCTGGCGGCAGGTTCATCGATTGGGAAGGGTCCCGGGGGGAGAGGCTTTCCACCACATCCATCCCCTCGATCACCTGCCCGAAGATGGTATAACCGCCTTCCAGATTCGGGGTCGCTCCGGTGGTGATGAAGAACTGGCTGCCGTTCGTATCCGGCCCCGAATTCGCCATCGCCAGCACCCCCGGCTCCTGGAAATTCAGATCGGGAGAGATCTCATTCTTGAAAGCGTAGCCCGGGCCGCCATAGCCGGTGCCCGTTGGGTCGCCCGCTTGAGCGACAAAGCCGGGCAGCACCCGGTGGAAGGTCACCCCATCATACCAGCCCTCTCGGGCCAGGAAGACAAAATTGTTGACCGCCAGCGGGGCCTGTGCTGCGTACAGTTCGAGCACAATGTCGCCCTTCTCGGTGTGCAGGGTAGCCACGTACTCCTTGCCGGTATCGATCACCATGGGCGGGCAGTCTGTGAACTGCCGGGCTTGGAGCATTTCCAGCTCGGTGATGGCGGACAGGTTTTCGTAGCTGATTGGCAGGTTATTGGGCCACAGTTGGTTGTTCACCAGCAGCAGCGGAGTGTACACCATCCCCGTCGTCTGAGCGTGGTCCCACGCCTCCTGGGCGATGGCCTCTACTTCGGGGCTGGTCAGGTCTGTCGTGAACTGCTCTTCATCCAGGTCGAGCTCTGCCGCCTGCTCGACCAACCATTCCTGGAACTGCTCGGGGGTCATATCGACCCATTCGCTCTGCTTTGCAAACAGCAGGTCATGCATTTCCCAGAACATATCCTGCTTACCCGCGGCTTCTGCCGCCTGGGCAGAGAGGGCGGCCTTGTCGTGGAAGGGCCGGTCTGGGGTTCCGATCAGAGGCAAATGACGGAAAACAATGCGTACTTGTTCAGGGTAGTTCTCTTGGAGTTGCGCCAACACGGGCGCAAGCTGAGCGCAGTACGGTCACTGGAAATCGGAATACTCGATCACCGTCACTGCGGCCGTTTCCGGCCCGATCACCCAGTCGGCTTCGGTCACCGGAGGAAAGATCGACCGCTCAGTGGGCCCGGGGGTGGGAGCGGGGCTGTTGACGGTGCAGCTCGGGGTATCCCCCTGGCTCACTGCGGTCGCCGCCCCTTCAGTGGGCGCGGCC
>CAYMLG010000017.1:0-58650 GCA_964391195.1 uncultured Anaerolineaceae bacterium | reverse complement strand
GGGTCGGCTCAACCGGCTGTCCCTGGCAGGCGGTGAGCACCAGCGCCAGGGCGAGCAATAAGAAACGCGTAAGCTTCAAGAAACGCCTCCATCGTGGTGGTAAAAACAGAGTGGCGGAGAATTGCAGCCGCCACTCCGGGGAACACTCTCATTTTACCAATAATGAAGTAGATTGGATAGTTCGAGCCGGGGCCCGATGAGCTCAGCTATCGCTCAGGCTTCGAAGTGAGAGGACCGGCCTCCTAGAACAGCGATTCGTGCGGGTACTTCTCATCCAACTTGGACAGGCCGAACGAGGCCAGGACCCCAACCACGAACAAAACTGCGCTGGCCGCAACCTCCCAGCCGGTGACACTCTCCGGGATGATGGCAGCCGTCGAGCCCACCACAATTCCCAGGATGAAATGATACATAAAGGTGTAGGCCCTTCGGAATAACCAGGAGACGAACTTGGCCACTACCAATACACAGATGATCAGCCCCAAGGTCAATGGGAGAATCACGCCCAGATCGAGCTGGCGGATGCCGCTGGCCATCGGCTGGTAGAGGCCCAGATAGATCAGGAAATTCGAAGGGCTCATCCCCGGCACCACCAGGCCCAGGCCCACCAGCAGCCCGCTCAGCAGCCACACCCCCAGGTTGGGGTCCACCGTCACCTGCCGGATCGTCTCCATCCACTGCATTAAGAAAAAAGTGCCCACGGTCATGACCAGCAGCAGGAACCAATGCCAGGTCTTCCGCCCTTCCTTCCCCGAGGTCTTGATCAGGGACGGGAATGTGCCGCTGATAAAACCGATGAACAGCCAGGTGAATGGGGCGGCGTAATGGGTGAAGGCGTAATCCACCACCGCAGAAAAGCCGATGATCCCCAACACGCCCCCAATCCCCACCGGAAGGAAATAACGGAAATTATCGACGAATCGAAACAGTGGGTTCGCCAGAAAGCGCAGCAGCGGTTCGTACAGCCCGAACACAACCGCCAACACCCCGCCCGATAGCCCTGGCACGATTGCGCCGATCCCTACCAGCGCCCCTTTAATGAGCCGCAGAAACCACTCCATCCCTTGATGTTTCCTCACCGCTTTTGTCTCCGGTGCCGCCTGGGGCTGCTCGAACTGTCCGGTTGAACCTTCTGTTTCCTTATTGATTACACTCATGGATAAATCCTCTGGTAGCGCTAAAATTACCCCAGTACACGGAGGGGCAGCCGCAGCAGATCAAAGGGCTATTTTAAACCAAAAATCGACAGGGTTTGGACGGATATCTCACCGCCCCGCAGGTTCCGCGGGTGATCGTGCGAAGGCTCACCGGGATCGGGGGTGAATCAGGGTAAATCGCCATAAACAGCTTCCTGAAGCTGCTCGAAGCTCGTCATCCACGAGATGCGGTTCAAGAAAGCCGCCAGGGTTGGGCTTTGGGCGCGCAGCTCGCGCACTGCCGCGCCCACCGGGTCCTCCCCGGCTGCCCCACCCCCCGGGCTGTCGGCATAAGCCCCGTAAAAAGCGAAATAAGCCTGGTTCAGCTTGCGAATACTCCGGTAGCCATGTTCCCAAAAGACGGCCCGGCGCTGTTCCATGTAGGCTTCGGCCTCTTCGATCTTCCCCTCCCCCAGCAGCCGGTCCACCTCCACGCGGGTGATGCGCATCTCGTTGGTGAAATCGAAAGCCGGTCGTTCTTGGACCACAATTTTGGCCTCCCTCTGCTTCCCTCCCTGTCCCTCCTTTGCGAGCAGATCCGGATAAAAGCGCTCGAACAGCGCCCGCCCCATTTCCTTTCCGGCGATTGAGGCGGCGGTTTCGTTCATCGTGCGCAGCGTCGGGCTGCTGAGGTAGCTGGCGCCCAGCGGACGCAGCGTCAAAAAGTTGTGCACCCACTCATGCGACACGGTCTCGCTCAACCAGTTGAGATCGCCGGTCTGGTATACCATCGTCGGGTAGACGCCCACCCCACCCACATGCACCACCAGAGACGAGACGCCCAGCCCGGCGTCCACCTGGTCCTCCAACGCAATTTGCTCATCCAGCGGGATACTCGGCAGCAGAGAGATATCGGCCAGTTGGCGGATCTCCTCGCGCGGGGAGACGATCAGCGCCAGAGGCAGCGGTGTGCTGTGATACAGCACCGGGGGGACCGGCTGCCCGCCGAGAGTCAGCCCCATCTCGGCCGCGATGGCGGCCACCTGGCTCTCCAGGATTTCCTCGGCTACCGGCTCGAGGTCAGCTTTGCGTTTCGACAGCCGCTCCAGATCGGCGATAATAGGCTTCGAAACCGTCGCCGGATCCTCGATCTCGGGGTTGGCGAACACGTCGTTGAGTTGGAACTCCAGGTATTGGATCTCCATCACCAACCCCAAATACTCGTACATCACTTCATGGCGGCGTTCCCAGGGCAGATAACTGCTCGTCCCCAGGGAGAACTGGGTGATCTTCTTGCCCAGCGCCTCGATCATCCACCCGGCATAATCGAATTCCTGGCCACGGGTATAGGCCCGAATCCGTTCCACCTGGTTCCCGGGCGGCAGCGTGCTGCCCCCCAGCAGCAGCGCCAACACCAGCAGCGCCAGACAAACGTTCAGGCCCCTAAGAATCAATTGCCACACTTTCACGACCATTTGGTTCGATTTTACCATGCAGGTATGATCATAACCTTTCCCGCCTCGCGCCCACCGCGTCGCGGGTCATCGCCCCGACTTCCACCCACCGGACGCTTGAGATTGCTGAATCGCCTCACGGACACAACACCCTTTTGCCTCGTGCTATAATGCAAACGTTGCGACTCTTCCTCCAACAATCGCACCCCACGCAGAAAAGATAGGTAGGCTATGAACTTCTTAATCACCGGCGCGGCTGGTTTTCTGGGTTCGACCCTCGCCAACTACCTGGCCCGAGAGGGACACCAGGTGCGTGGGCTCGACGACCTCTCCACCGGCGACCCTCAAGCCCTCTCGCCCGATGTGCTCTTCACCCGCGGCGATGTCAACGACCGCCCCAAGCTCTGGACCCTGCTCCAGGAAGTAGACTGCGTCTATCACCTGGCGGCGCGGGTCGCAGTGCCCGAGTCGGTGCTCTACCCGCGCGAATACAACGCCTCCAACGTGGGCGGCACCGTCAGCCTGATGGAAGCCATGCGCGACGTGGGCGTGCGCCGGGTGGTCTTCGCCTCCTCCGGCGCGGTCTACGGCGACCAGGGAGAGCAGCCACTCAACGAAAGCATGCATCCCAACCCCCGCTCCCCTTACGCGGTGTCCAAACTCTCGGCTGAGTATTACGTGCGCACCATCGGCGATCTGTGGGGCATCGAAACCGTCAGCCTGCGTATCTTCAACGCTTACGGCCCGGGCCAGCGCCTGCCCCCCTCTCACCCACCGGTCATCCCTAACTTTCTGCGCCAGGCCCTGCGCGGCGGCACCCTGGTGATGAACGGCGATGGTTCCCAGACCCGTGATTACGTTTTCGTGGATGATGTGGTCAGCGCCATGATCGCCGCTGCCACCGCCCCGGGCATCGATAACGCCGTAATCAATATCGGCAGCGGGATCGAGACCAGCGTTCGCGATTTGGTGCGGCTGGTGATGGAGGTCACCGGGGTGAACGCCGAAGTGATCAGCAATCCTCGCACCGATGCCGGCGTCTCCCGCATGTGCGCCGATCTCTCCCTGGCCCGGGAAAAGCTCGGCTACCAGCCCCATATCTCCATTGCCGATGGGCTGCGCCTCACCATCGCCCGCGATCCGCGCTTCCGGCGCGAGCCGCCCACCCGCCCGCTGAGCCGCTGAGCGTTTTTCCTGCCAAGGAGCCTGTGTCGGGGTGTCTTTCGCCGCCCATCACCGGGGTGACAGGCTGTGCAGCCCGCTTTCGCTACACCCCGGTGAGGCGCCGTTTTTCTATGTCCGGGGCTGCGCCGCCAGATGCGCACGGCCCCGGTAAGGAGTGGATCTATGTCAGTCACTGCTGTCGTCGGCTGCCAGTGGGGGGACGAAGCCAAAGGCAAAATCGTAGACATGCTCTGCGACCGCGCCGAGTTCGTCGCTCGCTTCAACGGCGGCGATAACGCCGGTCACACGGTCGTCAATCAATTCGGCACCTTCAAGCTCCGCCTGATCCCAAACGGCTTCTCCAACCCGCACAGCAAATGTGTCATTGGCCCCGGGGTGGTCGTCAACCTGAACACCCTGCTCGAAGAAGTGGACCAGATCCAATCAAGCGGCATCTCCCTCGAAGGCCGGCTCTGGGTTTCGCCGCGCTGCAACCTCATCCTCCCCTACCACCCCCTGGTGGAGGAGATTTACGAGACGGCCAAAGGCGCGGCCCGCACCGGTACCACCCGTCGCGGCATTGGCCCAGTCTACGCCGATAAAGTCAGCTACAACGGCATCCGCCTCTTCGACCTGCAAGACCCACAGGTCTTCGCCGAAAAGCTGCGCGTCCAACTGAGGGTGAAGAACGCCCTGTTCGCCGCCTTCGGGCTGGAGCCCCTGGATTTCGAGACGATCTACCACCAGACCCTGGAACAGTACGAGCGCACCCGCAGCTACGTACATGAGCCCTTTCAGGCGCTCCAGGAGGCCATCGCCCGCGGGGGGAACATTCTCCTGGAAGGCGCCCAGGCCGCGCTGTTGGACAACACCTGGGGCACCTACCCGTTCTGCTCCGCCTCGACCACCCTGGCGGGCGGGGCGACGGCCGGCCTGGGGATCGCCCCTGGCCACCTGGAGCGCATCACCGGTGTGGTCAAGGCCTACACCACCCGCGTGGGCGCCGGCCCGATGCCCACCGAACTCCTCGATCAGGTGGGCGAAACCCTGCAGCGAGAAGGCCACGAATACGGCACCGTCACCGGCCGGCCGCGGCGCTGTGGCTGGTTCGATGCCGAGCTGGTGCGGTTCACCGCCCGCCTCAACGGCTGCACAGACATCGCCCTCACCAAGCTGGATGTGCTCGACACCCTGCCGCACATCAAGATCTGCACCGGCTATCGCCACCCGCAGAGCGGGGAAATCCGCCATTACTGGGACGGCGACGCCCACTGGCTGGAGCGGGTCGAACCGGTGTACATCGAGCTCGAGGGCTGGCAGCAGTCCACCCGGGCCGCCCGGCGCTTCTCCGACCTTCCCGCCCAGGCCCAGGCCTACGTGCGCCGGATCGAAGAACTGGTCGAAGTCCCGGTAAAGGCCATCTCCGTCGGCCCCGCCCGCGACGAAACCATCCAGCTCGACTGATGGCCTGAACCTCGTCCGCAGGCCGCACAGACCCCGAGGCGAACCAACGCGCCCCTCTGCTGGGAGATTATAATGATACGGCTGTTGGCCCTGTCCGGGGCATCTTTTAGGGCTTAAATTTCGGATCAGGAGGGAATTATATGGATGCGAACAGCAGGGGAGTGGTCCTTGTAACCGGCGCCTCAACCGGCATCGGCGAGGCCTGCGCCTTGCGGCTGGACGAGCTTGGCTTTCGGGTCTATGCCGGTGTGCGAAAAACGGCCGACGGCGAGGCTCTTCTCGGCAAGTGCTCCGGCAGCCTCAAGCCGCTGATCCTGGATGTGACCAATGAAGATCAGGTGAAAGCTGCGGCTGAAACCATCCTCGCCGAAACCGGGGGGGCCGGGCTGGACGGGCTGGTGAACAATGCCGGGATTGCGATCGGCGGGCCCCTGGAATTCGTCCCCCTGGATGAGTTCCGCAAACAGCTCGAGGTCAACCTGGTGGGCCAGCTATCCGTGATTCAAGCCTTCATCCCCCTGCTCCGCCTGAGGCGGGGGCGGATCATCAACATGGGCTCCATCTCCGGCCGGTTCTCCGCCCCATATCAAGGGCCATATGCGATCTCCAAGTTCGGTCTGGAAGCCATGACCGACGCCCTGCGCCTGGAACTACGGCCCTGGGGCATCCAGGTGGTCGTGATCGAACCGGGGAATATCAACACCCCCATCTGGAAAAAATCACTTTCGGGTTGGGAAGAGACGGCGAAGGGATTGCCCGCCGCCATGTGGGACCTCTACGGTCCGGCCATCGACATGATGCGCAAATATATCTCGTCCAAAGACCCCAAAGTTTATCCCGAGGCCGTCGCCGAGGCCGTGGTGCACGCCCTCACCGCATCCCGCCCCAAGACTCGCTACGTGGTGGGCAGTGACGCCCGGACGCTGGTCTGGATCGAGCGCCTGCCCGACCGGCTGCGGGATTGGCTCGTCCTCAGCCGCCTGCCCAGGAGCATGGCGGCGTCGTTAGATGACCCAAAACCGTAAACCCTCCCGACGGGCACGGCGTGAGGGTTTGCGGTATCGGGTGATTTACGGTTTCGCCGTGCCCCTACTACTGAACTGAACGCCGGCCGCTTCCCGGATCTGCCTGGCCAGATCCCGCGCCCGCTGCGGGGCATCCCCCACGTATCCGCCGGCATCCATTAAGGCGCGCACCTCAGCTTCATCCAGGTAGCGGCGGATCACCGCATCTGTGGCGATGAGCTCCGTCAATGGGTTAGCCTGCCCGTTCTGCAGGGCGTCCCAGGCCGCCAGGGCATGCCGCCGCAAGCGTTCGTGCATCTCCTGCCGGTCGGCGCCGGCTTTCCCCAGCCCCATCAGCACCCGCTCCACCGCCGCAAACGGCCCGTAAACCGCCAGGGTGCGCCGCAGGCCGCCTTCATCGACCCGCAGCCCGGCGACGATCCTCAGCGCCACCCGCAGCATCTCATCGGCGATCAGAAACGATTCGGGCAGCAAGATGCGCCGGTTCGCCGAGTCGTCCAGCGTCCTCTCCAGCAGGCTGTGGGCCGCGTTGTCCCAGGCCAGGCGCGGCATTTGGGCCAGAAACCGCCCCAGCGAGTCGAGTTTCTCGGCGTTGATCGGGTTGCGCTTGAAAGGCATGGCCGAAGAGCCCACCTGCTGCGCCCCGAAGGGTTCGCTCACCTCGCCGAACGGCGGGGATTGCAATACCCGCAGATCGAATGCGAACTTATACAGCGAAGCGCCCAGCCCGGCCAGGGCGCTGATCACCTGGTAGTCCTGCTTGCGCGGGTAGACCTGGGTTGTCACCGGGAAAAAGGTCAGGTCCAGGCGCCGCCTCAGGCTGGCCTCGAAGCGCTCCAGGTTTTCCGCCCCCAGCAGCTCGATGTAAGAAGCCGAAGTGCCCACCGCACCTTTGAACCCTTTGCCTCGCAGTCCATCCCGCACCCCTGCCAGCGCCTGCTGATCCAGCCACAGGTCCTGCGCGGTTTGCGCCAGGCGGTAGCCGAGTGTGGTGGGCTCGGCCGGCTGCAGATGAGTGAAGGCCATAACCGGCCGGTCCGCCCAGGTTTCGATCTTCTCGGCGAAAGCCAGCAGCAGCTCGCCCAACCTGGCCAGCACCAGGTCCAGAGATTGGCGCACCCGCAGCACATCGGCGTTGTCCTCGATATCCATCGAGGTCGCTCCCAGGTGGAGCACGCCGCCGCCCTGGGGAGCCTGCCCGGCGAAGGTCTTCAGCTCCGCCATTAGATCGTGATGGATCTGGCTCTCGATCTCCAGCGCCCGCTGCACGTCCACGGTTTCGGCCGCCCGGCGCAGGTCGTCGAGCTGCTCCGGTTTCACCAGGCCGAACTCCGCCTGGGTTTCGGCCAGTGCCAGCCACACTTGCCGCCACAGCCTTCGCTTGTGGGCTTCGCTCCACAGGCGGCGCATCTCCGGGCTGCCGTAGCGCCAGGTGAAAGGGGATAGATATGTCTGGTAATCGATGCTCATGCGTCCATTATAAAAGTGAATGAGAATTTGTTGTTGAACTGGCGCTTTCCGCCTGCGACCGCCGGCCGGAGTGTCTCCCCGCCGACGTGGCGCCTCTCGAAACGATCGGCGAAAAAAGGGTTACAATTCTGAGCATGCAGCCCCATGACCGCCGGCTCACCCGTGATTTTTACCACCGCAGCGCGCTGGTCGTCGCCAGAGAGCTGTTGGGCCAGCGCCTGGTGCGGGTGGAGGCCGGGCAGCGCCTGTCTGGAACCATCGTGGAGACCGAAGCCTACCAGGGGGAGGAAGATTTGGGCTGTCACTGCCGGGCCGGGCGCACCCCGCGCACCGCAGTGATGTACGGCCCGCCCGGACACGCATACGTCTACTTCACCTATGGCATGCACTGGATGCTGAATTTCGTGGTCCAGGCGCCGGACTACCCCGCCGCGGTGCTCATCCGCGCCATTCTGCCTCAAGAAGGGCTCGAGACCATAGCCCTCCGCCGCCGCGGACAGCCGCCCGAGCGCTGGACGGATGGTCCTGGGAAGATCTGCCAGGCGTTGAACATCGACAAGCGCCACAACGGAGCCGACCTGTGCTCCCCAGGCGCAGAAATATTCGTCGAAGCCGGACCACCGGTTCCCGATTCCCTCGTCACGACCGGACCCCGTGTGGGGTTAAACACAGTGCCGGAACCCTGGAAAAGTGTCCCGTGGCGGTTTCTCGTCCGCCACCCGGCCCACCTTCTGCAGGCTTCCGCAGCGGCCCAAAACGTTGAACCACCAGTTGGAGGAACCACATGAAACTATTGGAAGGCAAAAACGCTTTGATCTTTGGAGTGGCGAACGACCGTTCAATCGCCTGGGGGATCGCCAAGGCATTTCACGAGCATGGCGCTTGCCTGGGCTTCTCATACGCCGGGGAAGCCCTACAGCGGCGCGTGCAGCCCCTGGCCGAGTCGCTGGGGGTGACTTTCGTCGAGCCTTGCGATGTCGGTTCCGACGAGCAAATCCAGCAGGTGGCCGAAAAAGCGAAAGCCGCCTTTGGTGAGGTGGATATCCTCGTCCATGCAGTCGCCTTCGCCAATCGCGATGAACTGACCGGCCCCTACTATAACACCAGCCGGAAAGGCTTCCACCTGGCGATGGATATCAGCGTCTACTCGTTTACCGCCCTGGCGAAAGCTTTCCAACCCCTGCTGCGGCGCGGCGGCTCCCTGCTCACCCTGTCTTACTACGGCGCGGAAAAAGTTGCGCCTCACTACAACGTCATGGGCGTGGCCAAAGCCGCGCTTGAAGCTTCTGTGCGCTACCTGGCTTACGACTTCGGGCCCCAGGGAGTGCGGGTGAACGCAATTTCCGCCGGCCCGATCCGCACCCTGGCGGCGGCCGGTGTTTCGGGGTTCAAAACCATGTACCGCCGCTTTTCCGAACTCGCCCCGCTGCGCGATAATGTGACCATCGAAGATGTGGGCGGAACCGCGGTCTATCTCAGTTCGGACCTCGCCGCCAAAACCACCGGGGAAATCATTTACGTGGACTCGGGTTACAATATCCTCGGAATCCCCGAAACCGTTGATTAAGGAGTGCGCATGTTCAGGAGACGTCAAGAACCTACCCCACCGCCGCCCCAGCCCGCTCCCACCGAGCGGGTGACCTCTGTATTGGGTTCCGGCATCTCCTGGAAGGGGGATATCAGCGGCACCGGGGGGGTGCGTATCGAGGGGGCATTCGAAGGGAAAATCAACCTGCGCGGCCTGCTGGTGGTCGGCGAACAGGGGCGGGTGACCTGCGAGCACCTCAAGGCCAATGTGGTGATCATCGCCGGAGCCGTGCGGGGTGATATCACCGCCGAAAAGCTGGAAATCCGCGCCACCGGGCGAGTGTGGGGCAACGTGGTCACCGCCGCTTTCAGCACCGAAGAAGGGGCCTTCCTGCGCGGCCAGGTGCGGATGGAAGAGCGAGTGGAGATCGAGGTCCCTACCGGGGAAGACCTCCGCGCCCCGGAGGAAGAACTCCAGGAAGCGGAACAAGAGCAAGAGCAGGAACCGGAAGGATAAAACGGATCACGAACGGGGGATCGCCTGGCGCGCCAGGCGGTCCACTCGTTCGTTGTCCCGGTCCCCGGCGTGGCCACGCACCCAGTGCCAGCGGATCACGTGTGGGCGCAAAGCGGCATCCAGGGCCTGCCATAAATCGACGTTGGCCAGCGCCCCGCCTTTGCGCCGCCAGTTGCGCCGCCTCCAGCCGGGGAGCCACTCGGTGATGCCTTTTTTCAAGTACTCCGAATCCGTGTAGAAATCAACCTGGCAGGGTTTCTTCAGGGCCCGCAGCGCTTCGACGGCCGCGGTCAATTCCATGCGGTTATTGGTGGTCTGCGCCTCCCCGCCGGTGAGCTCTTTCTCGTGCCCGCCGGATCGCAGCAGCGCCGCCCACCCTCCCGGTCCGGGGTTCGGATCACACGCGCCGTCGGTATAGATGGTTACTTGGGGCAGTTCGTCTGCCAAGGCAAATCAGCTTCCTTATTCAGATAAATCAAGTTGCCGGCTGTTTCGCCGGCCGGACGCCGTGTATCAAGGATTGCCGGCCAGTTCGCTCACGGTATCGACCAACAGCTCAATCGCCACCGGCACCTCGTCCCGGCCGTAGTTGCGGAAGAGCTGCGTGGTCGCATCTTCCAGGGCCCAGCGCACCAGGCCCCAAGATTCCAACCCCGGCTCGGGGGCGGCCTGAGGCAGCAGTTCCAGGCCCGCCCGCCATTGTGGAGACGAGCTCTGTCCCTCTCCGCCTACCAGAGCTGCCGCAGCGGCCCGCACCGGGTAGAACCCCGAAGCCCGGCTGAGCGCGGCCATGTTCTCCGGCTGCGACAGCCATTTCAGGAACAACCAGGCGGCCAGTTCCTGTTCCTTTTCCGAGGCGAAGATTACGTACACAGGCCCGTAAGCGCTGATCACCGGTTCGCTGCCCGGGTAGCCGGTCACCGTCCATTGGCCGGCGTTGCCCGCTCGCTGGAAAGCGGCCTGCTGGTGGTCGATCCCAACCGCGCTGCCGTCGATGAACAGCGCCCCCTGCCGGGCGAAATCCGGCTCGGGCGAACGGTCTGCGACAACCGTCAGGCAGCCGTCATCGTACAGGGAACGCAGGAACCGGAACGCATCTTCGGTGGCCGGGCCGTCGAAGCGGTAGTCCACCTCGCCGGAGGGGCCTTCCCAACCGAAAACGTCCAACCAGGCCAGGCTGCTGGCATAATCGATGCTGAAAAGATACCCGGCGGGGGCGATCCCCTCCTCGCTGGTCGCTCGGGCCGCTGCGCAGGCCTGAGTACGGAAATCGTCCGGGCTGGCCGGGGGGTTGTTGTATCCCAGCCTGCGGGCCAGGGATTGGTTGTAATACAACATCTGGGCGGAGGTCAGCGCCGGCAGGCCGAAGCGCCGCTCACCTACGACCCCCTGCTCCCACAGCCTGGGGTAAAAATCGGCCTGCTCCTCCTCCGTGAACCCCCACAGCGGGTCCGAGGCCAGGCTTCCTAGATCGGCCAGCGGCCCAACGCTCTCCCATGCGAGCGCCTGATACGGGTAGGCCGCCGCCAGGTCCGGCAAGTCGCCGGGCGACCCGAGCAGCCGGGCGTTCAATTCGTCATAGGTGCCCTGATAGACTGCCTCGGCTTTCAGCCCGTAAGCGTTCTCCCGGTTGAACTGCGCCACCAGCTCCTGGATGGCGGCGGCGGACCGGCCGGAGAAAGCGTGCCAGAACTTGACCGTCCGGCCTGCCAGCTCGTCCTCCTCGACCTGGTATTGGCTGGTTGGCTGCAGCGTGGGGGTAGGGGTCTGCGTAGATGAGGGCAAGGTGCGCGTCCTGGCCCCGCCCGGCGTGCCTGGCTGCTGGGCGCGCGGCGAGGCCGAGACCGCCTCACCCGGTGCAGGCGTGGCTGAAGGGTAGGCCAGGCAGCCCGCAAGCCCAAACCCGGCTAGAATAAAGATCCACACCCAACGGACCACGCCGAGGGTGTGTTTGTCAGATGTCCGAACCATTACGGGATAGTTTATCACTTTCGAAAGAGACCTTAACATCGAATTTAATAATTTTTAACTATAAGATTAGAAACAGCATGTTATCCTAAAATCATTAAGTAAGGGTTATGTTTGGCAGGTTTCTTAACTGAATTTTTTGCTTTATAATGGTACACACCGGTTCCAACAGTGAACGAAGATCGAGCGAGTCTTTTGTGGTTCTGAGGAGGAAGGTTTGACGACCGCTACGCCGCACCAATCGGGCACAGTTAACTGGAAGCGCCGGCCTATCCGTTGGATCGATGTGCGCGAACAACTTACCGGTTATCTCTTTATCCTTCCGGCTTTTGTCATTATTTCAGTCTTTGGCTTTTTCCCCATCGGGTATGCGCTCTACATGAGCACCTTTTCCTGGCGGGTCCGCAAGGGCCCGTTTATTGGTCTGGATAATTATGAAAAAGCGCTCGGAGATTGGACCGGAACGTTCGTCTTTTTCGCCGGCCTGATCCTTTTGTTCCTGGCCTACCTGGTGTGGAACAGCGCCCTCCGCTCTTCAAGTAACCGCGGCCTGGTATTCAAGCTGGCTGCGGCTTTCTTGTTAATTGGCTCCGGTTTTGCCATCCCCTACGGATGGACCCGGATGCTGGAGAAAGGAGATAAGGATTTCCTCTCCTCTCTTCCCATCACCCTGTACTACGCCTTAGGTACTGTGCCGGCGGAACTATTCCTGGCTCTCATTCTGGCTTACATTTTGTTCCAGAAGATCAAAGGCCAGGAATTTTTTCGCATGCTGTACTTCTTACCCTACATCACCCCGGTGGTGGCCTCAGCCGTAGTTTTCCGCACCATCTTCAGCCCGCGTGAAAGCTCCCTGGCAAACATCGTCCTCGATTGGTTCAATCTGCCGGCTCAGGATTGGTTGTTCGAGCCCAAACCGATCAACGAGATCATCCTGGGGGTGGAGGGATTGCACGGCATCATTGCCGGGCCGAGCATGGCCCTGGTGACGATCACCTTCTTCGGCATCTGGACCTACGTGGGCTACAACACAGTGATCTTCCTGGCCGGGCTCGGGTCTATCCCCCACGAGCTGTACGAAGCCGCCGAGATCGACGGGGCCGGGCGCTGGCAGATATTCCGCCACATCACCATCCCCCTGCTCTCGCCGGTCACTTTCTACCTTGCACTGATCGCCTTCATCGGCACCTTCAAAGCCTTTAACCATATCTACGTCATGCGGGTCCCTTCGGCTTTAGGCACGGTGGATGTAACCAGTGTCACCATCTTCGACACCTTCTACAAGCAAAACTCATTTGGTTACGCGGCTGCCCAGGCAATTATCCTGTTCGTCATCATCCTCGGTCTGACTTACGTACAAAACAAAGTATTCGGCGAAAAGGTGTTCTATGGCTGATAGCGCCCGTGTTGAAGAAAAAACCTACACCCGGCCCCTCACCCTCGGCGGATTGAAGCTCAAACCAGGCCGCCTGTTCCTGTATTTCGTACTGATCGCGGGCGCGATCATCGCCATACTCCCCTTCTTCTGGATGATCTCCACCTCCTTGATGACCCTGGGTGAAACGATCAATCGGGTCTGGCTGCCGGCCAAACCGCAGCTCGAGAATTTCATCACCGCCTGGAGTGAAGCCCGCTTCGCCCAGTACTTCCTCAACAGCGTCATCATCACTGCCATCACAATCGCCGGCCTGCTCACCACATCCATCCTGGCCGGCTATGCCTTCGGCCGCATCCACTTCTTCGGGCGCGATGTGCTCTTCGCTCTGCTGCTCAGCACCATGATGATCCCCGAATCGGTCACCATGATCCCCAATTTTCTCATGATCCGCGGCAGTATCCTGCCTCTGCCGGGCGGCACCTGGCTGAATGACTGGAAAGCGCTCACCGTGCCTTTTATGGCCAACGCCTTCAGCATCTTCCTGCTGCGCCAGTTCTTTATTAAAATTCCAGACGAACTTTGGGACGCGGCCCGCATGGATGGCGCCAGCCATCTGCGCTTCCTGATCCAGATCGTGCTGCCGATGAGCAAAGCCCCGGTGATGACGGTGATGATTTTCGCTTTTATCGGCTCGTGGAACGCTTTCCTGTGGCCGCTGCTGGTGACCACCACCCCCGCCTGGCGCCCGTTGATGGTCGGCCTGTGGACCTTCGTCACCGAAGCCGGCCCGCAAACGCATCTGCTCATGGCAGGAGCGGTGATTACCGTGATCCCCATCCTGATCCTCTATTTCATTACGCAAAAACAATTTACCGAAGGGATTGCCACCACCGGGCTGAAAGGGTAAGCGATGGATGGGTCTGTGTGAGTGGGTGAGCGGAATCCGTTCGCACACTCACACACTCACCTACCATCTCTGTGGGTCTGCACAAAATAAGGACTAGACAGACAAAAGGAGGTAAGATCATTCAGAAAATCCATTCGCCCGAGATTACCCGTAATACCCATCCTACAAATCCACTTTCTTTTTGGAGGAGAAAGAACGACATGAGTAAAAAACTTTGGTCGACCTTGCTGGCAGTCCTGGTGATTGCCTCGATGGTCCTCGGAGCCTGCACCTCGCCGACTCCTGCACCCACACAGGCCCCGGCCGAACCCCCCGCTCAGCAGGAGCCGGGTGGTCAGGCAGAATCCCCCCAGGAGCCCCAGCCGCCCGCGGCTGAGACTAATCCCTACGACAGCGTCGATCCCTCGGGGCAAACGGTGACCTTCTGGCACCAGCACACCCAGGAGCGCGAGACCGCGCTGCAGGAGATCGTTGCTGAGTTCAACGAGACCAACGAATGGGGCATCACCGTTCAGGCCGAGTATCAGGGCTCGTATGGTGACATCTTCAATAAGATGCTCGGCGTGCTCAACACTCCGGATGCGCCCGATCTGGTCGTCGCTTACCAGAACCAGGCAGCCACCTACCAACTTGCCGATGCGCTGGCTGACATGACCCCGATGGTCAACAGCGAGAAATGGGGCATTTCCGAGGAAGATCAGGCCGACTTCTTCGAGGGTTTCTGGGCACAGGATATCTTCCCCACCTACGGCAACGCCCGCCTGGGCTTCCCCCCCAACCGCTCGATGGAAGTTCTCTACTACAACATCGACTGGTTGAATGAGTTGGGCTTCGACGGCCCGCCCACCACGCCCGAAGAGTTCAAGGAAATGGCCTGCGCCGCCACCGAGCAGCCCTTCAGCAAGGCAACCGCCGAGGGCAGCATCGGCTACCAGTTGAGCATTGACGCCTCCCGCTTCGCTAGCTGGACCTTTGCGTTCGGCGGCGATGTGTACGATTACAATGCCAACCAGTTCACCTACGATAGCCAGGCCGCAGTGGAAGCTATGACCTTCCTGCAGGACCTGTTCAACAGCGGCTGCGCGGCCCTCGTAACCGAAGCCTATGGCGACCAGACCGACTTCGGCGCCGGCCGCCTGCTCTTCACCGTTGGATCCAGCTCCGGCCTGCCCTTCTACAGACAGGCTGCAGAGGAGGGCGCCGGGTTCGAATGGAGCGTCGCTGCCATCCCGCACACCACCCCAGATCCGGTGATGAACATCTACGGCGCCTCGGTCAGCATCCCCAAGACCACTCCCGAGAGCGAATTGGCCGCCTTCCTGTTCGTCAAGTACTACACTTCCCCCGAGATCCAGGCCCGCTGGGTTGAGGCCAGCCAGTACTTCCCGGTACGCGCCAGCGTCGCCGGTGAGCTGACCGACTACTTCGCCGCTGAACCGGCGTTCAAGACCGCCTTCGACCTGCTCGAGTTCGGCCGCTTCGAGCCCCCCGTCCCCGGTTACGACTTTGTCCGCGAACTGGTGGATGAGGCGATGGCCGCCATCGCCGACGGCGCCCCGGTCGCCGATACCCTGAGCGACCTCAACGCCCGCTCGAACGAAATTTTGGCTGAGCAGATGACCTCTCCTCTGCCCACTCCGGTCCCGCCTGCCCCAGAAGAACCTGAGGAAGAAGACCTGGCGACCGACGTCGGCACGCCCGAACACCCGATCAAAGTTTTGTTCGTCCCGTCGGTTGAAGCCAACATCATCACCAGCGGTGGTGAGGTCATGGCCCAGGCCCTCAAAGATGCCACCGGGCTCGAGTTCGAAGTCAGCATCCCGACTTCTTACGCCGCGACCATCGAAGAGATGTGCGCTTCGCCCACCGACACGATGGGCTTTATCCCTAGCCTGGGCTACGTCCTGGCCAACCAGCTCTGCGGCGTTGATGTCGCCTTCAAAGCTGTCCGCTTCGGCTTCGACGTCTACTGGGCCCAGATCCTGGTCCGCCGCGACAGCGATATCCAGTCCATCGAGGACCTGGAAGGCCTGAGCTGGGGCTACGGCGACGAAGGCTCGACCTCCGGCTACATGGTGCCCCTGGTCATGCTGCAGGAAGCCGGTGTGACCCCCGGTGAGTTGGTAGCCACCGGCGGCCACCCGCAGTCCGTCCAGGCCGTGTACAACGGCTCGGTCGATTTCGCCACCACCTTCTACAGCGCCCCGCTCAAGCCCGAAGGTGAGCCCGAATGGCAGCCCGGCGATCCGCCCGACGTCCCCGATGATCTGATTGAATCCTGCGCTCCCAGCGCAGACGGCAGTGCGCTGATGTGCGGTGATTGGCGGGTGCTCGACGCTCGCGCCAACATCCGCACCGAAGCTCCGGACGTCGTCCAGCAGGTTCGCATTCTGGACATTTCGCCCCCGATCCCCAATGACACTCTCTCCTTCGGCCCTGACTTCCCGCCTGAACTGCGGGCTCAGATCGAAGAGGCATTGATTGAATTCTCCCAGACCGAAGCCTGGGAAAATTCGATCGGCAGCCAGGACTTCTACGGCTGGACCGGGATCAACCCGGCCACCGACGAAGAATACGACTTCGTCCGCCTGATGGTGGAAGCAGTCGGTCTTACGCTGGAAGGCCTCGGCCAGTAACCTATCCGGTTAGACTACGGAACCCGGGCCAGGTAGGCTCTGCCGGGCCCGGGTTCCCTCCAGTTTACAGCGGCGCTATCGCCGTCTGACGGGTATAAGGATGGTTGGTTGGGCATCTTCCCATGTCCAGCCAACCATTCTTATACTCGTGAGAGAAGATCGAGATATTACATGCTTCAAGTAAAAAACCTGACAAAGATCTACGAGGGAGGCACGCAAGCCCTGTATGATGTCAGCTTCCAGGTGCCCAAGGGGCAGTTTCTGGCAGTCATCGGGCTGAGCGGGTCTGGGAAATCGACCCTGCTGCGCTGCATCAACCGGCTGCACGATCCAACCAGCGGCCAGATTATCTGGAACGGGGTGGATGTGACCGCCGCAAACGACGAAGAGCTGCGCCGCATCCGCCGCAAAATCGGCATGGTGTTCCAACACTTCAACCTGGTCCACCGGTCCAGCGTCATCACCAACGTCCTTGCCGGCCGCCTGGGCTATACCAACCCCGCCTGGAGCCTGTTCAACCGCTTCCCGAAAGACGACATCGACAAAGCCATGCATCAGCTCGCCCGGGTGGGGATCGCCGACAAGGCTCACCAGCGCGCCGACGAGCTCAGCGGTGGGCAGCAGCAGAGGGTGGGCATCGCCCGGGCCCTGATGCAAGATCCTGAGATGATCCTGGCCGATGAGCCGGTCGCCAGCCTCGACCCGGTCCTGGCTCACAGCATTATGCAGTATCTCGAACGGATCAACCAGGAAGATGGCGTGACCGTGCTCTGCAGCCTGCACTTTCTCGACCTGGTCCACCGCTATGCGGACCGGGTGATTGCCTTGAACGAAGGCAAACTGGTGTTCGACGGGCTCCCCGAAGAGATCGATGACGCCCGGTTCAAAGAAATCTACGGCAAAGACGCCGAACGAGTTGGATAAGCAGGTAACCCGTGAAAACAACTCGATCCCTTCTAAAATCTATCTCTCTGGGTGTCCTGGTGATTATCGCCATCATCATTTATGCTTATGGCTTCCAGGTCACCGATGTGAATTTCGAAGAAATTCACTCCGAGCGGCGGCAGCAGAGCCTCACCCGGGTTTTGCGCGCCCTGGCCCGGCCCGAGATTTTCCAGTATGACCAGGTTGAAACCGTCGTCAGCACTCCCATCCTGGTCCCCTGTCCTGCGGGCGGCCCTGGTGCTCTGGACTTCGCAGAACCCGATCCCAGCGGCCCCTACCTGGTCATCGATCCGCCCTGTGCCGAGCCGCGCAGCGAGATCACCGTCCAGGGGTTCAACTTCGAGCCCGAATCGACCGGGCCACTGGGCTTTATCCCTCCCAGCGGCGTGACTCTGAACCTCGGCAACTTTGAAACCGATGATGATGGCCACTTCGAAGTCACCGCCCGCGTCCCACCCCGCCCTAATGAACAGGCCCAGGAGGTGCGGGCGATCACCCGCCAGAACCAGGGCGCGCCCCGCTTATCCCGCACCGCGCTCGAGACCTGGGATAAGATCATCGAAACCGTGTTCCTGGCCCTGTTGGCCACCACATTCGGTGTGCTTCTCGCCATTCCGATCAGCTTTTTCGCCGCCCGCAACCTGATGCGCGACGTAACCAGCACCGTGACCGGCCTGGCCCTGGCCCTGCTGGCCTGGCCTTTGGGTATCTGGCTGGGTGGGCAGGCCGCGGGGTGGATTGGCGAACAGAGCCGGGCGCTGGCCTCCAACAACCTTGCCGCCCTGGGCGGCGCGCTCGTCAGCCTGGTAATCCCGGTCTTCATCACCCGTTGGGCGCTGCCCCAGGAAGATGAGGCCGAACCCTCAACCGGAGTGCGGATCACTCGCTTCCTGGCCATGCTGGTTGCCGCCGGGCTCGGCATTCTCGCCATTTTTCTCATCACTATCCTGGCCGATGATTGGGGCCGCAGCCTGGCCCGCAGGTTGGGTGATTTTGGCTTCCTGGGCACCTTCGTCGCCAATATCGGTGAAATCCTCAACCTGGCTACGACCGCGATCGTTGCCATTGCCGCCGGCGGCGTCACCAGCAGCTTTGCCGGGCGCTTCGACCAGGCGGTCATCCAAAAGCTGCCCGCCGCCGCCCTCCTGTTCGCCCGGCTGCTCCTGAGCGCTCTGGCGGGGTTTGTGGTCGGCGGTCTGCTGGGCGCAGGCGTCAACTGGATGTATGAGATCGAGGACCCGGTGCTCTGGCTGTGGTGGCCGGGCGCCTCCGGTGCAATTCTCGGTCTAATCACCGCCATCGTTTCACGGAAACGAGATGTGATCCCCATCGGCCTGATCATCTACTACATCACCCGCACCTTGCTCAACGGCCTGCGGGCGATCGAAGCCCTGATCATGGCTATTGTCTTTGTGGTCTGGGTCGGCATCGGCCCCTTTGCCGGTGTGCTCGCCCTCTCGCTGCACACCATCGCCGCCCTGGCGAAGCTGTACTCCGAACAGGTGGAAAGCATCTCCGCCGGGCCAATTGAGGCAATCAAGGCCACCGGTGCCACCCGTCTGCAAACCATCATCTACGCCGTCATCCCGCAGATCGTTCCACCGTACATTTCCTTCACCATGTACCGCTGGGATATCAACGTGCGTATGTCCACCATCATCGGTTTCGCCGGCGGTGGTGGGATCGGTTTCCTGCTGATCCAGAACATCAACCTGTTGAACTACCGGGCGGCGAGCGCTCAGATGTTGGCCATTGCCATCGTGGTGGCATTTATGGACTTCCTCAGCTCGTATATGCGTGAGCGAGTCGTATAATCAGGTTCATGAGTGTACGCCCGGCCTTGGGCCGGGCGTTTTTTTTAGATCACGGAACAACATAACCGGGGGATTTCCTGGACCGGGAATGACCCCGGCCGGCTGTCGACACATCGAGGAGGGTAGTCATGGCAGATCGAGTCGGAGAGTTGCTCCCCGAACTGCAAGCACACCGCCTGCCGGGGTTTCCCCTGAGCGGCGATTTTATTTATCCCAATTATCTGGGGCGCTCGATTTTGAACATCCCCAGCACAATCTGCAGCCTCCTGGGGGTGGAAGGACTGGGGGCCGGCCCCCTGGACGAGACGATCATTTCTCCTTCTCGGGTGGGGCCGGTGCGCCGGGTGATCCTGGTGGTGATGGATGGATTGGCTCTACACCGCTTCCAAAAGTGGACTGCCAACGGGCCGGCGAACGTGTGGCAGCGCCTGGTCGAGGATGGGCAGTTGGCGCCGCTCACTTCCATCACCCCGAGCACCACCTCGGCCGCCCTGCCCACCCTGTGGACCGGGCGCAGCGCCGCGGAACATGGTATCACCGGATACGAGATGTGGATGAAGGAGTACGGGGTCGTCGCCAACACCATCACCCACTCGCCCTTCACCACCGCCGAGCCGGGCAGCTTGCAACGGGCCGGGTTCGACCCCGACACCTACCTGCCCTTCCCCACCCTGGGGACCCATCTAAAAACCTTCGGGATCTCCTCCTTTGCCTTCCAGCACTACAGCATCCTGCGCTCCGGCTTGTCGCGCATGTTCCTGCGCGATGTCCAGCTCCAGGCCTATTCCACCGCCACCGATTTATGGATCAACCTGCGGCGCGCCCTCGAGAGCCATCCCGACCGGCCTTCCTACAACTACGTCTACTGGAGTGAAGTCGACTCCTTTTCTCACCGTTACGGCCCCGACGACGAGCGCTCGGCTGGGGAATTCGCCAGCTTCAGCAGCGCCATGCAGCATTTCTTCCTCGAAGGCCTGAGCCCCGCCATCCGCCAGGGCACGCTGCTGATGTTGGTCGCCGATCACGGGCATATCACCACCCGCATCGATCCCTTCTACGAATTGCGCAACCATCCCAACCTGACCCGCCGCCTGCACATATTCCCCACCGGAGAAAACCGCCTGGCTTATTTCTACGTAAAACCCGGGCAGCGCGAAGCGGTGCGCGAATATCTGGAGCGCAACTGGCCGAACCAATTCATCATCATCGACTCCGGCTATGCCGTGGAGGGCGGGCTTTTCGGCCCGGGGAAACCTCACCCTTACCTGCTCGACCGGGTGGGCGATTTCATCTTGGTGGCCAGGCACGACGCCTATTTATGGTGGGCTGCCAAGGACAACCCCCTGATCGGCCGCCATGGCGGGCTGCACGCCGATGAGATGCTCGTCCCCTTCCTCGCCGTGCGGTTATAGTCCTCCGCCGGTTAAAACATTGGTGGGTGGCAAGGGCTGTGTGCAGCCTGTGCCACCCACCAATAGGGGAAACACAATTCTCCGTTAGGGCAGGTAATCCCAGGGATTCACCTTCACCCCGTTGTACATCATCTCAAAGTGCAGGTGCGGGCCGGTCGAGTTGCCGGTGCTGCCCATCGTGCCGATCTGGCTGCCCTGGAACACGCTCTGCCCGCAGGAGACCATGTACGTGTCGAGGTGGGCGTACAGCGTTTGCCATCCGTTGCCGTGGTTTATTACCACCATGTTGCCGTAGCCCCAGTTATTCCATCCGGAGTACACGACGACCCCATTATCGGCCGCGTAAATTGCGTGGCCCAGGTCGCCGTCGATATCGACTCCGGGGTGGTTGGCGTTCGGGTTGTAGTCGAACCCCGATACGAAGTGGTTGGGAGCCGGCCAGATAAAGGCCCCCGCCCCGATGGCCCCATCCACCACAGAGCCGCATGCCCCCGGACCGAGCTGTTTTCCGGCGCTGGGGTTACTGCGCGGGATCTCCGGCGCGCTCCAGTTGATGAACTCGCGCCGCCCGCCCGGGATGATCAACATCGTCCCGGCAGGGATATTCGGACTGGAGTAATCGCCGATCGTCTCCGGGTCGAGATGGTTGCCAGGGTAATTGATGATATCCTCCGGGGTCACCCCGAAGTATTCGGATACACCGTTCAACCCTTCCCCTTCCGACCATTTGTGATAGACCCCATCCACGGGTAGGATATTGAGCGCCTGTTCGGGGCGCAGTTTGTGGGGATTATCGCCCAGCAGGTAGAAGTTCCCCCACAGAATCGTCTCCGGCTGCAAGCCGAACTTCTCGGCGATGCCGAACAGCGTGTCCCCGGCCTGTACCGTGTACGTAATGACCTCGGATCTCGGCAGGCTGGGTATATCGGTGTGGAGCTGGGCTAAACGGGAGATACCCCCAGCGGCTGCCGGTGGAACATCAAATAAGGGCAGCGATGGAGGGAGCGCAGTGGGGGTCGGCGTGGGCAGAGACGCAGCGAGAGCTGCTGAACGTGGGACTGTATTATCAGCATCCTGGGCTTGCAGGTAAAAAGCCCGCATGCCCCAGGCGACAAGCAAGATCAAAGCTACCAGCAGTGCGTTTGTGAACAAACGCTGGGCGATTTCACCCAGGCCTGCTCGCGAAATCCCTTCCCATACCCCCATCAGCCGGTCCTTTTTGGATTCACCCAAAACGTCGGCTGTGACCGGATCGTAATCAATCCGGCGAGTCGCTTTTTTACTGGGAGGTTTGCTCTCGTCGTCGGGGAATTCGTCGAGATAGCGGTCTCCGGGCATAATTAAAGTTCTCCAAGAATCGATGATATCATTGACGATTCGAAAAGTCAACCAAAAATACATAAATAAGGGCGAAAGCACGCGTTTCTGTTAGATTCATGCCCTTTTTATCCGTTTTTTACAGGCTTAAGTGGCAGCAGCCGGTGCTCATACCGCCTGCTGCCCTCACCGTGACAGGACCGGCTGCGCCAGAACTGAGACTACCAGCACAACCGATCCTGTCACTGAATTGGCTTGTTTATGGACCGGTTAAGGCATTCACCGCTTCCTGGGCGGCGATCACCGGTTCGGTCTGCTGCTTGAGCACCTCGACCGTCGCCTGCGCCAACGGCGGGCCGAGGATCACCAGCGCATCTGCCGGCGGGCTCAGGTGAGCTGAGTCGACCACCTGTTCCAGCAGCCCCTGCATCGATGTGTTCGTCCAGGCGGCCAAGGCGCTCGGGCGAGGCGGGAGGTAACCCGCGGCCTCGGTCCAGCGCGCCAGAAAGCTGCTCTCGGTCAGGTATTCCGCCAGTTGGACGGCCAGCGTTTGCTGTTGAGGCTGGTTCCCGGCCAGAGCCCAAACCCACCCGGTTGCCAGGGTGTATGGTTCTCCATCAATAGTCGGCTGAGGGGCCGCGGCCGTGTCGGCTTGCATTTCGCCCAGGAACCGGCTGGTCCATGTGACCACCATATTCGAGGGATTCTCGTTAAAGGCTTCCCAAACCTGGTCGTCATTCTGGTATTGGGTCAGCCAATAGGGCATCAACCCGGCTGCCTCCGCCTCATCATACAAACGCAGCACTTCCTCCAGCGTCTGGGGGTTTAGTGAAGGGCGTCCCTGGTCGTCGCTGACGTCCCCGCCTGCGGCCTGGTACTGGGTCAGCGTAAACAACGCCTGGGGGTCGGCGGCGGCAAACACAATTGGGCCGGGTGTCTGCAGCAGCGCTTCCCAATCGGCAGGCGGAGTGGGGACGGTGACCGGGCGGTAGACCAGGAGCTGCGCGTCTCCGGCAAAGGGCAGTCCAAAGACACTGTTCTGAATTTTCGCCAGTTCCTGGGCGTATCCATACCAATCCGGATCGTCCATCACCGTGGTCTGCCCATTATAAGGGTGCAGCAGCCCTTTAAGGGCGGCCGTTTCCATCAACGGGCGGGGCAGGGCGACCAGGTCGGGCAGGGCCAGCGGGGCCGCGGCGCTGGCCGTCGTCAGCGTGTCTAACAATCCTCCGGGGCCGTCTTCCGCCTTCACCCGCACTTCCACCTTCACCCCGGGGCGGCGGGTGGTGAACGACTGCAGCCTGTCCTTCAACAGCCTCCCGGCGGGCGTATCCGCATTCGGGTCGAACTGCGGCGGCACCCAGACGCGCAGGGTGACCGGTCCCGGGGTGGAGGTGACGCCCGCCTCCGGGGTAAAAGGGACGGTGGGCTGGAGGATTTCAGCAGTCGGACTGGCGGTGGGCTCGCTCTCCGGGGTCGGCTGGAGAAAGCCGGAACAGCCCGAAACGAACAGCATTACTGCCGCCAGGAGGATAGAAACGAACTTCATGAGTGTGCTTAGCTTCCACTCGCTACAGAACGCCGATATCCACCGGCTTGCTCACCAGCTCTACCAGCAGGCGGACGGCGTTTTGTACGTCGTTATAATCTACCATTTCCGAAGGGGAGTGCACGTAGCGGCAAGGGATGGAGATGCAGCCCGCCGGCACACCTGCCCGGGAGAGCTGAATAGCTCGGGCATCGGTGCCACCGAAGGGCAAGATTTCGAACTGGTGCGGGATTCCGGCCTCTTCGGCGCTCCGGGCCATCCAGTCGATCACCCGGCGGTCGACCAGCATCCCGGCATCGCGCACTTTGATCGCCGGGCCGGCGCCCAGCTTCACTTCCATCTTTGGGCCGTGCGGTGTATCGCCCGTGGAGGTCACATCCACCGCGATCCCCAGGTCCGGTTCCAGGTCGAAAGCGGCCGTGGTCGCCCCGCGCACCCCCACCTCTTCCTGAACGCTGAATACAAAGTACAGCTCGTGGGGGGTATCTTGAATCCGTCGCAGGGCTTCGATCAATACAGCCACGCTGATCCGGTCGTCCATCGCCTTGGAGACCAGCCGGTTGCCCACTTCGACGAAGGGCCGCTCGAAGGCCGCCACATCTCCCACCTGCACCGGGCAGTCTTCCCGGCTGGAGGCGCCCACATCGATGTACATCTGCTCGATGGTCGGCACTTTGCTGCGGTCGAGGTGATTATCGCTCGATACCACCCCACGCACGCCCTTTTGGAAGCACACGCGCCCACCCAGGCAGTACTGCGGGAAAACACCGCCGATGGGCTGGAAGCGGACGAAGCCTCGTTCGTCGATATGGGTCGCGATCACGCCGATCTCGTCCATATGCGCGGCGATCATAATCCTCAAGCTGTCATCGCCGCCTCGGCTGCCTTTTCGGACGATCAAATTGCCCAGATTATCCACACGCACTTCGTCGGCCAGCGCTTCGACCTCCGACCGGATAATGCCGCGTACGGGAGCCTCGTAGCCAGAAGGGCTGGGGCTTTCGACTAGTTTTTGGATGAGTGACTTCATAGCGACTCCAAGTGGTTAAGGGTGATTAAAGCCTGGTGAACCAACCGCAGGGTGTTCTCCCAGTCTGCAATCCGGGCGATGCCCGCTGCCGTGTGCAGATAGCGGGCCGGAACCGAGACGGAGATGCTGGGGATGCCGCCGCGCTCGCGGTGAATCGCCCCGGCATCGGTGCCCCCTCCGCCTGGCTGCCGGATTTGATACGGGATGGCTGCCGCTTCGGCGGTCTGGATGAAATGGCGGACCAGGCGCGGGTCCGAGAGTGTGGACCGGTCGGCCACGTAAATCGCCGGCCCGGCGCCCAGGCGGGTGTTGTACCGGGTATTTTCGACGAACTCTTCTTCTCCCTGATCGTACAGGGGCAGGTCGTTGGCAGGGGTTGAATCGAGGACGATCGCCATCTGCGGGTTCAGGGCGTGAGCCGCCACCTTGGCCCCCCGCAAGCCGACTTCCTCTTGCACCGTGAACGCCGCCAGCAAGTCGATGTTCTTGGGCGGGCGCTTGACCAGTTCGAGCAAGCTCGCCACCCCAAGGCGGTCGTCCAGCGCCTTAGCCCGCAGGCTGGCCCCCAACTGGGCGAAGGCGGTGGCGAACGTGGCCCGATCGCCCACTTTGACTTTGCCCCCGTTCCCTGGCCCCACGTCGATCCGCAGCGCATCCAGGGAAATCGCCGATTTGCGCTCATCGGCCTTGGTCAGGTGGATCGGCTTCGCCCCGATCACACCCGGGAGGTGCTCACGGCCAACCAGTACCGGTTTCCCCGCAAGCTGGCGCTCGTCCATCCCGCCCACGATCGCAAAGCGGAAGATCCCATCTTCCTCATCGTTTGTGATCATGAACCCGATTTCATCCATGTGGGCCGCCACCATCACTCGCGGCCGGTTCTCCCCCTCGCCCCGGCAGGTGACAAGCACATTCCCCAGGGCATCGGTTTTGACCTCCGCCTGGGGGTTGTGGCTGCCGATCTCCTCCAGGACGATCTTCCGCACCTCGCCTTCCGCTCCGCTCACCGCGACCGCGTTACACAGGCGCTCGAGAAGTTGAATCTGATCTGCGCCAATCTGCGGCGCCTCGGTCTCTTCATTTGTTAGCATAGACTCTTCCAATCCGCTCGCGCTGCTCAGTCAAACATCACCGGTTTATTCTTCCCAGGTGAAACTGTCCATCGTGCTTCCGTCCAGGCTGGCGGCGAACTCGGCCAGCAGCCGCCCGGCGCGATAGACATCTTTCATCGAGACGACTTCCACGGGTGTGTGCATATAACGCAGGGGAATACTCACCACCATCGTCGGGATCCCCTCGGCTGCAACCTGCAAGCCCATCGCGTCCGTTCCGGAGTGACGCGGGGTGGGCTCCAGCTTATAGGGGATCTCCAACCGCTCGGCCAATTCTTTAAACGCCTTGAACAAGGCCGGGTGGATGTTCGGCCCCCAGACCAGAGTCACCCCCTTGCCCAGGGGGAAGGTTAAGTGGCCAGGGCTGCCCGGGCTGGAAGCGAAAGTGACATCGATCGCCACCGCCAATGTGGGCCGCAGTTGAAAGGCAGAGGTCATCGCTCCGCCCAATGTCTCCTCTTCCTGCACCGTGGCCACCGCCCAGACATCCCAGCCAATTTGCCGTCCTTTCAGCAGTTCCAGGCAGTGGGTCACCGCTGCCACCGAGGCCCGGTTGTCCAGCGAATGCCCCACCAGCACTTCGTCGCCCATCTCGAAGGGAGGTTGGGCAAACGAAACCAGATCGCCCACCCGCACCTGCGCCTTGAGTTCTGCCGCGGGCAGGCCTACATCGACCAGCAGGTACTCGAGCGATACCGGTCCATCTCCCTTGCCTTCCGGGAGAACGTGGGCCGGCGGCTGCACCACCACGCCGGGCAGATCCTGCCGCCCGTGCACGGTCACCAATTGGCCCGGCAGCACCCGGTGATCCAGGCCGCCCACTTCTTCGATGCGTAAGAAGTCATCCACAATCCCTGCCACCATCAAACCGATGGCATCCATGTGGGCCGCCAGCATCAAGCTGGGCCGGGGTTCGGGAAGACTGCCGCGAACCAACCCGTGAAGACTGCCGAGCGGGCTGACAGAAAGCTCATCCGCCAGCGGTCTCCAGGTCTCCTCGATCATCTTCCGTACCGGCGCCTCGTGACCCGAAAGGCCCGGGGCTGAAATCAGTTGTTTGAGAAAGGGGAGTAAGTCGGTCATAGTTTTGACATCGAATCGGTTCTTCCTAAGGAGCGCCGCCGGGGAGATCTTCATACTCGGACAGGCGGGCTTCCAGGGCAGGGCTGACCGGAACCGGTTCAGCCGCCAGTTCAGCCGCGCTCAGGATCAAAGAGAGGATCTTCTGACGGTCCGGCACGAGCACCATCGCTCCGGCGGGTGTCTTCCAGGATGTCACCTCGGCAGGAGTCACCTGGAAATGGTTGATTTGCCCCTCTTGCAGGCGCAGCCCTAGGGGAATCAGGCTGAGCAAGTCTTCCAGAACGACATCCGTCTCGATGCTGTCCCGGTAGCGCTGGTACCAGGCCGGAACCAGGCGAAGACCGTCCAGGCTTAAAAAGCGGTGAAAGATCACCTGCAGCACCTGCTGCTGCCGGTAGCTGCGCGCGAAGTCGCTGCTCGTCTTCCTTTCCCGGACATAGCACAGCGCCACGTCTCCGCTCATCAAGACCGGACCTGCAGGAATACCCCCGCAGTCATCTGGCAGTGGATGGTCGACCTCCACGACGATACCGCCCAGGTCGTCCACTGCATTGCGGAAATCATCCAGATGTGCGAGTACCCAATAATTTGGGCGTATTCCTACATTATATTCCAAAGTTTGGTAAAGGAGGTCAATTCCCCCATAAGCATAAGCCGTGTTCAAGCGGTCCATGCCCCGGCCGGGGAGATAGACATACAGGTCCCTGGGCAGAGATAGCAGGCTCAGGCTGCCGTTCCCGGGCCGGTAAAAAGCCAGGATGAGGGTATCGGTCCGCCCTCGTTCCCCGTTCTCTGTATCCGTGCCCAACAGCAGCAAGACCTCCACTCCTTCGGCCAGGGCCAGCCTTGGAGCGGCTGCTGGCTGGGTAGGCGCTGGCGTCCCACCGGATGGGCGGGAGGGCGCGGGCGACCGGTAGGAGACCAGCTGCAGCCCGGGAGCCCCCCTGTGAAAACCTGTGTCGCTTTCCTCTGCAGGGCTGGTGGCTAAGGGCTCATCCACCACCGTCGGGGGCAGAGTCTGGGTTGGCGGGATTTCCGTATCCGTGGGTGGGATCGGGGTATCGGTCGCGGTGGGGGTCGGCGTATCCGTGGGCGGGACCGGAGTGTCGCTGGGGGGGACGGTGGTATCCGTGGGGCTCGGGGATGGGGAGGGGGTGGGAGTTTCGGTGGCGGTAGGCGTGGTCGTCGCTGTGCCCGTCGGGGATGGCGTCTGGCTGGGGGTCTGGGTCGCGGTCGTCGCGGCCAGGGTGGGGGTATTCGAGGCGGTGGGAGGGAGCGTGCCGGTTTGCGTGGGAGAGGGGGGCTGCGAGGGGGTGAGGGTAATCGTCGCCGTTGGGCGCGCGGCGATCGTGCGCGCCTGGTTCACCATAAACAAACCGGCGCAGTAGCAGGGCAGTGTTGCCAGGATGATAGCGATTAAAATGTAGCGGATCCGAAACCGGTTATCCGGCGGAAGGTTCATCGTTGCTCAAACTCCAGGATGTAGATGATAACATCTGCGAGTAAGTGTGACAAGTCTCCCGGCTGGCGGGTAAAATTGGCCTATGGACTGGATCTACTTATCCCCCCATTTTGACGATGTCGCTTTATCCGCCGGTGGTCTGGTATGGGAGCAGGCAGCCGCCGGCGGAGGCGTGCAGGTCTGGACTATCTGCGGTGGGGATCCTCCGCCGGATACGCTGTCCGGCTTCGCTCAGCTCCTGCATACACGCTGGGGGATCGACCCGCAACAACCCCAGGCGGCGGTTGCCCAACGCCGGGAGGAAGACCTCCGCTCTTGCGAGAAAATGGGCGCCACTTGCCGTCATTATTCATTTCCCGATTGCATCTACCGGCGGGCCCCGGGTTCCGGTGCCGTGCTCTACCCCACGGAAGATGCGCTCTGGGCCCCCATCCACCCCCACGAAGAGCCCCTCATCCGCCAACTCAGCCAGGTCCTGGCCCGTGAGCTCCCATCCGGAGCCGGGATTGTTTGCCCGCTTGGCCTGGGGAAACACGTCGACCACCGCCTCACCCGAGCAGCAGCGGAGCGACTGGGCAGACCCCTGTGGTACTATGCGGACTATCCCTACTCGCTCCAGGCCGCCGGCACCCTGGAAAGGCTGCGCCGGGCCGGATGGGAAGCGACCACCTTTCCCCTCTCCGGCCCCGCCCTCCAGGCCTGGCAGGAGGCTGTAGAATGCCACCGCTCGCAGCTCAGCTCCTTCTGGCCAGACCTGGCCGGGATGCGCGAGGCCATTCGCCTGTACTGCCGCCAGATGGGTGGGGTGCAGTTATGGCGCCGGCCGGCTGATCCACCTCGATGAACGCCCTCCGTTTTCCGTCTGTTTATTGCGCCCCGTAATTTATTTTCTGTGTGGTTAAAACAAGTTTGTGCTATTGCTTGCCATTCAACATTTATTATGCTAAAATGTTGGGTGCGGCGGCGGGGAGGTTGACTAGACCTCTCGAAGCGCCGCAATCGTTTTCAACAACCGGTGGAACCTTTACTGACCCGCTCCATTTGGAGTGTTTTTTATTATCCGGATGAGATAGGAAGAAAAAATGCCTCCATCTTTTCTGACTCGACAAGGTTATCAGAAACTGCAAGAAGAGCTCGAGTACCTGCGCACCGTCAAGCGCCTGGAGGTTGCCAACCGTCTGCACGAGGCGATGGAAGGCGGCGAACTGATCGAGGACGCCGAGTACGAAGCAGCGAAAAACGAGCAGGCCTTTGTCGAAGGGCGAATACAAGAGCTCGAAATGCTGCTCGCCAATGCCCGCATCATCGAAGAGACCGGCAAGAAGGATGTCGTTCAGGTAGCCGCACGGGTCACCATCCAGGAAGAGGATTCCGAGCCCGAAAGCTATATTATCGTAGGGCCAGCCGAGGCGAACCCGCGTGAAGGCAAAATCTCCAACGAATCCCCCTTGGGGAGGGCGCTCATCGACCATCGCGCAGGTGACAAAGTCCGCGTGGATGCACCCGGCGGATCCTTTGTCGTCCGCATTTTGAAGGTGGAATAACACTGGGGCTCGATTGCATAAGCCCCGCGCATGTGGTCTTGCGCGGGGCTTTTATTTTCTGTATGCCGGCAATTTCAAGATAAAATGGAGCCGGTAAAAGAGAGGTATCATGAGCACAAAATACTCCAATCTGGAACAGACCCGCTTAGAAAAACTCGATCGTCTGCGCAGCCAGGGGATCGAACCCTACCCAAACCGGGCCGAACGCACGCACACCAGCCAGGAAGCGATCCAGGCTTTTGAAGCCGTAGAAAACAAGGATGCCGGCGAGCCGGTGCGCGCCACCCTGGCCGGGCGTCTGCGTTCCATGCGCCCCATGGGGAAAATCACCTTTGCCCATATCGAAGACGGATCGGGCCGGATCCAGCTCTTTTTCCGGGTAAACGATCTGGGCCAGGAGGCTTTCGATCTGTTCAACACCCAATTCGACCTGGGCGACTTTGTGCAGGCCACCGGGGAACTTTTCCGCACTCGCACCGGAGAAGTGACCCTGCGCGTCGAATCGTTCAAGATGCTGGCGAAGGCGATCACCCCCCTGCCGGCGGCCAAAGACCAGGTGGTCGACGGCCAGGTGGTGCATTATGCCACCCTGTCGGAGCCTGAAGTTCGCTACCGCCAGCGTTATGCCGACCTGGCGGTGAACCCTGAAGTGCGCCAGATCTTCATCACGCGTGCCGCCATCATCCGCGCCCTGCGCGAATTCCTCGACTCGCATGGTTTTATTGAGGTGGAAACTCCCGTCCTCCAACCCATCTATGGTGGCGCGGCCGCCCGCCCCTTCGTCACCTACCACAACCAGCTCAAACAGGAGCTCTACCTGCGGATCTCGTTCGAGTTGTATCTCAAAAGGCTGCTGGTGGGCGGGCTGGAGCGGGTCTACGAGATCGGGCGAGATTTCCGCAACGAAGGCGTAGACCGCACCCACAACCCCGAGTTCACCCAACTCGAGTTCTACATGGCCTATGCCGATTACAACCAGGTGATGGATTTCACCGAGGAAATGCTGCGTTACGTCGCCGATAAGGTGCTCGGCCGCCGCCAGCTCACGTTCCAGGGGATGGAGGTCGATCTCGACCGGCGTTGGAACCGGCTGGAAATGCGCCAGGGGCTGCTGGATGTCACCGGAATTGACATTGCCGAACACCCCACCGCCGAAAGCCTGGCGGCTGCCATGCGGGCCAAAGGCTTCGAGTTCGACCCGAAGGCGCCGCGCGGCAAGCTGATCGACGGCATGGTGGGTGATTACCTCGAGCCGACTCTGATTCAGCCCACTTTCCTGTACAACTACCCGCGAGATATTTCGCCCCTGGCCAAGTCGCTGCCCGGCAACCCGTCCATCGTTGAGCGTTTCGAGGGCTTTGTCGCCGGCATCGAGCTGTGCAACGCCTTCACCGAACTCAACGATCCCCTCGACCAGGAAGCCCGGTTCATCGAGATGGGCCGCGACTACAAAGCCGAGGACGAACAACGCCATCCGATGGACGAAGACTACCTGCGCGCCATGCGCTACGGGATGCCGCCCAACGGTGGCTTTGGGATGGGCATCGACCGCCTGACCATGCTCTTTACCGACAACCCCAATATCCGCGAAGTGCTGCTCTTCCCCCACCTGCGCACTCGAGAGGAATAGAAAAGACTGTTAAACCAAAAAAATCCGGCCTGGCCGGATTTTTTTGGTTTAAGGCGACAAGTGCGCAGGCAAATGTTGTGCTTGCACGCAGGCAACAAAAAAGTGGTTGACTTCCCTGGGCGAACTGCTATAATAACCTGTAATAATAGGTTATTACCAATCATGACAGGGACTCGTATGCGCCCGAATGACACTCTCGGCCAACCCCTTTACGCTCAGCTTACTGCCATTCTCAAGAATCAGATCCTGAGCGGCCGTTGGGAACCCGGGCATAAACTCCCCTCCGAGCGCGAACTCTGCGAGCAGTACAACGTCAGCCGCATTACGGTCCGCAAAGCCCTGAACGACCTGGCAGTCCAAAATCTGATCCATTCCGTCCCCGGGAAAGGCACCTTCGTCTCTCTCCCGCAGTTAAGGGAGCCTTTGCGCCCCTTGAGCAGCTTTACCGAAGACATGAAGCGCCGGGGGTATCTCCCCTACAGCCGGGTGATCAAAGCAGAAATCTTGCACGCAGACCAGGCTGTAGCCCAAAAGTTGAAAGTCCCCCAGGGTACCGAAGTGATCCACCTCGAGCGGCTGCGTATGGTGGCCCCAGACCAGATGGTGATCGCCATCCAGAAGAACCTCATTCCCCACTTCCGCTGTCCGAACCTTCTCAATTTCGACCTGGCGCGGCGCTCGCTGTTCGAGGTCCTGCGCCAGGAGTACCATCTCATCCTCGAGCGGGCTGAGACCTTGATCTCGGCCCGTTTGGCGAATTCCTCGGAAATAGAGCAGCTTGGGATCTCTCGCCCCGCCGCTGTTCTGGTGAGCGATCAGATCACCTATTTGGACACGGGTGAGATCATCGAGGTGGTCAATTCCGTCTTCCGCAGCGATCTCTACCAACTGTTTGTGTCCATGTGACCCCTTAACCCCCACTATCTTTTCTTTCAGGAGGAAAAAATGTCAAAAGGCAAAGTCAAGGTCGGAATCATCGGGTCCCGGTTCGAGGCGGATATTCATGCTGAATCGTTCCGCATCATGCCGGAAGAAGCAGAGGTGATCGCCGTAGCTTCTCCCACGCCGGGCAATGCCGCCAAACTGGCCAAGAAGTACGGGCTGCCCCACGTCTACACCGATTACCGGGAAATGCTCAAAAACCCGGAGATCGAGATGGTGACCATCACCGCCCCGAACTATCTCCACTGCCAGATGACCGTCGATGCGGCCAACGCCGGAAAGCATGTGGTCTGCGAAAAGCCCTTCAGCATGACCCTGGAAGAAGCCGACCAGATGATCGAAGTCTGCCGGCGGCAGGGAGTGCTGCTGATGTACGCCGAGGAGCTGTACTTCACACCCAAGTACGTCAAAGCCAAAGAGATGGCCGATCAGGGCGCATTTGGCGATGTCTACCTGGTCAAGCAGAGCGAAAAGCATTTCGGCCCGCACGCCGAGTGGTTCTGGGATATTGACCGCTCCGGAGGCGGTGTCTTCATGGACATGGGCTGTCATGGCATCGCTTTCGTCTGGTGGTTCCTGGGCAAACCCAAATTGAAGAGCATCACCGCTCAAATGGGCACCTACGTCCACCACGACCTCACCCGCGGCGAAGATAATTCGATCGCCATCCTGGAGTTCGAAGGGAATAAAATCGCCCTGGTCGAAGACAGTTGGGCGCGCACCGGCGGCATGGATGACCGTATCGAAGTCTTTGGCAGCAAAGGCTGCACCTACGGCAACCTGCACATGGGGAACGCCCTGCCCACCTTCTCCGAAACAGGCTATGGCTATGCCGTGGAAAAAGCGCCTACCACCAAGGGCTGGACATACCCGGTCTTCGAAGAACTGTGGAACTACGGTTTCCCGCAGGAAATGGCCCACTTCGCCCGCTGCGTGCGCGGCAAAGAAGAACCGATCTGCACCGGAGAGGACGGCCGCTTCGTTCAAGAAGCGCTCTTCGCCGGGTACCAGTCGGCCGGCAGCGGGCAGAAAGTGACGCTGCCGTTCAATGAGGCCTATGGGGTGAAAAAGCCGATTGATCTCTGGTTCAACCCCATCGACCGCTGATTGGCGCCGCGCCAGGGTTTCGCGTTCTCATGCACACGCAACGATCAAACTATCGCGTGTACGAAGATATTCTCAACCAGCCTCGAGCTCTGGAGCAGGTGCTGCAGTATGGCCTGAATGAGGGAAGAGTTCAGTTGAACCGCGCGGCGGAGGCGATCCTCCAGGCCCGGCAGATCGTGGTGGCCTCTATCGGGGCTTCCTATGCTGCCAGCCTGCCCTTTGTCTACCGCCTGGCGGAGCTCAACCTGCACGTAAACCTGGAGGATGCTTCCGATCTTCTCCACTACACCCATCGGGTTTACCCCCCTTCGACCGTCTTTATCCTGATCTCTCGCTCCGGAGAGACGATCGAGATCACCCGGCTGATCAGGCGGATCAAGAATCTGGGGGCAACCCTGATCGGAGTGGCCAATGTCTACGACAGCACCCTGGCGAGGGAAGCGGACATCTTCCTGCACATCTCCAGCCCTGCAGATGAGTTAATCGCCATTCAGACCTATCTCGGGACCATCCTGGTGATGCAGTTGTTGGCGGAACAGATCGCCGGACGCCTCGACCATCCGGACTGCCGCAAGCAGATCGAGGAGGTCCTTGCTCATGTGGCGAAAACGACCGAATTCTATGCCAGCCTCAGCCGAGGCTGGCAGGCTTCTCTCCGGCCCTACTCTGCCATCTATCTGCTGGCCCACGGCGCCTCGCAGGCCAGCGCCGTTGAGGGGCAGCTGCTGTTCCACGAAATGGCCTGGAATGCTGCCACCTTTTACAACGCCGGGCACTTCCGCCATGGGCCCTGGGAGGTGGTCCAGGACGGTTTCCTCGGCTTCGTGTTTGCCGCTGAGGATGAATGTTACGATCTCAACCTCAACCTGGCCCTGGATCTCGCCCGGATGAACGGTGAAGTGCGCCTGATCACCAGTCGCGTGCCGCCTGATCTGCCCGATCGGGTGGTCGCCTGGCAGATCCCTGCCATTACCCCTGGACTATCTCCGCTGCTCGAAATTCTTCCCGTCCAGTTCTTCGTATACCAGTATGCCCTGTCAAAGGGGCATCATCCCGGCACTTTTCGTGCTTCCACCCCAATCACTCTGACCGAAGGTGGTTCTCAAGCGGAGGAGTGAGGTTAAAATACATCGTACGGCCTGTGTTGAGCCGGGCTCTCTGGCCGGCTCACCCGGCGGGAAAGGAGGGATACGTCTCGGACAATTCGATCACATCTGGTTCCAGATCCAACCGTTCGTCTCATGTTTCAGACCATTTAACCCTTTTGGAGGATAAAAATGAAGAGACTTGTGACCCTAATTTCTGGTTTGGTGCTGTTCGCCCTGATCCTGGCGGCCTGCACCCCGGCGGCTGCGCCTACCGAGGCGCCCCAGCCTCCGGCAGGCAACGAGGCCGAACAGCCGCCGGCTGCCGAGGAACCTGCTGATGCCGGAGAACAGACCGCCGCTGAAGACTGCCTCATCGGCATCTCCAACAACTTCGTCGGCTCCGAGTGGCGCGCCCAGATGATCCAGGGCATGCAGGAAGCTGCCGATGAAGTAGGCTGCAGGCTGATCATCGAATCGGCGGACACCGACGTGAACGGCCAGATCCAGCAGATTAACAATCTGATCAATCAGGGTGTGCAGGCGATCGTCATTAACCCGGGCGATGTAGCCGGCCTGAAACCCACCCTGGAAGATGCGATTGCCGACGGGATTGTCGTCGTCGCCGTCGACCAGGAAATTGACATCCCCGGCGGTTATAATGTCGTCATCAACCAGAAGGAATGGGCGATGATCAGCGCCGAATGGCTGTTCGGCGAGCGCCTGGGCGGCGAGGGCAATGTGACCCTGCTCGAAGGCTTTGTCGGCCACCCGGCGAATGAAGCCCGCATGGAGGGCGTGCAGGAAGTCCTGGATAAATACCCCGGCATCAACGTCGTCTTGCGCGACACCGGTATGTGGGACCCGGCCACCGCCCAGCAGAAGACCTCCGATTTCCTCGCCTCCGGTCAGCAGATCGACGGTATGTGGACTCAGGACGGCATGGCCGAAGGCCAACTCCTGGCCATTCGTTCCGCCAACCTGGACACCTGGCCCCAGGTGGTGGGTGAAGCCCGGGCTTCCTTCATGCGCTTGTGGAAGCAGGTCCTCGAGGACCGCCCTGACTTCGAAACGATTGGCGTGATCAATCCGCCCGCCGTAGGCAATGGCGGTGTCCGCGCTGCCGCCCTGCTGCTACGTGGCCGCCAGGTGGACCCCGCAAAGCTCACCGGTACGTTCGGCAACTCCCTCTACATCCCCATCCCGGATGTGATCACGAACGAAAACCTGGATGAGTGGCTGGCTGAGATCGAAGGCAAGTCCGATTCTTACACGCTGGACGCGGTCGTCACGCAGGAGACGATCGAGGCCTATTTCCTGCCTTAATAGAAACCAGGGTAAGGTATACTGGCTTCGACCGACTGGATCAATGCGATTGCGGGATTTTGGATGCGGCAGTGCCGCATCCAAAATCCCTATCGTACCCGAAGCAGAATAGGAACCGGGAAATTCGACAGGTGCAATGACATTACAAAGTCTATCCGCTCAAAATATCGTAAAACGCTATGGGGGCATCCTGGCCCTGGGTGATGGGAACCTGGAAGTCCGCTCCGGCGAGGTTGTGGCCCTGGTGGGGGCCAATGGGAGTGGAAAAAGCACCCTTTGCAAGGTGATCACCGGGGTAGTCGCTCCGAACGGGGGGCAGCTCCGGCTGGACGATCGCCCGGTGCAGTTCAATGAACCTTACGCGGCCCTCAAGCATGGCATCGCCGCCGTCTACCAGGAGCTCAGCCTGGTCCCCACCCTGAGCGTGGATCGCAACATCTGGTTGTTTCACGAACCGGTGAGGGCCGGCTTCTTCATCGATCGCCGCCTGACCCGCAAGCGCACCCAGCAGTTGATCGATCTCTTTGCCGGCACGGTGAAAGACACCCTCACCCCCGAGGCGCTGGTCATGGATCTGCCTCCCGACGAGCGCCAGATCGTTGAAATCTTAAAAGCCATCAGCCACGACCCGGATGTCTTGATCCTGGATGAGGCCACCTCCAGCCTCGACAGCCGCCAGGTCAGCCGCCTCTTCGAGCTGGTTGCCGAGTGGAAGGCTCAGGGCAAAGCGGTGGTGTTCATCTCTCACCGCATGAATGAGATCTTCCAGATCGCCGACCGGGTGGTCGTCTTCCGCAACGGGGTTACGGTCGGGAATTTCAACAAAGGCGAGTTCAACCAGAAAGACCTCGTCCGCCTGATCGTTGGCGAAGAAGTGCTTGCGACTGAACAGGAAATCGAGAGAAATCACGAACTGCGGTCTGACGGTAAAGACCGGCCGGTGATCCTGTCCGTCCGTGATCTGCGAACCTCGATCGTAAAAGGCGTCTCATTCGATCTCAGACAGGGAGAGCTGTTAGGCATCGGTGGGCTGCAGGGGCAGGGTCAACCCCATGTGCTGCTGGCGCTTTTCGGGGCTGTGCCCTTCACCGGCGAGATCTTGGTAAGAGGCCAAAAGCGGCGCTACACGCATCCATCTGAGTCGATGCGCGATGGCCTGGCCCTCATCCCTGGCGACCGGGCGGTGGAGGGGCTGCTCATGCGCACCTCGATCCTCGAAAATCTGGAACTGCCCAACTGGCGCCGCTATGGGAAGCTGCTCAATCTACGGCGCGCCCGCCAGGACGCCCAGTCTACGGCCGAATCGTTGAATATCAAAATGGAATCATTGGATATGTCGGTGGGAAATCTGAGCGGTGGCAACGCGCAAAAAGTGGTCATCGGCAAATGGCTGCAGCGCTCCCCTTCCATCCTCCTGCTGAACGACCCCACCAAAGGGGTGGATGTGGGCGCCAAGGGTGAATTTTACAACCTGATCCACAACCTGCAGAAACAGGGCACATCGATCATCCTTTACAGCAGCGACGACGAAGAACTGGTAAACCTGTGCGAAAGGGTCCTGGTGATGAGCAGCGGCGAAATCCACTCTGAGCTGATCAGCGACAACCTGAACTTGCCCAGGCTGGTGGCGGCCAGTTTGGGCACGGATTGAGGAACAAGAATATGGCTACCCAAAACGAAACTCCCTCTCGGGATCTGCGGCTCCAGGACCGCAGCCCAAACCTCCTGCAATCTTTGTGGGACCAAATGAAGGGGAAGACTTTTTTGTTCCCGCTGATCTTGATGATCCTGGTTGTCGCCACTACCTATTATCTGCAGCCCCAGATGTTTCTCCGCGTGCGCCAGTTGAACAGCAACATGCGCACCATGATCCCGCTCATGTTCCTGGCCATCGGGCAGGCCCTGGTCATCATCAACGGCTCGATCGACCTGTCGATCGGCCCGATGATGTCCCTGGTAGCGGCGGTGATTGTCACCAATCTGCTGCCCGATTCACCCCTGGATCGCTACCTGCTCATCCTGGGAGTGGGCATCGGCGTAGGGCTGCTGGCCGGCGGCCTGAACGGCGTGCTTGTGGCGTCCGTGCGGCTACCCGCGTTTATCACCACCTATGCCACCGGGTACATCTTTAACGGCCTGGCGCTGACCATCCTGCCTCGCCCCGGCGGCAACATCCCCTCCGATATTGCCAGCGCGTACCGGGCGGCGATCCCGCTCAACATCCCGGTCGCTGTCTGGCTGGCTGCTATCTCCCTGCTGGTGTGGGGGATCGTGCGCCGGACCCGCTATCATACCTACCTGTACGCGGTCGGCGGCGACCCGAAAGCGGCTTATACCACCGGGGTCCGGGTCACCCGCAACCGCCTGGTCACATTCATGCTGGCCGGGCTGACGGCAAGCGTGGCGGCCATCTTCCTCACCCTCATCACCGGCTCCTCCGACAGCCGCGTGGGTGATCCCATGACCCTTGACTCGATCGTGGCCGTGGTCCTGGGTGGCACCGCCATGAGCGGTGGGGTAGGCGGTGTGGCGGGCGCCATCTTCGGCGTTTTCATCCTCGGTTTCATCCGCAACGTGGTCTCCTTCTTACAGATTAACTCCTGGTTCCAACCCCTGGTAGACGCTTCCATTGTCCTCTTAGCCATTGCCACTCCCGGTATACTGCGATTGTTTCAGAAAAAGGCGGTGAAATGAGTGTCCAATCTGAACCTCTCGATCTGAGACGCCCCCTGTCGGGCAGGAAATATTTCTCCCCACCCCTGGTGGCCTTCCTGCTGGCAGTCTTCCTGTTTTTGGGCAGCATCCTGCTGAACATCATCCTGGGCCGCAGCGTTACTCTGGGCCAGGTCGTCGAACGCGGGCAGACCATCGTACATATCGCCGCCTATCTGGGCATCATCGCCGCCGGGCAAACGATCGTTATCCTCAGCGGCGGCGAGGGCATCGACCTCTCCGTGGGCACGACCGTGACCCTGGGCGCCATGCTCACCGGCTGGATCTGCAATGAGAACGACGCCCTGGTGCTGCCCGCGCTGCTCGCCGCCCTCGGCGCCGGTATAATCGTCGGGCTGCTCAACGGGATTGGCATCACTCAGTTGAAGATCCATCCCCTGATCATGACCCTGTCCACTTCCGGTGTGGTGAGTGGAGTGATGTTTGCCATCTATCGCGGCAACGTGCGCGGCGGCGCCAGCCCTTTGATGATGCGCCTGATTTCCGGCACTTCTTTTATCGGTATCCAGGGAATCGTCATCATCTGGATCTTGATGGCCTTCGCCATCTGGGTGCTGCTGACCCGCACCAATTTCGGCAAAAACCTGTACGCGGTTGGTATCAACCGGGAAGCGGCCCGCCTCTCGGGGATCAGGGTCTCCCGTACCGTCATCGGCGCCTACGTGTTGAGCGGTCTGATCGCCGGATTAGGCGGCTTCCTGCTGCTCGGGTTTACCCAGCGGGTGTACTTCACCCTCGGCGAGGTGTACCTCTTCCCGACCATCGCCGCCGTGGTCATCGGCGGCACCTCCCTGGCCGGCGGCGAAGGGAACTACTGGGGCACCATCTCAGGCGCCCTGGTGCTGCGGGTCATCGATTCGATCCTGACCCAGTTCAGCCTACCCCAATCGGCGCGCCAGGCCGTGCTCGGTATTCTCCTCATCCTGGTGATGACCGTCTACGGCCGCGGCCGGGCCCTGCGCCAGTAACTCGCCGCCCACGCCCCGGCCTATTGCTTCTCAAGAACGGGAGGTGGGATATGGGCGGTATCGCCTATATCCCACCTCCTATCTTTTAAAGCCTGGCTGACGACTTCGAGAAAGCCATGCACCCCGGCCCCGCGCAGGTGGAAATCCGGCGCATCTTTGGTATAATTTGGAGCAGTTGGAAATGGAAGACCAGCGCGGAATCAAGTAGCTGGCAGGCGTCCCAGAGAGCTGCCGGGTGGTGCGAGGCAGCACGCGACTGCGGTGAAATCCACTCCGCCGGCCCGTCATGGGCCAGTCGCCCCCGCAGAGGTCCGGCCGCGGCCGGATCGTAAGGGGGACCGGGTTCGCCCGTTATCGCGAGGTTGAGGTCGCCAGGGGTTCGCCCCGGCGACGAAAGCAGGTGGCACCACGAGCGCCCCCCTCGTCCTGCACGGACCGGGGGGTTTTTTCATCGATTTTTTTGCTGACCGGCTATCGGGGCAGTGAAAACAGGTTAGCCAATGGAGGTGCAACCATGATCGATTTAACCATAATCCGTGAGCAACCGGAGATTGTCCGCAAGGCGCTGCGCGACCGGCAGATGGAAGATTCGCCGGTAGACCGCATCATCGCCCTCGATGAGCAGCGCCGCGGGTTGATCCAGCAGGTCGAAAGCCTGAAAGCCGAGCGCAACGCGGTCACCAAAGAGATTGGACGCATGAAGGACCCCGCCGAGCGCCAGGCCAAAATCGAGGCCATGCGCCAGGTGGGCGACCGCATCAGCGAGTTGGACGCCAGCCTCCGCGAAGTGGAAGCCGGGCTGAACGCCGAACTGGCAACGATCCCCAACATTCCCGATGAGCGCACGCCCTACGGCGAGGGCGAACACGAGAACGTCGTTCTCCGCACCGTGGGCGAAGTCCCTCAGTTCGACTTTGAGCCGAAACCGCACTGGGATCTCGGCCCCCAGTTGGGGATTATCAATTTCGATCAGGGGGTGAAGATCACCGGTTCGCGCTTCTACGTGCTGAGCGGCGCAGGCGCTCGTTTGCAGCGTGCCCTGATCTCCTGGATGCTCGACCTGCACATACGCCAGGGGTACACCGAGAAGTACACCCCCTTCATGGTCAAAGAGGAGACCCTTTTCGGCGCCGGGCAGCTCCCCAAGTTCGCCGATAACCTCTACCGCGATCACGAAGAGGATCTGTGGATGGTGCCCACGGCTGAAGTGCCGCTCACCGGCCTGCATATGGGCGATATCCTCGAAGAGGCGGCTTTGCCCCTGCGCTACACAGCCTACACCCCTTGCTTCCGGAGGGAGAAAATGAGTGCCGGGCGGGATGTGCGCGGCATCAAGCGCGGCCACCAGTTCGACAAGGTCGAGATGTATATTTACTCCAGGCCCGAGGAGTCGGAAGCCGAGCTGCAGAAAATGCTGCGCGACGCCGAGCAGACCTGCGCCGAGCTGGGCTTCACCTACCGCGTCGTTCAGCTCTGCACCGGAGACCTGGGGTTCGGATCAGCGATCACCTACGACCTGGAAGTCTGGGCGCCGGGCGTCGGCGAGTGGCTGGAGGTCTCATCGGTATCGAACGTCACCGATTTCCAGGCCCGGCGGGCGAATATCAAATACCGGCCCGAAGGCGGCGGGAAGGCCCGCCTCGTGCATACCCTCAACGGCTCAGGGTTGGGCATGCCCCGCACGTTGATCGCGGTGTTGGAAAATTACCAGCAGGCGGATGGATCGGTGATCGTCCCCGAGGTGCTGCGCCCCTGGATGGGTGGTGTGGAAGTAATCCGCCCCCAAACCCAGGTCCTGGAGCATCCCTAGTGTCCGAGTGGGTCTCCTCCTCGCTCTTCGTCCTGACTCAACTGCTGATGCTGTTGGGGTTGTTTGGGCTGATCATCCCGGTGCTGCCGGGCACGATCATTATGTGGCTGGCAGCGCTGGGTTATGGCATCTTCGGCGGCTGGAGCACCCTCGGGTGGGTCTTGTTTGCCATCATCACCGTCCTGGCCGGCTTTGGGGCCGTGGCCGATAACCTGTTAATGGGGGCCGGGGCGCGCCGCAGTGGAGCCTCCTGGCTGTCGATAGGCGTCGCCATCATCGCCGGGATAGCAGGCACGATTCTCCTGCCGCCCATCGGCGGGATCATCGCTGCCCCTCTGGCAATTCTGCTGCTTGAATATAACCGGCTTGGTGATTGGGAAAAAGCCTGGCAGTCCTTTCGCGGCCTGGCTACCGGCTTCGGCATTTCTTACGTCGTCCGGGCGGGGATTGGAGTCCTGATCATGGTCTTATGGTGGCTGTGGGTTTGGCAGGGCTAGGGGATGGTTAAGGTTTGAAAAACATCATCCCTACGCCCATCCGCTCCAGCCCTTCTTCCGCCCAATGCTGCATCACCGGCCCGCCTTCCAGCGCATTGAACAGCACCGGGATGGCTCGCTGGTCGCCGATCATCGCCAGGGCGCGCACCGCGTTCACCCGGGCGGCATGGGAGCCGGCTTCCATCACCTCTATCAGGGCGGGCACTGCCCCCTCGCCCACCGCCACCAGGGCGTCGGCTGCCAGGTGGCCGGTCAGGTAATCCGGGTCGTCGAGGGCGCCAACCAGGGCCGGGACCGACTGCCGGGCAGCCTGCTGGCGCAGTGCCAGCGCCGCGCCCTGGCGCACGCTTGGCTCCGGATCCTGCAGCGCATCGATCAGCGCTTTCACCGCTTCCTCCCCCCGGAATTCGGCCAGCGCGCGCACGGACCACCAGCGGGCATCGGCTTTCTCTTCCTGCCCTCCATCGCGGGGGGCTGTCAGCAGTTCAACCAGCGCCGGCACTGCCGCCTGGCCTTGCGCGGCCATTTTCTTGACCGCCGCTTCTGCCCGCTCGTCGTCTCCGCAGCTCAGTTCTGCCGCCAGTTGGTGAAGATCTTCCATTTCTGTCTCCCCTCTCTTTCACCAGGTGAAGAAAGCTCTCTTCCCATTCTGACTTCATGCCCGCCCTGAGGCCAGAATGGGGCTCCCTCCCTTTACTTCTCTTCGGGCGGAGGAGGCACCGGCAGATCCTCCCGGTTCACGTGGATCCACTTATCGCCTTCGTCGATCAGCATCACCGGGATATCGTCGCGAATCGGGTACTTACGGCCGCAGTCCTGGCAGATCAGCCATGCCTCTCGGTAATAATCCAGCAAGCCCTCCCTTTCTCTCACGCAGTTCGGACAGCGCAGGATTTCGAGCAGATCTTGATTTACCATGAACGTCTCTCCTGTGGTAGAGAATGAAAAATGTGAGACAGATGGTGGTTCTGGGTCTAATAGTCCCATTATAACGTCAAACCGGGCGCCCGCCCCATTCCAGCCGCGCTTCCTCAATCGAGCGACAGGCCGGCTCGCGCTCCCAATAATCCCCGGATGCCCCTATTCAGCTCCGGAAGTCCTTTCATCCAACCCGTTTACGGAAAACCCTGTGGTTGCTCAGTCCTTGGGGACGTCGGTCCCCGGCCCATACTCGTACACTGCCCGCCAGGGGATGTAATTTGTGGTGTACGCGTCCTGCAGGTAGACCTCCCCGTTACGGTAGACGGTGCGAGAGATGGTGACGTCGCCCCCCGCCACCGCCCAATCCACCTGCTTGATCTCCCCGGTGGAAAGCTCATCGTTCTCCTGGTAGAGCGGGTCGGGCGGGTCGGTCACATTCTTCAAACCGGTGGTTTGCATCTCCACGCTGCGCCCATCGGAAGTGGAGTAAAACTTCCAGGTAAGGGTGCGGGCATCGGGGTTCACGTACGTTTCCATCAGCAGCCAGTAAGGCGTATCGTTTTTGAACTTGAAGTCGACCTGCGGGACGAAAACCGTGGCGTCCAGGCCAACCAGCTCCGGGTCGTGGCCTCCCGAGCGCGTCTGCTCGTAATAGCCCACCCGGTAGGCGTGCGGGTGGCGCTCCACCACCGGGTAGCCGGCGAAGAACGCCGTGCGGAAGAGCGTGGTGCTCACCTGGCAGACACCGCCGCCGACGCCCTGAATGGTGCGGTTGCCATAGATAATCAGCGCCTCGGCGTACCCGTTATCCAGGCTGATGTCGCCCAGCGTCTGAGCCATGGAGAAGACCGCTCCCGGTGGGACGAGCACTCCGTGGAAGCGCGCTGACGCCGTGGCGATATTCTGAATCCGCCCTGAGCTGGATCCGTAGAAGTAGGACACCTCTTGCCGAATCAGCTCGGTGATCCCCAGATCGGCCGCCCGCACGTCATCCGTGATCTCGGGCGGTGTCGTGTCGATCGCCAGAGCAACCGTATGTTCTCCCTGCGAGACCTGCTGGTTGATCCGCTCGATGGTCTGATTCACGTCCAGGGCGCGGCCAATAACCGCCGGTTGGATCACTTCGAGTTCCCGCGTTTCATCGTTGAAAATGAAGCGGGCGTTGTCCGGCGTGCGCCTCAACTGCGGCTCGAGTTCGGTCAGCAAGGAGCGCAGGGCGTCAGAAGCGTTCAGGCGCACCTGGTACTCGGCCCCTTCCGGCGTCTGCACCCGTTCCACCACTAGCATCTGCGCCAACTGCTCCGGCGGAAGAGTCCAGGGGCCCGGGTCCCCTTCACCTGCGTCGGGCAGGGTCAGGGTCAGCGGGGCGCTCAAGATCTGGCGGGCGATCTCGGCTTGCTCGGTCACATCCAAAATTTGCGGCGGGGTCTCGCGCACCACCAGCGGGACTAACCCATCCATCATGCTCTCGAACTGGCCGTGCAGCGGCGCCAACGTCGCATCGGGATCGACAGTGCGCCCCACCTGCCCCGGACGGGCGATCACTTCCAGCCCGTTCACTTCCAAATGCCCTTCAACGGTCGGCAGGTTGACCTCCGCCGCTATCGTATCCAGGAAGGCCTTCGCCCGCCGCTCATCGTACACCATCAGCGGAGGCATATCCTTTCCCCAATACCAGGCGGTAAACTTCTCCCGCAGCCGGGTCACCAGCCCGCCCTGGCGCCCGACGCTGTAGGCGGCCATGGCGCTCATCTCCGGATCGAGGAACAGCCCCAGGTCTTCCGGTTTGGCAATCCAATACTCTTGCCCCTCGTAAAACACGATCTTCCCCGTCAGCGGGTAAGACAGATGCTCTGCTAAGCGCCTGGAGGCCTCCTCCGGGGTCAGGCCGGTCAGATCCATCCCCGCCACAGACACCCCCGGATAAACTGCGCCATAATACACCAGGTCGTATCCGATCACGACCCCTGCCAGAAGCAAGACGAACAGGACGATACCGCCGGCTATTGCCAACAGCGCCTGTAAACACCCCCCTGGACCAGAATGGGAATACGATGATTTGCTCATATTAAGACCATATTTTACCAAGTATCTGCGCGAGCACTGATACAATTGGCGCTCGCTATGGTTATCGAGGCGGATGGTTAGGCCCTGCCCGGTAGACGACGATATCGCGCCTTCAGGCTGAGGCGGCCTCCCGCGACAGCGAACATGACAATTGTCATCCTTGAGTCGGGATACTTAGCTCTTCTTCCCGCCCTATTTTTTATCTATACTCCATACAATTCTTACTCGTTTAGTGCTCAATACGCACACGCCACCTTCATCCCCTAACCAGTAAGCAGCTTTATAGTTATCTCACTTCGATCAGCAAGGAGCCCGGAATGGTCGGGACGGTTATTCCGGCGCCTCCTACAGACCCTGCGTGCAATACGCCCGGAGGAAGATGAACGATACCAGCCTTTGCATCCGGAGAGCCCTGGAAGCCAATCCTTTGCGAGAGCCCTTGCTGCGCACAGTGATCCGCTTTTTACAGCTTCCTGCGGGCAGCCGGGGGCTGGATGCGGGCTGCGGGATCGGGTTGCAGTCCCGGCTGCTGGCTGAAGCCGTAGGGGCGGGCGGGTGTATCTTCGGCCTGGATCTGCTTCCCGAACTGCTGGCATTCGGTCAAGGCCAGGTAGGGCGGGATGGTTTCTCCGGTCGCATTAGCTTTTGCCAGGGGGACGTGAGCAGGCTCCCGTTCCAGGATAACAGCTTTGATTGGGCCTGGAGCGCCGATTGCGTGGGCTATCCCGCCGGAGAACTGGCCGCCTTATTCGCCGAGCTGAGGCGCGTGGTGCGGCCCGGCGGGAAGGTGATCCTCCTGGGCTGGTCTACCCAACAGGTCCTCCCGGGGTACCCGCTGCTCGAAGCCCGGCTAAACGCAAAATGCTCGGCATATATCCCCTTCCTGGAGGGGAAAAATCCAACCCAACACTTCCTTCGCGCCCCGGCCTGTTTACGGCAGGCCGGGTTGGAGCAAGTGGGGGCGCAGACATTCGTGGCCCAGGTACAGGCCCCTCTCACCGGGGGCCAGCGCACCGCCCTGATCTCACTATTCGATATGCTGTGGGTCCGGCCGCAGGATCCCCGGCTGGCTGAGGATTGGAACACATATCGAAGGCTGTGTGATCCGGATTCACCGGATTTCATCCTCGATATCCAGGATTACTACGCATACTTCACCTATACCCTGTTCTGGGGCGCCGTGCCCCAAGCAGATCAAAAAACAGGCGGGGCAAGCGTGCCCCGCAGTCGTGTGGCTCGTGAAAGGAACTAACATGGCAAAGCTCGAACCCCTGGTAAAAGATTTTCTCGCCCAAAAGAGGATTGCGGTCGTCGGCGTCTCGGATCAACGCGATACAGGCTGCAACCTCGGCTATCGCAAGTTCAAGGAGGCGGGTTACAGCGTCATCCCCGTTAACCCCCGGCTGGACACTTTCGATGGAGATCCATGCTATCCGGATCTGAGATCCATCCCCGAGAAACCGGATGCCGTATTCATCCTCGCCAACCCCGGCGTCACGGAACAAATCGTTCAACAGTGCGTGGAGCTGGGGATCAAGCGCGTGTGGATGCACTGCATGATGGGCACCAAACCCGGCCTGGTACCGGGCATGACCAGCGTCTCCCAGGAGGCGGTGCGCATGTGCCGCGAAAACGGGATCACCGTCATCCCCGGCTCCTGCCCGAACCAGTTCCTCAATCCCGATCTCGGCCATGCGATGATGCGGGTAATCTTCCGCACGCTCGGTTTCCACAGCGTCAACTGAGGCAGGGGCTTCGTAGCCCGGCCAATTACCGCGTTTTCCGCCTCTCCGGCTCGAGAAAAACCGCAGAGTGTATGCCGATCCCCACCGGGCTGCATACGCTCTGCCTCGGACCGGTTGCAGCCGAGAAAGGGAAAATCGAATGAAAAAGATCCTGGTTGCCTACGCCACCATGACCGGTTCGACTGCCGAAGTGGCCCGCGCGGTGGGGGAGGAGCTCACCGGCCGCGGTCTGCAGGTGGACGTGCTGCCTTTAAACCAGGTGGCCGGTCTTCAAGGCTATTCCGCCGTGGTGGTCGGGGGGCCGATGATCATGGGCTGGCACCGCGCGGCCTTGAAATTCGTCAGACAGCACCGGACCGAGTTCCAGCGCCTTCCACTGGCCGTGTTCGTCACCGCCATGAGCCTGACCCAAGCCGGCGAAAGCGGCGTGGGTGGTGTGCCGGTTGCGATCGATGAGAATCTGCCCAAACCGCCCGAAAAGCCCGGCCATCTGAACTTCCGGGAGCGCTACGCCATGCCTTCGAACTACCTTCGCCCCATCCTCTCGGCCTCCCGGCCGGCGAAACCGGTGAGCATCGGCGTCTTCGGCGGGCGGTTGGAATACGGGCGCCTGAAATGGTGGGCCGTGCTCTTTGCCATGCTGGTCATCCGCGCCCCGGCCGGAGAGCGGCGCAACTGGCCGGCCATCCGGGCCTGGGCTGCCGGGCTCCCGGCGGCGTTCGATCTCCTGCCCTCAGAGCCCACGATTTGAGGGCAGGAACACGAATATGGGTTAATCTTCGCCGCCGGTTCCCGGGGGTGACGTGCAGCCTTGCTCGAATTTCACCATGGTATCCTCCTCAGAAACATATACAATAGGACTGCTGCCGCGTACCGCCCTGTTTCTGGAGATAACCGATGCACTCATTTTCGATCCACCATGGTTTGAGCACCCTTCTCAACCATCTCGCCGAGGGCGATAACCCTCACCAGGCTCACGTCACACCCATCTACCAATCCTCCGTCTTCAGCTTTCCCGACTTTGCCACCGGCCTGGCGTTAGAGACCGGACAGCAGCCGGGTTATTTCTACACCCGGCTGGGCAATCCCAACACTCAGCAGTTGGCGTTCAAGATCGCCGCCCTCGAGGGCCTGGATCTGCTGCGGGCTCAGCCGGACCAGCCACCCGAGCAGGTCGTCGCCGGGCAGGTCTTCGCCTCGGGGATGGCTGCCATCACCGCTGCCATTCTCGGCCGGGTTAGCGCCGGGGACACCATCCTGGCCCAGCAGGCGCTTTATGGCCAGACCTTCAATCTCCTCGACCAGGTCCTCACCCGCCTGGGGATCCGGGTCGTGTGGGTGCGGGACCTCAGCCCGGACGGCTGGGAGGATGCTTTCAAGCAGCACCCCGAGGCCCGCCTGGCTTACGTCGAGACGCCGGTCAACCCCACCCTCCAGGTGATCGACCTGCAGGCGATCGCAGGAATGGCCCACCGCCAGGACTGCTGGCTGGTAGTGGATAACACCTTCGCCACCCCGTACTGCCAGCGCCCGCTCACCCTGGGGGCCGATGTCGTCATCCACTCGACCACCAAATATCTCTCCGGCCACGGGCTCATCATCGGCGGCGCCCTCGCCAGCCGCCACCCGGATTTCGTCCACCGGCAGGTGCAGGACATGCTGGTGCTCCTGGGCGCCTGCGCCAGTCCCTTCGATTCCTGGTTGGCCAACGTAGGGCTGAAGACCTTCGAACTGCGTATGCGCCAGCACTGCGCCAACGCGCTATCCCTGGCCCGTTTCCTGGAAGCCCACCCGCAGGTGAGCGCCGTTCACTACCCCGGCCTGGAGAGTCACCCCGGGCACAAGCTCGCCGCCCGGCAGATGCGCGCCTACGGCGGGATGCTTTCTTTCGAATTGAAAGGCGGCTATCCGGCGGCGGTGGCCCTGATGGACAGGGTGCGGGTCATCACCCTCGCCGTAAGCCTCGGCAACCTGGACAGCCTGATCCAGCACCCGGCCAGCATGACCCATTCCGGGATGCCCCCCGAAGAGCGCCAGCGCATGGGGATCGGCGACGGCCTGCTGCGCCTCTCGGTCGGGGTGGAAAACCCGGAAGATCTGGTCGCCGACCTCGATCAGGCGCTGGCGGATTTGCCCGGGGTATAATCCCCCTAATGGAATTGTTTTTCTGGAATTGCGCCTCTTCCTCGGAAGGAGAGCTTCCATGAAGTCCTCTGGAACGCCTTCGCCTCGGGGCCAACACCGGCTGGTTGGCGCCCTCCCTGTGCTGCTGCTCATCCTCAGCCTGGCCTGTTCGTTCCCCTTTGGCGGCTCCCTCCCCACGCCCACCCCCAATCCCCAGGCCCTGGCTCCGGCCCCAAAATCGGTTCCGGATGCCATCCTGCCGCCGGACCTGGTCGAAAGCGACCCTCCCACCGGGCTTGAAATCGCTGCAGGCACGCCGATCACCCTCTTCTTCAACCAGCCGATGGACCGGAGCTCGGTGGAGAAAGCCCTCTCCACCGCCGGAGAGGCCGATCTGACCTGGGAAGACGACTCCACCCTCCGCCTGGTTTTCAAAAACCCCCCGCCCCCGGGTGAAGAACTGCTGGTCCGCGTTGGACAGGAGGCTCGTTCGCAGCGCGGTTCCCCCCTGGAACAGCCCCTCCAACTCAACTATCAGATGGCTGGTTTCCTGAAACTGGCCCAGCGGTTGCCTGAGCCCGGATCGGTGGAGATCGACCCGACCTCGGCCATCGTCGCCGCCTTCAACCGCCCCGTCGTCCCCCTGGGCGCGGAGGACGCCGGTCAACCCCCGGCCTTCCGCCTTGATCCCCCTGCCGAAGGCCGTGGACTATGGCTGAACACCAGCACCTATGTCTTCTACCCTCAGCCCGCCCTACAAGGCGGTAGAGAATACACCGTTCTACTTAACGAAGAGGTGCGCAGCGCGGCCGGCACCCCCCTCGAAACTATAGAGAACTGGACCTTCAGCACCGCCGCCCCCCGCCTCGAGTCGTTCAGTCCGGCTTCGACCGACCTCGCCCGCCTGGATGAGAAAATCATCCTCTCCTTCAACCAGCCGATGGACCCGGATAGTTTGGCTGCCAACCTATCCATCACCGGCCCGCGCGGCCCGCTCGCCGGAGAGACACAGTGGGATGAGGATTGGACGACCCTTACGATCACCCCCACCCAGGCCCTGGACTACGGAGCCCGTTACACCCTCACCATCGGCGCCCAGGCCCGGTCCGCCGGCGGTACGCCCCTGGGCCAGGCCGTGGAACATGCCTTTTCCACCTACCCTGCGCTGCAGGTGACCGGGTCTGACCCGGGCGCGGGCGGGCTCGCCAGCCCATATGCCGGCGTTGGCATCCGCTTTTCGACCCCCATCAACGACACCGACCTGCTCCCTTATCTCTCCGTCGAACCGCCCGTGACCAATCTGAGCTATTGGTGGAACGAGTTCGACCGCGAGCTGCGCGTCTCTGGCGATTACGCCGCCAACCGTTCGTATATCCTGCGCCTTCTGCCCGGCCTGCCCGATGCCTGGAACGGCCGCCTGGAGCAGGAGTTCGCCCTCCAGTTCACCACCCAACCCCTGGATCCCGACATCTCCCGCCTGGATCCTTACAGCCCGGTCGTCTATCTGACCTCGCAAGACAGCTACCTGACCCTCCAGGCGACCAACCTGTTCAGCGTCCCGGTCACCACCGGCCGCCTGGGGCTGGAAGACTTTTTCGCCCGCATGGGCCCCACCCCCTACCAGCCGGGGCCGCCGGTCGCCATCCGCTCCTGGCAGCAAAATCTGAACACCCTCTCCAACCAGAGCCAGTTGGCCAACCTCTACCTGACCCCCGAGCAGGGCACGCTCGCCCCCGGCCTGTACCAGATTGACCTCGGGCTGCCGGAGACATTGAACTGGTTCAGCCCCCTGCTGGTGGCCGTCAGTGATATACACCTGACCTTCAAGCTGGGCAGCGGCGAAGTCTTCGTCTGGGCCGTGGATTTGCGGACGGACCGGCCGGTCGCCAATGCGCCGGTAGCCGTCTACGCCGGTGATGGCAGCCTGCTGGCGGAAGGGCAAACCGGCGCCGATGGAGTGTTCCGCGCCCAGGCTCCACCCCTGGACGACCCCTATGCCCTGGTCTATGCCGTGCTGGGGGCGCCGGGGGACGATTTCTTCGGGATCGCCCTTTCTCAGTGGAACTACGGCCTGAACGGCTGGGATTTTGGCTACCTGACCGACGTCCGCGGGCCGCACCTGATGCTCTACCTGTACTCCGACCGCCCCATCTACCGACCCGGACAGACCCTGTACTTCCGACTCGTGGCCCGCCAGGCGGATTACGGCCGCTACACCTTGCCCGACCTCGACCGCTTACCGCTTTCCCTGCAAAACGAAGCCGGTGAAGAGGTGGCTTCCTTCGACCTGCCGCTCTCTACCTTTGGCACCGCTCACGGCGAATATGTGCTGCCCGAGACACTGCCAACCGGTGAGTATCGCCTGGTCTCCAGCGCCGCCGACGATGCCGGGCTGAGCTTCCGCGTGTCGGAGTACCGCAAACCGGAGATCGACCTGCAGGTGGAGTTTGGCGTGGATCAGGCCCAGGCCGGTGACAGGCTGCCCGTGGCCGTGTATGCCAGCTACTACTTCGGCGCCCCGGCCGGAAACCTGCCCCTGAGCTGGACTCTGTCCGCCTCCCCCAATCCCTTCTCCTTGCCGGAATATGAAGTGGGCGCTTACGACACCGGCTGGCTGGACCTGATGATTCTCTCCCCTCTGACCAATGATTACACCGTAACCATCGCCCAAGGGGAGGCCCAGACCGCACCGGATGGCACGCTGATCCTCGAGTTGGACAGCCTGACCGAGGATTGGACCCTGGCGGAGATGGGCACGCAGCGGATGCGCTATCACCTGGAGGTGGTGGCCGAGGACGAGAGCGGCCTGCCGGTCGCCGCCCGGGCGGATACCCTGGTTCACCCGGCGCAGGTTTATCTCGGCGCCCGCCCCGAAACCTGGTCCGGGCGCGCCGGAGAAGTGGCCTACTTCAACGTCCAGGCCGCGCAGTGGGATCAATCCCCGGCGGGAGAGCTGGCCTTGCGGGCGGAGTTCGGCAAAGTGGAGTGGGTGCGCACCGAGGGGCCCACCGTCTTCCGCGGCCCGAGCTACACCGAGCGGTTTACCCCCCTCGCCAGCACCGATTTCACCACCAGCTCCCAGGGCCAGGCCCGCCTGGCCTTCACCCCGCCCGAGCCCGGCACCTACCGCCTGGCGCTCAGCGGGCTGCAGGAGCCGGCCGCCGGCGCAGCCACCGAGATCCTCTGGTGGGCGGGCGGCCCGGGCCAGGCTGTGTGGCCCAGCCTGCCGAACTCCCGCCTGCGCCTGACCCCCGACCGGGAGAACTACCGTGTGGGCGACACGGCTCAGATTTTCGTCCCCAACCCCTTTACCACCTCCACCACCGCCCTGGTGAGCGTGGAGCGCGGCCAGGTGCTGCGCTACCAGAGCCTGATCCTGGAGCCGGGCGGGGTGACAGTTCCCCTCCGCATCCAGGAGAGCGACAGCCCCAATATCTACGTGGCGGTCACCCTCCTGGGGCGCACGGAAGATGGCCGTCCGGACTTCCGGCAAGGCTACCTGAATCTAAACGTGGATACGGAGCCGCTGGAGCTCGATGTGCGCCTGTCGGCCCGGCCTGAACGGACCGGCCCTGGCGAGACGGTGGAGTTCGACCTGTTCGTCACCGACTCGGCCGGGCAGCCGGTGGAGGGCGAATTCTCCCTCTCCCTGGTTGACAAAGCCGTGCTGGCCCTGGCGGATCCCAATGCCGAGGACATCCTCCCCGCCTTTTACGGGACGCAGCCGTTGGGAGTACGCACCAGCCTCTCCCTGGCCGCTTATGGCAACCGGCGGGTGGCCCTGCCGGGTGGGATGGGCGGCGGCGGGGGAGACTTCCTCTCCGGAATCGTGGTCCGCCGGGACTTCCCCGACACCGCCTATTGGAACCCCAACCTGACCACCGGTCCGGACGGGCGCTCCAGCCTCAGCCTGACCCTGCCCGATAACCTGACCACCTGGATGGTGGACCTGCGCGGCCTGACCGCCGACGCCCGGGTTGGACAGGCAGAGACCGAGATCGTGGTCACCAGGGATCTGCTGGTGCGCCCGGTGACCCCGCGTTTTCTGGTCTCCGGCGATCATGTCCGGCTCGCGGCTGTCGTCCAGAACAACACCCCCGATGGGCGGCAGGTGGAAGTCTCCTTACAGGCCAACGGTTTCACCCTGGATCAGCCCTCGACCACCACCCAATCTGTGAGCCTGGCCCCGGGCGGGCAGGCGCGTGTCGAATGGTGGGGCACGGTTCAAGATGTACCCCGGGCTGAGCTGATCTTCGTCGCCCGCTCCGGCGACCTGTCCGATGCCGCCACCCCATCGCCCGGCGCCCTGCCCATCCTCCGTTACGCCGCCCGCCAGTCCTTCCGCACCTCCGGCGTCCTGGACGAAGGCGGGGAGATCCTGGAACTGGTCAGCCTGCCGCGCTCCTTCACCGGTACAGGCGCCGGCCTGCAGGTGGAGTTGGCTCCCTCCCTCGGGGCGGCTATGCTGGACGCCCTCGCCGCTCTGGAGCGCCAGCCTTATGACCTCACCGAACAGATCCTGTCCGGTTTCCTGCCAAACCTGGAGGCCCACCGCCTGCTGCAGTCTTTCGGCATTACCAACCCGGAACTAGAAGCGCGCCTGGGCCGCACGGTGGATGCCGGGCTGCAGCGCCTGCTCGATCGTCAGAACGAGGACGGCGGTTGGAGTTGGTGGACCGCCGGAGAGAGCGACTCGTACGTAACCGCCTACATCCTCTTTGGGCTGGTCCGCCTCAGGCAGGCCGGCCTGGCGGTTCCGGGGGATGCCCTGCAGCGCGCCGTCGCCTACCTGCAGGCCGGTCTGCCCGCCCCGGAGACCGCCCGGGAAATCGACCTGCTGGCCTTCGAACACTGGTCGCTGGCAGAAGCCGGCGCCGGAGATCGGGCTGCAATGGAAGCGCTTTACGCCCGCCGGAACGAACTCAGCCCCTGGGCACAGGCGGCGCTGGCCCTGGGCCTCGAAACAGCAGATCCCGGCAGTCAGGCAGCGCAAACGCTGCTCTCCGGCCTGGGCAGCTCGGCCATGCGCCCCGCGGCCGAGCAATCCGCAGTATTCTGGGATGCGGAAGGGGCGCCCCGCTCCAGCATGGTAGACCCGGTGACCAGCACCGCCCTGGTGGTCTATGCTCTGGCCCGCCGCGACCCCGGCTCTCCGCTGCTGGCGGACGCAGTCCGCTACCTGATGGCCAGCCGCCAGGCGGATGGGGCCTGGTCATCGAGCTACTCGACGGCCTGGACGGTGATGGCCCTGGTGGAGTTCATGCGCGGCACCGGTGAGTTGGGCGGCGATTTCACCTTCAGCGCCTCTCTGAACGGCAGCGTGCTGGCTCAAGGGCGGGCTGCCGGCATCGGGCAGCTCAACCCCGTGACCGCCATCGCCCCGCTCACCAGCCTGCATGCCGCTTACCCCAACGCCCTCGTCATCCAGCGCGAACCCGGCCCCGGGCGGCTGTACTACAACATCACCCTCGATGTGAACCGCCCGGTGGAGACGGCCGGACCGCTCGCCAATGGCGTGAGCATCTCTCGGCAGTACTTCCCTCCCGGCGAATGCCTGGCCGGGACCTGCGAGGCCATCCGGTCGGCGCAGGCCGGTTCTCTGGTGAATGTCCGCCTGTCGTTGACCCTGCCCGAAGATACCTATCACCTGGTGGTGGAAGATTACCTTCCCGCGGGGACAGAGATCCTCGACACGCGCTTAAAGACCAGCCAGGCTGTGCTTCCGGATGAATCGGAGACACAGCCTGAGCCAGTTTACGATCCCCAGCACCCGTTCTCCGCCGGCTGGGGCTGGTGGCTGTTCAGCGAGCCGCAGATTTACGACGAGCGCATCGCCTGGCTGGCGGAATACCTGCCGGCCGGCACTTACGAGCTGACCTACACCCTTATAGCCCTGCAGCCCGGTGAATACCGGGTGCTCCCGGCCCACGCCCGGGAATTCTATTTCCCCGAAATACAAGGCAACAGCGCCGGAGAGATATTTACCGTGCTGCCCTGAAAATCCTAAGCGATCCCCTCGAAGAGATCGCGCTCTCTCTTCCTGGGAGCCGGCTGCGGGTGGGCTCGCATGAAGATTTCCTTCGTCCCTGCCATGCGCAGCACCAGGCCCATCAGGCCGCGCAGCATCATCGGTCCGCCCTGGCTCTCGTGGCAGGCGGCGGCCATCGCCTTCGCCCGTTCCACCGGGCGGTAATTGATCACTGCATGGACGGGGAAATCTTCCATCGTTAGCTCCGTCAGGTCGATATCGCCATTTCGCCCCCATCTCGTTGGGTCCTTGCCGAACAGGGGCATCAGCCTCACCGCCAGGCGCAAGAACCGGCGCGACATGGTGTGGTAGTAGAGCTTGGACGGTTGGAACGCGGGCAGCGGCTGTGGGGAGTTCATGCTCAACCGCAGCGGCTCCAGTTGCGGCTCGAACCGGCGGGCGGCTCTGGCTGGAGCTTCCCCGGGCTCTACACCGCTCGTTTGCGGAGCGCTCAGCCCCAGGCCCGGGAAGCGCTGCGGATTCCCGGCAGCAAAGAATGCCTGGCGGGTCAGGTCGTGCACGCGGATATGATCCGGATGCCGGTAGCCGCCGATGGGATCGAAGGTGAGCACCACCTGGGGGCAGAGCTTGCGGATATAGTACACCACCGCCGCAACCGCCTCCTCCTCAGGCGCGTTGACCAGCGCTTCCGGGTGCTGGTTTTCTGGGGAGCCGGGCATGCCCGAATCGCGGTAACCAAGAAAGTACACCCCCGCCAGGCCAAGATGGCTGGCCGCGCAGCGCAGTTCGTGCTCCCGCCGGGCGCGCACCGAGTCGAATCCCTCCATGTACTCCGGGTCCATCATCCCGACTTCTCCGCCCGTAGCGCAGATCAGGTGAACCTGAACCCCCTGGGCCGCGTAGAGCGCCAGGGTGCCCCCCATTCCAAAGGTCTCATCGTCCGGATGGGCCAGGACTGCCAAAAGCACCCGCCCATTGGGCGCGCTTGCTTTTTCCATGTATTTCCTCCCTATGGATAACAACTCTATCGATCCGGCTCACCGGCCGGAAAGCCCCCCTATACGACTTTGATCGTACTGCCCCCCTCTGTTTTTTCGACCTCGATGCGGTTGGGGAAAGCGTCCTTGAGTTCGTCGATATGGGTGATGACCAGGATCTTGGCGAAGTCATGGCGGACAAGATTTATGGCCTCCACCAGGCGCTGCCGGCCCTGGGTATCTTGCGAGCCGAAGCCCTCATCGATCACCAGGGTTTGCAGCCGGGCGCCGGCGCGCTGCGCCAGCACCTCAGACAAAGCCAGCCGGATCGCGAAGTTGACCCGGAAGGCCTCCCCGCCCGAGAACATCTCGTAGTCCCTCGTCCCGGCCCCATCGCTGATCGAAATATCCAGCGTTTCCTTCAGATCGTCCCGCTTCTTGTCCTTGTACGCGGCCTGAGTGATGAAGCGGACCGACATGTTGCCCCCGCTCAGGCGTTCCAGGATCTCGTTGGATTTGACCTCAATCTGCGGCAGGGCTTGTTCGATGAGCAGTGCGGGGACGCCATCTTTGCCGAAAGCCCGCTCGAGCGTCCGGTGCCGGCTGACCTGCAGGGCAAGCTCATCTCGCTGGGCTTCCAGGCTTTTCCGGCGCGCTTTCAGCGTTTCTAGAATCTGCACTTTCTGCTGAGCCGCGCCGACTTCCAGGCGCAGGCGGTTCTCCTGCTCCTGGAGTTGGAGCCAGTTTTGCTCCGCCTGGCGCAGGTCGGGCGCCTGCGCCTCGGCGGCCGCCAGGGAAGCGGCCGCGCTCGTGTATTCTTCTTGCTGTTTTTGTGCCTCGACCTGCAGCACTGAGATCTGGCCGGACAGGTCATCCAACTCGCGCTCGAGGGGGGCCAGCGCGGCGCGGGCGCTCTCCAGCCGGCGCAGCTCCCCTTCAGAAGCGCGCCCGGCCTGCTCTTTGCGCCGCACCTCATCGTGCGCCGCCGCATCGTAACCGATTTGCTTAAGCTCCGCGTCGATTTCCGCCAGTTTTGCCCGCGCCTCCGGCGCAAAATCTTCCATCTGCAGCCGGGTCTCGATTTCCTGCAGGCGCGGCGCCCCCTGCTGCTCCCATTCCGCGATCTGTTTCTGCTGCACTTCCAGGCGGCTGGTGATCCCGGCCAGGGTCCGGTTGTGCCCGTGCAGTTCGTTCTCCACCCTGGCGAGCGACTCGATCTCGGCCTGGTAGGCGGCCATCTGCTCATCCGCCTCGCGAAGCAGTTTTTGGTTGAGGCGGTAGCGGTTGCCCATCTCTCTGCCCTCGGCCTTGAGCTGCTCGATCAGGTTCAGGCGCTCTTCGGGGCTCAGCGGCTGGCCGCACAGCGGGCACACTGCCCCACCGGCCGCGCTCAGGCGGTCGATCCGCTCCTTTAGCTCGGCCATCTGGGTCTTTAGCCTCAGGTTCTCCGCCTTCGCCTCCACCTGATCCTTCCGCAGCGTTTCCAGGCTGGCGTCCAGCTCGCTGCGGCGCTTCAGGCAGTCCTCAGCTTCGGTGATCGCCTGGCGAACGGAAAGCGCCTGCTTATCCAACTCCGCCATCTCTTCCTGGCTGCGGACGATCTGGGCCTGCTGCTGTCGCAGCGAGCTCAGTTCCTGTTCCAGGCGGGCGCGAGCGGCGTTGATCTCATCCCTGGGCTTGCTGCGGCGTTTTTCCTGCTCGCGGAAGCGCTCGGCCACCTCTTCCAGGCGCTGGAGATCGTCTCGTAACGCCTGCCAGGCGGCGTAGCTCGCCTCGATCGCCTCAGCCCGGCTGAGGATCCCCGCGTGCTGGTCTCTCTCTTCCAAGCGGGCGGTGTGGCGGGCCTGGAGCTGCGCCAGGCGCTCCGCAGAAACATCGGCCTGGCGCTGCAGGGTCGCCACCAGTTTGCGCTGCTCCGCCAGCGTGGCTGCGATCTTGCGGATGTTCTCCAGCGCCGCCTCCTGCGTGGCGCGCTCGCGGCTCAGGCGGGCCAATTCATCTTCCAGGGCTTTCAGGCGCTCTTTGCGGTTCTCCTCTTCCGCCAGTTCTGCATCGATCTCGTCAAGGCGCCCCTCCAGAGCTGCGGCCTGGTTCTCATAATACTTCCGGCGTTCGATCGTCCTATGGCGGTACACCTCCCAGACCTCCAGCCCGAGGATACTGCTCAGGATTCGCTTCCGGTCGCTGGGCCGCTGCTGGGTGAACTGGTCGGCTTTTCCTTGCAAGAAGAAGGCCGCGTTGACGAAGGTCTCGTAATCCAGCCGCAGCACCTGCTGGATACGGTTTTCGGTCTCCCGCAGGGTGCGCTCCGTCAGCGGTTTCCATGTCTTCAGGCTGGCAACTTCCGGCCTTGAACCGGCGACCTCGTCCTGCAGGATGTGGAACTCGAGCATCGCCGTCTTCTCCCGCGCCTTGCTGCGCGTCACCCGGTATATATTGCCCTCATAGCTGAAGATCAGCGATACGGTGGCTATATCGGACCGGGTGTTGATCAGCGAGTCATCCCGCTTGCGGGCCTGTCCAAACAGCGCCCAGGTGATGGCATCTAATAAAGAAGACTTCCCCGCGCCATTTGGCCCGGCAATGCAGGCCAGGTCGAATTCGGTGAAATCGAGTTCAACGGGATCACGGTAGGAGAGAAAGCCGGAAAGAGTCAGATGGAGTGGAATCATAGTAATTCGGTTGCGTCTGGAACGTTGGTATCGAGGTATGCGGAGCGCTCAAACGAGGATTGTAACATAAGATAGACCTCAGAGGCGCCTCAGCCCGCCCTCCGGGCTGGATTGCCTCACCCTTCCCCATACACTTACAGGCC
>CAYMLG010000016.1:19452-76958 GCA_964391195.1 uncultured Anaerolineaceae bacterium | reverse complement strand
TTTGGTGGAAAACGTGCAGCGATCGTGTCATCTCACACTCTCCTGAGGTTTCAGTATCCTCTCGTGGATCGTTTGGTGGAAAACCAGATACGCCAGGTGGTGACATTTGCGGGTAAGTTGTTTCAGTATCCTCTCGTGGATCGTTTGGTGGAAAACAAGATCCCCGATTTTCCAGCGCAGCTCCCGCGCCTGTTTCAGTATCCTCTCGTGGATCGTTTGGTGGAAAACCACGAGCCACAAGCACCTCACCGTCGACCTGCTGGTGTTTCAGTATCCTCTCGTGGATCGTTTGGTGGAAAACAGCCTACAATTTTAACCGCATGTTGACCATTTTTGGCGTTTCTCGAAAAAATAAACGCTCACAGGCCTTCCTGTGGTCATTAAATATCTTCCTTTCCCCTCCTATTTCTTCATGTTTCGCAAATCTCGTTCTGCTCCATTTTCGCCCCGATTTGCGAAGCAACGCCTGGTACGATCCCAATACTCACAGCATTACCGAACTGCGATTTTTCCTTATACCACATCATTACAAAAACGGCGGAATTCGCATACCAGGCACCTGGATCGTTGGGTTGTCGGTAAAGGAATTTCTTCCCTGCCCAACATCCGGTGCATTGCATCCAGCGCGCTCGTCAATTGACTGCGCAAGCGAACGGTGATCCGCACTTCTTCTACCCTTCGATCCGGAATAAAGTATATGAAACCGCGCTGGACTTTCGCCCCGAACTGCTCCTCCAACAACAGACCATATGCAGCAAGCTGCAGCCGCAGGTGCTTTCCGGCCATTCGAGACAGTTTATAATCCACGGGAATCACAGTCTCTTCCAGGCCAGAGTCCAGCCAAATCACCATATCCACAGTTCCTCTTAGCCCGAGCCGGTCTGAACCTACGTTTACATTAAACTCTCTGCTCCCAGTTGCCAATCCATAAGTGCGCAAGCTGCGGCGCGCCTCACGGCCTTCTTCATCCAGGCCAGCCTCTATTCCTGCCTGCATTTTATAAGTCACCGGCCTGATATCTGGCAAGCAAAAGTAATAGTACAAAATCCTCGGGCAATATACCCATTGCTTTAAATCTGTCACTCGAAATGGAGTAGCCCAATCTATTTCGGCGAGCGGTCCCATCAAATTCGAGTCGGCTAACTGTGCACTCATCCCGCCCCTCACTGCGAAATCACCTTGCGCTTCGCCCAATCCTCAGCACAAAGTTGAAAAAGTTGCACGTTCCCGGGTTTCTTCCCCAGCAGTTTCTTAATTTTGAGCATCAATTCATCCTGGTGAGTAGCTTGAATATTCCCGGAAAAAGCGCTGAACTGGATCCGGTCCAGTCCATAATCCAGGCAGGCATCTGCCACCTTTGCTCGCTTCCGGTCATCTGGAATGTCATAAACCAGCAGACAGTGCATATCAGGCTCCCGCAGGTATCACCAGGTCATCTCAAACGGCTTATAGCTTATCCGTTCCAGGCGCAGGTAAGTGGCCAGATGCCGGGCCTGCATCTGCATAATCACCCGCAATGGGTAGCGCTTTCCTTCAAAGGTGGTAGTGCTTTCCAGGCGTTCCTGGATCTTCGCGGCCAACGTACGCCTGGTCTCTTTTGTCAGTAGCCCGTTTTCATCCTGCTCAAAGGGAAATTTCTTATTAGCCATTCCGATCACCGTGCGATCGACCACCGGTTGGCGAAATTCTTCTATGAAATCGAGTGACAGGCTGGGTTTACCCGGCCGGTCGGCATGCAAAAAACCAGCGTAAGGATCCAATCCAGCCAGCACCAGGCAGCGTTCGCACTGTCCGTAAAGGATCCCATAACCATAGTTTAAAGCTGAATTCAACGGATCCTTTGCTCCCCGTCCCACACGCCCGGGAAAAGCTCCTGGCGCAGGCGGCCGAAACATCTCTGGCAGCACCAGGCCAACTGCAGCCCAGTATTTCTGCGCGGCGTAGCCTTCATGGCCCATAATTTCATTACGAAGGTCGTTGATCGCTGCCTCTCCAGATAGGACTTCTGGGTAGCGTTCAATCCGCTCGATCTCAATCAGGGTATCGAGGATAGCTGTGGCAGCCGTGCGCAGTTTCTCGTAAAGTTCATAATCTGTCTCTTTACGGTATTTGGCCATATACTTCAGCAGGTTGCTCTGGTTTGCCAGCTTTCCCTTGCTAATAGCTAATGCCAACGAAAGCCCACAGCCGTTGTCCAATGCATGGAGTTGTGCTCTTCGGGTGGTAATCGTTCCAGTTAGCCCGGCACTATACAGGCTGGCATATGCGGTGCCGCTGCGGCTCACAAAGAAAATCGGAATCCCCCGCTCCGTACATTCCCGTACTGCCTCCGCGCTCAGGCTAACACCCTGGTTGGCGATTGTCAGCGTTTCCAAATGCAGGAGTGGGGCCTGTACCAGGGTTTTTCCATCCCTGGTCACCTTCAGGCGCTCGCTGTATTTCCCTACATGCACACCCCACTCATCGACAATCAGGTGCTGAATAATAGCCATCTCCTTTTCTCCTTCGTGACGGTGATAGAACCTCAGCCTCCCCAAACCTCCACCGGCGAGAAGACCGTCTGCCAGTAGCCGTACCGGTTGGGAAGCGCCAGCTCGAAGACGCCATTGCCTTTGGCAGCCAGTTTGCCCACCTGCGTTCCCTGTCCCAGCAGCAGCCAGGGCAGCAAGAGAGTCCAGTCCTTCGCCCGGTAGGTAGCGGTGCCCACGAGCCCGCCCATCGGCGTGCGGCCGCCAGTCCGTCCCGATGGGCCCCACAGGTCAACCCATTCGGTGTTCACCTCCACCATGCGCACCCCATCGGCCAGCGCGTACAGGTGTTCGATCTCTTCTCTCGGGCGGGGCTCCGCCCCCCAGTGCTGCCTACGCAAGGCGTCCAGGCGCTCCAGCAACCTGCGGAAGAACACACCAAAATCGGGGACCTTCACCAGCCGGTCATCCTCGATCAAGCGGGTGGGCGTCAGGAAGCGGATGCGCAGATCGGCCTGAGGTGGTATTCCGGCTGCCAGGCCGGATAAATCCACGTCCGGCGCGGCGGATGGGGGATGCACCACTCTCTCCCCGGGCAGAAGCACCGGATGAATTTCTCCGGCCAAAGGCTGCATGGCCCAGATGGCGTTTAACTCGAACTGCCCCCTCCCCGGGCCCACTCCCAACCGCCCCATCTGCGGGACTGCCAGGACGAAGTAAGGGAGAAACTGGTAGCCCTGGCCAAACAGAGTCAGCACGAACGAAAACTCCTGCCCTCTTTCGGCGAGGTCCATCAGCGGCAGCGGCGGGGCCAGAGTATAGGCCCGCCTCACCATCCCAGGATCCGTCTCTGCAGCCAGCAGCCAGCAGGCCGGGCAGTTTGCCGCGTGCTCCGGATCGGGTTTCTCTCGCCGCATGGTTTCCGGACACACGGCCTGGAGCATAACCTGCGCCAGCGCATCCCGCATGCGTTCCCCAGCCTGGTATCCCCCGAGCTTGATGCTGCTCCGGGCAACCAGGTCGAAACGCAGGTGGAGATAAGGGAGGGTGTTCAAGTCCATCATGGTATTCTCTCCAAAACTAAAAGTCATCTTCTGTCCCAAACGCGCGGTCAAAAGTCATCCCCAGTTCGCTGGAATAGCTGGTATTAACGATCACCGGGAAATTTTTATCCCTTGGCAGGACCTGGCCATCTTTGACCAGCGCGTGGTATCGCCCCCAACTGACCGGCACCAGGAGCTCTCCGGCGGCGATGGGGGTCTCGCGCCGCAACCGCTCGTACTCATCATATAGGGGCAACGGCAGCACTTCGATTCCGTCGAATGCTTTGTAAAATTCATCTTCCAGGCTGGCATCCGCTTGATAAGGTCGCAGGGTTTGGATGCAAGCCGATTCGAAGTCTTTCGCTGCATTCGCGAATTCTGCCTGCCAGCGGGCGCTTATGTCTCCGCTGTAAATTTCATCCAGCCAGCCCTCGATCGCCATCTCATCGACCGGCTTCCCATCCTCTCTCCGCAGCAGATGCATTGCCCGTTCCACCAGAGCCGGATCGTATATCTTCTGTCCGCCTTCCGGCTCGGTGAAGACATGGACGGGGGCCAGTTCTGCCAGCTTGCGCTGGCGATTTACACGGCCAAATCGCTGCACCAGCGCTTCTAGTGGTGCGGGGTCCGAATAGATTGTATTGAGGTCGATATCCAGGCTCACCTCCACAACTTGAGTGGCGATCAGCACGAACGGCTGCCCTGCCCCATCTACTCCGGCGAGCTCTTGGATGGCATTCTCTTTGGCTAAACGATCCCGCAGGTTGAACCTGCCGTGCAGAAGTATCACCGGCACACCCTGCGGCTTCAGGACTGGGTTCAACGCCTGGTAAGCTTGCTGAGCGCGTGCCACCAGATTGCATACGACCAGAACGGATTTGCCGCCCAGGGCCTCACCTGCGATCCGTTCCAGGTGCTCACGCTCCAACAGATCTCCGTCGATGATGTGTAATCGATGACGCTGGAATGACTTAAATAACCCAAGTTCAGCCCTTATCTCCACGGCTTCGCCCAGTGCATCTTGCAGCCAGCCTTTGATGAGAGATGGGAATGTGGCCGACATAACAAAAAAACGGGCAGAGTAGTGTTGGCGCAGGTAAGCGATACTGCGCAAGATCATCGCCAGGCGCTTCACTTCGTAAGCATGAATCTCATCGAAAATGAATAACGCCCGGTGATAATCGAGCAACTGCGCTTCGTACCCCTTCAAACGATACATCGCCTTGAGCATCTGGAACGGGCTGAATACCCGGATTGGCGGGTAGTTTAGATCGGCCAGGTTCCTGGCCAGCCGGGCAGCTTCGGATGCGCTCTTGGGATCTTCGCCTCTTTCCATTAACTGTCGGTAAATGGCCAGACGGCTGCGCCCGTGCTGCAAGCCAACCAGCTTTTCACCAAACAATCCCTGCAACCGCCGGGCCATGGCGTTCATGCTCGCCTGGTATGGCAGGGTGTAAAACAGGCGGGGCGGTTGGAAACCAGGTTGGGCCTGCCCCGCCGCCCAAAACAAGGACGCCTCCGTTTTCCCGCTGCCTGTTGGGGCTGATAACAGGACATTCCCCGGAGCCTGTCCGGACTGCAATTGATGGGGATACAACTTGTTCGCGTCTAGCTTCCGTCTCTCGATAATCACATCTCTTTGAAAGCGTACTCGCGGATATGCGCCTGCGTGGGCTGAGGCGCTGTGATCGGCATTGATGATATGCCCGCGCAGCATCACACCCTGAACCAATTGTGCAATATCCGCTTCATCCTGTCCTCTCACCAGAGTACGGAAATACTTGAGGCGAATGCGGACGTTTTTTGCTCCGGACGACAGGATCGATGCGATAGCCCGCTCTTCTTCACAGACTCGTACCGCGCGCACGCCCACTTTATCAAAACCCAGATATCGAATCCAGTCGGGTGAGCATTGGGCCACCCATCGCCACAGACCCGATACATGTTCACGATCAAGTTGTGCGAACTCATTATCCAGCCATTCTTCTTCCCCAGGGCGCAGCAAAGGGCAGGCGGTAAAAATATCCTCAGCATCGCGATGGTGTGAGACAATGGCTGCTGCCAGCCTTGCTCGATCTCGTTCAGAGAAAGCTTCGTCCACCCATGAAAGGAAAGCCAACGAAAAAATCTCATGCCGGTATCCCCAACGGCCTTTTCCCCGCAGCATGTTCTGAAAACCGGGCAGAGCTTTGCCAAAGTCGTGGAAGAAAGCGCCCCAGAAGAGCACGTTCCAGAGCTCCGGCCACTCCAGTTCTGCAGGCAGGGCCGGGCGCAGTCCAACGAAGTCGCGCAAGCGTTCGAGCACGGTCCATGTGTGTCGTGCCAGGCTCTCAGGTTTGCCCTGTTCTCCTTTGTCTGCGCTTTTCGCCCAGATGGTTTCTTCAATCCAATGTGGCCAACGGACCGGCTTCATTGTCATCCTCTACAAAACTGATCCATTCCAACCCTCGGTGCGCACCGTTGACTTCCGGCGTTTCTGGATCCACCCAATAATATTCTGTGGGCGGTTCTCCTGGCTGTTCCTCAAACCATAAGAAATCTTTGCTTTCGACTCGGTCCCGAATGATGAAGTAACGATCAAAGGTCGCCTGGCGCTTGTTGGCATAATCCAGATAGCGGGGCAGGAGGACGGCATAGCCGCGATAGGTACGCCGGTTTGCCCGGTAAGGAAGGATCGTGTTCTCGAAATAGGCGGAATCTGCCCGCTGAATCTCAACCAGACCGACTTGTGTGTAAGTAAATAGATCTTGGGAACGGCCCAAAACGACCGGGTAATGCGGATGGCGAAAATGAGGCTCCCACTCCGGCCGGTTTATGTAGAGGGTCAATCGGGGGTGGAAGAGCAGTTCCCGGTCGAACGGGTTCACATTCCCCTCTAAGACTTTCGGCTCCTGGGTGCCTTTCAACACTCCGGTTGCAGCAGTCAGCACGATAATGTGTTCTTTGTCGCGCGCCTTGGCCGAATAGGTGAAATGGTAGGCGAACTTCACCCCTTTGGGATCGAACCACTCTCCCAACGCGCTGGCGATATGGCCATAAATGGTCGCCGGGGGAGGGGTGTCAAAAGATGGGTGGACTTGCTGCATGAAATGTGGATAGCGGAAGGATGTGGTGATGCCTTCAGCGACAACTTTTAGAACTAGCATCGGTCCTCCTCAGATCTGAGCAGTAAGAGGTTGAGGGAGTTTGCCTTTACAGCAGCCAGGCAAACTCCCCGGACAGCCCTGGCAGTGGGATCAGTCGAGCCAGGCGGCATTCTTCTCGTTCTTCAACTCCGCTGCCAATTGTTGGAAAGCCTCCCGTGGATGGGTTACCTGAATACGGTACTGCTTACCCTCTTCTGAGTTAACGAAATCTTCGAACTCGATCCGCTGCTCATCGAGGTAGCCGCGCACCCAGCCCACATAAATGCCAGACAAGAGAGTGTCAGCGTAGACTTTCAGAGCCTCCTTGAAGGCATCCATATTAATGTACGGAAGCCCGCTTCGGTTCGCCCCGATCACATGCCCGAACAGGTTGTTGCCACCTTTCGTGACCGCCTGGATGGTGAGCACCGGAGAGACGTCGGTGTAATGCAGCGCCTGCTTCGCACCACCCTCGAGGTTCGCCATTCCTTCAAATAAGGCGCTGATCCGCTCGGCGCGGCTGTTGAGGGATAACCGATAAGACTTCTCTTCTTCCAGGTGGATCAGCCCGGCCTCCCTCGCCATCTGCTGCCGCATCTCATCCAAATTGCGGTATCCGGTCCGATTGCGATAGGAGAAGGTACCACAGGCATGCAGATTCAACGAATAAAGCCCTTTCAAGGTGGTGCGGTAAAACTGGTGCTCGTGAGGGACCGGGTCCCCTTCGTGGCGAGACATGACCCCAAAATCTTCGGGGATGGAAGGGAGAGGAGCAATCGAGATGAGCGTGCTGACTCGGAATGGCGAAATCCGCGTGATCGTATCAGAGGTCGGTGTCTCATCTCTCCGGCTCGAGTCGGCAGCTCGCTTCTCTTCCGCTGATTTTTTCTTTGACGGTGCCCGCATGTAACCGAACAGATCGTCATCCCAATACAGGATCGGGTTTGCGTCGGTGTAGGCTACTTTTTCCTCCCGATAAATCGGCGCTGCCTTCCACCCCGTGACACAGTTCTCGAGCGTCGCGCGCAGCCAATACCGGAATGCCTGAGCTGATGCATAAGGAAAGTAGCCTTCCCGGGTGCGGATTGCTTTCACCCCAACCGTGTTATCCGTGCGCGAGCCAGGAATATTGCCCAGGTTGTTTAGGGCCGATGCAGGGGCATCGATCAGAAAAACGCCTGTGACGAAAGACATGGTCAGTTCTCCTTCTTTGAACTAATCGGAAACGGTTTCTTCGTTATCTTCTGCAGACTGAGACAGGTCGGGCAAGGCGTCCTTGTTCTTACCCAACCACTCTAAAGTGTGCAAGCGCTCGACCATGCGGATAAAGACCAGGTCGCGCGCCAGCTTCCAATCCACGCGAGCGAATTCCTCTCCTTCTTCGAACACCTCCAGGTAAGAGTCGAAAGTGATAATCGGTGGTTGGCTGTTCTTCACATGGGCCAGGTTCGCTTTGATCAGGGCGTTGCGGAAGAATTCGTAGCGCATCTCGGTATAGAAAGCGGTGAAGAAGCGCCTATCATTCTGCATGCAAATATAATCTGCCAGGTGATCTCCCATTTCGCGAATTCGATTGATCCGGTTCTTATCCATATTCAAAATCCTTTCCAAGAAAACTTCTGTAATCCTCCATGAGACCAGGTGGTTCTCTTCCGCCAATGAATAGGTTTTACGTGGGTCGCCTTCCTCTCGTGCGCTGCGCAAGGCGAAGCGTAAAAAGTAGGTGCGGATAAACCTTGCCGCAGATTCAGGAAGCCGGAAAATATCCTCGTACAGATAATTCTTGCGAGGGGTAAACTCGCCAGCTTCCTTTTTCTTCTTGCCTGAGGGCTTGGGCGCCCTTTCCCAGGCGCGCTGCACAATCGGCCGCCAATCTTGGGCGTACGGATCTCTGAGCATGGTTCGTAGATAGTCGATGACCTCCAGAGGCAAGTGATAGATATCCAGAGATGGCTGTTGGCCACTGTTGCTCAAGTGATAAGCGGTGATAGAGAAGGGTCCGAGGTCGTCCAGGCGTTCGAATCTAAGTTCGTCCGCTTTCAACAAGGTATCGATGAGTAATGTCCGCAAATTGAAATGGCTTTCGGGCAGCTTGCTGCTGCCCTGCTGCTGAGCAATCGATATACTTTGCTGGTTGCTTTCCAGGAACGCCCGGGCAAAATGGAGCAGCATTTTTGGATGATCGGAATGAACCGCCAGCAATTTACCCTCACACTTCGCACTTCCCAGTGGGAAGGCCTGGATTGCAAGCAGGCTCAGCCCAGACACCGGCAAGCCCGCATCTCCATAGGGATGGAAATTGATCACTCCTTCGCCGGTCGTCAGGGGCACATGCTGGCGGAAGGCCCGCCCAGGTTTGATTGCCCCTTTGACATCAAAGGGCACATTTGATGAAGGAATACCGAGGAAAACATCCAGTTCATCCAAAGAAGGGGTTTGGTTGTCAAAAGAGCCTAAAACCCGCTCGGCATAGATAGCCTGCTTTTCTGGATCGTCGAAGTAAGCAGGTTGGGTGTATCCGGAATTGGGGAAAGCCACGGTCAGGAAACTGCGCATTGGGTTGACGGTATAGTTTCTGCCCATATACTCCGCAATTTCCTCTAAATCCGCCGGGCCTAACTCTTCAGGAAGTCGCTTTTTTGCAAAAGCGGTGAGTGTGGCAACGCCAACATCAAAAAGTGGGTGTCCGGTATATCTGAGCATTTGACCTCCGCACTGTCTACACGTACTTTTGGTAAGCCCTCAAATGGGCCTTTTGCACTTCATCCCGCAGCCAGTCCGGCGCAAGAACGATGACTCGATCGCCGTAATACAGTATCCAATTGATAAACTCCGGGGTTATGGCCAGGTGCAAATAAAAATGAATGCTCCCATCTTCCTGCACTGCTACGCGTTGGCTGGAATGCCAGTATTCTTCCGAAACCCAGCTCCCGGCTTCCGGGCTGAAATGTAAGAGGACCGCCTCCGGCTCTCTGGCCTCCCCCCGCATCAGGCCCCATCCCTGCCCAAGATAATCATCCAAATCAAAGTCTGCAGGAATTGAATAAATCTCCTCCAACAATTTCGCTTCGTGGATCCGGTCCACCTTGAAAATGAGCACTTCTTTTCTACGCTCACAGTAAGCGATCAGTTGCCAGGACCTTACATAGGGGAGTAAGGAATAGGGATGGACGACTCTCCGGTTTAGCTCTCCCCCTCTGGAACGAGTCTCATAAACGATTTCCACCTTTTGATGGCACAGCAGGGCCTGATTAAGGAGTTTCAACATCGATTGCCGGTGACTGTGCTGAGTGTGAATGGCTGGCGTTGACATGAGTTGCCGAAGGAGAGGAGAAAACTCCGTTGGAAAAAGCGCTTCCAGCCGGGCAATTGCGGCGGCAAGTTCTCCAGAGGCAATTCCGGAGATTTGCCTGGCTACCTGAACCGCGAGTAAAAGCGCCAATGCTTCCTGGAAAGAGTATTGAAGGGTTGGAAGGCGCGGGATGGCTTCAAAATAGTAACCTTCTGCTGAATGCATTAAATCCAGCTTCAGCCCGTGTTTGATAATATTGAAATCTTTTTGGATCATCCTCTCGCTGACTTCGAAATGTGCAGCCAGATCACGGCGCAAGAATCGCCGCGGGGAAGTTGCAATCATATGCACCAGCTCTAATATCCGGGCTGTTCGCTTAATCTCGTCAGTTTGCATGGTGTCTTCCTTGTTTTGCGGTGGTTCTCTTTCAAAGCAGCATAGCAGATCCGTGGGAATGTATAGGTTCTCGTGATAATTAATGAATTATGAGAAATTGGCGGATTGATTTCTATCTTGCCTGTTTGTACGTTACCGCGCTCCGCCCTGCCGACAGTGGCATGAGCGGTGGAAGCGCAAATTCTTCACTCCCTGGATACACCGGCCACGCAACAGTAAAAGTGTTTCTCTTAGAATTAAGATAACGTTCGGGTTTCATTCCAGTATAGTAGAAGCCGCACCCGGAGTCAACCGGCTTCACTACCCAAAAGAGCCAGCCCAGGCAAGGGCGACCAAAATACGGTCGCATGGCATCTTATCCCACGCCTCTGGCCCGGTGGGCTGCACGGGCAAGATCGGCATCTTGCCCTACGCGCCTTTTTCAACCGCCGCGCCCCTCTCCCCCATCCTGCGCCCCTGTAACAGTTATTAGTCATTGGATGACCAGTCTTCCGTTTGGATTATAATGAAACGCGTTCTGCTCCTGGCGGGAAGCCGGACGGCTCTGCCAGGGCAGGCCCTGCTGCCTGCGCGGGGGCTGCATGGGGCGCCCCGCTATCTTTAAATCCAAAATGAAGCATGAGTGACAGCCAATGAGTGACAACCACCCGGTGAGAAATTTTCAAGAAATCATTATGACCCTGCAGGATTTCTGGGCCCGGCAGGGCTGCCTGATCTGGCAGCCTTATTACACCCAAATCGGCGCCGGCACCATGAACCCCGGCACCTTCCTGCGCGTCCTCGGCCCCGAGCCCTGGAAGATCGCTTACGTCGAGCCCTCCATCCGCCCCGACGACGCCCGCTATGGCGAAAACCCTAACCGCATGCAAATGCACTACCAGTTCCAGGTCATCCTCAAGCCAGATCCCGGCAACCCGCAGGAGATCTACCTGGACTCGCTCAAAGCCCTCGGCATCGACCCCCGCAAGCACGACATCCGCTTTGTGGAGGACAACTGGGAGCAGCCCGCCCTGGGCGCCTGGGGCCTGGGTTGGGAAGTGTGGCTCGACGGGCAGGAGATCACCCAGTTCACCTACTTCCAGCAGGCCGGCGGTTTCCCCCTCGACCCGGTCTCTGTGGAAATGACCTACGGCCTGGAGCGCATCGCCATCGCCCTGCAGCGCGTCAGCAGCTTCCGCGACATCCAGTGGAGCCCCACCCTCACCGACGGCGACGTCAACCTGCAGGCCGAGCAGGAGCACAGCAAGTACTACTTCGAAGTGGCCGACGTAGAGCGCCTGCGCCAGATGTACGCCCTCTACGAGGCGGAGGCCGAAGTCTGCCTGGACCGCGGCCTGGTGCTCCCCGCCCACGATTACATCCTCAAGTGCTCGCACACCTTCAACGTGCTCGACACCCGCGGCGCCATCTCCATCACCGAGCGCCAGGCCCTGTTCGGGAAGATGCGCGAGCTCGCCCACCGCGTCTCCGCCGCCTACCTGGATCAGCGCCAGCGCCTGGAGTACCCGTTTCTCAAAGATTACGAAGGTCTCGACGGGGCAGGCGCCGCCCGGAAGACGGTACCCGTGCTTAAGCCCCCTGTCTTGCCCGCGGACCCCGCCCCCAGCCCGTTCCTATTGGAAATCGGCGTGGAGGAGCTGCCGGTCGCCGACCTGGAGGGGGCCCTGGCCCAGCTCCGCAGCCGGGTGCCGGCCCTGCTCGACGAGCTGCGCCTGTCGCACGGCGAAATCCGCGTCCTGGGCGCCCCCCGCCGCCTGGTGGTCCACATCGACGACCTGGCCCCCCAGCAGCCGGACCTGGAGCAGATCATCAAGGGACCCCCGGCCGACCGCGCCTTCGGCCCGGGCGGCGAGCCCACCAAGGCCGGCGAGGGCTTCGCCCGCAGCAAGGGCGTCAGCGTCCACGACCTGCAGGTCCACGAGATGGACGGCGGGCGCTACGCGGTCGCCCTCATCCGCCAACAGGGCCGCTCCGCCCCCGAGGTGCTCAGCCAGCGCCTGCCCGAGTTGGTCGCCTCGCTCCACTTCGACAAATCCATGCGCTGGAACAACACCAACGTCGCCTTCTCCCGCCCCATCCGCTGGCTGCTGGCCCTGTACGGCGATCAGGTCGTCCCCTTCGAGTACGCGGGCCTGGTCTCGGCGGCCCGCACCCACGGTCTACGCTTCGCCGAGCAGGCGGAGATCGAGGTCCGCAATCCCGGCGACTATTTCATCAAGCTCGGCGAGCAGGGCATCATCCTGGACGTGGACCAGCGCCGCCAGGCCATTCTCGAGCAGGTCCAGGCCCTGGCAGCCGAGGTGGGCGGCGAGATCGAGGACGACCCCGCCCTGCTGGACGAGGTCACCAACCTGGTCGAGGCCCCCCAGGCGCTGCGCGGTGAGTTCGACCCCGCCCATCTCTCCCTGCCCCGCCAGGTGCTCATCTCGGTGATGAAGAAGCACCAGCGCTATTTCCCCGTGCGCCAGGGCACAGCTCTCCTGCCCTATTTCATCACCGTACGCAACGGCGACCATGAGGGCATGGACCTGGTCCGCGAGGGCAACGAGCACGTGATCCGCGCCCGCTTCGCCGACGCGGCTTACTTTGTGCGCGAGGACCTGCGCCGGCCCCTGGAGGCGTACCTCGAAAAGCTCGACACGCTCACCTTCCAGAAGAAGCTCGGCTCGATGGGGGCCAAATCCCGCCGCCTGGTCTCCCTGGTGGACGACCTCGCCCCCGCCCTCGGCCTGGAAGGCCAGCCGCTGGAGACCGCGCGCCGCGCGGCCCTGCTGAGCAAAGCCGACCTGGCGACCCAAATGGTGGTCGAGATGACCTCCCTTCAGGGCGTCATGGGGCGCCATTACGCCCTCCAGTCGGGCGAAACGCCAGAGGTGGCCGAGGCCATTTTCGAGCACTACCTGCCCCGCTTCTCCGGCGACCGCACCCCCGCCACCCTCCCCGGGCTGGCCGTGGGCCTCGCCGACCGCCTGGATACCCTCACCGGGCTGTTTGCCGCCGGCATGGCCCCTTCCGGCAACAAAGACCCCTTCGCCCTGCGCCGCGCCGCCCTTGGCCTGGTCCTCAACCTGATCGCCTGGGACCTGGAGTTCGACCTGCGCCAGGGCGTCAGCCAGGCCGCCGCTCACCTGCCCCTGCCGGCCTCGGAGGAGAGCCGGGCCGCGGTGCTGAGCTTTATCGCCGAGCGGCTGCGCAATGTGCTCCTCGAGCAGGGCTACCGCTACGATGTGGTCGACGCCACCCTGGCTGCCCAGGGCCACAACCCCGCCCGCGTGGTGCGCAACGTCAAAGAGCTCAGCGATTGGGTCACCGCCCCGGATTGGCCCCAAATCCTGCCCGCTTATTCCCGCTGCGTGCGCATCACCCGCGACCTGAGGGAGCAGTACACCGTCGAGCCGGAGCGCTTCGTCGAGCCCGCCGAGCAGGCGCTCTACCAGGCCCTGCTCCAGGCCGAGGAGGAGCTGCGCCCGGTCACGTCTGCCGCATCCAACCTGCTCACTGCCCATTCCGTGGACGCCTTTATCGAGGCGTTCCGTCCCATGATCCCGGCGGTGAACACCTTCTTCGACCAGGTGCTGGTCATGGTCGAAGACGAGCCCCTGCGCCGCACCCGCCTGGGCTTGCTCCAACGCATCGCCCTCCTCGCCCGCGACGCCGCCGATCTATCCAAACTCGAGGGCTTCTAACCTAGCCATGTCTCAAAAAGGAGCAACCCTGTGACACAGCAACCGATCCTCTCCGAATTCCAAATCAGCCTCACCCCTGCGGATGAATGGCAGGGCGACCTCACCATCGAGCTCGTACCCGGTGGGCAGCCGGGGCCGGGCCAGCCCGGAAAGGAGGCCGGCGACCTGCTCCTGGTGGAAACCCAGGCCGGGCGTCGCCTGCTGATCTCGCTGGGCGAAGCAGAAAAGATCGACTCCGAGCGGGTCCGCCGCGCCGGTGGGGCTGCGGCCAAATGGCTGGCGAAGTACCAACCCGCCGGTCCCGCCTTCCGCCCCGAGCCCGCCGGCCGCCTGAGCGCCGCCGAGGTCGCCCGGGCTTTTACCGAGGGCTTGCTGCTGCGCAGCTTCCGCTTCGCCGACCTTAAATCCGGCGATGGAATCGCCCAACCCCTCACCGTCCACATCCTGGCCGCCGCCGATCCGGCCGTGGAGCAGGCCGTCCGCAAGGCGCAATTGGTGACCGAGGGGGTGAACCTCGCCCGGCGCATCGCGCACGAGCCGCCGAACCTCATCAACCCGGTCACCCTGGCCCAGCGCGCCCGGGACCTGGGGCAGGAACTCGGCCTGAAGGTCACCGTCCTGGATGAGACCGCCCTGCAGCAGTTGGGCGCCGGGGCCATCCTGGCCGTGGGCCAGGGCAGCCGCGCCCCCTCCCGGCTGATTGTGATCGAGTACCCGGGGAAAAATCCTCCCGCCGGCGCCCGCCCTGTGGTGGTGATCGGCAAAGCAATCACCTTCGACACCGGGGGCTATTCGCTCAAAGACCGCAACGGCATGGTGGGGATGAAGTACGATAAGTGCGGTGGGGCCGATGTGCTCGGCCTGCTGCACGCCGCCGCCCGCCTCGAACTGCCCATCCCCCTGGTTGGCATCATTGCCGCGGCCGAGAATATGGTCTCTGACCTCGCGTACCGCCCCAACGACATCATCACCAGCCTCTCCGGCAAGACGATCGAGATCATCAGCACCGACGCCGAGGGGCGGCTGGTGCTGGCCGACGCCCTGACTTACGCCCACCGCAATTACCAACCGCGGGCGATCATCGACATCGCCACCCTCACCGGCGGCGTGGTCGTCGCCCTCGGGCAGGTGCGCGCCGGCCTGCTCTCCAATAACGAAGACCTGGCCCAGGCCCTGGCGCAGTCCGGCGAGCGCGTTCACGAACGCCTGTGGCGCCTGCCCCTCGACGATGACTATTTCGAGCTGATCAAAGGCGATGACAGTGACTTGAAGAATTCCTCAGCCCAGCGCGGGGCGCACCCCATCGTCGGCGGGATCTTCCTGAAGCAGTTCGTGCCCGACGATGTCCCCTGGGCCCACCTGGACGTGGCCGGCACAGCTTTCATCGACCGGGATCTGCCCTATTCCGGCAAAGGCGCCACCGGTTTCGGCGTCCGCCTGATTCTCGACTATCTCGAGACCCTGGCCGGGTAAGCGCGCCACAGATAGGGTTGGGTTTTGACGATGAATTACCCCGCCGCGCCCGTAATGGCGCGGCGGGGTAATTTTATGGTCTTACCCGCAGGGAGGCGGTGATGGTCCCGATTGGGCAGGAAGGGTTTCACCACAGAGTCCACAGAGAACACAGAGAGCAGGGCACGGCGGCGGCGGAGATCACCTGACACCGTAACCCCTTGCAGTTTTTGCAGGAAGGGGAAAGTGCGCTCGGGCGAGGTTTTACCAGGAGGCGAGCAGCCGGGCAGCGAGGGATTCCAGGTCCAGGAACAGGAAGCGCTGTTCGGCAGCCTGGTACTGTTCAGCGGGCAGTTCACTGCGCAGATGGGCGAGCAGACGGGAGGCCCGCTCCACTGTATCGCGGGCGGACGCCGGGTGGTCGAGAACGTAGCTCAGCAGCTCGACCGCCCGCTCGGGTTCGCCGGCCTGTGCGTGCGCCTCTGCCAGCACGGACAGCAGATCCAGCACTTCCGGCGGGCGCTGGATCTCGAGCGAGCTGATCAGCGCCTGGCGGAAATGCTCCCTGGCCTGCTCGAAGTCGCCATCTTCCATCACCAGGCCGCCCAGTTTCTTGAGCACAATGGCCTGTCCCCAATGCATCCCCCAAATCTCGTACGTGGCCCGGAACAGGCTCAGGCTCTCCAGGTACAGGCTCCTGGCCCGCTCCCGATCGCCCCGCTCTCTGACCACGTCGGCCAGATTCATCAACGCCATCCCGGCTGCCCGATCGTTACCTGCCTCCCGGTTGATCAGCAGGCTTTTGCGATACTTCTGCTCGGCCCCATCATAATCACCTTCGAGCAAGTTCAGATACCCCATACAGTCCAGGATCGAAGCCAGGCTGCTGCGGCTGCCGGATTCTTTCACCAGAGTGATGGCTTCATCGTAATAGGCATGAGCCTGGGGAAAATTGCCGCGGGCGACCTCCACCTGGCCCAGGATAATCAGCGCCCCGATCATCCGCCAGCGGTCATTGTTCTGCCGGCTCAAGCTCAGGCCTCGCAGGGCAAGAGCGGTCGCTTCGTCATATTCGCCCAAACCCAGCGCCATATCCGCCAGGTCCACCAGGCACATGGTAATGCCCCAGTGATTGCCGATCGAATCGAACAGGGCCAGGCTCTCCTGGCGCAACGCCCGGGCCCGGTCCTGGTCGCGGAGCGGGTATTGGTAAAAATAGCTCATGATCAGGTGCGCCAGGGCCTGGCCCCAGCGGTTACCGGTCCGCTCAAACGCCGCCACACTCTCCGCATAGCGGCGCTTCACCTCTTTCGCATCGTGGGAAATATTGCCAAAGTGGACCAGGGTCGATACAACTGCCTTCCGCTCGGGTGGAAAATCGGGAAGCGCCTCCAGGCGGCGCAGCAGGGTTTCGCTTTCATGGAAACAGGCCCTGGCGTGCTGATATTCCCCCAGCCCGCTTGCCGAAGCTCCCTCTACATAGGTGAGAATGGCCAATAATGCGATCAGGTCCGGATCATCATCCCCGCCCGCTGTATTCCGGTCGAGCTCCCTGAGGCGGTCGGCTGCCAGGTGAAAAAGAGCATAACCTTCATCGAGGCGGCTCCGCATGTCGGAGAACAGGTTCAGGGCGATCATGGCCTGCTCGAGCAGATCCAGCCGGGCCTGTTCCACCATCCATCGCCAGGACTGGCGCAAATCCTCGATCTCGATCTCCATCTGCTGGAGGGCCAGTTGGTGGCGACCGCTCTTGAGCTCGTGTTCAAAACCGGTCATCAGCCGGGCGTAGAACTCGGCGTAGCGGCGATAGGCCTCCGCCTTCTCATCCGGGACCTGCTCCAGTTTTTCACCCGCATATTGTTTGAGCAGCTCGTGCATCTCGTAATACCCTGAAGCGCTGCGGCGCAGCATCGACTTATCCACCAGGGCCGAGAGCAGGAACAAGGCCTGCGGGTCGCGTTCACTCTGCTCGCGGGTCGAGATCACGTATTCCGCCGCCGCCGATCGACACGGGCCGCGGAAGATCGACAGCTTGCGGAAGGCGGATTTCTCCTCTTCAGAAAGCAGACCCCAGGAGTGCTCAAATACCCCGCGCAGGCTCTGGTGACGGTCGGGGACTCCGCGCAGCGAGACGGAGAGGAAATCGGTGGAGCGGCGGATTTCCTGCGCGATCTCCCGGCAGGAGAACAACCGGGTCCAGGCGGCCGCCAGTTCCAGTCCCAGCGGCATGCCCTGCACCAGCTTGCAAATTTCAATCAGGCCCGGCCTGTCCTCCTCCGTAAGGACGAAATCCACCCGCACCCGGCGCGCCTCTTGCACGAACAGGCGCACGGCGCTGTATTCGTCCAGCGATCGCGGATCGCCCGATCGCGGATCGCCCTCCTCGGGGTAGGCCAGCCCCTGCACGTCCAGCACCCATTCAGCGGGCAGGTTCAGGCGCTCGCGTGAGGTGATCAGCATTTCCACCCCTGGGGCCTTTTCCAGGATCTCGGCAAGCAGATCCACCCCGGCGACCAGTTGTTCGAAGTTGTCGAGCACGAACAGCAGAGTGCGCTCCCGCAGGTAATCGATCAACTGCTGGCGCGGCGCTTCCTCGGCCCGGAGGTCGAACTGCAGCGCGTCGGCGATGGTCTGGGGGAGATAGGCCGGGTCGCTGAGCGAAGCCAGCGGGACGAAGAACACGCCCTGCGGGTAGCGTCCGGGAGACCCCTGGAGCGCCCGCGAAGCCGCCTCGATCGCCAGGCGGGTCTTGCCAATCCCCCCTGGCCCAAGCAGGGTGAGCAAGCGGCAGTCAGGGTTGCCCAACAGCCCGGAAATCGTCGCCAGTTCAGCCACTCGTCCGACAAAGGGCGTTAGCTGGGCGGGCAGGTTGTTGGGGGGAACCCTGGCTGGGGATGGAATAGCGGGGGGATGAGCTCCGGGGGCGGCTTCAGAGACCGGCTCTACCGGGGCCGAGGCGGGCGCGACTGGCATTTGTTTGCCCTTGTCCAACCGCCCTTCCCGGATCTGTTCGTAAAGGTCACGGGTCTCGGGTTGGGGCTCGACGCCCAACTCGGCCTCCAGGATACGGGCACACTCCTGGTACTGGCGCAGAGCCAGGTTATGCTGCCCGCCGAGGGCGTACGCCCGCATCAACAGGCGGTGACCTTCCTCCGCGATCGGGTTCAGGGCAACCATGCGCCGGGCGGCAGCGATCGCCGGCTCGAAAACCCGCTGGTCCATCTGGCAGCGCGCCAGCCGCTCTAAAGCAGCTGCTAACGATTGACGCAAGCCTTCCGCCTGGTAGAACTGCCAGTCGTCGAAGCCCGGGCTATCGCGCAGCCCAAACCCCTCCAGGAAACCGGCCCGATAAAGTTCGACAGCTTGCTGCAGCGGGACCAGGCAGTCCGGGCAAACCGCCTGGCGCGCGCTGCCGTGCCCGTGCTCCAGGCAAGAATCCAACAGGCGGCGGAATTCGAGTACGTCCACCCACACCCCAGATTCCCGGTTCAAACGGACGAGATCGCGCCCGGCAGCGATACAGTCCTGCCCCAGGGCCTCCTTCAACGCCCAGAGATTCCGGCGCAGGTAGGCCGAGGCCCGGCTTTGGTCGTAATCGGGCCAGAACAGCACTGCCAGGCTTTGGCGGCTGTGCTCTCCAGGCTCAAGCGCCAGGTAGACGAGCAGCGCCAGCGCCTTGCTGCGTTCGATGACAACCGGCTCGCCGTCCAGTTCCACCCGCGGGGGACCAAATGTATAAATTGCCAAATGGGGCAAGGGAAGTCTCCTTCTATTAACTATCAGATTATACCGGAAATCTACCCGGAAGTTACGCCTCGAAACCAGTGTGCAAGGTGTGCACGCACAACGGTGTGCACACGTGGCAGCAGGCGGCCGGTAGCGCCGGCCGAAGGATTGGGTGTTTTGGTGGTTGGGGGTGGTGCTGCCACCCCCAACCACCAAAACACCTATCACTACTTTGAAAAGCCATCGCCCGGAAACGATCTGGAAACGCGGGAAACGGGGCCCGGGAAACGACCGCGAAACTTGCGCGGCGTATACTCGGATCATGAACGATAGGCGAAAGGCAGCCCGGCGGCTGTCCTGAAGGCGAAAGGAATGAGCGAAATGTTTCAGCAAAATTATTATTTTGCCCAGGAGACGCTCTTCGAAAACAACATCTCCGCAAAAACGGCCCAGCGGGCAATCTCCGATTCGATCATGCTGTACCGCGCCGCTGAGTGGAAGGGCCTGATCGGGAAGATCCTGGCTCGCCTGACCGGCCGCTCCCGCCGCCTGTTGGATCTCAACCAGTTCCAGCGCCAGACGGTGATCACCGGCCGCTCCTACGCAGGCATCCAGACGGTGCCGGTGCGGAAAATCCAGGGCAGCGAAGGCCGTACCAATGATTTCGACCGCGAGTTCTACCCGCTCCACTCGCGGAGCAAGAGCCGCTGGATGAGCGTGGCGCGCGCTGTTCTCATGCACCAGTCGCTGCCCCCGGTCGAGTTGATCCAGATCGGTGAGGTGTATTTCGTGCGTGACGGTCATCACCGGATTTCTGTGGCGCACGCCAGCGGGCAAGAGCAGATCGAAGCCGAGGTGACCGTCTGGCACACAAGCGATCCCATCACTGAAAGCGGTCCGGGCTGCGTGGCCGGGATGGCTGTCCAGGCCTGTTAGACTGTTAGAGAGCGGGCGCTTTCCACCTGCCCACACAGGGCCTAGAAAGTGGATTGAAAAGAGCGTTTGTGAGGGCCGTTCCCTGGCCGAAGTCAGGGAACGGCCCCACTTTTTCCCTGCCCGGGCAGGATTCAAAGACCCTTCCTTTTTTATATCTGTGCAAGAGAGCGAATGTGATAGAATGAACCGAGATGCAGGGGGATGTTTCGATTAAAAAAGGGAGGCCCCAATGTCTTTTTCTGAGGACACGCAGAACACCGTCCAGGACAACAAAGTTGTCACGCTAAATTACACCCTGCGAGTGGAAGGGCAGATCGTAGACTCGTCGGAAAACGGCGATCCGATCCAGTTCATTCAAGGCGCGGGCATGATTATTCCTGGCCTGGAGCAAGAACTGTACGGCATGTCGGTCGGCGAGTCGAAACAGGTGGTCGTTCAACCCAAGCAGGGGTACGGCGAAGTGGACGAGGATGCCTTTGCCGATGTCCCCCGCAGCGAATTTCCCGACCATATCCCCATGGAAAGGGGCATAGCGCTGCAGTTGCGCGACCAACAGGGTGGAACTCTGGACGCTTTCATCGACGAGATCCGGGATGAAACCGTCCGCCTGAGCTTCAACCATCCGCTCGCCGGTAAAACCCTTCATTTCGACGTCACTGTGATGGATTTGCGCCCGGCGACCGACGAGGAGCTATCCCACGGTCACATCCACGGTGAGGGGGACGACGAGGACGATTACGAATAAGCGATGTAAAAAACAGGGGTTGGCGTAAAACAAACCCCTGTTTTTTACAAAGGCATTTATGCCAGTTGTTACAACAGGATGAGACCTCGCTGGACACCCAGCCGGACGGCCTCGGTACGGTTGGATACTCCCAGTTTGGAGTAGATCGCCGAGACGTGGAACTTGACGGTGTGTTCGCTGATGCCCAGGACTACAGCAATCTGTTTGTTCGCCAGGCCTTCAGCGAGCAGCTGCAGCACCTGAGTTTCTCGCTCGGTGAGCGGCTCCACCAGTGGATCGACCGCACCGCCGCCCAAAGGCTGAGACCGTCCGAGAAAAGGCTCGAGCAAGACGGGGGAACCGGCCAGCAGTCCTTCGTGGACAGCCTGCACTGCGGCCAAAAGCTCGGCCTGAGAGGCCTCAATTTCCAATAAACCCCAGGCCCGAACGGGCAAACCGGGCAAGATCCGGCCTTCTTCTGGGCTGCTGGCCAGGAGGAGGACCGCGGGCGGGCTGGGAGAAGTCTGGAGAGCAGCCGCCAGTTCAGCATGACTGGCGGCTTCGGCTGTGAGCAGCAGCACATCCACCTCTCCCAGGCTCAGGTCGAGGTCGATCAGGCGAGCAGCTTCATCGACGACTTCGATGTCACAGGCCTCGGAAGCGCCGCTTTCCAGCAAGAGGCGCAGCCCGGCTCGCACCGCCAGCACCGGCGTTACCACCGCCACTCGTATCAAAGACTCCTCGCTCTCACCATCCCCCTCACCAGTATCCACTAGGCTAACACCCCTTCTCCCAGGGCCTGGGCAACGAAAGCCGAGACCACGTGGGTGGGGATCGCCACCCCCAGGTCACCGCCGATCAGCAGGGTGTTGATCCCGATCACCGCGCCCATGGCATTGACCAAGGGCCCGCCGGAATTCCCCGGCGCCAGGCGGGCATCGGTGCGGATGATCGGCACCGAACCCCGGCCGCCGCGGGTCTGGGCGTAACCCAGCCCGCTCACGATCCCGGCTGTGACCGAGCCTGCCTGCCCCCAGGGGTGACCAACCGCCAGGGCCAACTGCCCCACCCGCAGTCCTTGCGAGTCGGCCAGTTGGGCAGGGATAAGATCCGTATCCGGCAGGCGCAGGAGAGCCAGGTCGATCCCCGGATCCTGGGCGGCCACTTCTGGGGTGAACCGGGCGCCATCGGGGAGGGTGACCGACAGGCGGCCGCGGGCGATGACATGGAAGTTGGTCACCACATACCCCTCACGCTGCCAGACGAGTCCCGCCCCCACTCCATGCCGGGCGCTTTGCACCACAACCAGGCTGCGCTGCACCCGGCGAGCGACCTCAGCCATCGCGGCAGCAGTCGCATCCGATAACGATAAGGCAAAGGCTCGCTCCAAGATCATTTTATTTTCGCTCCCCAATTGTAACCGTTACAGTAGCCGGCTGCCCACCGCGCAGCACTTCCAGCGGGGTGGATTGGCCCACAACCGCGCCCACCAGCCGGGCTAACAGTTCATCCGGGTCAGTCACCGGCTGGCCGGCGATGCCAACCAGGATATCACCAACCAACAGCCCACCTTGCTCGGCCGGGCTGTCCCGCTCGACGCTGACCAGCAGCAGGCCGGTGCGCTGCTCGCGGCCCAGCGCCTGGCTTTGGGCAGCAGTGATCTCCACCGCCTGGCTGCGCACGCCCAGATATCCGCGGCGGACATGACCGTGCTCGGCCAGGGTGGCGGCGATTTGCCAGGCGTGAGCGACCGGGATGGTGAGCGCCACGCCACGCCCCAGGCCAGAGGTGTTGATCCCCAGGACTCGCCCGGCGGCGTCAACCAGCGGGCCGCCGGAAAAACCGGGATAGGGGATGGTATCGGTGCGGATGTAATTCTCCAACAGACCGCCCCGCCCGGTGCGCACCGGGCCGCCAGCTGCGCTCACGATCCCCAGGCTGGCCTGGATGCCCTCCGGGGAGGGCCGCCCCAGCGCCAGGGCGATCTGCCCGATGCGGGCCGGCTCCGGCGCAGTTTCGGCCGGGGTCATCACAGCCGAGGACAGGCGCAGCAGAGCCAGGTCGTTTCCGGGATCACGCCCGGCGATCGTGGCGGTGTGATGGCTGCCATCGGGGAGGGTGATACGGATATCGTCATCCCGTTCGACGACGTGAGAAGCGGTCAGGACCAGGTCCCGCTGGTAGGCGATCCCGCTGGCCGGGAACCGCCGCCGGGCGTCTACCAACAGGGTTGCAGCCCCTGCCCGCTCAACGGCATCGGCCATCGCCTCCGATAGCGCAACCAATGGGTTGTTTATTTGCTCAGACATTCTGTACTCCTTTTCATCAAGGTCCGGATCAAACCAATCTCCAGCCGGCCAGGAAAACTCCTGATCGACTATAACTATCATAGCGAAAATCGAAGGTGACCGCACCGGATGAATGGGCGGGGTGGGACCCGGAAATTCGGGTAGGTAATCACCGGGAAGGCACAAAAAGAGCCTTTACAGGCATGAGTCGGGGGTGGATCGGCGAGGCGTTTGATAAGCGCAAGGCCCACCAAAGACTGACTTACGACTTGGAGAAGGCCATGCCCGGCGAAGCGGCGAACGGAGACGGTAAGAGGAACTATGGTACACTTTGCGCCAACGAAATCATCGGCAGCCGGATGGGGAAGGAAAGTTTGCGTGGCAGAGGCTCCTGAATTTCACAGCAGCGACCGGTATAAACGAATCGTCATCAAGCTGGGCACCTCAACTTTGACGGGAGGGACCCCGCGCCTTTCGCCGCCGCGCATCCTGGAGTTGGTACGGCAGATGGCTGCGCTGCACGCCTCGGGGAAAGATCTGCTGGTGGTTTCTTCCGGCGCAATCGCCGCCGGGCGAGAGCGGTTGAACTTCCCGGTTCTTCCCAAGGATATCCCTGCCAAGCAGATGCTGGCGGCTGTCGGCCAACCGCGGTTAATGGCGCTGTACGAGGAGTTATTCGGACTATACGGGCTGACGGCTGCCCAGGTGCTGCTGACACGCGCCGATCTGAGCGACCGCCGGCGCTACCTGAACTCCCGCAACACGCTGACCGCTCTGCTGGCGCAGCGGGTGATCCCCATCGTCAACGAAAACGACACGGTGGCGACGGAAGAGATCCGGGTGGGCGACAACGACAATCTATCCGCGCTGGCTGCCAACCTGACCGAAGCCGACCTGCTGGTGCTGCTCACCGACCAGGCCGGCCTGTTCACCGCCGACCCCAGGCTGCAGCCGGAGGCGGAGATGGTGCGGGAAGTGACCGGACCGGAAATCCCGCCCGCGGTCTGGAAAGCGGCCGGCGGAACAGAGACCGGGCTGGGAACGGGGGGAATGTTGACCAAGGTGCAGGCCGCCGACCTGGCGCGGAGATTGGGAGCGACGGTGGTGATCGCTCGCGGCAGCGAGCCGGACGTGCTCCTGCGCCTGTGCCAGGGCGAACCGATCGGGACGCGCTTTCTCCCCCTGGGCAGCGCATTGGAAGGCCGTAAGCGCTATATCCTGGCCGGCGGGCGGCACACCGGCCGTTTGATCGTGGACGCCGGAGCGGAGCGGGCTCTGCACCAGGGCAGCAGCCTGCTTCCCGTGGGGGTGATCGGCGTGGAAGGGCAGTTCGATCGAGGCGATACGGTACAGGTCCTGGATCCGAACGGAAGGGAGCTGGCCCGTGGGCTGGTCAATTATTCGGCCAGCGATCTCCAGCGCATCCACGGCCGGCGTTCGGATGAAATCGAAGCAATTCTTGGTTTCATATACGGAGAAGAGGTGATCCACCGCAACAACCTGGTTATGTTGTAAAGGGGAAACCGGGATCACCTGATGATGGATAGGGAGGCGAGATGTCCACAGTAGAGGAAATGGGTAAGCGATCGAAACAGGCTGCCCGAAGCCTGGCCAGAGCCAGCCGGGAAGAGAAGGACCGGGCGCTGCTGGCGATGGCCGAGCGTGTGAGGCGAGATGCTGAGCAGATCCTGGCCGCCAACGCGGAAGACCTGAAAGCCGGGCAGGCGGCAGGATTGACCCCCGCGCTGCTGGATCGCCTGATGCTCAACCCGGCCCGCCTGCAGGGGATCATTTCCGACCTGCGCCGGGTCGCCGAACTGCCCGACCCGGTGGGGGAATGTTTCGACGAGAGTATTCTGCCCAACGGGCTGAAGGTTCACAAGCAGCGGACACCCATCGGCGTGCTGGGAGTAATTTACGAGGCGCGGCCCAATGTGACCATCGATGTCTCCGGCCTGGCGGTGAAAACCGGGAATGCGGTGATTCTCCGCGGCGGGAGTGAAACGCTGAATTCCAACCGGGCGATCACCCAGGCCCTGGTCCAGGGGTTGGCTGAAGCCGGGCTACCACCCGATGCCATCCAATTCATCGACGATGCAGACCGGAAGCGGGTGTTGGAACTGCTGCAGATGGACCGCTATGTGGACATGATCATCCCGCGAGGGGGCGCCGGACTGCACGAGTTCTGCCGCCAGAACAGCCGCATCCCGGTAATCACCGGCGGGATCGGCATCTGCCACCTGTTCGTTGACGAGTCGGCGGACTTACACGCCGCCCTGCCGGTCATCCGCAATGCGAAGGTCCAGCGCCCGACGGTATGCAACGCCCTCGACACGCTGCTGGTCCATCGAAGCGTGGCCGCGAAAATTCTCCCTCAGGTTGTCGCCCAACTGGCAGAGGATGGAGTGACCTTCCGGGCGGACGAATCAGCGCTGCCCTATCTGGGTGAGGCCAATGCGGAGTTGGTATCCCCGGCCGGGGAGAACGATTTCGATACCGAATGGCTGTCGCTGGTCTTGGGGCTGAAAGTGGTAAGCGGATTGGATGAGGCTGTCGAGCATATCGCCGCCCACAGCACCGGGCACTCGGATGGGATATTGACGAAAGACGAGGCGAACGCCGCTCGCTTCATCAGCGTCGTCGATTCGGCCGCAGTCTACGTGAATGCCAGCACCCGCTTCACCGATGGGGCGCAGTTGGGACTGGGAGCGGAAGTGGCGATTTCCACCCAACGGCTCCACGCGCGCGGCCCGATGGGGCTCCAGGAACTGACCACGTACAAATGGGTTATCGTGGGCGATTACCACACCCGGCCTTAAGTTTTTACCCCGCCGGGCACCCCCCAAGAAAAAACATGACCCACCCTTTCACGCGGGTGGGTCATGTTTATTGATATTTCCCGACAGCCAGGGATTTAGATCAGCGGTAGCCCCGAGGGGATGACCACCAACGCCGTTATCCCGAGAATAGCGAGGACAAATAAAATCAGTGCAATGATCAAGAAGATCCCGAAAAGCACTTTAGCGATCGTTGCTGCGCCGGCAGCAACTCCCGAAAAGCCCAGAGCGCCCGCGATGATCGATACGACGAAAGCGATAATCGCCCAGGTTAATAGATCCATGATTTACCTCCCGAAGAAACCGTTAAAAGACTACCGTTAAATGATAAGGTGGTCTCTATTTATGACTAACCCCCTCCAAATAATATTATAAGGGGACCAGGCTTATTTGTCAATCAAAGTTGGACTGCTGCCTCCTGCCGTCCGAGTCACGGTTTGAGCGGCCGGGCGAGGCGCCGTTACCAGGGACAGCACGCCATACAGCATCAGGCTTTCCCCGGCGAGTTCAAGGGCTTCTTCCAGCATCACTTCTCCCTGGTAGACCAGCGAGTACAGATCGCCGCGAAGGAACTGATAGCTGATCACCTCCAGCACAACACCCCCAAGGAAAAACAGACCAAAACCAAATGCCAACCACAGGACCGCTCGGGGATGGTAGCGGAATATAGCCAGCAAATCGCGGAAAACGAGCAAGATCAGGACCAGGCCAGCCAGCAGGTAAAACGGGATCCAGCCGCCCAGTTCCCCTTCGAAAGTAAGCTGCCAGTTATAGGAACGCAGGAGCTGGGAGAGCTTCTCATGGATGGCAGCGCTTTCGTCGGCGGAAAGGAAAATGAAACCGACGCCCAACAGAAGAAATAGGCGGCGGGGGAACGCGGCAGCGTCCTTATTTTTGATATACGCCAACAGGAACAGGATCCCAATGGAAAAGAGTTGGACCGATGAAAGCCAGGCGACGATCCCCACCTCACCGTCCAGGTTGAGCAGATTATGGAGGATCTGCGCCGGCTGGCCCAAGGCGTAGTTCACGAAGTAAATCAGGCACAATAGGAAATCGGCAGCGATCAAGACGAGAATAAATCTGCCGATTCGATGCTGGTCCAGGTCTATCAAGCTTCGCATTTCCCCACCTTTTCGATCCAATGTTCTCAGCAATTAGCCTATTATAGACCATTTATGTCGCCAGGCAACAAAACAAGTCCGGTCCGCCTGAAGTGTGCGTGCACACCCTGTCAGCAGAAAAGGGTTGTTGTTTTGGGGTGTAGGAGGCGAAACCGGGCGCCGAAGTGGTACACACCCCAAAAGAACAATTATTACTTATAACATTATCCTACGCACTGGCCTGCAGGAGGCGGATGACGGCCAGTTCCGGAGGGCTCAGGCGACCCCTATCCCCGGGCGCGGCTGTCTCGTCCAGGACTGCGTTCATCAGCGGGAACAATGAACCATCCTGGTACGCTTCAAGGAGAGCCGGGTGAATGTAATAGCCGCGACATACCGCAGGCGTATTCCCCAAGGCGGCAGCCACATACTTGACGGCTGCAACCACATTCTTCTGCTGATCCCGATCATTCTCGCCCGGACCGAGTTCGTACAACTCCACGGCCGCCAGCACGGTCCCGCCCCAGGTGCGGAAATCCTTCGCCGTGAAATCCCGTCCGGTGATTTCGCTGAGATAATCGTTTACATCGCTTGAATCCACATTCCGGCAGCACTCTCCATTTTCGTCTAGATATTGAAACAGATGCTGCCCCGGCAGCTCCTGGCAGCGCTTGACCAGCCGGGCCAGGCGAGGGTCGAAAAGGCGGACTTCTTGTTCTTTGCCGCTCTTTCCCATAAAGCGAAAAAACAGCCGGGAACCTTCGATTTCCAGATGTTCGTCTTGCAGCGTGGTCAACCCGTATGAATTGTTCCTGCGGGCGTATTCACGGTTGCCCACCCGGATAAGGGTGTTATCCAACAAGCGGACAACCAGAGCGAGCACCTTGGGGCGCGAGAGCCCGCGCAAGCGAAGGTCTTCCTCGACCCGAGCGCGGATGGAGGGCAGCGCCTGGCCGAAGGCGGTCATCTGGCCAAACTTGTTCAAATTGCGGAGTTCTTCCCAGCGGGGATGGTAGATATACTGCTTACGGCCCTTTGCATCCCGCCCGGTCACCTGGATATGGCCGTTCTCATCCGGAGAGATCCAGACTTCGGTCCAGGCCGGGGGGATCACCAGCGAGATGAAACGCTGTCGCAAACCTTCATCGCGCACATGATTCCCCTCGGCATCGAAATACGTAAAGCCCTGCCCCCAACGTTTGCGCCGGTATCCCGGCTGCTCATCGCTCACATAGCGCAAACCATACTGGTGGGCGACCCATTGCAGGCTATTCTCATTTCCCCCATCCTGGGCGGGACCCCGCCCGTTCTTGTTTGCCAAGCTCAGCTCCTGACCGGTAAGCGAACCCAGAGAAAGGCTGGCACCGGATGAGCGCCGTTCTGGCGGCGCCCATCCAATACCAGCACACCTATAAGGACAACTTCACTCTCAATTATAGTTCGATCGGCAGCGGCCGTCCAATCCTATCGTGTGCACGCACAACTTGCCAGCAGAAAAGAATGTTGTTTTGGGGGTGACCAAGCCACCCCCAAAACAACATTGCCTGCACACTCTGAGAAGCTAGGCTTCTACTACTTCACTTTGGGGGACGGGGATGAACTCAAGGCCCTCATCGCCGCGCTCGACACGGATGGTATCGCCCTCTTTAAACTCGCCCGTCAGCAAGCGCAGGGCCAACGGGTCCTGGAGCTCGCGTTGGATGGCGCGCTTCAAGGGGCGGGCGCCATAATCCGGATCCCAGCCGGCCTCGGCCAGGAATTCTTGCGCCGCTTCGGTTACCTCAAGCTGCAAGCCGCGCTCCTTGACCATACGTTCCAGGCGGCGAAGCTGGATGCCGACGATCTCCTTGAGGTTCTCGCGAGAGAGCGGGTGGAAGATCACAATCTCGTCGACCCGGTTGAGGAACTCGGGGCGGAAATGCTGCTGGAGCACTCGGTTGATCTCCTCCCGGGCGACCTTCCGCCCGCCTTCCCAAAGCTGGTTGCCCAGGTTGCTGGTCATGATGATGACGGTATTGCGGAAATCGACCGTGCGGCCTTGCCCATCGGTCAGGCGGCCATCATCCAACACCTGGAGCAGAACGTTAAATACTTCATGGTGGGCTTTCTCAATCTCGTCGAACAGGACCACCGAATAGGGGCGGCGGCGCACAGCCTCGGTGAGCTGGCCGCCTTCCTCGAAACCAACATAGCCCGGAGGAGCGCCGATCAAACGCGCCACGGTATGCTTTTCCTGGTACTCGCTCATATCGATGCGGATCATGGCCCGCTCATCGTCGAACAGGAATTCGGCCAGAGCGCGGGCGAGCTCGGTTTTCCCCACGCCGGTGGGACCGAGGAAGATGAACGAGCCAATAGGCCGGTTCGGGTCCTGCAGGCCCGAGCGTGAACGGCGGACAGCGTTGGCAATCACCCGTACGGCGGCGTCTTGACCCACCACGCGCCGGTGCAGCCGTTCTTCCATATGCACGAGCTTTTCGGTCTCGCCTTCCAACAACCGCGAGACGGGGATGCCGGTCCACCGGGCGACGATTTGAGCGATCTCCTCCGCGTCTACCTCTTCTTTCAAAAGGGCGTCCCCGCCGGCCTGCATGTCGAGGATCCGTTTTTCGCTCTCGGCCAGTTGGGCTTCCAATTCGCGAAGGGTCCCGTAACGCAGGCGGGCCGCTTTCTCATACTGGTTCTGGCGTTCGGCGCGGTCAATCTCCAGGCGCGTCTGCTCGATCTGCTCCTTGATATTCTGGAGTTTTGCGATCACCTCCTTCTCCGCCTGCCAGCGCGCATTTAGCTGGCTGGAACGCTCGCGCAGGTCGGCCAGTTCCTTCTCCAGGCGTTCCAGGCGTTCACGAGAAGCCTTGTCCTTCTCTTTGGAGAGAGCCTCGCGCTCGATCTGGAGCTGGAGGATCTGCCGGTCCACCTCGTCCAGCGCCTGGGGCTTGGAGTCGATCTCGGTCCGCAAGCGCGCGGCGGCCTCATCGATCAGATCGATGGCTTTATCGGGCAGGAAGCGGTCGGTGATATAGCGGTTCGACAGCGTGGCGGCGGCAATCACCGCAGAGTCGGTGATGCGCACGCCGTGATGCACCTCGTAGCGTTCCTTGAGGCCGCGCAGAATACTGATCGTCTCCTCGACGCCTGGCTCCTCGACCAATACCGGCTGGAAACGGCGTTCGAGAGCCGGATCTTTTTCCACGTACTTCCGATACTCGTCCAATGTGGTGGCGCCGATCATGTGCAGTTCACCGCGGGCCAGCATGGGTTTGAGCATATTGCCGGCGTCCACCGCTCCTTCGGCCGCCCCTGCGCCAACGACGGTGTGCATCTCATCCACGAACAAGATGATCTCACCGGAGGCATCGGTGATCTCGCGCAGCACGGCTTTGAGGCGTTCCTCGAACTCGCCGCGGTATTTCGCCCCGGCGACGAGGGCGCCCATATCGAGCTGGACCAGGCGCTTGTTTTTAAGCCCCTCGGGCACATCGCCGTTCACCATCCGCTGCGCCAAGCCTTCCGCGATCGCCGTTTTCCCCACGCCGGGTTCGCCGATCAGGGCCGGGTTATTCTTGGTGCGCCGGGAGAGGATCTGCACCACCCGGCGGATCTCCTCATCGCGGCCGATCACCGGATCCACCTTACCCTGCCGGGCCAGAGCGGTCAGGTCGCGGCCGTATCTTTCCAAGGCCTGATAGGTGTCCTCCGGATTTTGCGAGGTGACGCGCTGCGTGCCACGGATCGAGGTCAACGTTTTGAGAATGGCATCCTTGGTCAGGCCGTAATTGGCGAGGCGCTTGCCTTCGCCGCTCTCGGTCAGGCCGAGCAGGATGTGCTCGGTGGAGACAAAGTCATCCTGCATGCCCCTGGCATAGCGTTCCGCGGCTTCGAGCACCTCGCTGGCCGGTCGAGAGAGGCCGGTTTCAGTATTGGCGCCATACACCTTGGGCCGGCGCTCCAGGTCATTGGCCACCTCTTCCCGCAGGGCGACCACCCCGCCCGCCACTTTCATCACCAGTGCCGGAACGACCCCTTCTTCCTGCCGCAGCAGGGCCAGGAGAAGGTGGGCTGGTTCGATGGCCTGATGGTTATACTCCTGAGCGATTCGCTGCGCGCTCAGGATCGACTCCTGGGATTTTTGTGTATACTTATCCAGATTCATTCACCACTCCTCGCCAGCCCCCACTGCCCCTCTGGCAAGTGGAAGGACTCGCACTTTTCGTTTTGATTTATTTCGCCTTCATTATCAGGAGAGGTTCTGAGCGCCACCCGTTTTTCGCTCGGCAAGAGCGAAAAGCTCAATTTCAGGCCCTCTCCTGGAAACAGATATAAACTTTTGCAATTGGAATTGGGAGGGGCAAAATACAAATGTCCCTCCTATTTGCATAGTGTACTCCGGGATTATAGGAATTATGTAATATTCACATTAGCAAGATATTGGCGGTGGGAGGGAGTATACTTACTTTATGGTGGAAAAATACTGCAATGTAAGGCGGATGGGGGTCATGGACTATGAGGCTGCCTGGCAGTTGCAGGACAGGCTGGCGGCTGAGATCGCAGCGGGGAGCTGCCCTCCGACACTCCTTCTGCTCGAACACCCTCATACGTATACGTTTGGCCGGAGCGGGCATGCCGAAAACCTGCTGTGGGACGAGACGGAGCTCGCCCTGCGAGGGGTAAAAGTCCATTGGGTTGACCGGGGTGGGGATATCACTTACCACGGTCCGGGGCAGTTGGTGGGGTATCCGCTGCTCCCATTAGTCCCGGGCGGGCTGCGCCCAATCCGAACAGGTGAACCGGGAGAAAAACTGCGGCTGCCACAGGCCGATTATATCGGGTACCTGCGCAAGCTAGAGCAGGCGCTGATCCTGGCATTAAAGGAATTCGGGGTGGACGGCTGCCAGTTGGAGGGAATGACCGGGGTCTGGGTCCCTCCACAAGGGGATACGCCCGGGAACAACCGGCCCCCGGCGAAGATCGCCGCCATCGGGGTGAAGGTGGACGCGAACGGGATCTCCAGGCACGGCTTTGCCCTGAACGTCGATCCAGATATGACCTACTGGCAGGGGATCATCGGCTGCGGGTTAGCCGGCTATCCGGTGACCGGGTTGGCCGACCTGTGCCGCCCGGCGCCGGAGATGCACGCGGTGATGGACGCTGTGATCAGGGCCTTTGGGAAAATTTTCGGATACCAGATGAAGGACAATTTTCGTTGACACAACGGATAAAACTCAGTACACTATTGAATGAGAAGAAGGTGAGAATCAGACGAAAAAAGTGGTTGTGTTTGGCAGCCTGGCGAAGGATTGAGCTGCGAACATTTCCACAGACCAAGGTAGCTGAGCCTGACGAGCAGCGCTCACGATCGAGGAGGAGATCATGGCACCTCAGTCCTACCAGCTAGTCATGCGCTCGGGTCCGAACCCCGGCAAAGCCTGGGATCTGGACACAGAAGAGATCAGTATAGGGCGGGATATCTCGAACGATATCGTCATCAGCGATGCTGAGGTCTCCAGGCATCACGCCCGGCTGCGAAAACAAGGCAACACATATATGCTCGAAGACCAGGGATCGACGAATGGAACATTCGTCGATGGGCAGCGCTTAATGGGCCCCCATTTGCTGCGGCCTGGTGAAATGATCTTGTTGGGCGAGAACGTCAGCCTGATCTATGAGCCGGTGGCATACGAAGCGGGTGCAGTGGGCATGGGCCAGCAAACACCCGACTTGCCCCCCGTTCCGCCAACTCCCCGGCCCGAGGAAGTGATGAGAGCACAGCGAGAGCCGGTGTACGAGCGAAGCCAGCCGCCCGTCCAGCCGGTGTACAGCGGGAGCGTGCCCCCCGGGCCGGTAGAAACCTACCCGGCGCCTCCGCCCGAGCAGCGCTCTTCAAGGACGTGGATTTACGCCGGCTGCGGCTGCCTGGTCCTGCTGCTGTGTATCATCCTCGGCGCAGCGTTTGCCTTCGACGCGCTCAACCTATACTGCACGCCGCCGTTCGATGCGCTTTTCGCCTGTCCTTGAACAGGCTTTCCCCTTTTGACACAAACAAAGAGGCCGGTCAGGTTACGCTGTACCGGCCTCTTTGTTTGTATCAGATCTACCTACTCCTGTGCGTATAACTCCAACACATCATTCACCGCGGCAATGCGACGAGCAGCCTCTGCGTAGCTTCCCTGCTGCAGGTCCTCGCCCGCAGCCACCAGCAGCGTTTCGATGGCCAGATTCTCCGCTTCCGCCGGGTGGCGAAGATAATCGGCCACGATCCCTCTCCGGCGCATCTCCTCCGCGTCCGGCAGCCAGGCGGTCAGATAATAAGCCGAAGGGTCCAGGGCCTGCTGGTAGCGGCGGACGGTATCGTAAAATTCCACGGTCAGGCGGACATCCTCCACCAGTTCAGGGGACAGGTCCTGTTCGCTCAGCGCCTGGAGATAGCGCCCCTCCAGCTCATCGAGCCCCAAACCGAAATGCTCTTCCAGGCCGCGATCTATCGCGTCGGCATGCGAGCCACCCTCGACCGGTTTCATGGAGCGATAAAAGTTCGAGAAAGCATCCCAGCCCCAGGTCTCGACCATGTACTGGATCAGGGCGGCCGCTTCAAGATAAGCGATCTCGTGTTGGGAAGTGTAAAAGTTATCCATCAGCTCACGAAGGGGGATGTAAAGATCCAGGCCGCAGGTAAGGGGAGGGGCGCCAGCAGCAGGCTGCTGCGCAGCCGGCAGGCTGGGCTGTAGGCTGGCCTGTAGGCAGCCGGGCTGTGGAGGGAGGAGGGCCGCGGCGCGAGGCAGCAAAGGCTCGGGTTTGAAATGCCCGCCGCTAAGATAAACCGCCAGCCCTTCTACAAAAAAAGTCGGGCGCAGCTCACCCCCCAGGCGGCCGTCCAGGATATGAACCAGTTCATGATGCAGGATCATCTGCGGATCGCCGCCGGCATAATTGCGGTCGAGATAGGAAACAGAGATCGCCTCGCCGGCAAACCCTCCGTGCCCCAAAACGCGAGGGAGAAAGACCACGGGCACGGGTTCCCTGAAGCCGATCCCCAGCAGCTCACTTGCCGACTCGGCCTGAGAGTCAAGCATCTCCGACAACGCTTCCAGATCGCGTTCGGCAGCGGTGCCGGTGATGTAATAGACCAGGCAGCAATCTGTCTCTGTGCTGGCCCAGTGTGCGCCGGGTTCCGGAAAAGGGACCTGCTCGGCGGGGAGCAGTGTGATCGTTTCCACCCATTCCTGGTCCCCAGGTTCGGCCGAAAAAGTGAGCTCGTACTCCCCCGGTTCAAACCCGGACGTGTCCCAGGCCCAATAAAACGTCGCCTGAAGCCGGCGCCCGATGCCGAAGGGACCGATCTCGGCCGAAGCGATCCGTTCGCCCTCAGCCGTGTAGATCTCCACCCGATCCCCTTCGCCCGCCTCCCCGGCAGACGGTACAATCACTTCGAAGCTCACCTGGTCACCAACATAAAGGGGGCCATCCGGGTGTACGCGCAGGCGGAAGGCATCTTCCGCAGTTTGCGGCGTATCGCCGGGCGAACCGGCATCCGGAGACGGGACGGCCAATGGCGTTGTGGGAGCGGGTATTGGCTGCCTGTTATCGCCCGGCTGCTGGGGGAGGGGCGGCGGCGAAGCCTTCAAGATCTCCCCATTGTCCTGGGCCAAAGGAGCGGGGAACAACGCCCGGCAGGCGAGGAGCAGGAAGAGCAACGAGATGAGAGCGAGGCGATGAGTGCGAGGCATGGAATGATTATACTCAGCGTGAGTTAAGCAAGGGTGAGAACAAGCACAACTGCGAAAACCCGTACATCTTAATAGGGATTAGATAGTAAAATATCATCCAAATTATCCGATGAGAGGGGATGAGAGGGGTAACAGGCAATGGCGCAATCCAAGTTTCTAAGCTGGTTAGCAGAGGCGAAAAGACCGGTCCTGGGGGATGGGGCTATGGGCACAATGCTCAATGCCCAGGGCACCGGATTCGATCAATGTTTCGACGCGCTCAACCTCAGTCACCCGGCACAGGTGGCTGCCATTCACCGGGCCTATATCGAGGCCGGCTCGCAGGTCATCCAGACAAACACATTCGGCGCAAACCGCTACAAACTGGCGGAACACGGCCTGGCAGATCAGGTGGTGGAGATCAACCGGGCCGGCGTCGAGCTCGCCAGCCGGGTCGTGCTGGCCTCGTTTAAAGAGGTGCTGGTCGCCGGGGATGTAGGCCCCCTGGGTGTGCGCCTGGCCCCCTTCGGAAGGGTGCAGCCGGAGCAAGCCCGCCAGGTGTTCGCCGAGCAGATTTCCGCTTTAGCACAAGCCGGGGCCGACCTGATTTTGATCGAGACAATCAGCGACCTGCACGAGGTGCGCGAAGCCGTGCTGGCAGCCCGAGGGGTGTGCGATCTGCCAGTCGTGGCTTCGATGACCTTCACCCGAGATGACCGGACCCTGCTGGGCGATTCTCCGGTGAAAGTGGCGCGGGTCCTGTACGAGACCGGGGCGGATGTGATCGGGATCAACTGTTCAGGTGGACCGGCGCAGATCTACCGCATTTTGAAGGAAATGCGGGCCGCGCTTCCGATCGCCGAAAAAGGAGATTCGCCGCGCAGTGGCCCATACTTTTCCGTGATGCCCAACGCCGGCTGGCCGGAACAGGTGGGCGGGCGGATCATGTACCCGGCCAACCCGGATTATTTCGGCGAATACGCCCGGGCTTTCTGTGAAGCCGGCGCAAGCCTGATCGGCGGCTGCTGTGGGACCACGCCCCAGCATATCGCCGCCATGCGCGCAGCGTTGGATGCCAATCCCGAAGGGTGCGCATTCGATGTCACTGTCACCTCGGACGCAGATAGTGATGAAAGGATCGCTGCGCCTCATTCGCCCACGCCCCTGGCGCAGAAACTGGCCAATGGAGAGTTCGTCATCTCCGTCGAGATGGACCCTCCCCGAGGACTTTCTGCCCATAAGCTGCTGGCGGGGGCCAGCCTGCTGGCCGAAACCGGGGCCGATGTTATCAACGTGGCCGACAGCCCGATGGCGAGGATGCGGATGAGCCCCTGGGCTGTGTGCGACCTGATCCAGCAGCGGGTGGGGGTGGATACCACCCTGCACTTCCCCACCCGTGGGCGCAACCTGCTTAGGGTGCAGGGGGATCTGCTGGCCGCCCATGCGCTGAACATCCGCAATGTGTTCGTCGTGATGGGCGACCCGACGGCCATCGGGGACTACCCCGATGCGATGGACAATTACGATCTGGTGCCGTCCGGCTTGATTAAGCTGATTAAACAGGGGTTCAATACCGGGGTCGATCATTCAGGAGCAGACATCGGACAGCCGACGTCCTTTTACGTGGGCTGCGCCCTGAACCTGTGCTCGCCCGATATCGACCGGGAGATCAAGACCCTGCGCCGTAAGTTGAACGCCGGAGCCGATTTCATCCTCACCCAACCGGTTTACGAACCGGCGCTGGCGGAGAATTTCCTGAAATGTTATGCCGAGCTGTACGGGTCATTGACACAGCCCCTGCTGGTGGGTGTGCTCCCGCTCTACGGCACTCGCCACGCCACCTTCCTGCACAACGAGGTCCCGGGGATCAGCATTCCGGAGAGCATCCAGAAAAGGCTGCGAGACGCCGGAGACAAAGCGCCTTACGAAGGGGTGCGCATCGCGGCCGAGATCATCACCCAACTGAGGTCATGGGCCAATGGGGTCTACATCATGCCCGCGTTCAGCCGGTATGACCTGGCGGCAGAGGTGATCGACACAATCCGCCAGCCAGTTTAGGCCGTTCTGGCACCCCGGCCGCCAGGGTTCGCTCCTGGCGAATTATGGCAATCCCCGGCAAGGGGGGAAGCTTAGATCGCCGGGGGGATATAGTTTTCATCCTCCTCAGGCTCATCCGGGGATTCCTCAGCCGGGGCTTCTCCGGGGCTTTGCTCCGGCTCGGCCGGGGTCTCTTCCACCTCCGGTTCAACCACCTCGCTCTCAGGAGAAACGCTGGTCTGTGGAGGAGCCGTTTCGACGAGCGGCGAGGGAGGCTCAGCGACCGGCGGCGGGGCGGGGGGCGCTGAGACAGGCTCTCGGGGAGCGACAGAGGGTGCGGTTGGCGAGGGCTTACTTCGCAGGGTCACAACCGCGATGACAATCGGGATGGCGACCAGGAAGACGCCCAGACAGATGGAGATGCCGGCGACCACGAAGGGGGAGAGATCGCCGCTGCCGATCATATCGCTCCCAGCCTCGGGAATGAGGCCGAAGAGACCAAAGATCCCGCCCGTCAACAGGAGCACCAACCCGGGGCAGGCGCACAGCAGAACGGTGAGGATGACCAGGATGATGCCGGTGGTGCGGCTGCTGTTACCGTTCATCACATTCTCCTTGAGATGAAAGCTGAAAAGACGATTTAAATGGTAAGGGGGACAGCACAATTGTATCGCGCCATCCCCCTGCTAACAACGCTACGAACGCAAGTGGGCGTTCAGATCGTGATCCAGGCGGCGAATGATCCGCTGGCGGATTTGCTGTAGCTCCTTATCGGTCAGGGTCCGGTCCGGCGCCTGGTAAGTTACCCGGTAAGCCAGGCTCTTCTTGCCTGCCCCGATCTGTTCGCCGCGATACACGTCGAACAGCTCTACATCGGTCACCATCTCGCCTCCCGCAGCGTAGATCACCTCGGCCACCCGCCCGCCGGGAATGGATTCATCCACGATGACCGCCAGGTCCTCGATGGCCGGAGGGAAGGCCGGGACGGGGGTGACCGGATAACGAGATTCCATCCGCTTGAGCAGCGCTTCCAGATCGATATCGGCCACGATCACCGGGGTGGGGGGCAGTTCATAGCGCTCGCGAACCAGAGGGTGCAGTTCGCCCATCACACCAACCACCTCCCCGCCCACCAGAATGCGGGCCGTCTTTCCGGGATGCAGGCTGGGATGAGTGTCCGGTTCATACCTCACTTCAGCCAGGTGCAGGCCGGTGAAGACCGATTCTAGCACGCCTTTCAGATCGTAAAAATCCACCGGCTCATCCACTGCGCCATTCCAATGGGGAAGTTCGCGCGGGCCGGTGATCCCGATTGTCAGGCGGGATGGCTCATCTGGAAGGTCGGAGCCGCAAGCCAGGAAGACCTTGCCGATCTCGAACAGGGCAATCCGCTGACGCAGGCGAGCGTTGCGCTCCATCACATCCAGTAGACTGGCCAACTGGCTCTGGCGGAGCACATCCCGGTCGCTGCTTATCGGGTTCGCCAGGCGCACATAGCGCCTCTGATCCAGGCTTTCACCCGGTATCAAGTGGCGCGCTTCCCGTTCAGGGGTGGTCATGCGGTGGGTCACGATCTCCTGCAGGCCGGCGTTGATCAGCAGATCGCGAAGCTGCTCCTCCACTTCCATGAGCCGGTCGCTTAGCTGGGGCGGGAGTTCATCGCGTATGCGGGTCTCCGGAATGCGCTCGTAACCGTAAATACGGGCGATTTCTTCGATCAAGTCCGCTTTACCGATGATCCCTTCACCGATATCCAGGCGGTGATCGGGGGTGGTTGCCCGCAGCACATCGCCTTCGATCTCTACTGAGAACTGCAGCCGGTAGAGGATGTGGGCGATCTCATCCAGGGAGAGGTCAATCCCCAGCCAGCGCTTGACATCCTGGGAGGTGATTTCCACGGTGGGATCATGTAGCGGGAGGGGGTAATTGTCCACCAACCCGGGGGCAACCTGGCCACCGGCCCACTCGTGCATCAGCTTCAGGCAGCGGCGCACACCGCGCTCTGCCATCGCCGGATGCACTCCCCGGGAGAAGCGGTAAGCAGCTTCCGATTGCAAGTGCTGAGAGAACACGGTGCGGCGAATGTTGATGAAATTCCAGGCCGCGCCTTCGAGCAAGATATTGCGGGTATTCTCGCTCACCTCAGACTCGAGCCCGCCCATCACACCGGCGATCGATAGGGATCCGGCCGTGTCGGTAACCAGCACCGTCGAAGGGTCTAGCCGGCGTTCGACACCATCCAGGGTAGTCAGCTTTTCTCCCGGATGGGCAGTGCGCGTGATAATCGTGGGCGTTCCGCCATCGGCTCGCTGAACGAGAACATCATAGTCGAAAGCATGCAGAGGTTCGCCAATCTCCAACATGGCGTAGTTGGTGGCATCCACGATATTGTTAATCGGCCGCATCCCCGCCAGCCGCAAGCGACGCTGGACCCAATAGGGGCTGGGGCCGACCTGAACGTCCCGTACCAGACCAAGGATAAAGCGCGGGTTGAGCTCCGGGCTGCGGATTTCGATTTTCGCTTTCCCCTCGATCGGATCACCGCCGGTGGGCGTGTTGAGCGCAGGCGCCCGCAGCGGAACGCCGGTCAGCGCCGAGATTTCGCGGGCAACACCGAGCATATTGGCATCGCGGGCGATATTGGGGGTGATGGCGATCTCCAGCACAGCATCGCCCATGTAATCCACCAGCGGCATCCCGGTAGGAGCATCCGCATCGAGGATAATAATGCCTTCGTGCTCGTCCGAAATGCCCAACTCTTTCTCGGAACACACCATGGAATACGATTCGACCCCACGGATCTTGGCCCGTTTTAAGGTGGTCAACACGTTGCCCGGCTGGTGGCCGTCGTAGATTTGGGCGCCTTCCTTCGCATAAGCCACTTTGATCGGCGGCTCCAGGGCTCCCTGCCCTTTGTATTCGAACAGGTTCGGCGCCCCGGTCAGGACGGTATGCTCCTGCTGCCCATCGTACAACCGGCAGAGCACCAGGCGGTCGGCGTTCGGGTGGGGCATGACCTCCCGGATTTCACCCACGACGATTTTCTCCGGATCCCAGGCCAGGCCGGTAACCTTGGTATCGGGCCTCTGAGCAGCCTCCCCCCCCGCCGGTTCACCGGTTGGGAGAGGCAGACCTACATAACGGACCTCTTCCACTTCGAGCCCTGCCATCGTCAGCATGTGGGCCAGCTCTCCCAGGGAGAGGTTGATCTCCACGTAATCCTTTACCCATGAAAGTGGCACTTTCATATATCGATCTCCTTCGTGACCCGGCCCTGCTTTAGAACTGCTCTAAGAAGCGCAGGTCGTTGAGCCAGAAATTGCGGATGTCTTCGATCCGGTGGCGCAGAATTGTGATTCGCTCCATACCCATGCCGAAGGCAAACCCGGTGAATCGCTCGGGGTCGTAACCGCCGTTCTGTAAGACAACCGGATGGACCATCCCACAGCCGAGAACTTCCAGCCACCCGGTGCGCTTGCAAATGGGGCAGCCCTTCCCGCCGCACACAAAACATTCGATATCCATCTCTGCGCTCGGCTCGGTGAAGGGGAAGTGCGAAGCGCGGAAGCGAATACGCACATTCTCGCCATAGATGCGACGGGCGGCATCCGAGAGGGTGCCTTTCAGATCCCGGAAAGTGATATTCTCTCCCACAGCCAGGCCTTCCACCTGATTGAACTGCACTTCTGAGCGGGCGGTCACCTGCTCGTAGCGATAGACCATCCCGGGGAGGATAATGCGGATCGGCGGCGGGTTATCCGGGTTGGCAGCCGAGAAGCGGCGCATGGCCCGGATCTGGCCCGGCGAGGTGTGCGTGCGCAGGACTAAAGGGTTATCGCCGCGATCCTCTTCAGTTGCGATGTAGAAAGAGTCCTGCATTTCACGCGCCGGATGGTTCGGGGGGAAGTTGAGGAGCTGAAAGTTGTATTCATCCGTCTCCACATCCCGCGAATGGTACACCTGGAAACCCATTTCGCCGAAGACGCGGTAAACCTCGCGGAAAGTCCGGCTGATGGGATGCAGACGCCCGCGCGCAACCGGCCGCCCAGGCAAGGTGACGTCCAGCCGCTCGGTCTCGAGGGAACGCTGGAGGGCCTCTTTCCGCAGAGCCTCCGCCCGTTCGTTCAGCGCGGCTTCCAGGGCCTGCTTGACCTGATTCGCCCGCCGGCCGATTGCCGGGCGCTCTTCCTTCGGCATTTCGCCCATGCGATCGAAGGTGGCCATCAACGGCGAACTGCGGCCGAGATTGGATACACGCCAGCGCTGCAGCGCTTCTTCATCCTGCACTGCCTGCAGGCTTTCGAGCGCCGTTCGCTCGATCTCGTCCAATTGTGAGAGCATACACACCTCCAATGGTGATTAAACAAAAACATCCCGCGCCCCAAAGGGACGGGATGCAATTCCCGCGGTACCACCCTTCTTAGCCGTAGACACGGCTCACTCGATCACCAGCAGCCGAACCGATCCACGCGGTTTTCCCACACCTGTTGGATATGTTCAGCGATTGGCTCCCCGTTTAACGCTGGGGCTGCGGCTCAAACTACTGAGTCACGAGAGGCAGCAAAGGCGCCTCCGACCGTTCCCTTGAGCAGCTCGGGAGGGAACTTCAACCAGCTTCACCCGGGTGGGGGTCTCAGTCTGCGCCCCACACCTCCCTGTCGGCTTCCACCTGGCCTACTTTCCTCCGTCACAGCTATTCCCTGGCGGCAGATTGTGTCCCTATTATCCGCGGATTCCGATGACTGTCAAGAGTGAGGTAAGACTTATATTTCCTGCCGCTCCTTTGCTAAAAGCTCCTCCAGGCAAGGATGCCCGGCATAGAACCCATGATATTGAGCCGGGAGGAGCCGGGCGATACGGCACATGATCTCCTCGGTATTGCGCAGCAGAGACTGGCTGCGATTCCGCTTCTCCAATGGGGGGAGATAGAAAGGTTCCCCAAAGGTGATGACAATTTTGGGGCGGCGCAGGCGGGCGATTAGACGGAAGCCGTTTTCGGTCCCGGCAATCCCCACCGGCACGATCGGCACTCCAGATCGCTCGGCCAGGTAAGCGACCCCGGTTTTGGCCTGCAGCAGTTGCCCGGTTTGGCTCCGTGTCCCTTCGGGGGCTATGCCCAGGGCGCCCCCTCGTTTTAAGTACTCGGTTGCAGCACGCAGGGCTTGTAGATCAGCCTCGAAGCGGTTGATCCAGATTCCATTGACCGCGTTTACCAAAAATCGAAAAAAAGGTTTTGTCTGGTATTTCTCCGCGACCAGGGCGGTGATGTCCTTCCGGTCGACCAGGGCAAAGACGATCGGCGCATCCAACCAACTCATATGATTGACGGCAAGGATCAGCCCCCCTTCCAGGGGGACGTTGTCCAGGCCTTCCACTTCGAGCCGTAGGAATATTCTGGCGAGCAACCGCAAGACTCGGCGAAGCAAGGCGCGCAGCATTTTAGATTCCTTTGCGATGGGTTATGGCGGGGCCAGACAGGGCTTATCTGAACCCGCGGCTAAATTTTATCAGATGTCCAAAAAGTCCCAGGCAGTTATCTAATTTGTAACGTGATCACCCCCATTAACAAAAGGTATAATCTAAACCAGCTATGTCTCTGATCTTATTTTACTTTAGAGGGGCGCTGTCCTTCAGCTGGCAAAGATGGGCAGTGATCCTCGGTTTGGCCGGAGCCCTGCTGCTGGGCGGGTGCCGTTCAGGCCCGACGACCGTACCCAGTCCGGCTGCTTCGCACACTCCGGCCAGCAGCCAGGAGCCGGCCGCCAGCACGCTGACGCCGACCTCCTTCCAGCCTTCGCCGACCGTTGTGGCCCTGGCCGCTGAGGTGAATGGCGCCGGCATCCCCCGCTCTAATCTGGAAGCCGAGCTGGCCCGCTATCAAGCCGCCAGCGGAGGCGAGCTTTCTGAAGATGAGCGCCAACAGGTTTTGGACGACCTGATCAACCAGGCTCTCCTGGCCCAGGCCGCAGCCGAAGAGGGATTTGCCCCCGGCGAGGCCGAAATCCAGGCCCGGATCGACCAGTTGGTGGAGCAGTTGGGCAGCCAGGAGGCGCTCACCAAATGGATGGCCGATTACGGCTATACGGAAAAGGATTTCCGCCAGGCCCTGGCGCAGGGGATGGCAGCCGCCTGGATGAGAGACCGGATCATCGCCGCTGTGCCGGAGACCGCCGAGCAAGTTCACGCCCGGCAAATCCTGGTCGACACCCGAGAAGAGGCCGAACAAGTGCTAGCACGACTGAACGCAGGCTCCAATTTTGCGGGATTGGCAGCGGAATACGACCCGGTAGCCGAAGGCGAGCTGGGGTGGTTCCCTCGGGGCTACCTGCTCTATCCTGAAGTAGAAGAAGCGGCTTTCCAGCTTGCAGAAGGGCAGCACAGCGAAATCATCCAAACCAGCAACGGCTTTCACATTATCCTGGTCATCGAACGAGACTCCGAGCGACCTCTCACTGCAGACGCCCGGCTGCTGCTGCAGGAGCAAGCCCTGCAGGAATGGTTGGAGCAGAAGCGCAGCGAGAGCACAATCACAATTGAACAGGTGAACCCATGACAGGCATCGAGTATCTTCAAGAACAACCCGTGCCCGTGCGGCGAAAGACGTCTGGGCTCATTTGGAATCTACTCACCATCCTGGTGCTGTTAACCACTTTGTGCATCGGGGCCGTTTTCACCCTCATCTTCGTTAACCCGCAGTCAGGGCTCAACCCCTTTCCCCCACCGACGATGCCGGCTGTGCTGGCTTTCCCCACGGCGACCAACACCCCGGTCGTCCAGCTGCCCGCCACGTGGACGCCTGAGCCAACGCCGGAACCGAGCCCCACACCCACCCTGCGGCCCACCTCAACCCCGTTCCCCACGGAGACCCCTTTCTATCTGGCCACACCGGAGACCGGAGAAGGCGGCCAGACCGAGGCGGCTGAGCCCGAGGAGAACGCCTCCCCCTACCCGTACGTCGTCCACAACGGCCGGATCATCGCCATTGAAAATATCTACCATGCAGACGCCGGCTGCAGTTGGAGCGGGGTGGGCGGCCAGGTCTTCGACATGAAGGGCGGCAGCATCAACGGGCTGACGGCTTTCATGGGCGGTATGATCAACGGCAGGACGCTGCAGACCATGCCCACCATCGTCGGCGCCCTGGATATCCCCGGCTATTACGAGTTCACCCTGGCCGACGCCCCCTTCGATTCGACCGGTAAGCTCTGGGTGCAGCTCTATGACCAGTCCGGTCAGATCCCACTGTCAGAAAAGGTGTACTTCGACACCTACAATGACTGCCAGAAGAACCTGATCATCATCAACTTCCAACAGGTGAGGTGAGGTTCAAAACCAGAATAAAAACAGGACCTATCCCGATATTTAGGATGGGTCCTGTTTTTTGTTCGTGAAATTGCTTTTCCCGTTTATTCCTGAGAAATCTCATTCCAGCGCTGCTGCATTTTGAGAGCGTCCTCTTCCATCACCGGGCTCTCGCATAAGATACGGCCCGCACAGCCAAACGCCTTCAATGCCCGGAACAGAGCATCGAGATCCAGATCAGAATCTTCGAGGGCCAGGTGATTCTTCTCCCCTTTCTCGCCATATTCGATGCCAGACAGGTGGACGTGCAGGTTGGCGAGAGCGTCCTGCCCCAGAGTCTGGCCGTAGATCTCCAGCAAACGGGCCCACTCGTCATAGGTGTTCATCGAGCCGTCGCCAACGCGGGCGTGCAGATGGGCAAAATCGAGGCAGGGCTCAACCCCCTCCAGGCAGCTCATCTCGAGCGTATCCTCAAAAGAGCCGAGCATGGCCGACTTGCCCATCGTCTCCGGGCGCAGGATTACCGGATTCCCGGCCGCCCGAAGTTCCTGGAGGCAGCCTTCCAGGCGGGCCAGCGCCACCGGGAGCACCTCTTCCGGCGGGCGAGCGAAGTACGATCCGGGATGGAAGATGATATCGGTTGCTCCGGCCAGGTTCCCGTAATAAGCCGCGTCCATCAAGCGCTGGCGAGATTTCGGCCATTCCTCCTCGGTGGCGTTCAGATTAATGTAATATGGCGCGTGCACGCTGAGCAACACGCCGGCCTCGTCCCCGGCATTCTTGATCTCGGCGCAGGCTGCCTCCGAGATGCGGACAGAACGAACCCAACCGAGCTCTAGGGCGCCCAATCCCAGGTCGCGGGTATGGAGCACCGCGCCAACGCTGCCGCCTGGTTTCTTCGGGGTTGAAAGGGGCGATCCTACAGTGCCAAAGCGAAAAAAGGACATTGCGTGACTCCAAAAAGGTTTTGCCAAGCGACCCTAGCGGATCGCCGCGCTCCGCCAGGACCGCCGCGACCCGGCCGGGGACAATCCGGCGCATCACCCCCTGCTCAGACGTTATCCAACAGGATGCGGAGGCGGGTGAGCAAGGGCGGGCCGAGGATGAGCAGGCCGATCACGGCGGAGCTGCCGGCGGCAATCAGCACCGCGGCTGCCCCCACGTCTTTGCCGACTCGGGCCAACTCGTGCTGCTGCGGGCTGGCAAGGTCCACCACAGCCTCGAGGGCGGTGTTGAGAAATTCCGCCGTCCAGACCATGGCAATGGCGATCACAATCGCGGCCCAATCGCGGGTCGGAAGGTTCAACCAGATGCCGGCCAGAACCACCAGGACGCTGATGACCGCATGGATCCAGGCATTTCGCTGGGTGCGGATGACGAACCACCAGCCGGCGAATGCATAACGGAACGAACGGGCACGAGAAACAAGAAATCCGTGCATAATCTTTTCATCATTATTCACCCACAGCCCGGATGGCTGTGGGTGATGGATGGATGGCCAGCTAACCGGTTATCGAAAGATCGTCGATGCCCAGGCTTTGCAGGACTTCCGCCTGGGCCGCCCACATGATCGCCTTCTCTTCTTCCACAGCGTGGTCATGCCCAAGCAGGTGCAGCACGCCGTGCACGACGAGCAGTTGCATTTCAGACGCCAGGCTGTGATCGCCGGCGATTGCCTGAACCTGGGCCGCCGGTAAAGAAATGACGATATCCCCCAAATAGGGAATATCTGCATCCGGGTCGGTCTCTCCTTCTCCGGCCGGGAAAGACAACACGTCCGTGGGCGCATCGATCCCCAGGAACTGCCGGTTCAGTTCCTGCAAGTGATCATCATCGCTGATTAGAATCGTGATCTCTGCTTCGCTTTCCGCTCCCTGCTGGTGGAGAGTCGCTTCTGCGGCCTGGGCGAGCAGGTTGGCATCAAAAGGGAGGACCGTACGAAGAAATTGGTTTTCGTCTTCGGGAGAGACCCCGTGCGGGAGCAGCGATTCAGCAACCTGGATTTGGATCATAGTCGATTGATTAATTGGGGTTCACCTGCGAATCGGCGTGAGAGCGGACCGCGGCTTCAGGGATGGATTGCTCGTCGAAATGGCTGGAAACAGGGCGAGTTGGTAGTTCTTGCCCGCGCAGATCCTGGAGGACACCTGCATCATCGTTTTCGCCTTCTTCCTGCTCCGCCCCTTTTTCCAATTTGGGATAAACAACCCGCGGATGATAGATCCCGCGCAGGGTTGCGGTAAAGGAATCGACAATACGGCTCAGATCTCGCAGGGTCAGGCCCGTATCGTCCAATTGGCCCATGGCTACCCGGGTGTCGATCGTGTCTTTGATCAGCGAACGCAGTTCATCCTCATCCTTCGGTTTTTCCGCCCGTATCCGGGCTTCACAGCCATCCGCCAAGAGGAGGATCGCCGTTTCCCGGCTTTGCGGCCGGGGGCCGGGGTAGCGGAAGAGGTCCATATCGACCAAACTTTCATCCCCGCCGGCTGCCTGAACGGCCTTTACATACTGGTAGCGGGTTGCCATCGTGCCGTGATGCTCGCTGATGAACGCCAGAATCTGTTTGGGCAGGTGATATTTACGTCCAAGCTCCAGGCCATCGGTGACATGGCGGATAATGGTCTGAGCGCTGGTTAGCGGGTCCAGATCATCGTGCGGGTTCAGAATACCGGCTACCTGGTTTTCGATGAAGAAGATGGGATTGTTGATCTTCCCCACATCGTGGTACAGGGCCCCTACTCGCGTCAGGAGGATATTCGCGCCGATCTGTTCCGAGGCCTGCTCGGCCAGGTTCGCAACCTGCAAACTATGCTGGTATGTGCCCGGCGCTTCCCTGAGCAGCAGTTGCAGGAGGGGGTGGTCGGGGCGAGTCAGCTCCATAAGCTGCATCGGAGTCGTCAGACCCAGGAATTGGGCCAGGAAGAACTGCAGCAGGAGAGTCAGGCTGGCAGCCGCCAGGCCGTTGAACAGGGCCGTGGCCGTCAGGGAGGCGATGCCGATCCAATCGGTGGAGGGGAGTGGCAGGCGGTAGGCCCAGATGACCAACGAACCGGCGATAGCGATCCCAGCCCCCGCCCGGAAGAAGGACAACACCCGGCGAGCCCTCCCGAGGGCCAGTATCCCGAAGAAGGCGCTGAAGGTGTAATACAGGGTCAGATCGAGGGCGTTGGGGAGATCGTACGCCGCTAATACGGACAGCGGCAGCGAGAAAAACAGAGCCAACCGGGAGCCGAACAGGGAAGCGATCACCAGGCTGAACGCCGCAAGGGGAAAGGCGTAGGGCAGGATGGTGTGATTGGGGATGATCAGCCGGGCGCCAAAGAGGAAGCTCAGAAACAGAGCGATGACCAGCGCCAGGCTGCGGGCTTCCAGCAAAACCGGGTTGGGGGCATACCACAGATAACCGGCGATCAGCGAGATCACCAGCACGGTGACGACCGCCGGCGCAAGATAATCCTGCCATCTCTGCTGTGGCAAGCCCAGGCCCAACGCCTGCAGCGCCTCGACATCGGCCGCGGTGAGCACCTGGCCGCGCGAAACGACCGTCTGCCCGGCAATAAATGTCCGGTTGAAAGGCTGGACTGCCTCCCGTGCGGCCTGGCGCGCCTGCTCGGTCAGGCTTTCCGATGGCAGGCTGTTCGGAACGACGAAAGCGGCGGCGAGCTCGGCCACAATGCTCGCCTGCTGTTCCGAAAGAGACAGGCTCACCTGGTTCGAGACCGTGCTGCGGGCTTCCTCGAGCCGGTCGGAGCGAATGGTGGTCCGCATCACGTTTTCGAGGACGGAGATCGCCTCCTGGTGGACCGCCTGCCAGCGCGAATCGCTCATCGCCAGGATGGCATTGGCGGTTTCAGGGCCCAGTTGAATCTCATCCAGGGCGGAGAGGTCTTCCAGTTTCTGCTTATTCGAAGCGTGCTTATCGGCGCGCACGCTGTTGATAAAAGCGAGCGAACCCCGGAGTTTCTCCAGTTGTTGGCGGGCAATGGTCGTGCTTGGTGGGGTGTAACGCGTCTCAACCGCTCGAGCCGCGGCCTCTCGCCGCTGCTCGGTCATCTCTTCGCTGACGTAAGTAATGGAACGCGGGGCGCGATAATCCTGCGGGGCGACATCACCCACCTCCAGGGTCGGTGAAATCAGTTGTGACAGCATCGGGGTGATTAACGCCAGGAAGGTCAGCAGCGCCGTCAGGATAACCGGCAGGGAATATGATAGGATGCGCCTTGGTGAGGGACGCGAAACTGCAGAAGACATATGCGTTTTTACTGCAAAAGCCGGCGAACAGTTTGGCTGGCCTGGTCTCCCGAGGCCCGACCCTGGAGACGAGGGATCAGCACTTTCATCACCTGGCCCATCTCACGCAACGAGGTCGCCCCCACTTCGGAGATCGCCTGGCGGACCAGGTTTTCGAGTTCTTCGGGAGAAAGTGGCTCTGGCAGGTACTCTTGTAAAACCCGGATTTCATCCTCAGCCTGGCTGGCCAGCTCGGCGCGGCCGGCATTCTGCGCTTCGGCAAGCGATTCTTGACGAGATTTGACTTCCTTCTGGAGCACAGCGAGCACTTCCGGATCATCCAGAGGACGTCCTTTTTCCACTTCGGCCAACCGGATGGACGAAATCACCATGCGGAGCGTGCGCTTGCGGAGTTCGTCCTTGGCCCGCATTGCGTCTCTCAGAGCGTTTTCCAGATCAGTCTTTTTGCCCATGAAGTCCTCTGATGGCCTTTTTCCCAGTTCCTAACGAGTATAGCACGCCCTGATAGGAGGGGCAAGTGAAATGCAGAGATCGGATGGGCAGCCCGCGCCAGCCCGCGGTCACTGCTCCGGCCCGGATTCGACCTCATGAATCACTTCTTCGGCCAATTTGCTCAGGGCTTCGTGGTCCTGTGACGGTACATGACTTGAACGTAAATACAGGTCAAGAAGTTCCAGGTGCGTGAGGCTGCCTACCGCCTGATTTTCGGGCAAACGGACGCGCGCATCCACCTTGGGCCGCTTGACCAGGTGGAACTCGAAACAGGATGCCGCATGCTGGCGCAGAGCGGCTTCGTCAATCAGGGGTTCCCAATCGCGGGGATACTCAAGCACCAGGCGGACGATCGCTCCTTCCAACTGCTCCGGCGAGGGGAGGGCCGACAGGATGGTGGCGGGAATATCTTCCTTGCACTCCAGGCACAAGGAGAGATCGATGAACGCCCGGATCTCTTTGAGCGGGTGCCAGGTGAACTGCGTCTGGCCGCGTTCGACTTCTGCGATGACGAAATACTTCGTGTCCCGGGCTTCGCCGAAGTCCACCCGTTCGATCGAGCCGGGATAGATGACCGGTGGATGCCCGCCTTCGTTCAGGTTTTGGGGTTTGTGAATATGCCCCAGGGCGACATAATCCAGCCGCCGGTCGCGCACCAGCGAACCGGGGAGGACCAAATCGCCGCCCAGCATCACGGTGCGCTCCCCTCCATATACGGCCCCCTGAACCGAGGCATGGGCTGCCAGGATCACCGGGAGGGCGGGATCGACCCGCTCGTCCAACCAGGTGTGGAGCAGCTCGGTCAGGCGGTTTTCCAATTCCTCGTAAATTTCGCTCGGGCGGGAGGCCTGCAGCCCGAGATGAGCCACCATTCCAGAACGGGAGATCCAGGGCAGAGCCATCACCTGAACAGGCAGACCCTCCAGATTGTCGGGACCGAGGAACATGGGTTTATCGACGACGCGCACATGAGGCACTTCCAGGGTCTCGAAGCTCTCCAAAGCGTTGGCGCGCCCCATGGCAGGGGAGAGGTCGTGATTGCCGACCAGCAGCAGGGTGGGGATCCCGGCCCGGGATAGCTTCATGATCCGCCGGCCCCACTCCCGCTGATACGTGGGGGCCGGGTTGCGGTCTTTATAGGCATCTCCGGCAAACAAGACGAGGTCGACTTTTTCCTCGATGGCCGCATCGACAATGGTATCGAGCGACTTGAGGAAGTCCATCACCCGCATGGGCAGGCCAGACAGGGTGTCGTGACGTCCATAGTTGATCATATCGATATGGGCGTCGGCAAAGTGCAGAATTTTAACCATATCGCTCCAGATAGATGCAAGTCTTAGGGCGCATATCCCAGCAGTTGGAGCTGGTAGAGCGCAGGAGGGAAGTCCTCGTGGTATTGCAGGCTCAGGCGGTAATCTTCGACCGCGCCGGTCATATCGCCGAGGGCGGCTTTCGCCATCGCCCGCCAGTAGTAGGACTCCTCCAGGTTCTTCTCGCTCTGCAGGGTGTCCAGGGTGTTATCTGCCAGGTTGAGCACGTCGTAGTAACGGCCCGAATAGAAATAGGCGAAATAGGGGCCGGTCTGGTACCAGAGGATCCGCCAGGGGCGGTCTTTCTCCGGGATGGAGGGGTAAAGTAGGAAAGCTTCGTCATAGGCCGAGGCGGCGCCGGCATAATCCTGAAGCTCAACCAGGCTGGAACCGCGGTTGAACCAGGCAAAATACTGGTCGATCCCGGTGAGGGCAAAGATCTCATCCGAGGCCTTTTGGGCGGCTCGCTGGGCGTTGGCGGTTTCATCCGCATCCAGGCCGAGGATCGCCAGGACTTCCGCCTCCTGCTCCGGCTCGTAGATGACCATGTAGGTGTAATTGAACGCACGCCAGCTACGGATGAATTCGTCATAGGGGCGGCGCTGGTCCGGACCGACATAAGCATCCTGCCCGATCAACACCCCTTCTTCGTCATTATAGCCGGTGATCACCTCGTAATGCCCCATCCAGCTCACCACGCCGCCGATATCGCGGAAGTAGACGCCCTTCTCCACCAGCACCGGGTACCCGGCAGCAACGAAGCGCTTGATCACTTCAAGGTCGCCGCCGATGCGAGTGACCGCCCGCAGACCGGTGTGCTGCTCGACGAATTCCTCCATCTCATAGGGCATCACATTCTTATCTTTGGGGTCCGGCTTGATCACCGGGCCAATGGTGTCACGGTTCCCATCGTACTCCCAATAAGAGAGCGCCATCGATAGGGTTGCCGGGGCACAGTAATTAAAGCGCCCGTGCTGATCCTCATAGCGCACGCCCTGCAAGCTCACCTGGGCGGGCAGCGGCTCGGGCGTAGCGGTGGGCGTAGGCGAGGGCGGCGAGGTCGAAGTGATCTCCGGCTCAACCGGAGTGGGGGTGGAGGACGGCTGCGGCGTCGGCGAAGGAGCCGGCGAGGGAGAAGCGACAACCTCCTCGGGCTGCTGGCCCGGCACGAAAACCATTTCTTCCGGCGGGTTCAGCCAGTACTTGAATCGCAACACTTGCTCGTCCACCCGCCAGGCCAGGCGATCGTAAACCGGGGGGAGGTTATAGACGATCACCGCCAGCAGCAGGCAGACGGGGACGGATAAAGCATAGAACCAGATATGTTTCCGCATGATTTCACCACTAATAACCCAGCAACAGCAAATCTCCGGGCCGTGTTACCCCGGGATTTCAACTCGCAACCGCGCTCCACGCCGGGGTCACGGGGCGACTCCCAGGCGATCCAGTTCCTGGAGGGCCGGGGTGGAATAGGGGTTGATTTCCACCGCTTTCTGGAAATCGTAAATCGCCTTTTCCATATCACCGATGGCCTCGCGCGCCAGCCCCATCCAGTAGAAGGATTCCTCCAGGATTGGGCCGCCCACATTGTTCAGGGTCTGGTTGCCGAGGGTGAGGACATCCTCGAAACGGCCGGTGTGATAGTAAGCCGCGTAGGGCCCATCCTGGTACCAAAGGGTGCGCCAGGGGCGTTCTTCTTCGGGCAAGGCGGCGTAGACGGCGAAGGCCTGGTCGTAGGCCTGGGCCGCTGCGGGATAATCCTGGAGGCCAACCAGGCTCGAACCCAGGTTGTACCAGGCAAAGAACAGATCCCGGCCTGCAAGATTGGGAATCTCCGCCCGGGCTTTTTCCGCCGCTGAGCGGTAATTCTCCACCGGGTCGGCGTGGGGTCCGAGGATGGCAAAAACTTCCGCCTGGCGTTCAGGCGGGAAAAGGACGACATAGGCGTAATTAAAATCGCGCCACCAACGTTGGGCGAGCTCGGCATAAGAGACGGGGATATCGGGGCCGATGTAGGAATCCTGGGCAGTAAACTGCTGAAGTTCATCATCGTAGCCGCTGAGCAGTTCGAAGTGGCCCATCCAATCTTCTTTGGGGGGTTGGAACCCTTTTTCGATGATCACCGGGAAACCGGCCGCCAGAAAGCGCTTGAGCAAATCCAGGTCACCGCCGAAGCGGGCCACGCTCTGCAGGCCGGTCTGAGCTTCGATATAGGCCACCATCTCAGACGGATTCACGTTCTTGTCGTCCACCCGCTGGTAGTTGGGGCGGAGGTAGCTGCGAGTAGTGGTCTGATCGCCGGCCCAACCCCAAAAGGAGAGGGCCATCGACAGCGTTGCCGGACCGCAGTTGTTCATCTGCTGGTACTCGTGCCGGAATCCGGTGAGGGTGATCCGAGCCGGGAGCGGCGTGGGCGTAGGAGCTACGGTGGGGACCGGTGTGGGAGGCTCGGTTGTGGCGGCGCTTTGACCGGGAGCCGGTTGGACGGCTTCCGGGGTGGGGGTCGCCGCGGCGGCCGCGGCTTGAAGCGTCTGCTGGACGAGCCATTCGATCGTCGCCTGGGCCGCGGGACCCTCCAGGCCGCCGGATTGGCCTTGCGGGACGAACACCACTTCTTGCGGCGGGTTGAGGAAATAGCGCACTTCGGTGATCAGCGACCGCAGCCGCCACTCAAGACGCGAGCGCACCGGGGGTAATGAATAAATCACACCCGCCAGGACGCACAGCAAGGGGACAGCGAGTAAGGCTGTGCGCCAGATTTTAGGCGATCGAAATCTGGACATAGCGAGGATTATAACAAAGTTTCACCGGGGCATTTCCCGCCGGGGCTGCACCGCTCAACTTCCGATTGTACCCAGCGCGGCGCTGATCTCATCTCTGACCTCGGGGGCCTGCTCGGCGGATAAGGCCGCGGCTAAATGCCTCCGCGCAGCCTCTCCGCCGACCTGGCCCAGAGCCCAAGCCGTATGCCTGCGGACGAGAGGCTCCCCATCGTGCAGGGCGGCCGCCAGGGCCGCGACGACCTCCGAGTCCTGAGAGCCCGCGGCCTGGCTGCCGAGCGAAACGGCCACATTCCGCAGATAGCCGCGGCGTTTCGCCCGCTTGACCGGGCTGCCCTTGAAGCGCCGGTTGAAGACCTCGGGCGTGATCTCCTGCAAATCGCGGATTAAGTCGGGCCGGGGCACATCCGGGCGGGGGGAAAATGCAGGATCGCCTTCCGGCTGGGCAAAACGCTGGTTCCAGGGGCACACCTGCTGGCAGATATCACAGCCAAAGACCCACTCGCCGAGGGCCGGGCGCAGGTCTTCTGGAATCGCGCCCTTCAATTCGATGGTCAGGTAAGACAGGCAGCGGCGGGCGTCGAGGGTGCGATCGGGCAAGATACAGCCCGTCGGGCAGGCCTCCAGGCAGCGGGTGCAGGTCCCGCAGTGATCGGTGACGACCGGCAGGTCTGGCTCGAGATCGATGCCGAGCAAAATCTCGGCCAACAAAAAGTATGACCCCTGCTGGGGATTGATCAGGCAGGTGTTCTTGCCGATCCAACCCAGCCCGGCCCGCTGTGCCAGGTCGCGTTCCAGGACCGGCCCGGTGTCCGTATACCAGCGATTGGGGACCGGGTGACCAACCGCAGCTTCGATAAAGGCGACCAGGGCCTTCAAACGCTCCGGAAGCACATCGTGATAATCATCCGCCCAGGCATACGCGGCGATCTTTCCGGTGTACTGCTTTGTTTCTACAGCACCGGCCTCATCCTCCACGCCCTTCTGCCGGGAGGCATCAGACACGGGCGAGGGGTAGCGGACGCCAAGGACAAGGATGGAGCGGACTTCGGGGAGAATTTCGTGGGGGTCAGAGCGGCGCAGGCGGGAGCGTTCATTTGCCAGGTAACCCATTTCACCATGGCGGCCCGCCTCGAGCCAGGCGGTAAAGACCGGATAGTGAGGCGGTGGATCGGGCGTGGTCACTCCGGCCAGATCAAACCCCAAACCTCGGGCCTCAGCTTTGATCGCTTCTGCCAGCCGAACTTTATCTTGGGACATTCAAAGGGAACTTTCTAGCCCGGTTCGAAGGGGGTATTCGACCCACCTCAGGTCGAATACCCCCAACATTGCCGGATAGAGGCAACTACTCGCACTCGAGGGAGAAGTTGAGCGGGGCAGACGAAGCGCTGACCGGTGAGGTGATCTTAAAGGTCGCCGTGCCATCCAGCGAGTTTGTGATTTCCATATTATACGTAAAGCTGTAGGTGCCGGCATCTAGTTCAGAGGTGACGGGATCGGGAGACTGCAGGGTTACGCCTTCTACCCGCGAGACGACTTCCAACTGGTAGGTAACCCGCGCCCGCTGCTCGAGCGTGAACTGAGCGGTGAATACGAAGTTATGCGGGCACTGGCCCACCACTTCATTCTCGTCTACAGCCAGCGAAAGTCCGGTGATGGAAACCGGCGTACCCGACAGGGTGGGCGTGAGGGTCGCTCCGCCCGGCGTGGGCGAAGGTCCGTTTGTCGGCGAAGGGCCCGGTGTGGTCGTCACGGTGGCTGCCGGCGTCCCTTCCCCGGGGACGGTGATCGCAACCCAGATCGAGTTACTGAACAACTGGCCCTGAGCGTTGCTCATCCGCCAATAGCCAATATACTCACCGGGGGTCGAGGGGGCTGTCAGATCGACTGAGATCTCAACCACACCGCCCGGGGCCACATCTTGCGGGATCGGCACGGAGGCAGGACCGCCCATCTGGTTGCCACCCACGAAGACCAGGGAATAGCCGCTGGTCCAGGTGGTCGAGCCGTCGTTTTTCACCTGCCAGGTCTTGCGGAATTCATCGTTCGGTTGGAAAGGATCGCCATCGTTGACGCTGACATCGCTCACGAAGATCATGCTATCACCGGAGGAGCTGGCGCCGCCGGATAGTCCTGTGGTCGGGCTCGGAGTCGATTCGGTTGCCGCGGTCTGGGTTGGAGCGGTCGTCTCGGTCGGGGGGATGGATGTCTCGGTCGGAGTGGCCGAAGCAGTGGCCGTTGGAGGAGCTGATGCAGTCATAATCGCCGAAGCCGTCTCTGCCGCAGCGGTAAAGACCAGGTCAGGGTTCATCTCAGTTTCGGTTGGAGCAGCCGGGGTCGAAGGCCCACAGGCTGCAAGGATCAGCGAAAGGCTGACCAATGCACTTGCAAGGATTCGGAAAGCTTTCAAAGTTGACCTCCTCTTCAAGTCAGCCCCCAAGTATACCTCTCGGAGGATAAAAGTGGAAAGCCAAATTTGCAAGGGTTAATGCTCGATCAGGGCGCTGTTCCAGACGGCGTAATCGCCCTGGAAAGGCCCATTGGCGTACACGGTGAAGACGAACCTTACGGTGTCGCCGGCCAGCGGCGAAAGATCCAGGTCGACCGGTTCGAGCCGCCCATCACAGGTAGTGCGGCGGCGCTCCAACCTGTGCACCTGGCCCCCGCCGCTCTCCACATAACCGATCTCGAAGACCGCGTCCCCACCCTCACATTCGCCCGCCGGGATCAGGAAACCCAGGCGCGCTTTGAGCCGGTCACCGGGTTGAACCGTGTATTCCGGGAAGACGCCGCGCACCGAGCCATCCCGTTCCTGCCGGGGGACGGTGACCAGCAGTTTGCCCGAAGTCGCCCCGTTCTCCAGCGGCGCCTGATCTCGAACCGCCGCCGCCCCCAGACGGTCGTCCAGGCCCCCGGAAAAATCGAGCGGCGAACTGAAATTTTCTTCCACCCCGCTGGTCCATTCCGCCGCGGAAGCCCGGGCGATGAAGTCGTACACCACTCCCGAGGCGGTGACCACATTGATCTGAGCCCAGACCGGCTTAAAATTTACCCCCACGCCAAATAACTGGCGCGAAGCGTTATAAAAAAGCCAATCGCTGCGGTAGCTGCCCACCGCCTGCGGAGCGGTGAAGGTAACGGATATATCGATCCGTTCACCTGGGGCCACTGCGCGGGGCAGGGGGACCTGCGGCGGCGCTCCCATCAGTTCGCCGCCGGAAAAGACCAGTGCGTATTCTTCCGTCCAGGTACAGCTTCCACCGTTCTCCAGCCGCCAGGTCTTGACAAAGGTTTCCCCGGGAGCGACAGGGGAATTGTCCGGGTAGGTCACATCGCCGATAAAGCGGGCCTGGTCACAGGAAGCCACCGCCGTCGGTCCGGTGAGCGGAATAGGAAGAGTGGTCGCCGTGAGGGTGGCCGCCGGAGGGGTGGGGCTGGCAGGCTCGGGCGAGGGTGGAAACGTCCTTGTCGGCGGCGGCGCAGGCGTGACTCCGGAGGTGGCAGGAGGGCGGTTGATCTCCGTCAGTTGGACGGAGACTGTCCTGGCCGCCGCGGTGTAGATCGCACCAGCCCCCGTTACACCCCGGTTTTCGGGGTCCGGCAGGTTACAGGCGGCGAGCAGGACCAGCAGTCCAAGAGCCAGGGCTCTCATGCGGGCATAGGCGATACGCAGTTGGTGGGGCGACATAGTATCTCTCCTATGCTGTTACCTTCAGGGCAGCCAACGAGGATCGATCGAGCCAGCATACCATTCGGTTGCGCCGTTCCGTGCGGGACTCATGCTGCCATTTTAGTAGGTTTCTGGAAAGTCGGGGAGGTCCTGAGGGAGGGGAAAGGTCACGGGATGACGAAATCAACCGTCACGCGCTGGCATTCGCCGGCTGTCCCGTCCTGCGCGCACAGGCTGATTGCCGCCCGAGCCAAATGTCCGGAAGGCTGCGGGGAATTGACCGGCACGGCCAGGAAGGCAGAGCCCTCCGCCGGAAGGAGCGGATCGCCGGGCGGGCAAAGTCCCGGGCGGGTGAGGAAAGGACGATCGCTGATTGCCAGCCCCAGAGGCCCGCCGGTCAGCATGTCTTCAATGTAGATCTGCGCCGACTCGAACGATTGGGGCAGATGATTCCTGACCTCGAAGATGGCGGTCGGGGTTCCGCAGTCTTGAAGAAAAGCGAAATCAACAGCCAGCGGACGGGCGGTGGGTTGGGGAACAGGCAGGGATGAGCCAGGGGCAGGCGTGGAAGGGGTGGGCAGTCTATCGCCGGCCGCTCCCTGCGCTGAAGCATCATCACCGGCCGGTGGGGTGAGCAGGGGAGCAGCCGTGGGCGTGGGCGTTGAGCCCGGCGCAGGCTCGGCGGTATGGACAACGGTCACGATGACGGTGATCACCACCGGCGTGGGCGTCGCACCGGTGAACGGCAGCAATATGGTCCCCTCCGGCAGATCGATCGTAGGGGTAATGGCCACCTGGGTCAGCAGGGCCGGGACGAGAGTCTGGATGGGGACCTCGGTTAGGTCCGGGAGGTAGAAATACGGGGGAGAATAGGTCGCAGTC
>CAYMLG010000016.1:0-19352 GCA_964391195.1 uncultured Anaerolineaceae bacterium | reverse complement strand
GGGGACCTCGGTTAGGTCCGGGAGGTAGAAATACGGGGGAGAATAGGTCGCAGTCGGTTTCGGCGGGGCCGGGGTAAAGGTTCCCTGGGCGTAATCGGCCTGAACGGTGCCGATGACGGCAGCAATGATGGCGTCCTGCGTGGCTTGCCCACCGGTGGGCGCACGTTCATAACCGCAAGCCGATAACCCGGTAAGGCCAAAGAACAGCGCCATTACCATCGCCAACAGCGCGGTCCGTGGTCCGGTGGCCTTCATCATGCGGGTGATCCCTCCCAGCCTACAAACGCGCAGCGCTTCAACAGATGTTCGCTCCCCCATGCCATTATAATATCGTATCCACCCTAATGCTGTCCTATTTGAATGATAATCGATCATGGCTTTCTCAGGAATGGGCGGTTGGAATATGTGCGCGGGTGGGCTGCATAGCCCACCCCCTGTACAGCCCGCTCATATCCCAACCGCCTATCCTATAAAGCCTGGCTTATGACTCTGAGAAAGCCATGGACGATCGATCCACCAACTCCCCCCCATTTGTTTACAGGAGGGCTGGCGTGAAAATCGCAGCCCTCCTATCCGCTTATATATTTACTTTCTCGCCGCAGCGCAGCGCCTGGACCGCGGCAAAAGTTGACCGGGTGACGCCAAATAGCTGCTCGTAAGGGATTGGCGGCATCCCTCCCTGGCGCAGGGCATCACTGAAGGCCACCCACTCCGCCCGGTGCCCCTTGTCCTGGCGCAAGCGGGAGCGCAGCACGCGTCGATTCCCATCGCGCACCATTTCCAGGAGTCGGAAGTCATCCAGGGCCGCCGTGCGCCCGCCGCAGAACACTTCCACCCGCTCCTTGGGGAAGGCTTTATCGCCATTCGCCAGGTACGAAACGGTGCCAAGCGAGCCATCGGGGAAGGCGAAGGTCATCACCACGTTGTCTTCCCGGTACCGGCCCCCGTCGGGCAGCCCGTGTGCGGTGACCGCACAGGGCGGCTGGCCTACCAGATAAGTCAAAAAATCCACAAAATGGCAGCCCTCGCCGATGATCCGCCCCCCGCCCTGCTCCGGATCATGAACCCAATGTCCGGGCGGGATATACCCGGCATTCACGCGGTAGTGCGCAGCCAGAGGTTCGCTGCGGCCTTCCAGGAAGCTTTTTAGCTTGACTGCCAGCGGTGCGAAGCGGCGGTTGAAGCCCACCATCAGCATGGGCGCCTGCCCATCCGCAGGGGAGGTGACCAGCGCCTGGATCTCGTCCAGCTCTGCTTCGTCCAGCGCCAGCGGTTTCTCACAAAACACGTGCTTCCCGGCGTTCAAAGCGGCGATCACCTGGGCGGCATGCAAGTTGTGGCGGGTGAGGATCGCAACCGTATTCACCCGAGGGTCGGCGAGGATCTCCGCCTCATCGCTGGCTGCATACTGAAAGCCGAAGCGCTTCCCGGCAGCCTGGGCGTTCAACCCCGAAGCCGATACCAGCCCAACCAGCTCTACTCCCGGCGTGCGCTTCAGCGCCGGAAGCATCACCGCGGTGGCGAAATTCCCGGCGCCCAATACGCCCAGGCGCACCGTATCGACCCTCGAGGACGGCTGTGCGCTCGCAGGCGCCGAAGCCTCGCCCGGAGGCGCAGCGGAAAGGGCCACCCGGCGCTCCAGGCGCTCGGCATCCGCCTCGCTGACAGGATAGGTCAGCAGCACCCCCAGGAACTGCTCCTTACGCTTGCCGGTAATCAAATCGTAAGCCAGCGGCGCCTGGTCGATCGGAAAGCGGTGGGTGATCAGCGGGCCGACATCGACCCGGCGGTTTGCCAGCAGTTCAACGAAGGCCTCCAGGTTGCGCCCTTCCGTCCAGCGCACGTAGCCCAACGGGTAGTCCTGACCACCCTCCTCGTAAGCCGGGTCGTAGCGCCCCGGCCCATAAGAGCGCGAGTTGACGAAGCTCAACTCTTTCTCGTAATAGATTTTGCGGGGGATCTGCAGCCCAACCGCCCCCACCGCCACCACTCGCGCCCGGTCGCGGGCGATAACGCCCGCCAGTTCCACCGGATCGGCGGAGCTGGTATCGGCGCAGATCAGGATCGCGTCGCAGCCGCGGCCGCGCGAGAAGCCCTGGGCCGCCTCTTCGGCCTGATCGCGCCCCACGGCTGTGGCGCCCAAGCGGCGGGCGAGTTCTACCCGCCGCGAGTCCAGGTCGATGCCCAACACCTGGCACCCGGCAGCCCGGGCGATGCCCACCGCCAGCAGACCAAGAAGCCCCAGGCCGATAATCGCCACCCGTTCGCCGAGCTGTGGCTCAGCCAAACGAAAGCCATGCATGGCGATGGCTCCCAGGGTAGTAAACGCCGCCGCCTCGAAATCGACCTCATCCGGCAGCGGAGCCACCAGGTTGCGGGGGATGGAGGCATACTCGGCATGGACGGCGTAATTCCCCCCGGCGCAGGCTACTCGCTGGCCCACCTGCAGGCCCTCCACCCCTTGGCCCAGGGCTACAATGGTGCCTGCCGATGAATAGCCAAGCGGCATCGGTTGTTCCAGCCGGTTAAAGGCGGCCTCCAGGGTGGTCAACAGCCCTTCCCGCCGGGCCTTGTCCAGCACCTGGCGCACCAGGTCGGGCCGGGATCGGGCTTTTCCCAGCAGCGATTTTTCGGCGAAAGACACCAGCGTCCGCTCGGTGCCGGCTGAGACCAGTGAAGCAGCGGTGCGAACCAGCACTTCGCCGGGTTGAGGGGTGGGAATGGGGACCTCCACGACCAGGGTCTCCCCGTTTTTGAGATTCTGTAGGAGTTGTTTCATGGGTTTCTCACGTTTATTGCGCCATTATAGCGCGTAAAAACCCTGCATGTTATAATTTTTTCCACCTACCTCACAGGAGATTCCCTTGACCGATTCGAGAATCGAGAAATTTGCCCACATCCTGGTCGATTACTCCACCCGAGTACAGCCCGGCGACCAGGTCGCGATCACAACCACCTACGCCGCCCAGCCGCTGGTTGAGGCTTTATACGCGCTGATCCTGGACCGGGGGGCGTATCCTTATGTGCTGGCCGACTTCCCCGGCCAGGACGAGATATTCTATGCTCACGCCGGAGCGGACCACCTGGACTGGACGCCGCGTTTCCACAAAACTGCGTTCGAAGAATTCGATGTGCTGATCAAAATCCGCGCCGAGACGAATACTCGCGCCTTGAGCAAGGTTGACGCCGGCCGGCAGGCGCGCCGGCAGAAAGCCCTGGCCCCACTGCTCCAGGCGCAGATGCGCCGTGGGGCGGAATCGAGCCTGCGCTGGATGAGCAGCCAGTTCCCTACCCCCGCTTACGCCATGGAATCGGAGATGGGCTTCCAGGAATACCAGGATTTCTTCTACCAGGCCTGCCATGCCGATGACGCCACACCCGATCCGGTCGCCTACTGGCTGGGGGTGGAGCAGAAGCAGCGCCAGATTGTGGAGCGCATCCAAGGGCACGACCGGGTCGAGCTGCGCGGCCCGCACGTCGATCTGCGACTGTCGATCAAAGAGCGCAAATTCATCAACGCCAGCGGCAAGAATAACATGCCCGATGGCGAGATCTACACCGGACCGGTGGAAGAATCGGCGGACGGGTGGGTGCAATTCACTTATCCGGCGGTGACCAACGGGCGGGTGATCGAGGGGGTGGAACTGACCTTCCAGGATGGCAAGGTGGTCCAGGCGAAAGCCGCCCGCAACGAAGCTTTCTTGCACCAGATGCTGGAGACCGACCCCGGCGCCCGCTATCTTGGGGAGTTCGCGATCGGCACCAATTATGAAATCGATCGCTTCACCCGCAACATCCTCTTCGATGAGAAAATCGGCGGCAGTTTCCATCTGGCGGTGGGGGCGGGCTACCCGGAAACCGGCAGCCGGAACAAAAGCGTCATCCATTGGGATATGATCTGCGACATGCGCCAGGACTCGGAGATCCTGGTCGATGGAGAAGTGATCTACCGCAATGGCGAGTTCATCTTCTAATTCGTCATGGGCCAGGCGCACCGGCCGGGCTGCACTTGGCGCTGCCGGCTTCGGCCTGAGCGCCTATCTGGTCTTGCGCTCTCGATCGCGGCCTCGCCCGGGTCACCCTTATCTGGAAGGCAAAAAGCCCCTGGTGATGGCCCACCGGGGCGGGGGAGGCCTGTGGCCTGAAAACACGATGTACGCCTTCGAGCGCGCGGTCGCAATGGGGGTAGACGCGCTCGAGATCGATATCCATGCCACCGCAGATGGCGAGATCGTGGTGATGCACGATGACCGGGTCGACCGGCTGACAGACGGCGCCGGGCCGATCAAGAGCTATACGCTTTCTGAGCTAAAGAAGCTGGATGCCGGCTACCGGTGGACGGATGATGGGGGAAAGACCTATCCCTACCGGGGGCTGGGGATTACCATCCCTACCCTGGAAGAAGTATTCGCCGCTTTTCCCGGGGTGCGGGTCAACATCGACATCAAGCAGGCTTACCCTTCGATCGTAGCTCCCTTCGCCCGCCTGATCCACCGGTACGAACGCCTGGATTCGGTGTTGGTCGGCTCCTTCCACTTTGGGCAGCTTACTCGCTTCAGGAATGCCCTGCCACAGGCGGCAACCGCGGCCGGCGATCGAGAAGTGCTTTCGTTTTATGCCCTCAGCCGCCTGCTCCTGTCCGGCGCTTATCTCCCTCGGGCCGATGCCTTCCAAATCCCCGAGTATTACGGCAGGATGCAAATCATCACCCCCCGCTTTATCCGGGATGCCCATGCCCATAACATGCAGGTTCACGTTTGGACGGTGAACGAGGCTGCGGATATGCGGCGCCTGATCGATTGGGGCGTGGACGGGATCATCACCGATTACCCGGACCGGCTACTCTCTATCGTCGAGTGATTCTCTCTGCAGGTCCCACAGCCGCCGGTAGAGGCCGCCGGCTGCCAAAAGCCTGGCATGCGTCCCCCGTTCCACAACACAGCCGTCATCCATCACTAAGATCTCGTCCATCGCCTCCAGCCCGACCAGGCGGTGTGTGATCAGCAGCAGAGAGCGGCCGGCGCTGCTTACCAGCACCGTGCGCAGCACCCGCTGCTCGGTGATCGCATCCAGGTTGGCGGTGGCTTCATCGAGGATGAGCAGAGGCGCATCCTTAAGCAGCGCCCGGGCAATCGCCACCCGCTGGCGCTCCCCACCGCTCAGGCGCAACCCCTGTTCGCCGATCCAGGTCGCGTACCCCTGGGGGAGGGAACAGATGAAATCGTGGATTTCCGCCTGGCGGGCAGCCTCTTCGAGCTCCTCCTGCCGGGCGCCCGGGCGGGCCAGGAGCAGGTTGTCGGATACCGGGGCGTTGAACAGATAGGTGTTCTGGGTGATGACCCCTACCCGCTGCCGCAGTTCATCCGAGTTGTACTCGCTCAGGTCCCTGCCCTGCAAGAAAATGCTGCCTTGAGGCGCTTCCCAGAAGCGCAGCAGCAGGTTTACCAGGGTGGATTTCCCCGCCCCACTCGGGCCCACCACGGCCAGGCGCTTGCCCTGCGGCAGCCAAAGGCTGAGGTCCTTCACCGCCGGCTGCCCGCCGTTCCCCGGATACGAAAAAGTACAATTTTCGATGCGCAGGTCGAACCGTTCTGGCAGTGGCAGAGCATGTTCCGCCTCCAGGACGGCCGGTTCGGCGTCGACGACATCGAACAGCCGGCGGGCCGCCTCAAGGCTGCTCTCCAGGACCTGGGCTGCCAGCGGCAAGGGCGATACCGCTTCGAAGGCCGTCATCGCCGCCAGGGTAACCACCGCCAGATGGACTCCCTGGATCTGCCCGCCGTTTACCAGGGGAATCGCCAGCCTCAGCACCACCCAGGCGCCAAGGCCGGTGAGCAGGCTCATCAGCCCCGACTGCAGCCCGCTCACCCCGGCCATGCGCCGCTGAGCAGCCGCCAGGCTGCGCCCGGCGGCCTCTACCCGATCTAACTGCTGTGGGCCCAAATTGTACGCCAGCAGTTCGGGCATGCCCTGGATCCCGTCCACCAGGCTGGCGCTGAGCGCGGCGCGCTGCCGGACCAGCGCCTGCCCGGGCTGCAGGCTCAAACGTCGCGCCAGAAAAGGGACCCCCAGGCCGGCCGCGGCGAGCAGGGCCAGCAGAGCTGCAGCCAATGAGGCATCATACAGGCCGAGGAAAACGCCGGCCGCCGCGGCGGTCAAAATGGCGCTCAATGGGGGAGCTACCACCCGCACAAAGAAGTTCTCCAGCGTTTCCACATCGCCCAGGATGCGAGCCAGCAGGTCGCCGCTGTGATGCTCCATCAGCCGGGCGGGCGCCAGCGGTTCGAGAGCCTCGTAGAACCAGACGCGCAGCCTGGCCAGCAGGCGGAATGTGGTCTGGTGGGTGACATAGCGCTCGAGATAGCGGGAAAGCCCGCGGGCGATGCCGAAGAAGCGCACCCCGACGATGGGGACGTTCAGCACGGCGATCGAAGGGCGCAGCGCCGCGGCAGAAATGATATAGGCCGAGGTCGTCAACAGGCCGATACTGCTGGCGATCGTCGCAAACCCTAAAAGGGCGGAAAGCGCAACCCAGGACTTGTCATGCCTGAGCAGGGAAAGCAGGCGGAGAAGAGTCGATCCCCCGCTCGCGGCTTTCTTCCCTCTGGTTCTTTCCGCTCCTGGGCCGCCACCAGCCTCTTTGGGAAGAGAAGCGCTGCTGCGGAGAAGCTGCCGCGAGGCGCTTCCTGTCTCTGCTGTGGCGGCGGCTGTTTTAACATCGCTCCGGCCACCGTCGATCTCTTGATATGCCGCCAGCAGCCTGCCATACAGCCCGGCGCGCTGCAGTTCGTCGTGCCGCCCCGCCTGTACAATCCTGCCTTGCTCGAGCACCAGGATGCGGTCGCTGGCCGCCGCGGTCCCCAGGCGATGAGCGATGGCCAGCACAGTCCGCCCCTGCATCAGCCGGGCCAGCGACTCCTGTACGGCGGCCTCGTTGGCCGGGTCCAGGTTGGCGCTGGCTTCATCCAGCAGGAGCACAGGGGCGTCTTTCAAGAAAGCCCGCGCCAGGGCGATCCGTTGGGCCTGCCCGCCGCTCAGGCGCGCCGCGCGTTCCCCCAGGCGGGTTTGATAACCATCCGGGAGAGATTGGATGAACTGGTGGGCGTTGGCCAGGCGCGCGGCCCGCTCGATCTCCGCCTGGCTGGCGCCCGGTCTGCCCAGGCCAATATTCTCGGCTACTGTGCCGGTGAACAGGTACGGTTTCTGCGGCACCCAGGCCACCAGCGAGCGCCATTCACTGGCCGGGATTTCGTTCAAGGGGCGTCCATTAACCAGGATCGCACCGGCGGTGGGCTCCAGGAAACGCAGCAGCAGGCTGGCAATGGTGCTCTTTCCGGCACCGCTTGGGCCCACCAGCGCCACCCTCTCTCCACGCCGCAGCTCGAAGCTCACCTCTCGCAAGGCTTCGCGCCCATCCGGATAGGCAAAGCTCACCCGGTCGAAGCTCAGGCGTTGGAACTCGCGCAGTTCAGACGCCGGACGGGCCTCGGCGGGCTCAGCTTGAGGGGCGAGCGACAGCACCGCAAAGATCTTCCTGGCCGCCTCCACGCCCGCCATTCCGGCGTGGAAGCGTGTGCCCAGCATTCGCAGCGGCAGGTAGAATTCAGGAGCCAGCAGCAGGACAAAGAACGCCTCTTCAAAAGGAATATACCCGTACAGCAGGCGCAGCCCGACGGTTACAGCCACCACCGCAGTGCTCAGGGTGGAGACCAGCTCGAGCACTAAAGCGGAGAGAAAAGTGACCCGCAGCACGCTCATCGTCTTCTCGCGGAAGCGCTCGCTGACTTCGGCCAGCACCCTGGCCTGCGCCCGGCTCCGCCCCAGCATCTTCAAGGTGGTCAGCCCCTGGAGCACGTCCAGGAAGTAAGCGCTCATCCTGTTCAGCGTCTGCCACTGGCGGCGGGTCAGCGCCTGGGCAAGATTCCCGATCAGGATCATAAACACCGGGATGAGGGGAGCGGTCAGCAGCAGGATCAGGCCGGACAGGAAGTCGATGGGGAAGACAAACAGCAAGAAGGTCAGGGGCACCAGGGCTGCCAGCGCGATCTGCGGGAGGTACTGGCTGAAATACGCGTCGAGGGCTTCAATGCCCTCCACTGCTACGCTGATCAACTCCCCGGTGCGATGGTTTTCGGAAGGTTGATCCGCCTCGTCCTGGTTGTTTTGAACCCAGGCGGGGCCCAGCGCCAGCAGATGGGCGAACAAGCGGCTGCGGAGAGAGGCTTTGATGCGCACCGCGCTGGCATTGCCGGAGATCTCGGCCCCCCAGGCTGTGCCGGCGCGCAGCGCCATCACCAGCAGCAAGCCCGCCAGCAGGCGGCTCACTGCGGCCAGATCTTGACCTTGTAAAAAGACAGACGCGATCACCCGGGTGAGCAGAGCCGCCTGAACCACGGTGAGCGCCCCGCCTGCCAACCCCAGGCCCACCGTGAGCAGGATCGCCACCCGTTCGTCTTTCGCCAGCTCCAACAGCCGCGGATTCATTCTCATGATCGCTCGAATAAGGGGTAGAAGGAACCAGGGGGATGGACCGCGCCCATCCCCCTGGTTTTCAGGACCGGATCTAGTAGACCAGCGTTTCCGCCTTGGTCTCGATCCGCTTGCGGAACACCCAATAGCTCCAACCCTGATAGACGAGCACGATCGGGACGAAGATCAGGGCGACGACCGTCATCACCTGCAGCGTATACGGCGTTGACGAAGCGTTGTAGATGGTCAGGCTCCAATCCGGGTTCAGGCTGGAAACCATCACCCGAGGGAACAGGATCCTGAAGAAGGTGATGAGGGCGAAAGTGATGCTCACCGCCGTCATTCCGAACGCCCACCCATCCATCTTCCTGCGGATGAAGTAGCCGGAGAGCAGGATGGCGATCACTCCGGTCAGCGGAATGATCCCCGGGCTGACCCCCAGGCGTTCGAGCACGTCCGTGGCGAGATAGGTTGCGACCATCAGGACAGCCAGAACGACGAGCACAACCGGCCAGATCCGCGAGGCGGCCTGGCGGGCTTTATCGGCCAATTCACCGCTGGTTTTGAGGGTGAGGAAGATGGCCCCGTGCAGGGTGAATGTGAGCAGGGAAGCTACACCCGCTAACAGGGCGTAGGGGTTCAGCAGGTTGAAGAAGCCGCCGACATAGTTCATCGAGGCATCGATCGGCACGCCGCGCACGATATTGCCGAAAGCAACGCCCAGCAGCAAAGCCGGGACTGCGCTGCCGAGGAAGATGCACCAATCCCACAGGGCCCGCCAGCGGGGGTTCTCATCTTTGCTGCGAAACTCGAAGGCCACACCGCGGACGATGAGAGCCAAAAGGAGAAGGAACAGCGCCAGGTAAAATCCGCTGAACAGAGTGGCGTACCAGTGGGGGAAAGCGGCGAAGGTTGCCCCGCCGGCAGTCAGCAGCCAGACTTCATTGCCGTCCCAATGTGGTCCGATGGTGTTGATGATCGCCCGGCGTTTGGTGTCAGCGGCCTCGGCATCCTTATCCTTGCTCAGGAACGGCAGCAGGATACCCACGCCGAAATCAAAACCCTCGAGCACAAAGAAGCCGATGTACAGGACTGCGATCAGAATAAACCAAAGGGTATTGAGGTCCATTTTAAGCTCCTCCTCTTAAGCCCCAACCAGGGAAGGGAACTGCTCGCCGCTCTCGGGGACCGGGGCCTCACTGGTCACCGGGAAGCCGGTCCTGGCGTATTTATTGAGCAAGTACAGATCGGCCACCATCAGTGCGCCGTAGACCAGCGTGAAGCCGACCAATGAAACGGCGACAGTGGCTGCCGGAACCGTCGGAGAAACGGCATCTTCGATCTTCATCAAGCCGAACACCACCCATGGCGACCGGCCGAGTTCGGTCAACAGCCACCCGGCAGTGTTCGCCAGGTAGGGCAGGATCATCGCCAGCGTGAACAGGCGCAGCACCTTCGGGCGCGTCTCGAACATATCGCCCATCACCATGAACAGGGCGTAGAGCGCCAGCCCCAATAGGGCCATCCCGGCCCCGACCATGATCCGGAATGTCCAATAGGTGATGGCGACGGGCGGAATGTAATCACCCGGCCCGTACATCTGCTCATACTCCGCCTGCAGGTTATAGATGCCCTTCACTTCCCCATCGAGTTGGTTGTAAGCCAACAGGCTGAGCAGGCGGGGCAGGCGGATCGAGAACACATCCCGGCGCTGGGTGAGATCGCCGATGGTCAGGAGAGAAAACGAGGCAGGATCGGCGCTCTCCCACAGCGCTTCGGCGGCGGCCATCTTCATCGGTTGTGTCTCGACCATGTGTTGGGCCTGATTGTGGCCGTTCAAGATCACCAACACCACGGCGATGGTCCCCACGATGGCGGCGATTTGGAAGGACCGCCGGAACAGCTCAGGGTTGTTGCGTTTGATCAGGTGATAGGCGCTGATCCCCATTACGAAGAAGGCGGCCGTCGCGAACCCGGCCGAGACCGTGTGGGGGAACATGACCCACACGTTCGGGTTGAGGATCAGGGCGAAGAAATCTTGCATCTCGGCCCGGCCGTTGTCGATGATGTACCCGACCGGCTGCTGCATAAACGAGTTGGCGATCAGGATCCACAGGGCCGAGATGTTGGAACCGATAGCGACCAGCCAGATGGCCGCAGCATGCATCTTTTTCGAGAGCTTATCCCATCCGAAAATCCAGATCCCCAGGAAAGTCGATTCGAGGAAAAAGGCGAGCAGCGCCTCTATGGCGAGCGGCGCGCCGAAAATATCCCCGACAAAACGGGAATACTCCGACCAGTTCATCCCGAATTGGAATTCCTGGACGATCCCCGTCACCACCCCCATGGCGAAGTTGATTATGAAGAGCTTGCCCCAGAACTTCGCCATATCTTTGTACACCTCCCGGTTCGTGCGCACGTAGAGGGTCTCCATAATGGCGACCAGCACAGACAATCCGAGGGTGAGCGGGACAAAGAAGAAGTGATAGACGGTGGTGATGCCGAACTGCATCCGTGCGAGAAGAATTGGATCCATAGCATTCTCCTTATCGAAAAGAACTTGGATACGTTCCCCCTTCCAGCCGGTTAGAGCTAGAGGTGGCTTTTCTCTAAAAGAATCAACTCTGCATCGGCGGCCAACTGCGCCAGGGTGATCCCCCTTAATTCGTTTTCAATCAGCAGCTGCAGCTTACACCAACGTCTCCGCACCGGGCATAGGATCCCCAGGGGGCACTCGTGCACACCGCGCACACAATCTGAGATGAGGAGAGGCCCTTCGATCGCCTCCCAAATCCGCAGCAAATGGATTTCCTCGGCCGGATGGGCCAATTCCAGGCCGCCGCTTGGGCCGGCAAAGGTGTTGATCAATTCCGCTTTTGACAGATCCGCAATGATGCGCTGCAGAAAGGCCGGGGGGACGAGCATCTCGTCTTGAATCGTCCGGGTCGATATACGCGCCCCTGCCGGACGTTTGGCCAGGGCCAGCATGACTCGTACTGCATAATCCGTTCGCCGGTTTACTCGAAACAAGATGAAGCCTCCCTCAGAGTGATCACGAGCTTTCCGTGCACTCCTAAAATTGCTTTCCGGACTATAACGTTTACCATTAAGCTCAACACTTACAACAATAGTAAAGAATTTCACAAAACAGGTCTACTGACATTTGTCATGCGCGGGACCTGACAAATGTCAGGTTTCGTGAGAGGCTTCACAAGCAAGGGTTCGGCCTTCGGTTGGATACAACCCAGAATCAAAACCGCCCACCTGGCGCTGCCTGGCGGGCGGTTCTCATCCCATATCCAAGTGCGGTCTATGCTCTCCAAAAACCCCGGCGCACCGGGCGCACATCTTCTGCGGTAATGAAAGCGTTCGGATCGACCTCGTTGACCAGCTCGCGCACCCCCTGCACCTGCTTCCGCAGCACAGAGACGGCCAATACAGTAACCATCCCGTCTTTGCCGCGCGCCGGGATTTCGGTGACGGCATACCCATCCTCGCGCAGGCGTTCGGCAATCGCCGTGCCCAAGCGGGGGCTCATCACCCGCAGGTGGATATGCCCAATGGCGATCTTCTCTTCGATCATGATGCCCACCACGTTCCCGGTGGCAAACCCGGCGGCATAGCCGATCACATTCAAGACGTTGTCCAGGTTGCTGAGCACCGAACTGATCGCCAGGACGAAGATGACTGCCTGGAAAAAGCCCAGCACCCAGGCCATCTCTTTCCGGCCGCGCATGACAAACAACACACGGAGTGTATCCAAAGACATGTCGCCGACGCGCAGCATAAAAATCAACCCTGCGCCGAGCAGGGCCGGAAGGGAGAAATCTAGTTCCATTTGCAACTCTCTTTATTATTGATTTTCGCGTCCGCTGTAAGCGGGTTTTCCGCAGCAGGTGTCTGTCCTCGCCTTTCAGGCGCGTTCCTCGGTGCGCTCTCCGCTCCGCTGCATGGCAGGCAGGTACAGACCTTCGATATATTCCTTAACCATCCGGCGCATGCTGAACTGCGGCGCCAGGGTACGAATAGACTCTTTCATCCGGGCGATCCATTCACCCGGCAGCCCATCGGAGGTGCGGATCTGGTAATAAAGGGGGATAATCTCGTTCTCGAGCACATCGTACAGGGATTCCGCGTCCTCCTCGTCCTGGACTTCAGGATCGTCGTAATCCGCATCCCTGCCGATCGCCCAGCCATTCTGGCCGTTATATCCTTCCCGCCACCATCCATCCAGGACCGAGAAGTTCAGCACGCCGTTCAAGGCCGCTTTCTGCCCGGAGGTGCCCGAGGCTTCGTTCGGCCGGCGCGGCGTATTCATCCACACGTCCACGCCCTGGGTAAGATAGCGAGCCAGATTCAGGTCGTAATCTTCCAGGAACACCAGTCGCCCGCCGCTCTCCGCCTTCTTCACGATGCGGTACACTTCCTGGATGAGCAGTTTACCACCTTCATGGTCAGGATGGGATTTCCCGGCGAAAATAATTTGGAGCGGCATTCCGGAGCGGTTGACGAGCTTCAGCAGGCGTTCGACATCGGTCAGCACCAGGTTCGCCCGCTTATAAGGCGCGAAGCGGCGGGCAAAGCCGATCGTGAGGGCGTAAGGATCCAACATGACCCCTCCCGCCACCACCTGCACGGGGTGCAGCTTGCCCTGCTGCCATAGCTGCCGCGACCGTTCCCGGATATAAGCCACCAGCTTTCGCTTCAGGTGCCGGCGCACCGCCCAGAGCTGGTCGTCGGGGATGTTTTTGACCAGCTCCCAGACCTCGGGATCATCCGCATGCTCCATCCAATCGGGGCCCAGATAACGGTCGTAAAGGTGGCGCAGCCGGCGAGCCAGCCAGGTGCCGGTATGCACGCCGTTGGTGACGTGCGTGATCGGCACGTCATCCTCCTGGCGGTCCGGCCACAACCAGTGCCACATGCGGCGAGAAACCCGCCCGTGCAGCTCCGACACAGCATTCCGCCCATTCGAGAAGCGCAGGGCGAGCACGGGCATGGTGAAAGTGTCGCCCCAGGGGGCCGTCTGCCGCGCCAGGTCGATGAACTTTTCCCGGTCCAGATTTAATTCGGGCCAGAGGTTGGCGAAGTAGCGCTCGATCGGCCACAGCGGGAAGGCGTCGTTACCGGCCGGAACCGGGGTGTGGGTTGTGAACACATTCGTCTGGCGCACGATCTCCGCAGCTTCTTCGAAAGTGTGGTCCGCGGCCATAAATTCACGGATGCGCTCGATCACCAGAAAGGCCGAGTGCCCTTCGTTCATGTGCCATACACTCGGGTTATAACCCAGCGTGCGAAGGGCGCGCACTCCGCCAATGCCCAACAGAATTTCCTGGGAAATGCGCAGATCGATGTCGCTGCTGTACAGGCGGGCGCTCAACGCCCGGTCGGCGACGGAATTGCTCTCGATGTTCGTATCCAGCAGATAGATCGGAATGCGGCCGGCGTGAATTTCCCACAACCGGGCGCTCACCTCCCGGCCGGGCAGTTCCACCGAGATGGTCAGCGGTTTGCCCTCCTCGGTGAACACCGGCAGCACGGGCAGATCTTCCAGGTTATGCCGGTTGTACGCGGCCTCCTGCCAGCCATCCTCTGTAATGCGCTGGGTGAAGTAACCTTCGGTGTAGAAAAAACCAATCGCTACGAAGGGCAGACCGAGATCGCTGGCCTCCTTCACATGATCGCCGGAGAGCACACCCAGGCCGCCGGCATAAATGGGAAGGGTTTCGTGCAGGCCGTACTCCATCGAAAAATAGGCGACCGGCCGGTTCACCCAATTTGGATGGGTGCGGCTGAACCAGGTATCTTTATTCGACATGTACTGGTCAAATAAACGGAAGGTCCGGTCGTAGAAATCCAGATAATAGCGGTTGTTGGTCACCGCATTGAGCTTCGAACGTTCCACCTGGCGCAGGAACAAGACCGGGTTGTGATAGGTCTTCTCCCACAGTTCGGGATCAATGCGGGAGTACAGGCGTTGGGCGTCCGGGTTCCAGGTCCACCACAAATTGTAGGCGAGCTCACCCAGGCGGTTTATGCGGCGCGGCAGGCTGAAGTGGTTCGGGATTTCGGTACGAAATACAGGCATCGCAAACGTCCTTCGCGCAACTATTCAGAGAATTAAGACCAGATACAATCTTACCACGGTGATCAGCAGAGGTGTTAGAATGTCAGCGATGCCCCCAACGGTTCAATTGTTTATCACCTGTCTGCTCGATACGCTCTACCCCCAGGTGGGTGAAGCTGTGGTGCGAGTGTTACAGCGCCAGGGTGTGCGAGTGGAATTTCCCGCCGGACAGACATGCTGCGGCCAGCCGGCCTTCAACGCCGGACTGCGCCGTGAGGCTCGCCCGGCAGCGGAGCACACCATCCGCGTTTTCGAAGCCACTCGCGGTCCTGTGGTCGTTCCGTCCGGCTCTTGCGCGGCCATGATACGGCACGCTTACCTGGAACTGTTTGCCAATGATCCCCCCTGGCTGGCCAGGGCCCGATCCCTGGCCGAGCGCACCTACGAATTCAGCGAATACCTGGTCGATGTGCTGAGGGTGGTGGATCTCGGGGCCCGCTTCCCGGCCCGCCTGGCATATCACCCCTCCTGCCATCTCCTGCGGGAGCTCGAGGTCGATCGCCAGCCGCGAGCGCTGCTCGCCGCGGTGCGGGAGGCGCAAATCGTAGACCTACCGGAGAGCACCGACTGCTGCGGGTTTGGGGGAGTTTTTGCGGCGGAGCACCCACAGCTCTCCATCGCCATGATGGAGCGGAAGCTCGCCAACCTGAAAGCCTGCGGAGCGGACTACCTGATCTCTTGTGATGCCGGCTGTATCTCTCACCTCAACGGCGGGCTGATCCGCCGCGGGCTGCCCCGGCGCGCGCTGCATATCGCCGAAGTGCTGGCCGGAGGCGGATGAGCGAATCAATGGCAAAAGCAGCCGGACCCTTTCACCAGTCCATCCACCTCTCTCTGGATAACCCTGCTCTGCAAGCGGCGCTCGACGCCAACGCCGAGCGGCGGAACCGCGCCCGCCTGGCCTCATACGCCTCGCTGCCCGAGCCGGCGCAAGTGCTGCGCCGCCGGGCGCACGAAGTACGGGCCGAGGTGGTCTCACATTTGGACGATTACCTGGAGACGTTCACCCGCCGCCTGACAGAGAATGGGGTTCACGTCCATCACGCGCAGGACGCGGCGCAGGCCGTGCGGCTGGTGTTGGAGATCGCCAACCAGGTCTCGCCGGGGTCACAGCCCCTGATCGCCAAATCCAAGACGATGGTGGGCGAAGAGATCGAGATCAACCAGGCCCTGGAGCGGGCCGGGATGCAGGTGATCGAGACGGACCTGGGGGAGTTCATCATCCAACTGCGCGGGGAACGGCCGGCCCACATCATCACCCCGGCTGTGCACCTGCGCCGGGCGGATGTCGGGCGCACTTTCGCCGATAAGCTCGGATTGGCTTACACCGACGATGTGCTGGAATTGACCGCTGCCGCCCGCGCGCGGCTCCGCCGCACGTTCCTGTCCGCCGATATCGGCCTCTCTGGGGTTAATTTTGGGGTAGCCGAGACGGGCACATTGTGCCTGGTGACCAACGAAGGGAACGGGCGCATGGTGACCACCCTGCCGCCGGTGCACATCGCCCTGATGGGGATCGAGCGCCTCGTCCCCACTCTGGAAGACCTGGGGCTGATGCTGCAGCTGCTTCCTCGTTCCGCCTCCGGGCTGAAACTTACCGCTTATACCAGCCTGCTCAACCGGGTGGAGCCATCCCCAACCCGGCAAGGGGAAGCGCCTCAGCGGCACCTGATCCTGGTCGATAACGGGCGAGGGCGGATGCGAAGCTCTCCGTTGAGCCAGGCGCTGCTGTGCATCCGGTGCGGGGCGTGCCTGAACGCCTGCCCGATCTTCCGGGAAATCGGCGGTCATGGCTATGTGGGCCAGGCCGGGCAGCCTGCCCCTTACCCGGGCCCGATCGGCTCGGTGGTCTCGCCCGGCTTGTTCGGGCCAGAAACATTCGGACATCTGGCCCAGGCCTCCAGCCTGTGCGGGGCCTGCCGGGAGGCCTGCCCGGTGGACATCGACCTGCCGGCTTTGCTGCTGCGGGTACGCGCCGGTCTGGTCCCCGCGGTTAACCGGGACGAGCCGCCAACAGCCGGGCCGAGGCGCGGGGCCGGCGCTGCGCCCCAGATCGGAAGAGGCCTCACCCTGGGGCTGCGGCTGTACGCCTGGATCAGCAGTTCACCGAGGCGCTATATCCTGGCGCAGCGCCTGGCGGGCCTAGTTTCTCGCCTGATCGCCCCCCGCTCCGCCTGGCTGCGCCTGCCGGCGTTTACCGGGTGGGGAACCAGCCGCGATTTTCCCAAGCCTGCGGCCGCGCCCTTCCGGGCAAGGGTGGGGCGCTTGCTGTCCGAGCCCGAAAGCGTCCACCCGGCCCGGTCCGGCGGGGATCGCCGGGAGACAGCCGCTCCTGCCGGGCAGCAGGAGAGCCCCTCCGGCATGCCGGCGCTACCTTTGGAGAAACGCTTCCAGGATGAGGCCGGCAAGATGGGAGTTGTCCTCCACCCGTGCGCGGCTGCGGATTTACCCGATGCCATCCTGCAGTTCTGCCGCTCACGCGGCGTCTCATCTCTGCTGGCCTGGGAAGATCAGGCCTTACCTGCCGGCCTGCCGGAGGCGCTGCGCCAGGGGGGGATGGCGGTATCTCACCGCTACGATCCTCAGGCCGAGCTCGCCGGGGAAGCTCCGCCGCCAATCGGGCTCACCGGGGCGGCTGCGGGAGTCGCCGAGACGGGCAGCCTGCTGGTCCCCTGCGACGAATCCCGCCCGGCAGCCGCCTCGCTGGTGGTCGAAACCCACCTGGCGGTGCTCCCCAAGACGGCGATCCTCCCCTCTCTGCAGGCGGCCCTCAAGCTGCCGGTCGTGCGCCAGGCCCCATCCCTGACCCTGATCACCGGGCCCTCGCGCACCGCGGACATCGAGATGACGCTGACCACCGGCGTCCACGGCCCGCGTGAGGTGCATATTTTCCTGTTCGAATAAACCCCACGCAAGCAGGCTATCTCCACTTAAAAACTATGACCCATCCATAAATCCGGGATGGGTCATGTGGATTGCCAGGGATATCAGCAGGCGGTCAGGGGGTGGTGGGCTGGGGACGCAACACCGTTGCACCGACCAGGACCACCAGCAAGATGAAACCCAGGGCAAACGGCCAGCACAGCACTCCACCCAGGTTCAAGCTGCCGATGCCGCCGCCCGCCTCTTCTTCCTCATCCAGGTCCATCCCTGCTAAAGCCTGCAGGGTAGCAGCAGCCCGGGTGGAATCCACATCGACCACCCCGATCGCCAGGGTTGGGCTGGGGATGGGGGTCTCGGTGGGAATCGGCGTAGGCGAAGGGGTGATGGTGGGGGTTGGCGTGGGGCTGGGGGTGAAGGTGGGAGTGAAAAAACCTCCCCCATCGGCGAGGGCCGGGGTAGGCTGCGCCAGGCACAACAGCAACAGCCCCAGGCTTAAGGCGAGGAAACCCGCCGCCGGCAGCAGCCGCTTCCAGAAGGAATGAGGTTGATTGTCCATCCGGGCCATCCTTTCTCCCTTCCCCCATTTTACCCTAATGTTCCCCTCCCGACCGGGCAGGAACGGCCGGGATGACCGCTTATGCCGTGGACCTTGGACTTACGGAGCACCCCCGACGGAGCGGGGTGGATTCCAGGCCCGGAGCGCGCTGGCGATGGGGCACTTCGCCTGTGGCAGGCCGGAATCACTCAAACTGTACTTTCAAACCCAAATGGTCCGACATCCTAATTTTCCCGGTATCGCCGAGGATAAGCTCGATCCCTTTCAACTTTGAGCTCAAGGCCGGATTGACCCAGGCATAATCAATGCGCAGTTTGGTTTTGGGCGCTTCGAAGGTAGCCCCCGGGTCGTCCGGATGCAGCCTGGCCCAGGCATCTGTCCAGCCGGCTTGCATTAACGGATCGAGCAGCCCGGAACCGGCGGGGGTATTGAAGTCGCCCACCAGCAAAGCCGGCCCGGTAACCCGGCCGATGTACGGTATGGCTTGCTTCAGGTTTTCCCGGGCCTGTTCGGGGACCCAGGAAAAATGGGCGTTGAACAGGTGCAGGACCATGTGCGGCAGTTCGAACGCGGCGTGCAGCAGCAAGCGCCGGTTGGCGTCTTCCAGGCCGGGCTGCAGGCTCAGCGGCAGGCTGTCTTGCGAAGCAAAAGGGTGCTGCGAAAGGATGGCCGAACCATGAACCGATCCATCCGGGAAGGTCTCAGCAGGGGCAAAGAAAACATAGCGGTACACCGGCAGCATCCGGCTGAACTGCTGGGCCTGATCCAGCCCGGACTCCCGTGCAGGGTCCTGGCGCACGGCCTGCAGCGCGACGAAGTCCGCATTGGCGAGCTCCAGCGCCTCGCAGATCAGCCCCCTGCGCTGCTCCCATGGCCCGTGCTTATCTACATAATAATTAATGTTCAACGAGACAACCGTAAACATCCATCCCCTCCCCACTACCAATGATCGTCACGGGGTATTTGCCTGCGCATCTGCTTCTTCTGGCTGTGTTTGCGCTTCTCCTCCAGGCGGAGGCGCTTTGCCGCCTCGCTCGGTCTGGTTTTCTTGCGCGGTTTGGGCGGGACAGCCGCCCGGCGCACCAACTCCACCAGGCGCTCGATGGCCTCCTGGCGGTTCTGCTCCTGCGTGCGGTACCGCCTGGCTTCGATGATCAGGGTCCCGTCTTCACTAATCCGGTTGCGGGCGATCCGGTGCAGCCGGGTTTTCACTTCATCCGGCAGTGCGCTCGACTCTGCGATGTTAAAGCGAAGTTGAACGCCGGACGCGACCTTATTGACGTTCTGCCCGCCGGGGCCTGAAGAACGGATGAAATC
>CAYMLG010000015.1:61983-83751 GCA_964391195.1 uncultured Anaerolineaceae bacterium | reverse complement strand
CGGTCGCCGCGGACGGCGACCACCGGTTGGGCGGGTTCGAGCTGCAGCCAGCCGGCTTCCCCAGGGGCCAGGGATTCGGCGCCCAGCAGGCGGACCCGGGCGACGATCTCAGCCGCGCCCAGGAAGAGCTTGACCTGCGTATTGTGTTCCAGGGGGGCGCTGGCGTCGGGGAGCAGGCTGAAGCGAACATCCAGACGGCGGGTGGGGCGGTAATCGCCGGGGCGGGCGATGACATCCCCCCGGTTGACCTGCTCCAGGCTGATCCCCGAGAGGTTCACGGCGGTGCGGCTGCCCGGCACGGCCACCTCTTCTTTGCGTTTGTGGGTTTGCAGCCCTCGCACCCGGCCGCGCACGCCGGCGGGCAGCACTTCGATCTCATCGCCCAGGCGCAGGCTGCCGTCGGATAAGGTGCCGGTGACCACGGTGCCAAAGCCGGAGATGGTGAATGTGCGGTCTACGGGCAGGCGCGGGCGGCCGAGGTCGGGGCGGGGAGGGCGCTCTGCCAGGCAGGCGCTCAGGGCAGATAAGAGCTCATCCAGCCCGCGTCCGGTGCGAGCCGACACACGGATGACGGGCGCATCTTCCAGTACCGTGTTCGCCAGCACCGCCCGCAGGTCGGATTCGACCAGGTCGAGCCACTCCTCGTCGTCGATGAGATCGACTTTGGTGAGGGCCACCACCCCGCCCTGGATTTGGAGGATATCCAGGATGGCCAGGTGCTCGCGGGTCTGGGGCATCACACCTTCGTCGGCGGCGACGGTGAAGAGGGCCGCATCGATCCCGCCCACGCCGGCGAGCATGTTTTCGATGAAGTCCCGGTGCCCGGGCACGTCCACGATACCCACTTCCTCATCCCCGGGGAGGGTCAGCCAGGCGAACCCCAGGTCGATGGTCATTTCCCGCTCGCGCTCTTCTTTGAGGCGATCGGGGTGGGTACCGGTGAGGGCCTGCACCAGGGTCGATTTGCCATGATCGACATGCCCGGCCGTGCCGATGACTCGCATGATTCCTTCCTTGGTTGTGCGATCCCGGTAGAGCAGAACCGGATTTTCCGATCTGCTGGGTTGTGAAAACGGTTCGATCAGCGCACCCGGCCCAGAGAGCTTTCGTAGCTGGACACCCATTCGTGGACCAGGGCAAGTAGAGACTGCATACGTTTCTCAGCCTGCTCGTTCAACTGGTGCAGCACATCCTGCACTTCCTGGATGTGGTCTTCCAACTGGGTCACCCGCTCGGCGAGCTTCTCATACTGGCGGGCGGTTTCGGTCTTTTGCTCTTCGAAGGTGAGCGTATAGTTGGTCCAGCGCTTCTGGTCATCGGCTTTGAAGGTGACCCATTCCTGGCGGAAGCGTTCTTCGCTCAGCCGCTGAATTTCGGCGATTTCGTTGATCCGGCGCTCGACCTTCTGGGAGATTTCATCGACCACCTGCTGCGAGCGCTTGACCGCCCGGTGCGTGGATTCGAGGGCCTGAAGGTTACTCTCGATGTCGGCCGTCTGGTTTTCGATGGTCTCGAAGCGGGCCTGCCACTCTTTCCATACCCGATCGCGCTCAACTTCGCGAAGGGCCCGATTCTCGAGGAAGGCGGCCTGAGCCTCGCGCCGCTCGGTTTCGACGACAGAGATCTCGTTCAGGCGGGTCTCCAGCTTGCGCAGGAGGTTGTCGTTCAACTCGATCCGGCCGCGTTGTTCGTCCACCCGTTTGCGTACTGCGGCGAGCTCTCCCTGGAGGTCGGTCAGGCGCTTGGAGTCCTGGCGGCGACCGTCGTCCAGCAAGCGGAAGGAGCGGGTGTATTCTTCTTCGCTGCGGCGAACTGATTCGATCCGGTTTCGCACTTCATCGATCAGGCGGCCCAGCCGGGCCTCCTCGTCCACTCGCGCTTTCAGCCCGCGCCTCAGCTCGGGGATAGGCTCCAGCTCTTTGCGCAGCTCCGCCAGGCTGTTATCCAGGGCGCGCATCTCCGTACGGCGGATTTTCTCCACTTCTTCTTCGCGTTTACGGAACTGCCGTTCCAACTCTTCGAAGTACTGCTTCGTCTCGACCCGCTGCTGGAGCAGGGTTTCGTCAAAATGATCCATGCGGCCGAGAAGGGCAGAGAGGCGGGTGATTTCCCCGCTCAGTTCCTTGATTTGGTGGATCAAGGGAGGAAAGTTACCTTCGATTGCGTTCAGGCGTTCTTCCAGGGCCCCCAGGCGAGTCTTGTCCTTCCGGCGTTCCTCGTCCAACCAGTCCACCTGTTTGAGAAGTTGTTCGACTTCCATGAAGCTATCTCCTGAGTATGAGCGGAGGGAGAACGGTTGACAGCCTCCGTTCCGCCTGAAATGCCATTTCCGGCGTGATTATACCTGTTTTCTGGCTAAAACCCGGGGCCGGCAAACATGTGGGCCATATTGGCCAGGGGGGGCAGAAACCATTGCGGGAGCAGTCCGAGGGCGAAGATGGCCAGCAGGCCGATCACCAGCAGGGCGCTTTGTCCGGCGCTCTCGGTGATTTCCCAGGGCCGGTCTTCAGGGCCGGTGAAGAGGACTGCCATACAGCGGATTCCCCCGGCCAGCAGCCCGGCTGCACCGAGCAGGGAGAGCAGAGCCGTGGGGAGGGACTGCCCGGCCAGCGCTTCCCACAGGGCGACTTGCACCGGGAACCCGGCCAGGAGTGGGAATCCGGCGATCGAGAAATGCGCCAGCAGCAGGGCGGCCGCGGCCAGGGGCATCTGGCGGCCCAGCCCGAAAACCGCGCTGAATGAGAGGGAACCGAGGCGGGACAACAGGATGGAGAGGGCCAGGGCCCAGGTGCCCAATCCGATGCCGCGCGGCAGCAGCAGGGCGAAGAAAATTTCAAGCCGTGCGCCGAGGGCGCTGGAGGCCAGGCTGAGCGCCAGGAGAGATAGGCCGATCTCGAATATGACCGCGAAGCCGAGCATGCGGGCCAGGTTGCGCTGGAAGGCGCACAGCACACCGCCGGTGACCACCATCCAGGCTCCCATGAAGCGCAGCACATCGGCGACCAGCGGCTCGGTGCCAAGCCAGGTGTAGCGGGTGAGGAACTCCAGCCCGAACAAAGAGACGACGCCCGGCAGCAGAAAAAAGACGAAAGCGGCTGCATAGGGGTTGGATTCCTCCGCCAGCATCGGAATCCAGGTGTGGAACGGGAAGATCGCGCTGAAGAAGGCGAAGCCGAGCCCGAGGAGGACGGTGATCTGCATCAGCAATGAGCGGGAGGCCGGGGCAGCGTCCAAAGAACTGATCAGCCAGCCGGCGAACAATAAGAACGGCATCCCCATCAGTTGAAAGACCAGGAAGCGCAGCACGCCCCGCCCGGTTGGATGCCCTGGAGGAGAGAGCAGGGGGACGCACACAAGGGCTGCGATCACGATCAGCAGGGCGGCGTACAGGAAGGGCTCGACGGCCAGGGCCGCGACCAGCAGCGCCGCCACAGCCAGCCCGGCAGGGATGAAAAGCCGGTCTGTGCGGGCCAGGCGAGCGCCGCCGAACCAGAATGCGAGTCCGAGATAGACAAAGATCAGCACCGGACGGGCGGTTTCGTCGAGGACGAAACGGCGCCCGAGGATGGTGAGGGTATCCGCCAGTTCGAGCGGCACCGGCCCGGCAAGCGGGCCGAGCGGTAAGGGCTGGCCGATCGGAAGCTGCCAGGCCAATCCGGCCAGGGTCAGGGTGACCAGGATCCCGATGAGCTGTATCACCGTTTGCCAGCGGCGGATCAGGTATAGGGAGACCGCCAACCCCAGCGGAAACAGGATCCAGATAACCGGGGTGTTCATTCGGATTCCTCCATCTGGGGGGCAACCAGCAGATAGGCTCCCACCAAGGCAAGACCGAGGGTCACACCTGCGAGCAGGCCGGCGACCAGGATCGACCGCTCGATGGCGGCGTAGAGGATTTCAAAACCGGATAAGGCCGTCAGCAGCCCTAAGACTGTGCGGAATGGTTGGGCGGTAAAGCCCAGATGCAGCAAGCCCAGGCCGATCAAGATGAGCCCGCCCCAGGCCGTGGGAAGGTCGATGGCGACTGCCCAGCCGGACAGGTTGGGGGCTGCGGAGACCACGATCAACCCCACCAGGCTGGCAGCCAGTAAACGGAAGAAGCGGCCCGACAGCAGAGAAGGGCTGGGCATCCAATCTTCGGGGGAGAGGGCGCGAGCCCGGGGGGACGGCTCTTGCAGATTCTCAGTGTGGGCGGCGGGCAGGCTGAGGATGGCCATGCCGAGCACGGCACCGGACATCCAACCCGCGAGCAGTTTCGTTACCGCCATCTCCAGGGGCCAATGGAGCGCTACCAATAGGAACACGCCTCCATACTGGATCGCCAGGGCGGCGATACTGATGTGCCAGCGCGGGCTCACCAGGAGGAGCAGGGCACAGAGGGAGACGATGAGAATGGCGGGCAGTGTGAGCCAATCTAACCACATAGCCTAACTCCCCAGCCCCTGTTGAACGAGCAATGAAACAAGCAAGGCCAGCAAGAGCAGCGTCCACAGGATGCCGCCCTCACCTTCGAAGATGAGGTTCAGCAGGCCGACCAGGCGGGCAAACCCCTTGTAGACAGCCCACAGGAAGCGGTAGAACCAGGACAGGGAGAGGGCACGCCGGAAGGCAGCGACGACCCGGTCCGGAGATTGGATTCCCCTCCTCCGCCAGTAGAGGATGATGGCGGCCAGGGCCAGGGCGGCCAGGCCGGGCCAGGAGGCCAGGACGGGCGGGTAAGCCGTGGCCCCGGGCAAAGGCCGGAACCAGTTCCAATAGAGGATGGCGAAATGGGAGATGGGCAGGAGGGCCAGGCCCAGGGGATAGATCACCCAGACCCAGCGTTCGACACCGGAGAGCGGGGCGCCGGCGCGGACGGCGTGGCGGATAAACCCGGCGATGAGCAGCGTGTGAGCGAACAGGAAAATGATGGCAATAGGAGTGAAGGGCGCGGTGTACAGGCGCAGCCCCTGCCAGGTGGGGGTAAACGGCAGGGCGGAGAAGTCGAGCACGCTGAGGGCGGTAACCCAGAACAGGCGCGGGTGGCGGGCCGAGATCAGGAAGATCTGCCCTCCGGCGAACAAGGCGGCGATACTCCAGGCCAGCGCGGCTGCAGGCTGGCCGCGGATGGCGGATGCTACCGCCAGGGCCGCAGCGCCTAAGATCCAGAACGGCCGGCCGTCCAGCGCATTTTCGGCGTTGATCCAGGCCACGGAACCATAGATGGCGGCCAGGCAGGTGAGAGCCAGCAGGGGAACCTGCCAGTCTGCAGGGACGCCAAAGGCCGCGGTGCGGGGCAGCAGAACCAGGCTGGCCGCGACAGGGATCAGGCGGATCAGGGTCCCCAAACCACGACGCATGGGCAGGCCCTCGAAGAAGGGCAGGTGCAGGGGAAAAACCCCCAGGCGCAGCCCGGCGGCGATGAGCAGCAGGACGCTGACGGTGGGGGAGATAAGGTCGAAGGACAGAGTCGAGGCGGGATTCTCAGAGGCGGCGATCATCCCGCCCCAGATCAGCACGAACAGCCCGGCAGCACGGGCGGTGAAGACGATGATCACCCGCTCGCGTATCTGGCTTTGATGTACCTGGTGAATGAGCAGAATTAACTCGACCAGGTCGATGGCAGCCCATCCCAGAAGCAAGGTGAAGAAATTTCCGGAGAGCACAGCCAGGATACCCAGCGCCGTCAGGCCCAGGCCGCCCGCCCAGGCCAGCCAATCGGCCTCAGGGGCGCGGGCTACGTCGGTCAGGATCACCGCCAACGCCAGGGCGGCCAGTGCAAAGGCGAACGGCCAGGAGACCGCATCGAGCAGCAGAGCCGGGGCAATCGGAAACAGCATTTCCGGCTGCCAGACGCCAAAGGGGATCATCGCCGGAATGCGGAAGCGCAGGGCGAAGGCCAGCGGGAAGGGGAGCAGCGCACCCAGGGCAGCCACGAGCCAAAAATAGGCGAATTTACCCTTCCTCAGCCGGATGACCAGCATCAGGACGGGGAAAATCATCAGGATGATGACGGGCAGGAGAATGAGAAATATATCCAGCGCTTCCATAAGCGATGCCGGGTTCACCGGATGGGCACCCAGGAGAATTGGCGGGCCTCATCCCCAAGCACCGGGCGCAGATCCATCAGGGGCGCCCCGCGTTCGGGGATATAGAGAATCTGTTCATGACTCCCCAGGACGATCCCGCCCTCCGAGACCGGCGACCAGAGGATCTCGAGCACATCATAAGGGAGTTCGTTCACTTTCTCCAGGGTATCATATCTCAAATCCAGCGATATTACCGCCGGGGAAGTTTCGCTGCCGGGTATACGCACGCCAAATACCGGGCGCTGTTCCTGGTGGGGATTGAGCCAGTCGACCAGGTAGCGAACGGGCTGGGAGAGCGCCCGTCCGGGCCGGGGAAGCAGCTCGTCCGGGATCTCCAGCCTGAGGTCCTGAAGGAGGAGGTCGTCTCGGGTGGGGACGACGCGCCAGATCGCCACGGAAGGGGGTTCGCCCTCCGCCTCGCCCGGATACCCAAGCAGCAGGCGCCCGTCGCTCAGCCAGTCGGCGCGGGCGTTCTCCTCTATCAGTTCGTATGTGCCCGGGATTTCCGCCTGCCGCTGCAAGCGGATATCCAGCAGCCCCAGCCAGGACACTTCGGAGCCGGTGGGGGAGACGCGAGAGAGCAGGTAGCGGCCCTGGGGCGACCAGCGCAAATCTGTAAACTGCACGTGGACCTCGCCTGTGCCCCCGCCAGGGTCGGTCACCCGCAGAGTGCTGCTCAGCCCCATTATGGGCCCCTCCTCGGCCGGGGAGATCAGCCAGAGGCCTTGAGAATCACTCCAGGCCAGGCGGGCCCCGTCTGGAGACCAGACCGGCGGGCTGGCGCAAAAGCGCTCCGGCTCCCGGTCACATTCGGCGACCCTTCTCGGCCGGCTCTCCCCGGAGGTGGGAACCAGGTAGATCGAACCGCCGAATTCTTGAGAGGTGTACGCCAGCCAATCCCCGCGCAGGGAGATCGCCAGGTTATACACCAAAGGAGTGCGCTCCAGCAAAACGGTCGTCCTCAGGGTCCGCGGGTCCAACATGACCAGATCATAGCGGCCAACCTGCCCTGGATCGACGCCGCTGGTGCGGAGCAGGGCGATCCGATCGCCGTTGGGGGCAGGCATGTAGGCCTGCACGCGATAAGCAAGCAGGCGCATGGTATCGTTGCCCGGATTCCAGCCGGCCAGGCGGCCCTCGGAATCGGCCAGATAGAGCACCTCGGCGGCCGGTTGGGGCGAAGAGGTGGGCGACGGCTCCGGCGCCTGCCCCGTGGATCTGGGTACGGGAGTGAGCGTGACCCGCGCACCGGGCACAACCGTGCGCAGGGTAGGTGTGGCCAGAGCAGGCAGGGAGGCTAGGGGCGCATCCGGCGTCAAGGTAGATTGCGCCTGCCCGGTTAGCGGCATACCCGGGGTAGGGGAGACGCCGGACTGTTCTTGAGGAAGAAAGTCGGGCAGGCGGACCGGACCACAGGCTGCCAGCAGCCAGGCAATTAGCACCACTATTCCCTTGAAGGAATAGGAGGCTCGAAGATCACTAGCTTTCACGCGGCGAATAACCCGTCCGTAAACGTATCAGGAGCCCGTAAGCCAGGGACAGCGGGAGAACAGGTCAAATCACCTCGCCCTCTTTTCTGAAGAGGTAGCGACCCTGGCCAGGACGTCCGAGCCAGCGTTCCTGGTCAACGATCAGGCGGCCGCGGAGGAACACTTTTTCTGGATAACCGGTCAGCTCCCACCCCTCGAACAGGTTATAGTCTGTGCGGTGTTGGGCGTGGGCAGTGCCATAGGTCAGCCGGCGTTCCGGATCCCAAATGACCAGGTCGGCGTCCGATCCGGGGAGCAGGGCGCCTTTCTGCGGGTAGAGGCCAAAGATCCGGGCCGGGTTGGTGCTGGTGAGGGTCACAAACTGGTTGGGGCTGATACGGCCCGCGCCGACGCCGTAGGTCCACAGGATGGGCAGACGGTCGCCGACTGCCGGCAGGCCGTTCGGGATTTTTGTGAAGTCGGTGCGGCCTAACTCTTTGCCCGGGATAGCGACCGGTTGGCCTTCGTAGAGGATGGGCCGGTCTCCCTCGAAGAAGAAGGGGCAGTGATCGGTGCCAACCGTCTGGATCTGGTCGTTGGCAAGCCCTTCCCACAGGCGGTTGTTGTCGGCAGCAGTCCGCATCGGAGGCGAGCAGACCCACTTGGCGCCGTCGGGACGGCACAGGTGCTCTTCGGTGAAGAACAGATATTGGGGGCAGGTCTCGCCCATCACCGGTAAGCCCTGCTGGCGAACGTAGTTCAACTGGTCGACTTCCCCGGCCGCGTTCATGTGGACCACGTAAAGCGGGGCGCCGGTCATGGCGGCGAGGGCCGAGCCGCGCAGGAAGGCTTCCACCGCGCTCCAGGCCGGGCGAGTGCGGGCGTGCCACTCGGGTGCGGTGTGACCGGCAGCCAGGGCCTCGGCGATTAGCAGATCGATCACATCTCCGTTCTCGGCATGCAGCAGGGTGAGCAGGCCGCTCTGGCGGGCAGCCCGCATGGCCTGAAAGATCTCGCCATCTTGAAGGCGGAGACGGTTGTTATAGGCGGTGAAGACTTTAATCGAGCTGATGCCCATCTCCGGCAGGCGCTTCAACTCCTGGAGAAGATCCTGATTCAGCCGGGTGAGGTTCATGTGGAAGCTGTAATCGATGGCAGCTTTGGCTTCGACTTTGGCCTGCAAGACCTCGACCGACTCGGCCAGGGTGGGGTAGTCGAGGGAGACGAAATCGATCACGGTGGTCGTGCCGCCAAAGGCGGCCGCTTTCAGGCCGGTGTAGTGGTCATCAGATGAGACCGTGCCGGCCATGGGCAGATCGAAATGGGTGTGGGGGTCGATACCACCGGGGAGCACCAGTTTTCCGGCCGCATCGATCACCTGTGCGTCACCGGCGTGGAGGCCGGCTCCGATAGCAGCGATCTTCTCATCTTCAATCAGGATATCGGCCTCGAATGTGTCGGAAGCGGTGATGAGGGTACCCGATTTAATGAGCAGCGACATATTACTCCTCTTCTTCTAAGGACATAAAACCCCGGCCAAATACTTCCTGGGCGGGAGCAACGATAACAAAGGCGTTTTCGTCAGTTTCGTGAACCAGCGCCTTCAAATGGGGGATTTCAGTCAAGGTCATCGCACACATCAACACGGAATGCTGCTGCCCGGTGTACATGCCCTTACCGCTCAGGCTGGTAACGCCCCGGTTCATCTCGCTGAGCACGCGTTGGCTGACCGATTCGGCCTGGTCGGTGATGATCAGGGCCAGCAATTGCTTGCGGCGCTTTTTCGGCCGGAACCAGGCGCGAACGGAGTGCGGACCTTTTCCCATCACCTCAGTGGCCGAGGCCAGAGTGTCGGCCACGCCCACATAGCGCGGGAGGACTTCGCCGGAGGCCGCCTGGAGGCCGATGGTGGCGATGCTGATCACAACCAGGGCCGCAAAGAACAGCAGGACGGCAGTGATGATCCAGATACCGGGGATCGAGCCCAGGTGCGCCCGGGCAACCAGAGATGACCAGCGGTCGATGGGGACAGGGAGCAGCCAGAGCTTGGCAAACCAGGCGGAGATGATCACCGTGTAGATCCAGAGATAATTGCGGCGGAGACGCCTGCCGAGGGCCTCCCAGTTGGACACGGAAAAATGGGGCTGGAGCAAATGCTCGGCCAAGGACTCGGCCCAGTCAGAGGAGGGCTGGAAGGGGGGAACGAGCATGGCCGCAAAGAAATCCGTCTCCATCAGGCGCACCCGGTAGCTCCACAGCTCGTAATAGCGGTAGCGGCGGGATTCGATGAACAGGAACAGGGTCACCAGCACCAGGATCAGGGGGATGACGATGTGCGGGCTCTCTGGGGTCGCGAAAGCGAAGGAAAGCACCGCGCCGGTGGTCACCACCGCCCAATTCGTGGTGGTATCCAGGCGCTGTCTCCAGACGTTCGCCCGCTGGACTTCGGCGCGGAACATGTGGACCATGGCGGTGCTGAACTCGCTGGCGCGGAGCGAGTAGCCGCGGTAGGTCCAAACCGGCTCGGGGAAAACAGCAGGACCGCCCTTTGCTTTTTCTTTTTGTTCGTTTCCACCCGGAGAATCTTCTATCTTATCTTGAGCCATTTGAATTCTACTCTTTGATACCGAGCAGCGCGGCCAGCAGGGCCGGGTCCAGGTCTAACCCGGGAAGCTCATCTTCGCAGGGAACGGTGTAGTTCTGAGCCTGGTTGGCCCGCTCGCGCAGCGACTGCCACAAGAACTGGCGCTCTTCACTATCCACGATCAGATCATTGACTGACCGCGCCCTCAGGAGGTACTCCCCGGTGGTGTAGAAGAAAGTGATCCGCCGCCAATTCTCAGCCCGGATGGGGGATGCCAGGGTTTGTAACGGGCCAAGCTGCACTTTGTAGTACTCCTGGCGGGCGTGCGGATGATCGGGCTCATCGCGAAGCAGTTCGAGGCGGGTGGTCAGCTCGTGCCCGCGGACCGGAGCGATGTGTTGAATACACCATTTGTGCTCGCCAAACGCTGCCGTCTGGTAAAAGGCCAGGAAATCGACCGCAATCACTTTGGGCGCCGAACGGAGTGGGATGCGGTACCAGCCGAGCAGGCGGGCGATCTCCAAATCGCGGGGCTTGTTCATTACAGCAACCAGGATGAGGGAGGTCGACGAGAGGGCTTGCATAGGTTAACTATAGCATATTCCGGCTAACTGAAGAGCACTTTCACGTCTTCTGGCGTGAGATCTTTGAAGAAGCTGCTTTCGACGCTGATGATCTGGTCTACGATGGCCTTTTTGCGCTCCTGGAGTTGAAGGATTTTCTCCTCGACCGAGTCGCGAGTGATGAGCTTGTACACAAACACCGGTTTATCCTGGCCAATCCGGTGGGTGCGGTCGGTGGCCTGCAGCTCGACCGCCGGATTCCACCATGGATCGACGTGGATGACATAGTCGGCCGCGGTCAGGTTCAGGCCCAGGCCCCCGGCTTTGAGGCTGATCAGGAAGAGGGGGATGTCCGGATTCGATTGGAAAGTATCGACCTGCTCCTGGCGGTTGTTGGTCTGACCGTCCAGATAGGTGTAGCGAACCCCACGTTCGTCCAATGTCCGGCGGATCAGGGTGAGCATGGAGACGAACTGGGAGAAAACAAGGGCTTTATGCCCCTCCGCCTGGAGCGTTTCGAGGGTTTCCAGGAGCAGTTCGAACTTGCCCGAAGCGCCGCGGAACTTTTTATCGATGAGCAGCGGGTGATTAGCGATCTGCCGTAGGCGGAGCAGGCCCTCGAGTATCTTCATCCGGGTATGGTTCAGCCCTTCTGTTTCCAGCAAGCCGAGCAGCAGGCCACGGTAGTAGTCCCGTGTACGGTTGTACAGCTTGCGCTGCGCCGGTTCCATATCGCTGTACAAGATGCGCTCGCTGCGGGGCGGCAGTTCGGGGGCAACCAAATCTTTGGTCCGGCGGAGGATGAACGGGTAAACCAGGCGGCGCAGGAACTGGGCCGAGTATTCATCACCCTTCTTTTCGATCGGGGTGCTGAACTCCGATTGGAAGTACTCCAGGTTGCCGAGCAGACCTGGGTTCAGGAAGGAGAATTGCGACCAGAGCTCAACGGAAGAGTTTTCTACCGGGGTGCCGGTGAGCACCAGGCGATGCCGTGAGGAGAGCAGGCGGGCCGCTTTGGCGGTTTGAGCCACAGGGTTTTTGATCGCCTGCGACTCGTCCAGGATGGCATAGTGAAAGGTGTATGCGCGCAGCAGATGGATGTCACGCAGCATGACGCCGTAGGTAGTGATGACCACATCGTACTCGTCGAAGACGGAGGTGTCCTTGGGGCGGCTCTGGTCGAAATATTCGAGGAAGCGCAGATCCGGGGTGAATCGGGCGGCCTCGCGCTGCCAGTTGACCAGCAGCGAGCGGGGAACCACAACCAGGCTGGCAGCCGGGCGCTCTTCGGGGCGGGCAGGGCCACAGCCTTCTTTCAACGATTGGAGAAATGCCAGCACCTGAACGGTTTTCCCCAGGCCCATGTCATCCGCCAAACAGCCGCCGAACTCGAACTCGTGGAGGAAATGGAGCCAATCGTAGCCGGCCTTCTGGTAGGGGCGAAGCTCACCCTGGAAGCTTTGGGGCAGTTCGACGCTGTGGATGCCTGAAAAGTCGAGCAGGCGTTGGCGGCGGCGTTCGATTTCCGGGTCAACCTGTATCTGTTCCGTTTCTCCCAACAGTTGGTCGAGCAAGGTGAGGTGATGATTGGAGAGGCGCAGCCCGTCGCCGCTCTCTTCGCCGAGGGCGAACAAATGCTTGTAGCGTTCCAGCCACTCTTCGGGGATCTCGCCGATACTTCCATCCGCCAGCTTGATGTAGCGTTCCTTGCGCTGCACGGCTTTGCGGATCTCTTTAAACGACACCTCTAGCTCGCCAAAGTTGACCACCGCATTGACGTCAAACCAATCGATCCCGGAAGATACATTGAACGATAACACCGGTTTGTTGCGGTTGACCTGCACCGACTTCAGCTTTTCCTCGCCGTAGATCTCGTAGCCATCACGGGCTAACCGGGGGATCGAATGGAGCAGAAAATCGACCGGATGGGCATTGGCGCGCAGGACAAATTGGTTGCTGGGGGCGGGCCGTGGAGCGCGTTTGAGCCGGTAGGTTGTAGAAGATAGGGCGCGGAACGCGGCCTCTTCCTTCTCTAAATCGCGGTGGACGCGGACCAGGGTCCAGGTACCCGGACGGCGCTGGATTTTTTCCGGGGCCGAGGAGCTTTCGTAATTCACTTCCAGATCCTCGTAGCCAAAACGAAGCTGGGCCTGCAGTTTGCCCTTTGAATCGCTCAGGTAGAGGCGGGGAACCGGCTCGACCTGGATCTCCTCCCAGGTGATCAAATCGCCCTCGAGATGAGCCTGCTGCGCCAGGGTCAGATAGAACTTCTCGAGAAAATCTGTTTCTTCTTCCAGGGGAATGGTCAGGTCGGGGGTGTGAACCCAATTCTGGAGGGCGATAGCCTGGGCATCATCCTCCAGGCGAAAGACCTGGTCCTCCGCCAGAATCCAGACCGGGCTGGTGGTGAGGAATTCAATGGCAGGCATTCCGTTGGCGCCGGCCAGAGGGATCACGCGGTCCCCGGCAAAAAGTTTTCCGTTCAGATGGATCCCCTGGTCATCTTTATCGATGCGGATGTGCAGAGCGCCAGGCTCCGTTCGCAGGGTGAGTGGGGCCTGGAATGGTTGGTTGGCCGTACCGCGGAAAAGCAGGCTGCCGGAGCTTTCCAAGAGGGAGAGGTACTCGTGGAGCGCGACTTCACTGTAGGAGTAGATATAATTTTTTGCGCGCTCAATCATCAGGTTGGCCAGGATGATACTCTCCCGAGGCGCGTTGATGCAGCCGGCCGGATTGAGGATGGTGGAGGGGGTGCGGGCCTGGTAGGAAATCTCGGGCAGGGCCTGCAGTATGTTTGCCAACTGATCGGCGGATAGGGAAGACCCTTTGAGCGGATTTGTTTCCGGGCGCAGCTCACGGGGCAGGGTGTTGACCGCCAGTTTGTAAGGGTAAATCTTCCAGTTGGAGTAGCTGGAATACCCACGGTCCTGGAGGCTGAAGAGCAGCAAGTATTGGCCCGCAGGGGCGCGACGGGAGGGGGACGCTTGAGAGGGCACCAACCGGCGTAGTTGGTCGGACCAATGAGGAGGGATGCGTTCGCGCAAGTAGTCGCGCACGGCGAGGGCAGCCGCCACTTCGTGTTTGCATACCGTGTTGTTGACCGCGTATTCGCACTCGCAGCGCAAGTAGAGGTAATTGTCGGCGACAGAAATCTTGACTTCGTAGATATGGGTGCCGTGGACGTAGCACCGGGCCCATCCCTCATTGACTTCTTCGATCTGCACCCTTCCCCAGTTGTAATATGCCTGCCCACGCTGGAAGACCGAAGTTCCGGCGTGATTTTTCAGGCGTTCAGGATTTAAGACATCGACAGTGAGTTTAGGCATTTCTTCCCATTATCTTGTGGGCCTGGTGGCTGAGGTGATATTGGGGTGAATCAGGCAATGGTCCCGTCTAAAGAAAACAAGTCTGCAGCCTTCCATTGTAACTCTGTTTGCGCGAATTTCAATGGTCGAATTAAGAGGCTTTTTTAAGGAATTTTGGAAAAGCAGGCAGAAAATAAAAATCGGGCCCGAGGTGGGGCAGCGCCTACCTCGAGCCCGGCGAGAAGGAAAATGAAGAGAAGCTAACCGACCAGGCCGGTGTCGGCGTTGAACTCTTCGATCAGCGCATCGATCTCGGGGACCTGAGCCTGGAGCTCGGTCCAGTAATCCCGGTTTTCCCACATATCCAGGATTTCTTCATAGGTCTTGCCCTGCTGCTCGACCCAGGTGTAATACTTCAGGTTGTGGACCCGGCGGCGGTCGGCATAGGTGAGCTCGATCAGGTGATCGGTCGACTGGCCCTGCAGGTAACGGGCGAAGTGAGCGGCGGCATCGGTCTCCCGGTATTCGCCATACTCGGCGCGCATCTCATGCAGGCGGCTGGTGTAGAGTTCCATCGAGTCGGTGAGGATGGTGAGGACAATATCGTTGGATCCGAGCTCGTAGTACTTGGCGAATTTGATCGCCGAAAGGACATTGGAGATGCCTGAGAAGCCGAGCAGATCGAGATTGCAGACGGTCTCTTCGGGCACGCCCTGCCGGATCAGGTAGTCGCGTCCCGCGGGTTCGTTGAACAACCGGGCGAGGCTGACGACGGCGTTATCGTCGATGGCGACGACCATATCCGTGTTTTTGACGTTGTGGATCCAGGGCACGTGCTTGTCGCCAATGCCCTCGATGCGGTGCGCGCCAAAGCCGTTCTCGAGCAGGGTGGGGCACTGCAGGGCTTCACTGGCGATGATCTTGCTGCCGGGGTAGCGTTGCTTCAGGTAATCGCCGGCGGCAATCGTTCCGGCCGACCCGGTGGCGGAGGTCAGGCCGCGGAATTCATCCTTCGGCCCCATGACCTTTTGGAGAATTTCCTCCATCGCGTGCCCGGTGATGTCGTAGTGCCACAGGTAGTTGCCGAACTCCTCGAACTGGTTGAAGATCATCAGGTCCTGGCCAGAGCGGCGCAGTTCCCAGCATTTATCGAAAATTTCTTTGACGTTTGACTCGCTGCCCGGGGTGGCGATGACCTCGCCGGCGATCTCGGCCAGCCAGTCGAAACGCTCACGGCTCATGCCTTCGGGCAGAATGGCGATAGAATCGCAGGCGAGCAGGGCCGAATCGTAGGCGCCGCCGCGGCAGTAGTTGCCGGTGGAAGGCCAGACCGCTTTTTGGGTGGTAGGATCGAACTGCCCGGTGACCAGGCGAGGGACCAGGCAGCCGAAAGCCGCGCCGACCTTATGGGCGCCGGTGGGGAACCATTTACCGACGATGACAATGACTCGGGCATCCGTACCGGTCAGGCTGCTGGGCAGCTCCATGAAGTTCACACCGCCAAACTGCCCGCCCTGGGGAACCGGTTCGTTTTTCCAGGTGATGCGGAACAGGTTGCGAGGGTTAAGATCCCACAGTCCAATCTGAGCCAGCTCTGCTTTGATCGAGTCGGGGATCAGTGTGGGGTCCTTCATTTGCGCGAAGGTGGGGATGATGATGTTGCGTTCGCGGGCGCGCTGAACGGCGCGCTGGCGGCGTTCGCGATCGATCGTCAAGTCGATTTTCATACAGTGATACTCCTACTTAATATATTTTTTGTTCTTCCCCCTGGACATGGTTGGGATGGATTTCCCGCCCCCATCCCTGCCATATCCAGAGCGGAGAGCAAACAAACGCATGGTTAGGACTTCTGGAAGTCCTCCGGTCCTTCACGGACGATATATAGGGGCCGGTCGCGGGCCTCATCGTACAGCCGGCCGATATACTCGCCAAGGATGCCCAGGGAGATGAGCTGGACGCCGCCTAGAAACAGTACAGCGATCAGGGTGGAGGCCTGCCCAAAGAAGGCTTCGGACCCGGCGAGGCGGCCGATGATCACCACCGGGATGGCGAGGATGGCCAACCCGGCGGATATAAAGCCCAGATAGGTGGCTAATTGCAGCGGCAGATAGGAAAAGCCGGTGATCGCGTCGCTGGCGAAGCGGATCATCTTTTTAAGGGGATATTTTGTCTCGCCGGCAAAGCGGGCGGCCCGCTTATACGGGACGCCGATCTGGCGGAAACCGACCCAAACCGACATGCCGCGCAGGAAGCGGTGGCGCTCGCGCATCCGGTTGAGCACATCCACTACCTTGCGATCCAACAGGCGGAAGTCGCCGGTATCCATGGGGATATCGACCTCGGTCATCGAGCGGATCAGGCGGTAGAAGAGTGAGGCGGTAAACAGCTTGAACCAGGTTTCACCCTCGCGCTCGGCGCGGACGGCGTACACCACCTCGTAGCCTTCGCGCCATTTGGCGATCAGGTCTAAGATCACTTCCGGAGGGTCCTGCAGGTCTGCGTCAATGATCACCACAGCCTGCCCCCGGCTGTAATCCAGGCCGGCGGTCACGGCAATCTGGTGGCCAAAGTTGCGGGCGAAAATGACGGGGCGGATGCGCTCGTCCTGGAGGGCAAGGTCGGCGATGATCTGCGTCGAACTATCCAGCGAGCCATCATCCACCAGGATCAGCTCCCAGGTATCCTCTGCCTGCTGCATGACTTCTTTCACCCGCCGGTACAGCTCGGGGAGGTTGCCGGCCTCGTTATAGATGGGGGCAATGATGGAAATCGTAGGTCCGGACATTCGCTATTTAATCACTTTCTTCAGGGCTTCCAGGCTGGGCTCGATAATTGGGGCTTCCTCAACGGCCTGCATCGCGGCCTTCACATCCTTCAGCCCGCTGCCCGTGTTCAGGACGAGGATGTTATCGTCCGGGCCGACCAGACCCTGCTGGACGGCTTTCTTCAGGCCGGCGTAGGCGGCTGCGCCGGCAGGCTCGGCAAAGATGCCGGTTTTACCCATATCGGCGATGGCGTGGAGGATGTCCGCATCGGGGACGACCAGGTAGGAGCCGCCGGTCTCACGCGCGGCCCGAACTGCGCGGACGCCGTCGCGCGGCAGATCGACCGAGATACTGTCGGCCAGAGTGGCTGCGGAGACCGGAACGATGTCCTCGGTGCCGGCCTTGAAGGCGTTGGCGATGGCGGCTGACCCCTCCGCCTGCACGCCGAAGATGCGGGGCATCTGTTCCAGCCAACCCAGGGTGTGCAAGTCTTTGAATCCTTTGTGGATCCCCGAGATGATGTTGCCGTCCCCCACGGAGACGAACACATTGAGAAGGTTGTCGGGGGTGTGCTCGACCATGCCGCGCTCGACCATCTCCCAAATCTCCAGGGCGGCCGTTTTCTTGCCTTCCAGGGTGAAGGGGTTATAACCGGTGTTACGGCAGTACCAGCCGAACTCCTGGGCGGCCTGGATGCTCAGATCGAAGGCATCGTCGTAGTTGCCGTCCACCAGCAGGACCTGGGCGCCGTAGACCAGCAGTTGGGCGATCTTGGCCGGAGGGGCGTTGCGTGGGGCAAAGATGACCGCTTTCTGGCCCGCAGCGGCTGACATGCCGGCCAGGGCTGCCCCGGCGTTGCCGGTTGAGGCGGTGACGACCACTTCGGCCCCAATCTGGCGGGCCCGGGCTACAACGACGGCGCTGGCCCGATCTTTGAAGGAGGCGGTGGGGTTGCGGCTTTCATCTTTGACCCACAAGCGTTTCAACCCGAGATTGGCGGCCAGCCGGGGCGGGGAGAAGATCGGCGTCCAGCCGGCAGCCCGCAGAGGGGTCCCGCTTCCACCCGGATCATCGACCGGCAGCAGGCGTAGATAGCGCCAGAGGGAAGGTTCGCGGGCGACAATGAAGTATTTCTTATCATAGCCCTGGCGGATGGCGGCGTAATCAAGGATGACATCCAGGTTGCCGCCATCTTTGGGGCAGGTGTATTGCACTTCATCGCGGTGGTATTCCTGACCGCAGAGAGTACACTGATATCCAAGAAAATGGTTGATCATAAACGGGTGACTCTAGCTCCTTCGAACAGGTAACAGAAGACCCGGATAAGAGGTCCGAGAACGCAGGCTGCCGGAAAACTGCGGTAGCAAATCTGCTACCGCAAGACTGTTGCAGCGGAAATGCTGCCGCTCATAGCTCGAGGACCGCCGAGATACCGAAGTGATCAGAAGGGTAGAGACGGGGGTCCTCGGGGGACGGCCGGTTGAGGATCACCTGGCTGTCCAGCACCCGCAGGCGGGGATCGACGAAAATATAGTCAAGCGTGGACCGCCGGGCAAGACGAAAGTGCGAGACCTTAATATACTTCAGCAGGCGAACCATGGTCTTCAGGAGCAAACGCCAGGAGCGGGGGAGGGGCGTTGGCGTTGTGTAGGCCGGCTCTCGCCCGTGGACCGCCCGGTAGGCGGAGGCGAACTCCTGTTCCATCCTGCGGATCGAAGGCATATCTGGAGTGGCGTTGAAATCTCCACCGACGATCAGGGGAGGATTTCCGGGAATCTCCCTCAGCCAACCCAGCAGCCGCTCAATCTGCTGTAGACGTTCCGGCGCTTCTCCGGGCATCCAGTACAGGTGCACGTTTGCCAGCACGAGCGGGCGACCATCCACGCTCACCTGCACGTACTGGGCGACCCGATGCTGGGTTTGCAGATCCAGTTCTGCCTGTCCCTGGAAAGGAAGGCGGCTCAGGATCGCCAGCCCCTCTTCGTGGCGCCATTTTCCGGTCTTGGGGGTGAGATGGATATGCTCCATGCCCAACTGCGCTGCCAGCCACCGGGCAGTGTTCTCGCGCAGTTCCACTTCCTGCACGGCGATGAGATCCGGCCCGAGCGCCGCCAGTCCATCCACCAGCAATCCCCTTCGTTTCTCCCACAAGGAGAGGTCGGCGAAGAGGTTTATGGTGGCGATGGTCAGGCGGGCCACAGGCAGGTCCGTCTCATCGATTACAGCCCGCGCTCGCCGCGAATATAAGGGACGCCGAGAGCCGCCGGGGCGCCAAGCCGTTTGCGCAGAGCCTCCCGAGAGCCGATGACCAGGACGATGATGGTGAAAGCATAGGGCAGCATCTGCAGGAAAAAGCCCAGGTATGGATTGTAAAAGAACGGATTGCTAAAGCCGAGCAAAGTTGCCGGCCCTTGAATGTCGAGGATCAGGCGGCGCAGAGCGCCGAAGGTGTAGGCACCGAAGGCCGCCCGGAACGGGTCCCACTGGGCGAAAATGACCAGGCCAACGGCAATCCAGCCCTGCCCGGCGGTGGTGAGCTCGCTAAACCAGCCCGGCGAGATCGCCAGGCTGATGGTCGCCCCGGCCAGGCCGGCCAGCATGCCACCGGCGAACACATAAAGATAGCGCAGGCGGTAGACACTGATGCCCAGCGCATCGGCTGCGGCCGGGTATTCCCCTACGGCGCGCAGGTGCATCCCCGGACGGGTGCGGTTAATGTAGTACCAGGCGAGGGGGGTGAACAGGTAGCCGATGTACACCAGGATGTTTTGGTTGGTGAAAAAGACCGGCCCCAGAATTGGGATCTGGGCGAGTACCGGGATCGTGTACGAGGGCAGGAGAGAAATCGCTCCAGCTTTGCTCAGTCCTTCGCCCAGGACGAGGCTGACGCCGGTGCCGAGGAAGGTGAGGGCCAGGCCGCTGACAACCTGGTCAGCCTGGAGCGTGATGGTGATGAAGGCGTGAATCTGGCTGAGCAGCCCGGCAGCCAGTATGGCTACCAGAACGCCCAGCCAGGGGTTTCCGGTGGCCAGTGTGACGCTGAAGGCGCTCATGGCGCCGATCAGCATCATCCCTTCTACGCCCAAATTCATAACGCCCGACCGTTCGGCGAACAACTCTCCGATGGTGGCAAAAAGGAGCACGGTGCCGGTTGCAACCCCAGCTTGAAGGATGATGATCAGGTCCATGCGGTTATGCCTCCTGTCCCGTGCGCACCAGCCGGATGCGGTAGCGCAGCATAAAGTCGCTGGCGATCAGGCAGACGAGGATGATGCCCTGGATCATTTTGGGGATGCCGGAGGGCTGAATTTCGCGTCCGGCCAGGATCAGAGCGCCGAACAAGACCGAGACCAGGATAACTGCGAAGGGGTTCAGCTTGGCGAGCCAGGCGACGATGATGCCGGTGAAGCCGTATCCGGGAGAAATTGCGCCTTGCAAGCGATGAACGACACCGGTGATCTCCGACATCCCGGCCAGGCCGGCGATGGCGCCGGAGAACATCATCACCAGGATGGTGTTGCGCGAAATACTCAACCCGGCGTAGCGGGCGGCCTGGGGGTTATCGCCGATCAGGCGGATCTCGTACCCCCAGCGGCTGCGGTAGATCACCAGCCAGACCAGCACGGCGGCCACCAGGCCAAAGACCAGCCCCAGGTGAGTGGTCAGGCCGGCAAAGCCCGGGATCGATGCGGCATAATCGGTGAGGCGGGGGAGCCAGGCGGTCTTGGGGAACATGCGGCTCATCTGGAAACCACTTTCGCTCCACACCGCATAGATGAAGAAATTATTCCAGGCTACGGCGATGTAGTTCATCATCAGCGTGCTGATGATCTCGTTCACATTGAACTTCGCCTTCAGAAAGCCAGGGATGAACCCCCAGAGAGCGCCGCACAGGATGCCGGCGACCATCATGGTGGGGATAAAGATCCATGGGGAAGTGTCTGCAGGGAGGACTGGCAGCAGGACAACCGCGCTGGCCCCGAAGGCCCCCAGGAAGAACTGGCCTTCAGCCCCGATGTTCCACAGGCGCATGCGGAAGGCGATGGAACAGGCCAGGCCGACCAGCATGAGGGGAATGGCTTTGACCAGCGTGTCGGAGAAGACCCCGGCGCTGCCGAAAGAAGCCTTGGCGATATGGGCGTAGGTGCGAAGCGGGTCGCCGCCCACCGCGGACAGGATAATGGCGCCAATCAGGAGGGAGATGACGATCGCGCCTAGTGAGATGGCGAACGGATACCAGCGCGGCAGCTCTTCCAGCCGTGGCTCAAGCCGGACGGTGAAGGGCAGCCGCCGCCGGGAGCGGGCCTGCGTAGGGGGAACACTGGCAACTTCAGACATGCTGAGCGTCTCCGGAGGATTTAAGCTGGGCAAGCGGTGTGCCCGTCATCATTAAACCGATCTGTTCGACAATAAGATCCTGATCTTCCGAACCGTTCAGGAAAATTTCACCCATCACTTTACCTTCGTACATCACATAAATCCGGTCGCTAAGAGACAACAGCTCTTCCAACTCTTCCGAGACCAGTAAAATACCGGCCTGCGCTTCTCTTTGGGCGAGAAGCAAGCGGTGGACGCCTTCGATTGCGCCCACATCCAGGCCGCGGGTAGGCTGCATGGCTACAATCAGGGACGGGCTGCCGGATATTTCCCGGGCCAGGATCACTCGCTGCAGATTGCCACCGGAAAGCATGCGGACCGGGGTCTCCACAGTGGGGACGATGATGTCATAGGCCTCTTTCAACTCGTTGGCAAATTTCGTGGCGATCGGCATATCCACCATCAGGCCGCGGGCGATCGGCGCTTCCCGATATTTTTTCATGATGACATTGTCAGTCATGCTAAGGTTGGGCGCCGTGCCGACATGGGTGCGATCTTCCGGCACGTGAGCCATGCCGCGCTGAATGCCGGACAGAGGGGAATGGTTGGTGATCGCTTCACCCTTGAGGAAAATGTCCCCGGAGGTGCATTTCCGCAGGCCGGTGAGAACCTGAACCAGTTCCCGCTGCCCGTTACC
>CAYMLG010000015.1:0-61883 GCA_964391195.1 uncultured Anaerolineaceae bacterium | reverse complement strand
CCCCTTCGCAGGACCGTGACCCGGTCGGAGATTTCCATCACTTCTTGAAGTTTATGGCTGATGAAGATGATGGATTTGCCCTCGGCCGCCATCGCTCTGAGCGTGGAGAAAAGCACGCTGATTTCCTGGGGGGCGAGGACGGCGGTGGGCTCGTCCATGATCAAGACCTGCGCGCCGCGGTAGAGCATTTTCAGAATCTCAACCCGCTGCTGTTCACCGACACAGAGCTGCCAGATCTTGGCGCGGGGGTCCACCTTCATTCCAAAGCGCTCCCCCAGGTTGGTGATTTCCCGGTCGTATTGGGAGAGATTGAGAATAAAGCGCGGCGTATCCAACCCGAGGAGGATATTTTCGGTCACGCTTTGCGATGGCACCAACATAAAATGCTGGTGGATCATGCCGATGCCGGCTTTAATGGCGTCGCGCGGGGAGTAGAACTCCATTTGAACGCCGTTGATAAACACACTGCCGGCATCCTGACGATAGAGGCCGGCGAGGATATTCATCAACGTGCTTTTACCGGCGCCATTTTCTCCCAGCAGGGTGTGGATTTCACCCCGATTCAGGACAAAATCGACGTGATCATTGGCGAGCACGCCGGGAAAGCTCTTCACAATCCCGCGCATTTCTACAACCGGCGGAGTGGCGGGTAATTGGGTTTGTTTAGATACTGACACAGACAATCCCTCTCCGGGTACTATGCCTCGTTACTAAGGGGAGCAAAACAGGCAGTAGCGAAGCGGTTCCCCGGTCTGTTGGCCGGTAGGCGCATGGCTGGGAGCATGTCCGGCCAACAGACCGGCCTGATTGTTCAATAATGTGTTCGCTGTATTCGTTGGGAGCGTGTACCTCGCTCCCAACGAATACAGGTTGCAGGGTCCGGCTGCGAGACGGATGGTCGCCTGCCCGCAGCCGGATCGCCGGGCCTTAGTTCTCGGGCAGCTCGGCATTCACGCCATCGGCCCACCAGTACATGCAGTACTTACATTCCAGGCCCTCGGCGCCAGGGGGGAACTGATCCAGGTCGGCCTGCTCGAACTTCTCGCCCTCCGGGACCACCAGATTGCCCTTGTTATCGTAGATGGGGCCGGAGAAGACATCGAAGCGGGTGAACTCGCCGGCCAGCATCTTGGCCATGATGGACCGCACTTCTTCGATCACCTCGGGGGGCAGGTCCTTCAGGCCGGGGGTGAGTTCCTGGCCTTCCATGAATCCAAGCAGGCCAAGGCTGCCGCTGTCGGCGTCGAAGTAATCCCAACCCGGTTGGTAGGTGCCGTCGATCACGCCCTGGGTAATTCGGGCGTAAACCGGACCCCAATTCCAGTAGGGAACGGTGAGGCAGCGCTCGACTTTGCAGGAGCCAACCCAGTCATAGGTGATGCCCCATTTGCCCTTTTCCTGAGCCACATCGGCCACGGCCGGGGTATCGGCGCCGGTGAAGACCACCTGAGCGCCGGCGTCAAACAGGGAGGCAGCCGCGTCTCTTTCGATGATCGGATCGTGCCAGGTGTTGAGCAAACGCACTTCCATGGTGCATTCGGGGCAGGTCTTCTTCATACCGAGGGCGAAGGCGTTGCCCAGGCGCAGTTCTTCGGGGATGGGGAAGGTAGCCATATAACCCAGCCGGGGGTTGCCATCGAGTTTGGCGCGAGCACCGGCGACCATGCCAGCCAGGAATTTCATGTTTTCCATGGCCCCGAAGAGGTTGCCGAAGTTAGTCTGGTTGGACTTGAACCCAGAAACGTGAATGTATGTGGTGTTGGGGAACTCGCTGGCGACGATTTCCATCGGATCCATGAAACCGAAGGAAGTGCCGAAGATCAGGTCGAAACCTTTGCGTGACAGGCTGCGGAAGATCTGCTCGGAGTCCGCGCCTTCAGGGACATTCTCTACATAGGCGGTGTGGACGTTGGGAACGTTCTGCTGGACGTACTCAAGCCCTTCATAGTGGGACTGGGACCAGCCGCCATCATCATGGGGGCCGATCAGGACGAAGGCGACATTGAACTTGCCCTCTTCGACATCCGGGATTTGGAAACCACCGACTGTTTCGCCTGCATCAGCGGGCTGCTGCGGCGGCTCGGGGGCCTCTCCTTGGGACTCCGGCGGCGCGGCGGTCGGGGCGGGAGGCTGTTGGGTCGCGCAGGCGGACAGGATCATCGCAACCAGGACGAGCAGACTGACAATTCGCCACATAGGTTTTTTTTGCATTTGTACTCCTCCTCAGATAGTGTCTGGGTAGATAGGGAATCGAAGGACTTTACTTTCAGGACAGGAAATTTGTCAGTCTTTTGCGGAGGCCACCTCCTTTCTTCGTCGGAAGCTATAAGAAACCAAATCAACGTCCCGGGGATCCCCTGAACGTTTGATTCTCACAATTGGTTCGCTTGTTCCTGTCTTCAATGTGCAAGGAACACCTTAAGGATTTGGCGAGACCTGTAAGTGTTGGATTGGCTCCGAATAGGTCAACACCAATTTTACCTCAGGGGAGGTCGATCTTGCGACTTGGTTATTAGAAGAGTCGATCAAACGTAACCCAGAAAGGAGATATGTGACCAACCGCAGGCGGGGTGAGTTGTTACCAATTTGGGGTATCAAGTCACCCCTCGAACCGTGCGTATCGCTGGTGAGTGTTTCTACCGGGCTGCCTGTCCTACTCGGAGAAACTGTACAGGTTATTAAGGAACGATCCAGGTACCGGTTTCGCGTCTCAGGGCCCGGCCGATATTTTCTGGATTGGTGATCAGGCCGGCTTTGCCTTCTTTGTTTTCGGCGTTCTCAAGGAACTCAACGATCGCCTGGATCTTGGGCGCCATGGAGCCTTTGGCAAAGTGGACGCCTTCGGCCAGGTACTGCTTTGCTTCGGCAAGGGTCATGCAATCGATCCACTTCTGGTCTGGCTTGCCGAAATTGAGGGCCACCTTTTCAACTGCGGTGGAGATCAGGAGCAGGTCGGCATCGATCTTCTGGGCCAGGACACTGCTGCCCAGATCTTTGTCGATCACCGCGGCAATGCCTTCATATTCACCCTGACCGTTGTCGATCACCGGAATACCGCCCCCACCGGTGGAGATAACGACCACACCGGCGTTGATCAGGGCCTGGATCGATTCCAACTCAACGATCTCCACCGGTTTAGGCGAGGCGACAACTCGCCGCCAACCGCGCCCGGCATCTTCAACCACCGTCCAGCCGTTTTCTCTGGCGCGACGTTCCGCCTCTTCTTGATCCATGAATCCGCCGATGGGCTTGGTCGGGTTCTGGAACGCGGGGTCGTCTCGATCCACCAGGGTCTGGGTGATGATGGTGGCCACGGCTTTCTTGATCCCGCGGCGGTAGAGCTCATTTTGCAGGTTTTGCTGTAGGGCGTAGCCAATCGCTCCCTGGCTGTCAGCGCCGCACACATCCAGGGGCACTTCGTGCATACCTTCTACTTTAGCGGCGATCTCTGAGCGGCGGAGAATGAAGCCCACCTGCGGGCCATTGCCATGTCCGATGGCTACTTCCCAGCCGGCCTCGATCATGTCGGCAATGTGGCGGGTGGTTTCTTTGGCCGCCAGATATTGGTCTTCTACCGTTTGATGTTGTTTGTCTTTTATCAGAGAGTTTCCGCCGATGGCGACAACAGCAACTTTTTGCTTGGCCATATACCGTGTCCTCCAAAACCTTCTCAAAGCGGGAGGATCTCTGAGAGACACCGGCGCACCCGGCATCTCTCAGAGATCCTGCTCCCGAAGCTTACATGGTCAACGCCATCACGGCTTTCTGTACGTGCAGGCGGTTCTCGGCTTCGTCATAGACGACCGAATTGGGGCCATCGATGACGCCATCGGTCACTTCGATGTTGCGGTCGGCCGGCAGCGGGTGCATGTAGATCGCATCTTCCTTCGCCAGGCACATCTTGCGCTCGTCGGTGATCCAACTGGTGTATTTATCCTGAATGCGCTTGCCTTCGACCGGGTCGGTCGTGGTCAGCAGCGGTCCCCAGGACTTGGCGTAGATGACATCGGCATCCTTGAAGGCTTCTTCCATGTCGTGCACGATCTCGAAGCCGGTGTGGTATTTCTGCGCCTGAGCCTGTGCTTCGGCCTCGATTTCCGGCATGAGCATAAACTCTTCAGGATAGGCCAGGGTGACATCCATGCCAAAGCGCGGCAGTTGGAGGATCAGCGACTGGGGAACGGAGATGGGTTTGAGATAAGAAGCGGCATAAGCCCAGGAGACCACCACCTTTTTCCGGCGCAGGTCACGACCCTTCTTTTCGATAATGGTCATCAGGTCGGCCAGGCACTGGAAGGGGTGGTAGATGTCGCACTGCATATTCAGCACCGGGGTGCGCGAATTGCGGGCCACCTCGTTGATGTACTGGTTCCCCAGGCCCCAATCGCAGTGGCGGATGGCGAGCCCGTCGAAGTAGCGGCCGTAGATCTCCCCAATTTCTTTCGCCGTATCGCCATGCTTGATCTGAGTGGTGGCGCTTTCGATGAAGGCCCCGTGCCCACCGAGCTGGGCGATCCCGGCTTCAAATGAGCCGCGGGTGCGGGTGCTGGAGAAGAAGAAGAGCATGGCCAGCACTTTATCACGCAGGTAGGGGTGGGGTTGGCCCAGGGCGCGTTGGCGCTTCAGATCGAAGGCCACGTCCAACACGGTCTCAATTTCTTCCTTCGAAAAATCCAGATCGCCGATAAAGTCACGGCCTTTCAGATGAGTTTGCATCGAACAATTCTCCTTTAATCTTTAGGAATTTAGTTTTCCGGCCAGCACAGCCGGGAGGAGGGCATAGAACTCTGTGGCTTTGACCACATCATCCAGGCGAACACTGTCGAGGACGGTATGGGCAGTTTCTTCATCCCCGGGGCCAAAACCGATGCTGGGGATGTTGGCTTTTCCGGCCCAGTAAATGCCGTTGGTGCTGAAGTTCCATTTTCCGGGCGGTGTATCGGGCAGGCTGATCTGCCGTCGCACTTCCTGGCCCGCTTCCACCAGGGGGTGGTTTTCATCCAGGGCCCAGGCGGGGAAATACTTATCGACGGGGAAGACGAACCCGGTATAAGAAGGTTCATCGTAGAACAATTCCTCTACCTTTACCTTGGACTTCAACTCCTCGGGGATCAGGGCCTCGACCTGAGCGATGACCTCTTCCTTGGTTTCGCCGAAGGTCATGCGGCGGTCGATGTAGATGACTGCTTCATCCGGCACAGCATTGATGCTGGGGGTTTTCACTTCCATATCGCTGACCGTGATTTTTCCGTGCCCCAGGAAGGCATGGTCGCCGAGTTTAGGTTCCAGGTCGCGGATGCCGGCGATGACCGGCAGTAGCATGTAGATGGCGTTTTCGCCCAGGTGATTGCTGGCGGCATGGGCGCTGCGGCCTTTCGCCACCACGCGCATCTCCAGGCGACCTTTGTGCCCGCGATACACCTGCATTTTGGTCGGCTCGCCGATGACCACGAAATCGGGGCGGACACCCGGATCGACCTCGACAAAACTGTTGGGGGCGATGCCGTCGCACCATTCTTCCATATTGCCAAAGTAATAGGCCGTCCAACCTTCGAGCAGGCCGAGGCGGTTGGCAATGCTCAGGCCGTACACCATCCCCGGGGTGCTGCCTTTTTCATCGCACGCGCCGCGGGCATAGAGTACCCCGTCTTCAACCTTGCCCTCAAAAGGATCGTGCGACCAACTGGCAGGATCGCCCACACCTACAGTATCAATGTGCGAGTCGAAGACGATGACCCGCGGCCCATCGCCAATGCGGCCAAGGATATTCCCCATTTTGTCAAACCGCACCTCGGTGAAGCCCAGGGCTTTCATTTCCTCGCCGATGCGCTCACCGACCTCGCCAATCTGCGATTCCATGCTGGGGATGGCGACAATTTCGCGCATGAACTGGATAATTCGCTCGCGGTTTTCGGCCACCTGGCTCTGAACTGCTTGTACGGTTTCCTGAAATACTTTTTCCACGACTGGCTCCTCTCTTATGGGTTTTGTTTGAACGTTAATCGTTTACCGATGAGGCGGGCGCCTCGATACGCCGGACTACATGGAAGTGGAAGTATCCGGGCAAAAAGTAGCTGTGGGAGTAATCGACGATCCTCCCGCTGCTGGTGTAAAGATAAGCGATAAAACGGAGCAGCACATCACCGCGCTGGATGCCCAGGGCGCGCGCCACTTCCGGTGATGCATTAACCGCGTTGATCTCCGTCCGAGAAGAGATCAGACTCAGATCACTGCGATGGATCAGCATATCCAGCACAGAACCGGTGAAGTTCTCCTGAACCTCTTCCGGGGAAAGGACATCGGCGGGCAGTACATCGATCAGGTAAGCCACGGGACGGTCTTCGGCGTGCATCACCCGGGTGACGCTGACCACCTCACAGCCATCCTCCAGGCTCAACGCCTGGCATTCATCGGGCAGGGCCTGGCGAGATTCCAGGTTCCAGGCGCCGAGGGAGACTTCGAGACCGAAGCGCCGGGCGACAGTCTCCAGGCTTTCCAGCGTCTCCAGGCCGGTTTTGATCACCGTCGAGGGATGGGTGACATACGTGCCGGAACCCTGTTTGCGCCGGATCAGCCCCTGGGTTTCAAACGTGCGCATCGCTTCGCGCAAGGTGGCGCGCGAGACACCCAACTGCTGGGCCAGGACCGGTTCCGAGGGGAGACGCCGGCCCGAATCGGTCGAAGTGATGAGGCGGTATAGGCTATCGTGCAGGCGTTGAGAGACGGACGGATTAGACATGCGATTTCTATTTCCTCTCCAGGATTACTGTAGCGACTTCGATCGGCTGTTCCGAACGGCTGTAGCAGCCCATGAGGCGCCTCGAGAACTCCAGGAGTGTGACATTAAGGCTCGATCACGGGGATGAAGTCGAAGCGGGTTACATCCACCAGGCCGAGGTCGGAGATGCGGAGTTCGGGGATGACGACCAGGGCCAGCAGGCTGAGCTGCATGTTCGGGTTGTTCATCTGGCAGCCGCAGGCGCGGAAGCCGTACAGCACGGTTGCGGCTTTGCGCGCCACGACTTCAGCCCGCTCGTTGGACATCAGCCCCGCGATGGGAAGCGTGACCTGACCGATCACTTCTCCCCGGCGGACGACCACCTGTCCGCCGCCCATGCGGGCCAACTCATTGACAGCCTGGGCCATGTTGGCGTCATCGGTGCCGACGACGATCAACTGGTGCGAGTCGTGGGCGACGGTGGAGGCGATGGCGCAGGGGGTGTCGAAACCGAAACCGCGCACCAGCCCCACCTGAACCTGGCCGGTGCCTTTGTGCCGTTCGATCAGGGCGATCTTTGCCAGGTCTGCGTTTATATCGGGCCGGATCTCACCGGCTTCCACCGGTACTTTTAGCTGCAAATGGCGGGTGGGGGCCTGGTTCTCGATCACCCCGATCACGTGGGCGGTGACCGTCGTGGCCTCCCGCAGCTCGTCCGGCACGCACAGGCGGAAATCGCCGGCTTCCAGTTCGCGCTGGAGGTGGACCGAGCTGGTAGCCCAATCGGGGTAGGAGAAGCGGGGCATATCGATCTTCCAGCGTCCGCCCTGGGCGACGACCCGCCCCCGGGCGATGACGGTCTCGATCTGCAGGGCAGACAGGTCGCTCAGCAGCAGGATGTCGGCGTAGCGGCCGGGGGCGATCAGGCCCACATCACGCGAGACGCCGAAGTGTTCGGCCGTGTTAATCGTGGCCATCTGGATCGCGGTCACCGGGGGGACGCCGTGGGCGATGGCCTGCTTGACGGCGCGGTTCACGTGACCTTCGGCTACCAGGGTTGCGGAGTGGGCGTCATCGGTGCAGAGGATGAAGTGCCGGGGGTCCATTCCGCCCTCGGTGACCGCGCGGACCTGCTCGGCGACGTCGTGCCAGGCGGAACCGTAGCGCATCATGACCTTCATCCCCTGGCGGACGCGGGCCACCGCATCTTCCATGCGGGTGCCTTCGTGGTCGTCCTCTGCGCCGCCGGCCGCATAACCGTGGAAGGGCAGGCCGAGATCGGGCGAAGCATAGTGCCCGCCGATCACTTTGCGGCGCAGGCGGGTCTCCGCCATCTCGGCGTGCATTTTTTCATCGCTGTTGAAAACTCCGGGGAAGTTCATCATTTCGCCCAGGCCGATGATGCCTTCCCAGGTCATGGCTTCGGCCACCTCGGCCGGCCCCAGCCCGGCGCCAGGGGTTTCCAGGCCGGGAGCGGAGGGGACACAGGACGGCACCTGCACCCAAACGTGGATGGGCTGGATGGCGGCTTCATCCACCATCAGGCGCACGCCCCTCAGGCCGAATACATTGGCGATCTCGTGGGGATCCACGAACATACCCGTGGTTCCGTGCGGCACCACGGCGCGGACGAACTCGGTGACGGTGAGCATGCCCGATTCGACGTGCATGTGAGCGTCTAACAGGCCGGGGGAGAGATACTTTCCCCCGGCATCGATCACCTGGGTCTGCTCGCCGATAGTGTGAGAGGCATCCGGACCGACGAAAGCGATGCGTTCGCCTTTAATGGCAATATCGGTGTGTGGAATGATCTCTCGGGACTGGACCGACACCCACTTCCCGTTGCGGATGACCAGATCGGCCGGCAGGCGGCCCATCGCGACATCAACCAACTGGCGGGTGAGGGCAGTTATCTCTTTTGCGTTTCGGACTGTGGACATGGGCGCACCTCCGTGTGACGCATAGACGAAAAATGGAAAACCGCCAGGCCGGGCTGCAGTCACCGGGGCGGCGATTAAACAAAGAGCTGGCGGGCGAGGCGGTTGTGCCTCTCGACCAGTTGAGGCAAATCCACGGTTTGAAGCTGGCCCTGGCGGACGACCTGTTTCCCGCCGACCACGGTGTAATCGGCCCTCACCGAGGCGCAGAACACGACCGCGGCGACCGGATCGTGGAGTGCGCCGGCATAATCCAGGCGATCGAGGCGGATGGCGAAGAAATCGGCGCATTTGCCCGGTTCGAGCGAACCGATATCCTGGCGGCCAAGGACAGCCGCTCCGCCGCGGGTGGCGATCTCCAGGCTCTGGCGGGCGGTCATCAGGGGTTCGGCTTCGCTGGTGGAGAGGGAGGCGCCGTGCAGGCCGGCCCGCAGCCGGGCGACCAGCATGGCCTGGCGCACCTCTTCGAGCAGGTGTGAGCCATCATTGCTGGCCGAGCCATCCACCCCCAGGCCCACCTTGACCCCAGCACGGCGCATGTCGAGTATGGGGGCGATGCCGGAAGCCAGGCGCATATTGGAGGTGGGGCAGTGCGCTACGCCACACCCGGTGTGAGCATAGACTTCGATCTCGTCCCCTTTGACATGCACGGAATGGGCAAACCACACGTCGTCTCCCACCCAGCCCAGGGTTTCCATGTAAGCCACCGGCCGGTGTCCGAACTTTTCCAGGCAGAAGGCTTCTTCGTCCTGGGTCTCGGCCAGGTGAGTGTGCAGGCGGACCCCATACTGGCGGGCCAGGATGGCGCTTTCTTTCATCAGATCGGGGGTGACGCTGAAGGGAGAGCAGGGCGCCAGGACGATCTGAAGCATCGATCCGGGTCGGGGGTCGTGGTATTTTTCGATCAGCCGCTGGGAATCTTTGAGGATATAGTCTTCATCCTCCACCACGCTGTCGGGGGGCAGGCCGCCTTTACTCTGGCCCAGGCTCATGGAGCCACGGGATGCATGGAGACGGATGCCGACCTCCAGCCCGGCCTGGATTTCATCCTCCAGCGACGAGCCGTTGGGAAAGAGGTAGAGATGATCGCTGGCGGTGGTGCAGCCGGACAGCGCCAGCTCCGCCAGGGCGGTTTGAGCGGAAGCACGAATGTGTTCGGGCTGCATGCGAGCCCAAATGGGGTAGAGGGTGCTCAGCCAGTTGAAGAGATTGGCATTTTGAGCGGCGGGGACGGCGCGGGTGAGGGTCTGATAGAAGTGGTGGTGAGTGTTGACCAGCCCGGGAAGGAGAATGTGACCGCTGAGGTCCAGAATTTCATCCGCCTCCTGGGGCAAATCTGTGGTGGGGCCAACCTGTTCAATGAAGCCATCGCGGACGAAGAGACCTCCATCGAGTATCTCCCGTCTTTGATCGTCCATGGTCACCAAAACGGAAGCGTTGCGAACAAGTAGGGAAGACATAGGCAGATTTCGTCTCGGCAGCAGGTCTACGGTGGATAATTTGTCTGACAACCTATAGTTTATCAGAATCAATTGGTGCTGTCAATTGTCAGACAAATGCTTTCTTCGTCTCGCTGCTTGGGGGAAATTCCTACCCAAAGGCTAGGAACCTCCCTTATTGATCCTCGGGGGGACTTCCTTTACTATGAAAAAGAGGTATTGGTGAAATCAGGAGCTTTAAGCGAGGAGAAGGGTAGATGGCCAAAGTTGTGGTTGCAGTGTACGAACACTTCCGGACGGCAAATGCGGCGGTTCGCGTCCTGGTCGAGAATGGGTTCCCCCGGGATGAGATCAGTATGATCGCCCTGGACGAGGAGGGGAACTTCAAAGAGCAGTTGCTGCAGATGGAAGAGGGTACGGACGAAACAAGGGTGAGCAAAAATATGATGAGCGGGGCCGGCACCGGGGCCGGGGTGGGCGCGGTCCTGGGTGGGATTGGCGGTTTGCTGGTGGGGCTGGGTATCTTTGCCATCCCAGGATTTGGGCCGGTGCTGGCAGGAGGCCCGCTGGCCGCGGCGTTAGCCGGGCTGGCCGGTGGGGCGGTGGGAGCTGTAGCAGGCGGCGGCCTCGGCGGGTTGATCGGAATCCTGGCCGGCATGGGGATCCCGCAGGAACGGGCGAAGATTTATGTGGAAGGAATCCGGCAGGGGGGCGTGCTGGTGGCGGTGCGTGTAGATGAAGATATGGTGCCAGGAGCGCGCTCCATTTTGAACCAGTTCGATCCGGTGGATGTCGAAGCACAGGCGAAGGAGAAGCAAAGGGAGACCCAAGAAGCTGGTCTCAGCCCGGAGGACCGCTCCTACAAGGTCGAGCAATTGGACGAACCGGTGGGGTCGATGATCGCCACGGAGTTCGACCAGGGGTTCGAAGCCTACGATGACGACTACCGCGAGCATTTTGCCAATTACCTGGTCAAACGGGGATATGACTACACTTTCTATCTGCCCGCCTACCAGTACGGGTATGCCCTGGCGGCGGACGAGCGCTACCGCACAAGGGATTGGAATGAAATTGAGCCCGAAGTCCGGCAGAAGTGGGAGCAGGAAGCAAGACCCGCCCCGTGGGATGAGATGAAAGAGGCGGTGCGGTTTGCCTGGGAGGAAGTGCGCCAGGATATGGAGTAGGCGACCTGGGGGACGTGGTAGGCAGAAATTCACCACAGAGTTCACAGAGAACACAGAGCGTGCAGAATCTCCCTTCCCCCAAAATGGGGGAAGGGCCGGGGTTGGGGGTTCTCTTTTCAAGTTTGGTTGACACCTTTCGATTTTCTCTTGACTCCGTTTCGGTGATTGGTTAAAATTGCCAATTAGGAGTTCAAACAACCGAATATTGGGCGACGCTAGCGCATGGACCGGTTTCCCCGTGGAAGCCGGTTGACGAGGTGGAGGTTCCTCGCCGCGAGGCGAGGCTAATGAGCCAGCCAGCCGGCTCAGAAAATCGAAGGATCAGCGGATGCCTCCCGGGACGGCCACGTTCCGCGATTTGCCCCTCCTGAAAGCGGTGTGACAAACCGGCAGGGCGACCTGCCGACAAACCACACTTGCGAGTGGCGACAGGTAAAGGTCCTCGTTTGCCTGTCTACCGATTGTATGTGAGGGGCGTTCCCAAATTGCGCTTCGTTTAAGGTATGGGCACGCCGGCGTGCCTTTTTTGTTTTTAAACCGGAGGTACCTGTGACCGCTCGAGGCAATACCCACGAACCCAACCGCCATACCGGCGGCGAGTCTGTCCGCAGCCGTTACCACATCCACGCTGCTCCGGCGCCCGCGCCGGCGGGCGGTTACCCGGCGCAGTTCCAACTGGATGAGGGGGAAGCTTACGTGAAGTACGGTCACCAGGTGTTCCTGGGCTCGAACCAGCGCGGTGATCCATACTGGACGGCGGAGATCATTTCTCAAACCTGGTACCAGGCGGAGACGGGCCGGATCCCGATCTCCGGGGCGGGATACGGGGGCAAGTTTGCCGGGGAAGGGTTCGAAGGGATGTGGCTGGACATGAGCGAGATCGTGCGGCCCACGCGAGACGGGATCCACGGGCGCGAATATATCTCCACCCAGGTGGACCTGGGCGGGGGAGTGATGTCACTGCGCTTCGATGAACGTGGAAAGCTGGTGAGCGAACTGCCCCCGGCGCTCAGCCTGCCGATCCCGGTAATGCTGGGCCCACTGGCGATGCCGCTTCCGGGCCGGGGCGCCCTGCGGGCGATGGCGGAGGCGGCTGCCCGGCTGGAGACCCTGGCGCTGATCTTCCCCGATGAGTTCGACGGCGACCTGGCCGAATGGAAAGACTGGCTGGCCCCGCGGCTGATGCCGGATACCTTCGACCTGGTGCCGGAAGACTGGTACCCGCGTTACATCGAAGTTGAAAGCGAGGACCCGGACGAGACACTTGACCTGGTGGCGCAAGCGCGGGACCGCTGGCCTGAGGCGATCGTCGCCGCCCGGCTGCCGCTTGCCTCCGGGGCGGAGGATACCGCCCTGGGCTGGGTCGAGAGGGGTATCCCGGTGATCCACCTGTTTGCCGACGATATCGGGCAGGACATGGACGGACGGCGGCTGCCGGAAGCCATCCGGGCGGTGCACACCCGGCTGGTGGAGGCGGCGCAGCGCGACCGGGTGACGCTGGTGGTGAGCGGGGGGATCGCGGCCGCAGAGCACGTGGCCAAAGCAGTGGCCTGCGGGGTCGATCTGGTGGCGGTGGACTTCGCCTTACAGGTGGCCTGGGGCTGCAGCCTGTGGGCGGATAAAGGGAAGTGCCCGGTCGAGACGGCGGAGATCGATCCCGAGTGGGGGGCGCAGCGGGTGGTGAACCTGATGAGCGCCTGGCGAGACCAACTGCTCGAGGCGCTGGGGGCCATGGGGATGCGCGAAGTGCGGCGGCTGCGGGGAGAAGTGGGCCGCACCATCTGGCACCGGACGGAGGAAAGCGCTTTCCGCAGCAGCCTGGGGGGCTCCGTGCCGCTCAGCCGCTACCCCAAGCTCAACCAGCCGCTGGGCGGGGAAGGAGACTTCCGTTGGCCCACCGCGCTGTTGTTGGCGACCCAGCAGCAGGCGAAGAGTGGGATGCTGCCCACCGGTGACCTGGAGTACCGGATCGGGGCCTCAGATGGAGGCTTCGACCGCCTGGCTTTCGCCTTCGAACTCGACCGGGACCCCAGGGATATCCCCTCCGCCGACCCGGCGGACTTCGATCTCTCTCTACCGCTCAACCGGCGTGAGGCGGGGCGCCCCGACCTGAGGCTGCCGGTGCCCTGGTACGGGGCGGGCATGTCTTACGGCAGCATCGGCCTACCGGTGATGCTCTCTCGGGTGCGGGCGGCACAGCAGTTGGGGACTTTGACTTCAACCGGCGAGGGGGGGTATCCGGATGAACTTATCCCCTACGCCGGCAGTATTATCACTCAAGTAGCAACCGGGCTGTTCGGGGTGAGCGAGGCTACCATCCAGCGCGCTCCACTGGTGGAAATCAAGTACGCCCAGGGGGCGAAACCCGGGCTGGGCGGGCACCTGTTGGGCAATAAGAACACGATCAGCGTAGCGCGCATCAGGGAAGCGGTGGAGGGCACCTCCCTGTTCTCGCCTTTCCCCTTCCACAGCGTCTATTCGGTGGAAGACCATAAGAAACACGTCGACTGGTTGAAGCAGGTGAACCCGCGGGCGCTGGTGAGCGTCAAGGTCTCGACCCCCACGGACGTGGATATGGTGGCTGTCGGCTCGTACTATGCCGGGGCGCACATCGTCCACCTGGACGGGGCTTACGGGGGCACCGGGGCGGCGCCGGAGATCGCCAAGAAGAATATCGCCATGCCCATCGAATATGCCTTGCCCAAAGTGCACCGCTTCCTGGAAGAGGAAGGGATCCGGGACGAGATCACCCTGATGGCTTCAGGCGGGCTGCGCTCGGCCTGGGACGTGGCGAAAGCCATCGCCCTGGGCGCAGACGGGGCGGTATTGGGCACCGCCGAACTGGTGGCGCTGGGCTGCATCCGCATCGCCCAGTGCGAGAAAGGGCTGGGCTGCCCCTTTGGGATCACGACCACCGACCCCGAACATGCCAAGAAGATCGACGCCGATGTTGGTTTCCAGCAGATCGTCAACCTGTACGGCTCCTGGCTGCGCCAGCTTGCCGGGATTCTAAAGATTTTGGGGATGCGCTCCATCGGCGAACTGCGCGGCCGCAGCGATCTGCTGGTATACCTGGAGTAGCTCAACATCTGGAGCGTTCCCCGGCGACAGGCCGGCGAGGATCACGGCGTGGTAAGATTCGGGCTCAGCCGGCGAAATGGGGCTTTGAAGTCCGGGTGTTACCAGGAGATCGGTGAAATGAAAACATTGAAATTCGACGCCTGGAAACAGGTGCAAGCGATAGGGAGGATCGAGTGAACATCAGAATCTGGCTGGCAATGCTGAGCGTCTATATCTTTTGGGGATCGACCTATCTGGCTATTCATTTCGCGGTCGAGACGATGCCGCCCTTCTTGATGGCCAGCGCGCGGTTTTTAATCGCCGGAACGATTCTATACGTTTACCGTCGTTGGGTGGCGAAAGACCCGGCGCCACGGCCGGTGGAGTGGCGCTCGGCCGCGATCGTAGGTCTGCTGCTGCTTCTGGGCGGCAACGGAGGCGTCGTGTGGGCCGAGCAGCGGGTGGCTTCCGGGATTGCAGCCCTTCTGGTGGGGACCGTGCCGTTGTGGATGGTGCTGATCGACGCCCTGCGCCCGGGAAGCCCGCGCCCAACCTGGCAGACATTGGCCGGGGTGCTGATCGGTTTTGCGGGGATCGGGCTGCTGATCGGGCCTGACCAACTATTGAACACCGGCCCGGGCCTGGACCTGAGCGGCGTGGGTGTGCTGCTGTTGGCTTCACTCCTGTGGGCAGCCGGATCGCTGTACAGCCGCAACGCCTGCCTGCCGGATTCGCCTCTGTTGGGGACCGGGATGGAGATGCTGGCGGGCGGTTTCGGCCTGCTGGCCTTCGGCACCCTCACCGGAGAATGGTCCCACCTGGACCTGGGGGCGATCGCTCCGGCCTCGCTGTGGGGGCTGATCTACCTGATCGTGTTCGGCTCCCTGGTGGCGTACGCCGCATACACCTGGCTGCTGCGCAACGCGCCGACCCCCCTGGTCTCCACCTATGCCTACGTCAACCCGCTCATCGCCATCCTGTTGGGCAATCTGCTGGCCCAGGAACCGCTGACGGCCCACCTTCTGCTCTCGGCGCTGGTCATTTTGAGCGCAGTGGTGCTGATCAACACCGGGCGGGCGGCCAGGCAGTCCAGGCCGCGGGTCAGCCTCGCCGCTTCCTGTGGGGACGATTGACCTCGGGCGCGGAATGGGATTCGCCTGGCTGGTGGGCGGTAATCAGGAGGTTTTTATGGATGGAAACTACGCAGATCGAATTCTTCGGTCCAGACGGAGATTGATGGCGGGCCTCCCGGCCCAGTCGCGGGCGGATGAGGCCGCGGAAGGCGGGTGTGGGGTCCTGGGTTTTGCAGCCAACCTGCCCATAGCCGGGCGGCACGTGCTCCAGGCTTCGCGGCAGATGCACAACCGGGGCAACGGCAAGGGCGGTGGGATCGCCATGGTCGGGCTGGATCCGATGCAGGCGCAGGTGGACGGGGCCACGCTGCGCAGCCACTTCCTACTGCAGGTGGCCCTGCTGGACGCGTCCGTTCAGAGCGAGCTGGAAGCCGAATTTATCGATCCGGTATTCGAGGTGGCCCAGGCTTACCCGCTGGAGCACCTGGACGACCACCGCCTGGTGCCCGGACTGGAAGTGCGCCCCCCGGATGTGCAGCGCTATTTCGTGAAGCCGAAGCGGCAGGCCCTGGAGAGGTTCGCGGCCGAGAACGGCCTGGAAGATCTGCCGGAGCAGGCGCTGGAAGAAGAGCTGGTTTACCAGAACTCTTTCGCCCTCAACCGCAAGTATTATGCCAGTTTGGGTGAGAAACGGGCCTTTGTGCTCAGCCATGGGCGGAACCTGTCGGTGCTGAAGATCGTCGGCTACGCGGAAGATGTGGCGGCCTATTACTGCCTGGAAGACCAGACGGCGCACGTGTGGATCGCTCACCAGCGCTACCCAACCAAGGGGCGCGTGTGGCATCCGGGCGGGGCGCACCCCTTCATCGGGTTGAACGAGGCGCTGGTCCATAATGGCGACTTCGCCAACTATCACGCGGTGGGCGAGTACCTGCGCCAGCGGAATATCGGCCAGCTTTTCCTGACCGACACCGAGGTCAGCGTGCAGTTGTTCGACCTGTGGGACCGGGTGTACGGGTACCCGTTGGAGATCACGTTGGAGGCGATGGCCCCGACCAGCGAGCACGATTTTGCCATGCTGGCGGAAGAAAAACGCGTACTGTACCGGGCGGTGCAGCGGGCGCATATCCACGGCTCGCCGGATGGCCCCTGGTTCTTCATCGTCGCACGTTCGAAGGTGGAGCAGGATGGCGAGCGATACGAACTGTTGGGGATCACCGATACCAGTATGCTGCGCCCGCAGGTGTTCGCCCTGTATGAGAACCGGGAGGCTGAGCACCCGGTGCAGATCGGGCTGATCGCCAGCGAGAGACAGGCGATCCATGCCTGCCTGCGCTCTCTGGCCCAGGAAGACGCGCGCTTCCAGCCGGTGGCGGATCGCTATTGGGTGGCGCGGGGCGGCTCGCACACCGATGGGGGCGCTTTCCGCTTCATGGTGAGCGCGCAAAATGGCCATACCCTGCTGGCCTGCGACAACAAGTTCGGCGCACCGGTCAAGTTGAGCGAGCAGGGGCAGGCGCAGCGCCATATGGACCGCTCGCGATTGCAGCCGGAGCGGGCATCCACGACGTTCCGCCGGGAATGGGAAGCGCAGGTTTACCATGCGTTCGATGATGGCGGGGCGCCCACCTTCTTCGAATGGGCCAGGCCGCAGATGAGCCGGGTGAACTGGGACGAACTGGCCTGGGCGGTGGGCTGGCTGGGCGAGTTCTCGGCCCGGGGCGAGGGTGAGTGGGACTTCAGCCTGGAGAGCCTGAGCCTGCTGCGCGACCGGCGTTACGATACGGGGATGAAGCGCCGCGCCTCGGTGTTGGCCCTGGTGGATGGCGGGCTGGAGGATGTGTTCTCGCGAGTGGATTTGATCGCCGGCGAGAGGTCAGGACCCGGCCACGCGCGCCGCCTGACCTGGGAGGTCCGGGCCAGGCTGCGGGCGCCGGAAGCGGGTGAACGGCTGCTGGTGATGGACGGCCTGAATTTCCCCCCTGAAGGGGAGGAGGCAGCCGCCCGCTATCTGGCGCGGGCATACGAACTTGGCTGGCGGGATTTCGTGGCCTACAACTGGCACGGCGGCCGGTTCGCTGCCTGCGGCTTGGGCCCGGACAGCGACCAGGCCCGCCTGCACCTGTACGGCGATGTGGGCGATTACGCCGCCTCGGGGCTGGATGGGGCCGAAGTGTTCCTGCACGGCGACGCCCAGGACCAGGTGGGCCAGATCCTCAAACGGGGGAAGGTGGTGATCTACGGGGATGCCGGCCAGACATTCCTCTACGGGGCAAAGGGCGGCGAGGTCTTCGTGATGGGGTCAGCCGCCGGGCGCCCGCTGATCAATGCTGTCGGACAGCCGCGGGCGGTGATCAACGGCACCTGCCTGGATTATCTGGCCGAATCGTTTATGGCGGGCGATCCGCTTGAGGGGGGCGGGTTCGTGATCTTGAACGGGGTGACCTTCACCGATGCCGGGGAGTTGGCGGAACTGGACACCCCTTACCCGGGTGGGAATCTGTTCTCGCTGGCCTCGGGCGGGGCGATTTATCTGCGCGACCCGGAATGTAAAGTGCAGGACGACCAGTTGAACGGCGGCCGGTTCGCAGCGCTGAGCGAGGCGGACTGGGCGCTGATCGAGCCATATTTGCGCGAAAATGAACGCCTGTTTGGGATCAGGGTGGATGAGCTGCTCAGTGTTGCCGGCCAGCGCCGCCGGCCGGCAGATGTCTACCGAAAAGTGGAAGTCAAAGAGGCGTTGAAGCTGTAAGGAAAACGTGCTTCGGACCCCGTCTACCAGGATACTGAGATGGCCTGGATCTCGCCGGTCTCCCAGGCTTTGCGGAAGGCGGCGACCACCTCCGGGTCGTAGAGTTTCCCGGATTGGGCGATGATATCATGGTAGGCTTGTTCGAACGGGCGGCCGCTGCTGTAAGGGCGATCGGTGGTCATGGCATCGAACGAATCGGCCAGGGATACAATGCGGGCGCCGGGCGGAATGGCCTCTCCCGCAAGCCCATCCGGATAACCGGAACCATCGTACCGTTCGTGATGGTGGCGGACGATGGAGACTGCCGGCGCCAGATAGGGGATATCCTTGATCATCTCGGCGCCGTTGATCGGATGGCCTTTAATTTCTTCCCATTCTTCTTCGTTTAAATCGCTTTCTTTGAACAGGGTGCTCTCGCGGATGTGGATCTTGCCGATATCGTGCAGGATGGCGCCGAAGCGCAGGTGTTCCAGGCGCCATTCCGGCCATCCCAGGTGATGGGCGATGGCAAGCGAATAGGCTGTCACCCGTTCGACATGGCCGCGGGTGTAACGATCGCGGAGATCGATCGCGTTGGCCAGGGCGGTCAGGCTGGCCTCGTAAGCCTGCTGCAGCTGCGCGACCCGGATCTGGCGCGAGCGGCTGAGGCGGGCGCGGACCGCGGTCACCAGTTCTTCGCGAGTGAGGGGTTTGATCAGATAGTCCTCGGCGCCCAGGTTTTTTCCAGTAAGGATATCCTCCTTCTCGGCGCGAGCGGTGAGAAATATAAACGGGATGGTCACCCATTCGGCGCGGGCGCGCACCGCGTTGAAGAAGGAATAGCCATCCATCTCGGGCATGGTGATATCTGAGATGATGAGGTCGGGGGAGAATTCCCGCATCAGTTCCAGCGCCTCGAGCCCGTTGGAAGCGGTCCGGATGCTAAATCCCTCGATGGAGAGCATCTCACTCAAGCCTTCACGTAGAACCCGGTTATCGTCTACGATGAGGAGGGTTTCTTTGGACATCTGGTTTACCTCGGTGGCAGAAGCATAGACTGTGATGACAGGCGCCGCTCAGTCGGAACGAAGGGGCAGGCTGGATGCGGAGGGCAGCCCGCCTGCTGGCCGGGCTGCGAGCACCCCCCGGACGATGGCCTGAGCGAACACCTCGGCGGCGAAGGCCCCTACCAGGTTGGTGTCAGCCGGAACCTCCCCAGTGGCCAGGGCAAAAATGATGTCCCCATCATATGGGGTATGGGCCGGGCGAACGGCGCGGGCGAGCCCGGCGTGCGCCATCTGGGCGACTTTGTTCGTTTCTTCCTTGGTGAGGGCGGCGTTCGTGGCGACCACGCCGATGACCGTGGAACCAGCGGCCGGGGGACCATCTGGCCGCCGGCCCCGGTGTTGGCGCAGGATCTTCAGGGTATCGGCAAAAGGGGAGGCTGGAGTTTGCCCGGGAGTAGGGAAGGCGCGAACCCCGGCCAGGATCTCGCCGGAAGCGGGGTCGATGATATCTCCCCAGGCGTTCACGGCGACAATGGCGCCCACAACCAGCCCGCCACCGAGATCGATGGCCGCGGTCCCCAGGCCGCCTTTCATCGCCCGCTCCATGCCCAGGATTTTGCCCACCGTGGCCCCCGTTCCGGCGCCGGCGTTGCCTTCTCTGGGTGGGGAGGCGGTGGCGTTCAGGCAGGCCTGGTAGCCCATGGTCGCATCCGGGCGGACGGTAGACGACCCTAACCCGAGATCGAAAAGAATGGCAGCGGGGACGATGGGTACGGGCAGGAGGCCGGTATCGAAACCCACCCCCCGCTCTTCCAGGTAACGCATCACTCCGCCGGCGGCGTCCAGGCCAAACGCCGAACCGCCGGCCAGCAGTACGGCGTGCACACGCTGGACGAGGTGCATGGGGCTGAGGAGCGCGGTCTCGCGGGTGCCGGGGGCGCCGCCCCGCTGGTCCACGCCGCCGACCGCGCCCTGCTCGCACAGAATCACCGTACAGCCGGTGAGAGCCTGTTCGTCTTGTACTTGCCCAATGCGAATGCCGGGAACGGCAGTGATCGAGGGGGAAATCATAAGGTAGGTTTGTCGCAACTCAGACGGCGGAAGTGGGTTTGCCACCCATGATTATATAACGAATTTAGGTTGGCGGTCCTATAGAAATTGATGAATCAGGGGACGCGCCCTGCAGAACACGACGTATGCCAGTTTTTAGCGTAGAAGGGTTTGGGAAAGCCATGCACGAGAGCCCAGTGTGCAGGTAAATGTGGTCAGAAGTGAACGGTGTTTTGGGGTGGGACGGCTTCACCGCCCCACCCCAAAACACCAACTCCTTCGGCCGGCAGTGCCGGCCGCCTGCCGGCAAGTTGGGCGTGCACATAGAGCACAAAAATCGTTGACAGGAAGCAGTAATGCGGTATAATTCCCCCGCTGCAAAAACGGCCCCGTAGCTCAACTGGCAGAGCAGTTGACTCTTAATCAATTGGTTACAGGTTCGAGTCCTGTCGGGGTCACCAATATACACCACACAGACCCAGATATAATGGTATCTGGGTTTTTTGTTTGCCAGGCGGTTATGCCAGATGATCACCTTCCACGGATACCTAATAGAAAGATATGGATGGGGAATAGGGCGCTCAACCAATGTGCGCAGCAATGTACGCGATATCATAAAAAACGCTGAAGATCCCATGCTCCACAAAAGCGGCGAGTTCGATCATGATACATCCAGCATCGCCATATAACCGTACCTTTAGCCAAAGGGGAATTCAAAATTTTATATATAGGGAGGAGAAGTGGAAAGAGATAGAGAAGTTGCCGGCAGCAGTGTGATCACGAGGATCGCAGCGGTGTTGATGCTGGCGGCGGGTGTGTTGCACTTGCTGGTGATCCCTCAGCATTGGGATCATGCTCCGGCGCATGGCATATTTCTGGGGGTAGCAGGCGTTGTGCAAATTCTATGGGCGGCAATTTTCTGGTTCAGATCATCGGGGCGGCTGGCGACCGCGGGCATCTTACTCAGCCTCAGCCTGATCAGCCTGTGGGTGATCACCCGGTTCTTGCCCGCACCCTTCACCGGCGCGCCGGAAGAGGTGGACCTGGTCGGGGTGCTTATCAAAGTCCTGGAGGCGGCCAGCGCCCTGGTCCTCGCCCTGCTCATCACGCGCCTTGCAGGGCCGGGGAGGTCCTCGGAAAGATTCTGGCAGACGGCGGTGGCGACTGTGGTCCTGGCGGTGGTGTTGAGCGTGGGCATGTATGAAGTGGCTCGGGCCGCAGAGCCTCTGTTCCCCGGGCTGGTCACCTCGGGAAGCCACAGCCACGGCGAGGCCGGTCACGCCGACGACCACGAACACACTGAGGGGGATCATGAACACGAGGACGATCACCAGCATTAAGCGCACCTGCCGCCGGCCGGGCTGAACCTCCGGCGGTGGCCGCCGGATAGTAAAGACGAACCGGCCAAACGGCTTCAACCCGTTTGGCCGGTTCATCGCGCCGCGAATAGGGGGTGCAGGGCGGAGCGGGTCCCCTGATCAGGTCCCGGCCACCAGCTTGCGGACCTCAGCGGCGGAGGAAAGCTGCAAGGCCCGTTGGGCCAGCTCCTGGACCTGCGCATAGCTTAAGCTGCGAATGGTGTGCTTGATGCGCGGGATGCCGTCGGGGTTCAGGCTGAGTTCGTCCACGCCGAGCCCAATCAATATGGGGGCAGCCTGGGGATCGCCGGCCAGCTCACCGCAGACGCCGACCCATTTCCCATGCCGGTGTGCGCTTTCGACAACGGTGTGGATGAGGCGCAGCACCGCGGGGTGGAGGGCATCGGCCAGGGCGTTGAGCGCCGGGTTGCCGCGTTCGGCGGCCAGGGTGTACTGGGTGAGGTCGTTGGTGCCGATGCTGAAGAAATCGACGGACGGGGCGAACTGCTCGGCCAGAATGGCGGCGGATGGCACTTCGATCATAATGCCGGTCTCCACCGGCCAGAGGTGGGGCGTCCCTTCCGCCTGGAGAACAGTGTGAGCCTGCTCCAACCAGCCGCGGGCCTGTTCGAGCTCTTCGACCGCGGCGACCATGGGGAACATGATCCGCAGGGGGAAGGATACTCCGGCGCGCAGGATCGCTCGGAGCTGCTCCAGGAAGACCTGCGGATGGCGCACGGAAAGGCGAATGGCGCGGGTCCCCAGGAAGGGATTGGCCTCCTGAGGGATGGGGAAAAAGGGCAGCGGTTTATCGCCGCCGACGTCCAGCGTGCGGACAATGACCGGCCGGCCCTGCATGGCTTCGCCGATTTCCCTCAGGGCGGTGAGCTGTTCGGCTTCGGTGGGCGGGGTTTCCCGGTCGAGGAACAGGAATTCGGTGCGCAGCAGGCCAATCGCCTCTGCCCCATTGAGCACCGCGGCCTGGGCATCCGCCAGGCTGCCGGCGTTGGCGGCGACTTCGACCGCCCGCCCGTCGGTGGTGCGGGCCGGACCCTGGCTGGCATCCAGCAAGCGGCGGCGCTCGGCCAGCCAGGCCTGGCGCCGGGCGGTGAGTTGGGCTTGCAGCTCGGCCGGCGGATCGACCCAAATCTCGCCGGAGCCGCCGTCCAGGGCTACCAGCGTGCCATCCGGGAGGTCGGCCAGGGCAGGCGAGGCGCCGGAAACGGCGGGGAGGCCCAATGCTCTGGCCAGGATTGCGCTGTGGGAGGTCGTCCCGCCGCTAACCATCACCAGCCCCAGCACCGAACTCATATCCAGGCGCGAGGTCTCGGTGACGGTGAGCTCATCGGCAAAGAGGATCACCGGCCGGTCGAAGTGAAGCGGTTCGACGGCCGGCTGGCCAAGCAGGGCGAACAGAACCTGCCTGCCGATGTCCTCTACATCGACCGCACGCTGCTGCAGGTAAGGGTCGCTGAGTTCCCGGTAGCGGGCAGCGACTTCCTGGATGCTGGTATGCCAGGCGAGAGCCGGGTTCATGCGGTCGGTGAAAATTCGCTGGTGAGCCGCCTCGATAAGGTCCGGGTCCTGGAGGATGAGCAGGTGAGCGTCGAAGATTGCGGCCTGCTCCTGCCCCAGGCTGCGCTGCAAGGCGGTCCGGCGCTTGCGGATCTCCCCGGCGACAGCCTCAAGGGCGGCCTGCAAAGTCTCCCACTCCTGCTGGGGGTCGAGGCCGGGCCGGTCGGGGATGGGGGGGAGTGGGGCCTGGTAGCGGTAAAACGGGCCCAGGGCGATCCCGGCTGAGATTGGGATCGCAGTGGCCGGCTCTCCGGGGGCGACTTCTCGGGCCTCCGGCCGCTCTGCCGGGGGAGAGACGAGCGCCGGTTCGGGTTCGCCGTCCTCACCGAAGGCGGATTCGACCAGGCGGCGCAGGGCTTCCAGGGCTTGCCCGGCTTCGGGCCCCTCGGCAGAGATGGCGATTTCATCGCCTCCCACAGCCCCCAGGGTGGCCAGAGCGTTCAGGCTGCGGGCTGTCACCGGTCCTTTTCCCGAGGTGAGATTGCGGACTTCGATTTTCGCCTGGTAACCGGAGGCAGTTTGCACAAAGCGCGCCGCGGGCCGGGCGTGGAGTCCGTAGCGGTTGGTGAGCTTCAGGCGCACTTCTTGAGCAGTGGTTGGGGTAGCCGTTTCGAGCACGGCGGGAGCAGCCTCTGCGGCGGATGCCCCCAACTGCTCTTGCTTGGCCTGCAAGGCCCCCTCCGCTTCCTGGCACAGGCTTTGCAGGTCGGCGCCCACCCTGGCCATCACCCCGGCCGCAATCGCACCCTCCACCATCGGCGCCGGGCAGAAGCGGATCGCGGAGCGCAGTTCTTCGGGGAGCAGTTCCACAGCCATCTCGGCGCTGAGCACCGCGCTGCCGAGATCCATCAAGACCAGCACCCCTTCCGGGCTGTAGACCGACTGGATGGCTTCGGCGATCTCCACCGCGTCCGTACCAAATTCCTGCCTGTCGGGTCCCACACCGGCGGCGATCGCCAGGGGGATATCCGGGCTGGACACCTGTTTTACTAACTCGGCAAGGGCCAGGGCGAGCGGCCTGCTGTGCGATACGATCACGATACCGGGCATGATGCCTTGCCTCCTTACTTACCGCCTATTGATAAGTGCAATGGATCTGGATGAGTGGATCTCAATCCATCAGGATACAAAGATTGTCAATCGAAGGTATCTGGTTCGAGCCGCCTCGATATCTGCCGGTTTGGTTCGAACCACCGCTGAAGGAGCCCGGCCAGCCCGGTGAGATCCTCGGGTGCGAGGAGGCGGCTGCCTCACCCGGCCTGTGTGGTTCTTGTTTTTAGCAGAGGGGAGTGGAAGAAGAGCACCGCGGGCAGGCGCTCACTTCATGGATGATGGCCTCCGTCTCCGGATTCAGACGCTCGGGCGGGCCGGGCTTAAAGCCAACCGCGCCACACCAGCAGGCATACCAGCCCATCTCCACCGCTGAGAAATCCTGCCTGGGCGCCTGCAGATCGACCATTTCCACCCCCATACGCCAGCGGGCATTGGTGATCAGGCGAGAACAACCGCAGTCCAACAACTTTTCCGCATACAGGCGGAAGTGAGTGCAGTGGCGCATCAGCAGGACGCCGGTGGTGATATCGGGCGGAAAGGATAACCAACGGGCGTCTGCGACGATGACCACCAGGTTCGACGGCAGGCCGAGATAATCAGCCAGGCTCAGCAGACGGAGGACTTCTTCCCGGCGCTCCACGGCGAATACCTGTTGGACCGAAGCAGCCATCTGCCGGGATAACCGCAAATCTCCGGCCCCAATGTCGAGCACGATATCTGCAGGTCGCAGGTAATTCAGCACCGCCTGATAGGTGGGCTGGTCGTAGGGCGACCAGAGGTCTTCCCAGGTGGAATCATCTTGAAGGACCGGGTTCACCGCCTGAGGAAGCGGTTGAAGAGGATGAAGCCGAAGAAAACGATCCATATCATCCCGCCGAAAAGCAATCCGTAAAGAATCCCATCAACCACACCTTTGAGCGGAATGGCCTGGTACGCGGTGAGCACCGCCATAACCACACTGGTGATAGAAATGACGATGACGCCGACTCGCATCGAGATCCATGGTCCCACAGCGTTTTGAGACGATGCCCGATTCGCCTGCTTCTTTTCTTTTCGTTTTCCAGGTTTTTTCGCCATCAGGCAACCCTTAATCGAGCGAGCGGCGCACCCATGCAAAGTTCAGGGGTGCGCCGCATGGGTACCTCTTATGAGGCTATCAGGGGCCGGTCTGCCGGCCCCTGACAGGTGGAGACAGATTCGCCTATTCGACCCAGTCGAAGGAGCGGGTGACGGCTTTCTTCCAGCCGGCGTACAGCTTCTCGCGCTCGCCTTCGTCCATCTTCGGCTCCCAGGTCTTGTCGATGAGCCAGTTGGCGCGCAGGTCATCCAGGTTGTCCCAGAAGCCAACAGCCAGGCCGGCGGCGTAGGCCGCGCCGAGGGAGGTCGTCTCGGAGACCTGCGGGCGGACGACGGGCACGTTGAGGATGTCGGCCTGGAACTGCATCAGCAGCTCGTTGAAGACCATGCCGCCATCCACCTTGAGCGCCTTCAATTGTACCCCGGAGTCCTTCTCCATCGCGTCCAGCACTTCGCGGGTCTGGAAAGCGGTGGCTTCGAGGGTGGCGCGGGCGATGTGGCCCTTGTTGATGAAGCGGGTGAGCCCAACGATCACGCCGCGGGCGTCGCTGCGCCAGTAGGGCGCGAACAGGCCCGAGAAGGCGGGCACGAAGTAGATGCCGCCGTTGTCTTCCACGGTCTTGGCCAGGTCTTCGATCTCGGGGGATTTCTCAATCATATTGAGGTTGTCCCGCAGCCATTGGACCAGGGCCCCGGTGATGGCGATGGAGCCTTCGAGGCAGTAGACGGCGGGCTGATCGCCGAACTTGTAGCCCAGGGTGGTGAGCAGGCCAGACTTGGAGGGGATCGGTTCCGTGCCGGTGTTGATCAGCATAAAGCAGCCGGTGCCGTAGGTGTTCTTGGCTTCGCCGGTGCTGAAGCAGGTCTGGCCGACCAGAGCCGCTTGCTGGTCACCCAGGTCACCGCAGACGGGGATCTTCTCGCCGAAGGGCCCGTTCGCGAGGGTGGTGCCCCAGGTATTGGGGTCGCTGGAGGGGACAATCCGGGGCAGCATGGCGCGCGGAATGCCCATGATATCCAGGATTTCCTGATCCCAGTCCAGCGTCTCCAGGTTCATGAGCATGGTGCGGGAAGCGTTGGAGACGTCGGTCACATGGCTGCCGCCATCGGGACCGCCGGTGAGCCACCAGATCTCCCAGGTGTCGATATTGCCGAAAATGGCGTCGCCCCGTTCAGCGGCGGCGCGCACACCTTCCACGTTATCCAGGATCCATTTAATCTTGGGGCCGGAGAAGTAGGTCGCCAGGGGCAGACCCACTTTGGGGCGGAAGCGATCCTGCCCACCATCTTTGCCGAATTCATCGATGATCTCTTTGGTGCGGGTGTCCTGCCAGACGATAGCGTTGTAGTAGGGCTTGCCGGTGCGGCGGTCCCAGACAACGGTCGTCTCGCGCTGGTTGGTGACGCCAACCGCGGCGATGTCACCGGCAACTGCGCCAGACTTCTGGACGGCCTCGCGGATGACTTCCTGAGTCCGCTGCCAGATCTCCATGGCATCGTGCTCGACCCAACCCGGGCGGGGGTAGATCTGCTCGTGTTCCTTCTGGGCGATGCTGATCACTTTACCGCTGTGGTCGAAGATCATACAGCGAGTGCTGGTCGTGCCCTGATCAACTGCTGCTACATACTTAGCCATGTTCTTATGCCTCCTGAAAAGATGAAAGGGTTATTGGGGTTCAGAATTGGTATACAAGCTGTGCCAGCCGGATTCGGAAACCGCTTCAGGCCAGGAAAGGCGGAAACGACTATCCATTCGTCCAGACATTCGAAGCGGCGTCGAGGAGCAGATAGGATGAGGTGGCGCCGGGATCTTGATGACCGGCGCTGCGCTCACCCAGATAGCTGGCCCGGCCTTTGCGAGCCACCAGTGGGGTGGTGGCCTGCATGCCGCGCTTCGCTGCTTCGGCTGAAGCCTGGAGAGCGAGAGCGAGCGGTTGGTTTTCCTCAACCGCTTGCTTGAGGGCGGTCACGGCGGGGGTGAGGGCATCTACCATGGTCTTATCGCCCAGTTCCGCTTTTCCACGCATGATGACGCCGTTGGTAGCGGCTTCGAGGGCTGCGGCCCAATCGGCGAGGGTGAGCTCCATTTTGCCGGAAGTTTTCATGCCGGCCTGGAGGAAGAAAGTTCCGTAAAGCGGCCCTCCGGCCCCACCCACGGTTGAGAGCAGAGTCATCCCAACCGTCTTGAAGATTGTGCCGATGTCTTTATTCTCCAACTCGGGCATCTTCGACAGCACTGCTTTGAAACCGCGATCCATGTTGGCGCCGTGATCGGCATCGCCGATGGCGGCGTCGAGCTGGATGAGGTACTCGCGGTTTTCCGCCAGCACGGCTGCACAGGCTTTTATCCAATCCAGGACATGATCACGAGTGATGGTCATAGGTGTTTGCGAAGAACGGGGTAGGGCGGCGAAGCGGGGGACAAATCCAGTCCAGGCGAAGCATTATGGGGTGCGCGCTCCGCCGCACCTACCCTGTCAGTGCCTTGAACCGCCCGGGTTAGACACCCCAACGCAGACCGGGGGTCTTCACCGGCGCGTCCCACAGGCGGGTTAACTGCTCATCCAGCTTGAGCAGGGTGATGGAGGTCCCTGCCATCTCCAGGCTGGTGATGTAGGAGCCAACCAGATTGCGAACCACCTTCAAGCCGTGGCGGGTGGCGATCTCGTGGGCCTTGCGGTAAACGATATAGAGTTCGATCAGGGGGGTGCCGCCCATACCGTTTACGAACAAGAGCACCTCATCGCCCGACTTGTAGGGGATGTCTTTGATGACCGGCTCCATGAGCATTTCGACGATCTCATCGGCGGATTTCAGCGGCATACGAACGCGGCCCGGCTCACCATGGATCCCGATCCCGATCTCCATCTCGTTCTCGGGGAGGTCGAAGGTGGGTTTGCCGACGTGGGGAACCGTGCAGGAAGTGAGGGCCATCCCCATACTCCGGCCCCATTCCTTCACTTTGCGGACCACATCTGCGACTTCCTGGAGTTCGCAGCCTTCTTCGGCGGCGGCTCCGCTCAGCTTTTCAGCCAGAACGGTGCTGCCGACGCCTCGTCGCCCTGCGGTGTAGAGACTGTCCTGAACTGCGACGTCATCATCGATCACCACGCTCTCGACATCGATGCCCTCTGCCTTAGCCAGCTCGGCGGCCATTTCGAAGTTCATGATGTCGCCAGTGTAGTTCTTGACGATATGGACTACGCCTTTACCGCCGTTTACCGCCTTGGTAGCTTCCAGCATTTGATCAGGCGTGGGTGAGGTGAACACCGCGCCGGGGCAGGCTGCATCCAGCATGCCCAGCCCGACAAAACCGCCGTGCATAGGCTCATGCCCGGACCCACCGCCCGAGACGATTCCGACCTTTCCCTGAACGGGAGCGTCGGCGCGGACGATGTAGTTCGGATCGAAGTGAACCCGAACCAGGTCCGGATGAGCCAGGGCGATCCCTTCCAGAGATTCGCGAACTACGTCATCGGGCTGGTTGATGAGTTTTTTCATCGGTCACCTTCCTTCAACATTCAAACGCTGGCAAAGATGCCAGGCCTTGGTTAGTCGCCCGTAGTAGCCTTGGAGGTGACGGGGCTGGGTTCCGGCAGATTGGGGGTCACAAACCAGTCGTAGACGAAGACTCCGAGCACGCCGCCGATCAATGGCGCGATGACCGGAGCGATTAACCAGTAGAACTGAGGATCGAACAGATTTTGGGTGCCAACGATCGCGCCCAGGATGCGGGGGCCGAGGTCACGAGCGGGGTTGATGGAGTAGCCGCTGGGGCCGCCCAGGGAGAGACCGACCGCCAGGACGGCGCCGCCGACCAGGAATGGGCCAAGGTTGTGCATCAGGCCGGTGTTGCGGGAGTCACCGGAGGCAAGGATGCCCCACATCAGCACCATCGTACCGAAGATTTCTGCAATAACGGCGGTTAGCAGGCTGTATCCACCAGCGGCATCTGCGCTCGCTGCGCCCCACCATGCCTGGCCAAAGACCGAGCCTGGGCCGGTGGACCAGACGTTGGGCATACCGGCGGCTCGCAGGCCGTCCTGGTAGATCAAGAAGACGGCTAAAGCACCCAGGAAGGCGCCGATCATCTGGGCAACCACATAGGGGAGAACCTTACCCCACGGGAAGCCGCGCTTGGCTGCCAGGCCCAAGGTCACGGCGGGATTCAAGTGCGCGCCAGAGACGCCGGCTGAGACGTAGACGGCGATGATTACCGCGAAAGCCCAGCCGATGGTGATCGTGTTCCAGTTGTAGGCTGTTCCAGCCAGACGGGGGGCCAGGCCCACATTGGCGACCACACCATCACCTAAGAGGATCAGAATGAAAGTCCCAAAGACTTCACCGATCAACTCCTTGGTCAAACTTCTCTGATTCATATCCTTCTCCTTATTGGAACTGAATAATGATAGAAAATGTTTCGAGGGGTTAGGGTAGAGAGAGTATTATTTGATCCGTTTGTCCTGGCTGGAGCCGCGCAGCACGGTCGTTCCATGGGATAAAGGACCGCCGTGAGTTGTCTTGCTCCAACTCGATACAACACATCACCTCCTTTACAACCCGATAGGCAGGGCAATCAGGACCGGTGGAGAAGATCCGTCCCCGGGAGTAGTCTCCCTGCATTACAGGCTGTGCAAGCTATGATGGATTGATTGTTTGGAAGTTCTGCACGCTCTTCAATGATCCACTACGGCGTGAGAACAGGCAAGATGGATATTCAATCCTGAACCGGAAATAGCACTAGGTTTATTATGGAGTCAACCCGCAGAATTTGTCAAAGGTTAGGCCGGTTTTTGTTTCAACTCGGAACATAAAAGAGAAGGGGTGTTTCAAATTGAAACACACGATTTTAGCGGAATTCCTCAACTGCCAGGTTGTGTTCTTTCAGCTTTCGCCACACGGTCGTGCGCCCCAGGCCCAGAACCCGGGCCATTTGGGTGACATTCCCACCGCACAGTTTCGCGGCGCGAATCAACGCATCGCGCTCGATTTCGACGAAGCTGGTGGGGAATGGGTTGAGAGATAGAGGAAAATCCAGGTCCATCGGATTGGTGATCGAAGGAGGCAGGTGCGCCTGGCTGATGATGCCCGATTGGTCGGTCTGCATGGCAGCCTGATAGAGGACCGATTCGAGCTGGCGGATATTGCCGGGCCAGGAATAGCGCTTGAGCAGGTCTAAGACCCCCGGGGCCATACTGAGGGGGTGGCCCGTTTGCTGGCTGAGACGCTCGAGAATGCGGTCGACCAACAGGGGGATATCGCGCGGCCGCTCGCGCAAAGGAGGAATGGTGATCTTGAACGAACTCAGGCGGTAATACAGGTCGGAGCGGAAGGCGCCCTGTTCGACCAGCTTATCCATATCGGCGGAAGAGGCGGCGATGATGCGCACATCGACCGGGATCGGACGGATGCTGCCCAGGCGGTTGACCAGGTGCAGCTCGAGGACGTCCAGCAGCACCGCCTGCGCCTCGAGGGGGAGATAATCCACATCCTGGAAAAAGAGCGTCCCGCCCTGGGCGAGCTCGAATTTGCTCGGGCGGCCGTATTTATACTGCTCGGAATAACCGCTTTCAAAACCGAGCAGTTCGCGGGTGATGAGTTGGTTGGGGATGGAAGCGCAGGCAAAGATGATGAAGGGGAGGTCGCGGCGCGGGCTCTTGTACTGGATGGCGCGGGCCAGCGCATTTTTCCCTGTCCCGCTTTCGCCCAGGATGAGGATGCTGGCTCGGGCATCCGCGGCCGATTCGGCCAGGCGGCGGACACGACGGATAGCGGTCGACTCGCCGACAATATCCTCCAGGGTTAGATACGCTTGAGATCCAAAGTGGCGCTGGAGCAGGTTGTTCACATCTTGCACCTGGCGGAAGGCGATGATCGTCCACTCCGGGCTGCTGCTGTTTCCGGCAAAGCGCAGGCTGAGAATGCAGTTGTAGGTTTGCTGCTTGAAGATCAGGTACGAGTCGATGTCGCTCAGCGGTTCTCGCTTTTCAACCGCTTCTAGGAGGAAGTCGGGGAAGGAGAAAAACTCCCCAACCCGGCGCCCGACCAGCCCGTTTACCGGGGTATCGAGCAGCCTGGCCGCGGCTGAGTTGATGTGGATCAGGACCCGGTCTGGATTCCAGACCAGGATCCCTTCCGAGATGGTATCCAATACGGCGGTGATGGTGGTGAGCTGGCGGTTTTGTTCGGCGAGGAGTTGGTCGGATTGGCGCTGCCCCTCGATGGCGCGCGACACAGCCACGGCGATACTCAGGTACGGGTGCAAGTAGTCACTCGCCCGGGTCAACAGGCCGACTGCGCCGAGAGGTCGGCCGGTGAGGTCGAAGATGGGGGCCGCGGTCCCGGCGATGGAATGGAACTGGCTCAAATAATGCTCGCACCCGACAACCCGCTGGGGGATGCGCTCGACCAGGGCGAGCGCAAAGGCGTTGGTGCCCATGGCTGATTCCGAGAGCAGAGAGCCGGTGCGAATGCCCAGGCCGGCTGCTTTCTCCAGCATGTCGGCATCGCCCAGGATATCGAGCACATAGCCGGCACTGTTAACCAGGACGAAGGCTATGCCGCTGTTCTCCAGATACTGGTAGCTGTCCTCCATCACCGGACGCGCGACAGAGATCAAGTCGAAGTTTGCGACTTGCGCAGAAAGCAAGTTGTTGGGGCTCAGCGGGCTGAGGCGGACGGTTTGGAACGGGCTTAGATATCCCCAGCAGCGATGCCAGGATGCGGCGATATGCGGGTCAACTTCCGGCGCGATCGTGCGGCTGACAACATAACTTTCCCACGCCAGCCGCAGGCGGTCCAGTTCGAGGGTCATAACCATGCAGTCACTCGTTGCGTTGTGCAAACCAGGTTGATCTCCAGGTATCCCTTACCAACCAATTTTAGCACGAGATTTGTGTTTGTGACTCTTGACGACCTTCACCCACTACGGCTTTCTACGAGTCGTAAGGCAGGCTGAAGGTTTTAAGAAAGCCACGGGCTTCACCCGCTATGGCTTTCTTAAAGCAGTAAGCCGAGTTTCACCCATCAGCTCCTGCCAGCCGGAAGCGAGGCGGGCGGGGGAGTAGTCTACACAGGCAGCCCCGGCAGCCAGGAAGCAGACGGATACCCGGGGCTCAATTCCCAAGATATGGCGCGCGGCCTGGGCATAGGCCGCCATTTGAAGCAGGTGCTCTTGTGCGTGATGTTCGATCTGCCCGGCCTGGACCCATTCCGTCTTCCATTCGATCAGCCGCCACTCGCCATGAGAATCCTGGAAGAGCAGATCGATCACACCCTGCAGGGTGCCCAGGGAGCTCTCCAGGGTGAAGGGCAGCTCGAAATGGCGCTGCGAGGCGGCTTGAATCGCGGCAAAGAGGGGTGAACGGCGCAGGCCAGAGAGCATGCGCTGTGTGCGGAGGACAGCGTATCGTACGGCATCAGGATGAAGGATGCCCTCCTGGTGCGCATAGATCTCAAGCTGGCAGCCAAGCTGATCGTCCGCCTGGCTCAGACAGGCCCAATTGGCCAGGGTCCGGTGCACCATCCGGCCCAATGCGGCAGCCGATGGCCGGTGAGCTGAGGGCTCTCCAGGTTTTGACCCGGCTATAGGGCGCAGGGCGGGGAGGGATTCCTCTTCCTGGGTTTCAAGCCGCCGGACAAGATCGGTGACCGCCAGCGCAGGCGGGCGGCGATCCGGCGGGACGGGACGGGCGAGGGGTGGGATTTCTACCAGGGGCGCTTCGCTGATGGGCTGGGGTTCGCTCCCCTGGGGGGACGCTTGGCTTGTGGCGGGTTGGTAAGCCGGGCGAAGCAGGCGCAGCGAATAACCGCCCCGGTCGATGAGTTCCTCAGGCTGATCGTTCGTGGGGATCTCCCAGGCGGACTGGATTTCGTCGATCCAGGAGCGCCCACGCCCGGCTGAACGGCCGGAGAGAATGAGCAGGTCGGCGGCGCGGGTGCAGGCGACATACAGCAGGCGTTTGTTCTCGGCGTCCTCCATCTGGCCGTTCAGGCCCTCCGCCCACCGATAGCTCTCCGGCTTCTGCCAGTCGCCGTTCTCATCGCGGAACATCGGGACCAGGCCAAACAGCGGATCGGCCAGCAGGCGGGAAGGTTCGCCCGAACGGCGCAAGGTCCGCCCGAGATCGGCCACGGCGACCACCGGGAACTCCAGGCCCTTGGCGGCGTGGATCGACATGAGCTGCACCGCGCCGCTCTCCGGGGCGGCTGCCAGGGCTTCTCCTTCGCGCGCTTCCCGGGAGCGCAGGTCTTGCACCCGGCGCAGGAAGGCGGACAGGCTCTCGCTGCTGTGCTGGCGGGCCATGTCAAGCAGCTTCTGCACGTTGTTCCACTGGCGCCCTCCGCCGGAGCGGAGGCGGTCGCTCAGGGCCAGGGTGGCTTCATAACCGGTGAGATCCAGGGCCATCCGCAGCAGGCGCCAGGTGTCGACCCGCCCGGTCGCCGCAAGCAGGGCGCTGAAGGTCTCGGCGGCAAAGGCCACCTGCTCCGGCTGGGAGGTGGGAGGCGGAGATCCCAGCGCCAGGTGGTAAGGGACCGGGCCATGGGCGTCTGGGCCGTCTTCAGTTTTTGGCGAAAGCCAGCGCAGCCGGAAGAGGGTTTCATCGCTCAGATTGAACAGGGGTGAGCGCAGGGCAGTGGCCAGGTTGAGATCATCGGCCGGGTTGTAAAGGCTGGAGAGCAGGGCCAGCAAGTCCTGGATCTCAGGGCGGTCGTAGTAGCCCCGCCCGCTGACGGTGAGATACGGGAGACCGGCGGTTTTGAACTGCTCTTCATACAAGGGCAGGGTGGTTGTGGCCCGGAATAGAATGGCGGCGTCGTCGAAGCGGAAGGGGCGTTCGGCCTCCAGCCTCCGGTCCCAGACCAGAAAGCCGGCGGAGTGTAGCTCCAGCAAGCGCTGCGCGAGCAGCCGGGCCTCGAAGAGCCGTGCCTCTTCGGCGCTCAGCGGGCTTCCGGAAAGGCTTTCCTGGGGGAGCAGGTAAATTTCCACCGGAGCGGGGGCTACAGGCTGAAGGGGCGGGGCGCTGCGCTCTGCGGTCAGCGGGCCGGGGGGTGCTTCATACGGCTGGTGGGTTTCGCCCTGGGGTCGGAGCACATGCTCGAAGAGCGCATTGAGGGCCTGGACCAGGGGCTGGTGGGTGCGGAAGGAGTGCTGCAGGGCCACTGGCGGGCAGCCGGTGGCGAGGGAGATATCTTCAGCGGTGCGATTGAACGTGCTGACCTGCGCCTGGCGGAAGCGGTAGATGCTTTGCTTGGCATCGCCCACCACGAATAAGCGGCCTGGGTCGGACGGATGGGCCAGCGCATAGACGATCTCCTGCTGGATGGGGTTGGTGTCCTGGAACTCGTCCACCATGAGGTGGTTGATCCCCTGCAAAAAGAGGCGCAGGCGGTCGGATGGAGCGGCGCCAGCCGAGGTCCCGGCGGCCAGCAGGTTGGCGGTGAGCAGCTCCAGGTCGTCGAAATCCAGGGCGTTTCGCTCGGCCTTCAGGCGAGCATAGCGCCCCTCTACCCGCTCCCACAGCTCCTGCCACCATTGGAGGGTCTCGGCAGCATGAGCGTCCAGAGGGCCCGGACGGCGGGCACAGCCCAGGGCGTCCACGGCTTTGGCTGCCTCACGAAAGGATTTCAGTCCGTCCTTCAATTCTTTGAGGGCGGCCTCTCCACCCCATGCGTCTTTCTTCCCGCCCCGCAAGTCGAACTCCTGCCAGCAAGCGAAAGCCTGGGCCAGGTCGCCGCTCTGGGCCGCCCGGCAGCCGGCCTGGGCGCGCTGGACGGAGGGGGCCAGCTTATCCCCATCGTCCAGGATCGGTATCCCCGCCAGGTGGGTGAGGAGGGAACTGAGCTCGGGCTTGCGTGAGAGCTGCTGTTCCCAGGCCTGGCGGCGGGAGTGATCCATCTGTTCATCCCACCAGGCGAGCAGTTCAGGGGCTGAAGGCAGGCGCTGGAACAGGCGGTGCAGCGTGCCTCGCCGGGCGAGCATGCTCTCGAGCTGCAGGTGCAGGTCGCGCACCCGGATCGAGGCCAGCAGGCGCAGGCAGCCGGGTTCTTGCCCTTCACTGGAGCGGGCCAGCTCGCCCAGGGCCTCGCGGACGGCCTGTTCCTGGAGCAGCCCGGCCTCCTGTTCGTCCAGCACGCTGAAATAGGGGTCCAACCCGGCGCTGATAGCGTTTTCGCGCAGGATACGGGCGCACAGGCTGTGGATGGTGCCCACCTGTAGGCGATCCAACTCGCGGCGGCGGCGATGCCAGGGGGAAACGGGCGGGGCGTGGAGGGCGGCCTCCTCCACCCGCTGGCGGATGCGGTTGCGCATCTCGCGGGCGGCTTTCTCGGTGAAGGTCACGGCGACCAGGCTGTCGATCGGCCAGCCGGGATTCTGTTCCAGCAGGTATAGGAAACGCTGGACCAGCACCCAGGTCTTCCCTGTGCCGGCCCCGGCCTGGACGATTACAGCCCGGTCCGTGGTCTGTATGGCGGTGCGCTGTTCGGGCAAAGGTTCAATCATTCGCAGAATCCTCCGGGGGAAGGGCCGGGGAGAGGCGGCGCCCTTTGGCGATGGCGTGGCGGTCTACCCGGCACAGGGCGGCGAAGCCGCAGGTGGAGGCGCAGGGCAGTTGGCCTGAAGGAAGCGGGGAGGGGGCGGTGGGGAAAATTCCCCTCCCGGCCTGATCCACATAGGCGGCGGCCAGCGCGGCGGCGGACTGTACGGTTTCATCCTGGGATGCCCCCTGGGAGAAATGTAAATCTCCGCTGAGCCGCCTGGCCGGGATGTGCAGGTAGGCGCTTTCGGTCACCTGGGCCTGGTCCAGCAGGGCCTCGGTTGCCAGGGCATACAGAGCGACCTGAAAAGCCTGGCCGCGGAGGATGTCCTTCTGGTCGTAGGTGGTGGCGCCGCTCTTGTAATCCAGCAGGCGCAGGCGGCCCTGCGCGTCGCGGTCGATACGGTCGATAATGCCGTGGAAGCGGAAGGACCCGCCCCCCGGCAAGGGGATGCGCAGACCGGGCAGCGGGCTGGGGTTGATTCCGAAGCGCAGCTCCTGGCGATAGGGGAGGAAGCGTGGGGCTTCTCCGTTCTGGCTGCACTCCCAGGCGATCAGAGCGTGGAGCTGGCGGCGAAGTTCGGCCTGTTCGTAGCGCCACAGCGCGCCCGGGCGAAAACCGTAGCGCTCGGGGGCGCGGGGGAAGAGTTCGTCGCAGCAGGCATCCAGATGAGCCAGCACCGCCTCCTGGTTGGGGAGGCAAGGGGACAGATTTTCGGCGGTCAGGCGGCGGTAGAGAGCCTCGAGAAGCGCATGCAGGATTTGGCCGCGGGTAATTGCATCCAACCCTTCATCGGGATCGGGGCTGTCTTGCAGGTCCAGGACATAGGTGGCAAAAAACCTGTAAGGGCAGGAGCCAAAGTTGTTGAGGCGGGAGGCGCTCCAATTGGAGCCGGGGCCGAAGCGCTGCCCGAGCGCCTGGCGCAGGTCTTCCGCCTGAAAAATGCCTTCATATGGGGGCAGCGGATCCCAACTCCGGCGCAGGCGGATGAGCTCGCCCCCGGTCTGAACCGCCTGCCAGGTGCGGGCGAGTTCAGGAGGCGCCTGGCCCCCCGACTGTGCCAGAGCGAGCAGCAGCTCAGCCAGGCTGGCCGCGTCGCCCGGGGCAGGCAGCGCGGCGATGGGGATCACCTCCGGGCGCAGATCGGGCAGGCGCTGGGTGACCTCGTCCCAGTAGGGGGAGGGGATCCAAATCACGCCGCTTTCGTCCAGGCGGGGACGGAGGAGAGTGAGCGAGTCGCGGCAGTTGCTGATCACCTGCCACCAGAGCGAGGCGTCTTCGCCAGGGTCAGGCCGGATGAGGGGCAGGGGATGCGCCAGGCGTTCTTGGGGGGCGTACAGGGCGTCGGGGGCGGGCAGGTGGGGGAACTCCCCTTCAGATAGCCCGAGGACGAAGAGATGCGCCGGGCTCTCCCAGCGGCCAGATTCGAGCGAGGCAAAGGTCACCCGTCCGGCGCCGGGGTCCGGCGGAATACAGGCGGCCGACCATACCTGCAAGACTTCGCTGCGGTACACGGCCCAGGGGATGCGCCCGTCCGGCGATGGCGGGGCGAGTTCTGCAGCGCTGACCAGCCCGCGCAGGCAGCGCAGCGCCAACCACAGGGCACCCATGTCGCGGTTGGCGTACGGCCCTTCCAGGCAGGCGGTGATCAGGCCCAGGTTCGGCGGCAGCTCAGGCGCCGGGGCCTCGGCCTCGGCATCATGTGCCCCGGCCTCATCTACTTCTTCAGCGGCCGGGGCCAGCCCAAGGATCGCTTCCTGAAGCCAGAGCGTGTACTCACGGTGGGTGGCTGCGGTGGGCGGGGCCAGGTGTTGAAAGAATGCGGCCAGACCCTGTTCAATAGCCTTCAGCTCCTCGGGGGGGAGCAGGGTGGCCAGGCGAGGCGGGCCGAGGTCGGCGACCTGCAGGTCGATGGCTTCCAGGTCACCGGGGGGTGGCTCGACCGGCTGCAGGGCAAACCGCCACTGGTCCCAGCCCTGGATGACGGGCCGCTCCCGGCTGAGACGCTCTAACTGGTCGACCTGTTCGAGGGTAAGCCAGGATTGGCGGATGTATGGCGAACGGAGGGCGTCCAGGGTGGAACGCCAGGGGAAATCCGGGTAGAGGTCGAGCAAGTTGGTCAGGGCAGCCATCGCCGGGTTGGCGAGCAGGCGGCTCTCGACCTCAACCGGGAGGCCATATTCCCCGGCGATGGTTTCGACCAGGCGCTGGTATACGGCAGGACGGGGGGCCAGGATGGCTATTTCTTCGGCCGGCACACCGGAGAGCAGGAGGCGCTTGACCTGCTTCAGCGCCTGGCGGACCTCGACCTCCCTCGAAGGGGCCTCGATCAGGCTCACTCCCCCGGTTTGTGCGGCGGGCTGAATGCCTCCCGGCTCGAATAGGGTGCGGCGAAGGTGATCGAGCCCGGGAGGGCCTTGCCGGTGGGAGGGCAATACTTTTACCGCCAGGTTCAGTTCAGCTTCCAGCAGCCGGCGAGTTTGATCCAAACGGGTGAGGGCCAGGGAATCCCGGGGCCGGGCGGCATCGTAGGGCAGATAGACGATGAAGTGGGCGAAGCGGGCGGAGAGGGCTCTCAGGATGCGCACTTGAACCGGGTTGTAGTGGTCGAAGCCAAGTGCCATGAAACTCCCCACGGACCGGAACAGATCCAAGTCCTGCTCGAGGGCCTCGGCCGCCAGCCACAGCAGGCCATCGGCATCAACCAGGTCGCGCTCGAGCAGGAAGGCCTGGTAACGAGCGTATATTTCCGCCAATTGGCGGTCCCGCTCGACTCCGGTGTTCAGCGGGTGGTCGCGCACCTCCTCGGGGGTGATCCCCTGGCTTTTCATCTCGCGCAGCCAATCGAGGATTACCTGATTGAAACCGGGCTTATCCCAGGCAGCCGAGAAGGTGGTCAGCTCGCCGCTGGCCTGCATCTGGCCTAGCAGCTGGTGGATAATGCGCCGGGCGGCGGTGTCGCCGAGCTGGTGAACGCGGACCCCGGCGGCTTCCAGCACAGCCTGGCCAAGCGCATAGAACTGGTGCAGGCGGACGCCGATGGTGCTGCCCAGCCGGCGGCGGACCGCCCGGATGGCACCCGAACCGGGCAGCAGCAGGTGGACAGGGGTGAACGGGCCGAGGCGTTTTTGCGCTTCAATGGACGACCGGGCGTGAGACAGGGCTGCTTCGAGCGTGGGCGAAAGGTAGACGCTAGCGGGCATTCGCTCTCCTGAAAGGTGGCACAGCGGGCGGTCGGGGCGCCGGAATAGCGATAAATGGCTAAGACCGGCTTTCCTAATTCTACAATGGAAGCAAGAAAAAAACCAATCGTATCAAAATCGAACGAAAACATTCATTGACAAACATTTCCGAACAATCTATAATTCTGCGCGGATACTCACCGCCTAATCCACCTCCTCGGGAAGGGTCATTGAGCGTTCTCCCGTCCGGCGAATTGACAGCATAGCTTTCCCACCCAGGGAGTGTGGGAGGTCTATGCTGTTCTAATTTCAGCTTGTTGTCGATGTTTTATACTCTGCAGATCACCACACAGACTCCCACGCAGTTCTACCGGCTGCAGTTAAGGCCGGGGACTTTTCGTTGGAATTTCTGCCCCGCCCCTTATGATTCTATAAGTCCTCTTACCGAAATGCCTGATCCAAGGGTTGCGTTCAATGAAGAAAAATAGAGTTGACGGATTTATCTTTGATTTAGACGGTACCATTTACCTGGGCGACAGGGCCTTGCCTGGGGCAGTGGAAACCATTGCCGGCCTGCGACAGCGGGGAAAGCAGGTGCTGTTTGTGAGCAACAAACCCCTGGAATCGCGGCAGGCCTATGCCGAGAAACTGTCTTGCCTGGGGATTCCGGCGGAGGCAAAAGATGTGATTACCTCGGCCTATGTGCTGGGGCGTTATCTGAGACTGCGCCAACCTCACCTCAATTACTATGTGATTGGGGAGGAAGAACTGCGAGAAGAATTACGCAGCCATGGGCTGAAGCTGGTCGAAGATCGCTGGGATCTGGATCCAAAGGATGTAGTGGACGCAGAAGGGATCGATGCGGTGATTGTGGCCTTCGACCGCACCCTGGATTACCGCAAGTTGAACACCGCTTACCAGGCGTTGATGCGGGGGGCGCATTTCTACGCGACCAACACGGATAAGGCTTGCCCTATGCCGGAAGGAGCGATCCCAGACGCCGGGCTGACGGTAGCCGGCCTGGAACATATCACCGGCCGGAAGCTGGAACTGGTCGCCGGGAAACCCTCCGGGCTGATCCTGGAAATGGCGCTAGAGTGCCTTGGCCTGCAAGCTGACCGGTGCCTGATGACGGGCGACCGTTTAGAGACCGACATCCGCATGGGGCGGGAGGCCGGGATGCTGACAGCCGTGGTGCTGACCGGAGTCACCCGGGCGGAAGACCTGAACGACAGCCAGGTGCTCCCCGATTTGGTACTGCACAGGCTGGATGAGCTGTTAGAACAGACCGTATGAGAAGTATATATTACAAAATTGTTATTTCGGCGTAGGATACCTGTAGGGTAAGCGTCGGACGCTTTTTATCTTGTCTGGTTAGAATTAGATGTTCCAATTTTCACAAATAATTCATCAAAGCAACAGCCATGTAGTTGGGCTGGACCAGACTGGACGATATGAAAGATCGACGCTCACTCTGCCGCACACTGCTATTCGTATTCGCTTTAACAATCAGTTTTTTCGCCGGTAAGCTCAGCGAAACCCAAAATTTCCTCGTGTTCCGGCCCTCACCAGAGGCGAGGGTTGAGAACACAACGGACCTCGAACTGATCACCGAGGCGTACAGCATTATTCGCTCGAATTACATCAATTTCGACGAGTTGGACAATCTGCAACTGGCTCATGGGGCCATCCGCGGGATGGTGGAAGCCCTGGGCGACACTGGTCACAGCCGCTTCCTTACACCGGAGATGGCGGCGAAGAAGCAGCAAATGTTGGGGGGAGAGAAAGGGCCAAATCAAGGGGGTGAGGCGAGCCAGGAGACGGAAACGGTCGGCCCGAGTAGTGGGGACAACGTCAGTTGGGAAATGGTCGAGGACACGAATGTGGCCTATATCTGTATCCGGCTGTTCAAAACTGGGACGACTGAAAGCTTGCAACAGGTATTGAGCGAGGTGAAGGAGCAGGGAGGGGAGCGCATCGTGCTCGACCTGCGCGATAACCCCGGCGGGTTAGTCCGGGAAGCAGTGGGGGTGACCAGCCAGTTTCTGAGTGAAGGTGTGGTTGTCCGGGAACGAAACCTGAAGGGGGAGGTCAGCTCTCGGGAAGTGCAGCCGGGAGGCCTGGCCACACACATGCCGTTGGTGGTGCTGATCAACCACAAAACCATATCTTCGGCAGAGATCGTTGCGGCGGCCTTACAGGAGGCCGGGCGGGCGGTCTTAGTCGGCGAGCGGACCTTCGGAACGGGGACGGTGCTGAAGGATTTCTACCTGGCGGACCGTTCGGCGCTCATGCTCGGTTACAAGGCCTGGCTGACCCCCTCGGGAAAGACGATCTGGCACGAGGGGTTGAGCCCGGATGTACCAGTGCAGGGGAGAGCCGCCCAATTGGAAAACGCAGTCGAATTGCTGCGTGAGTGAGAGAACCCCGAGAAAGACATAACACCTCCCGAACATTAAATTCGGGAGGTGTTCATTAATGGGGTACAAAAAAGCCCACGGCGCCGCGGGCTTTTTAGATGCTTTGGGGGGAGGGGATCAGGCCAGCCTGCCCGCCGTGGCGGAGCAGATGGCTGCGCAGGAGCAGCCGCCCACGAGCCAGGCGGCTCTTAATGGTTCCAACGGGTACGCTAAGCGCCTGGGCAGCCTCGTCATAATTCAACTCTTGTAAGTCCACCATGACGATCACGTCCCGGTATTTTTGGGGGAGTTCCAGGATCGACCGCCACAGAGTCTGCTGTGTTTCAGCTTGTTCCAACTGGACTTCCGGTTGAGCTTCCGGATCGACCACCCACGGAGAGGAATCCATCTCACCTTCGTCCTCTGTCACCGGGTACAAAGGAAGATGGTTATGGCGCTTACTGCGTCGCAGCTCATCGTAGGCGGCGTTGGTGGTCATCTTCAGCAGCCAGGATTTGAAAGAACCGCCGCGAAAACCGGACAGGGCATGGAAAGCTTTGATGAAGACCTCCTGCGCCACATCGCTGGCCGCATCCTCATCTTTCATGTAGTAGAACGCATGTCGATAAACCAAATCCTGATAATCCAGGACCAGGCGGTTAAACGCGTTAAGATCGCCTTCCTGCGCTGACTGGATCAATACCATTTCATTCATGCTGTCCATTCCTCTGTGTGCTACTTTAACGCAAAAAAATTGGGCTGACAATGTCCTAAAAACCAGTTCAGCCATCGGTCAGATGGGGGGAATCTCGACTGGTCAGGTGACCAGGTGAGCGATATTACTTGGACTGTGCCTCGATTTGGGGATCGAATAGTTTCAGCGGATCGATTAGCTGGAAAAAGCCGCGCACCCGCCAGGCGCAGTAGGAGGCCATCTCCTCGCCGGAGGCGCTGGCATCGTAATGGGCCATGGCGGGCAGGCGAGCGCCAGCCGGACCAACACGGACTTCCAGATGGAGGTGGGGGTTGAGGGCGTTGCCGCTCATTCCCACTGCGCCCAGGGCCTCGCCGCAGGAAACCGGGTCGCCTGGCTCGAAAGCGGGGGACGATTGCAGATGGGCGTAGAGCAGGTAAAGCGAGCGGCGGGATGGACCTTGTTGGCCCTCCCAGATGGGGGCAGCCAGGTCGGGGCAGGTGAGTGATATTGGCGTGACTTCCGGCTGGGGCGTGGGAAGTTGGAGGGACTCTAGCAGGGCTGGGGACAACGCTTCCAGGGGTGTTTCGATCACCAGGGCGTTTCCGTACGGAAAGCGATCCTGGGTCAGGGAGGCGACCACGCCGGAGAGAACCGCCTGGACCGGCATGCCGGGGATCGCTGCTCCTTCCGGCCCGGAGCGATCGGCAAAATCGATGCCGTGATGAGGGTCATCGGAGCCGAGGCGGGGTGGGTGGTAAGGATTGCTGACCGCCGCCGCTAGCCCGGAGATGGGGATATCCTGCAGTGGTGAGCAGAGCGCCGGTGAGACGGGTGCGGTTGGCGTGGCCTGCGGGATGACCGCAGCGGGTGATGGGGGAGCGATAGTAGCATCCCATTTGGTGGTAGCCAGCGGTTCGGGTGGGATGGGGGTTGGGGTGGCTGCAGACGTGGGGGTGGAGGATGCGGGCGAGGGCGATGGCCGGGCCGGGGCGCAGGAAGTGAGGAGCGCGATGAGCAGCAAGAGAAGGGAACGGATGAGGGGCCGGCGCATAGGGTCCATTTTATCCGAAAGCGGGCGGACCGGCGCCGGTATTTCCCCGTGGAACAACCGGGCGGCCGCCCGGCTTTCACATGCAGTGGCCCGTGCCTCTACAGCAGCGGAGGGGAGTAAATTGGATGTGCATGGTAGAATAATTTTATGTGAAAGAAATAAACAGGGGGAACCATAGGAGGGAATGATGAAGAAAACTGTGGTGGCATTGTTCGATGAATTTGAAGACGCCCGGGCCGCCGTGGAGGATCTGCAGAGGCGAGGTTTCGAGCAGGAGAACATCAGCCTGGTGGCAAACGACCTGCGCGGAGAGTTCGGCCATCTCCACCGGGATACGCGCCGGCTGAACCGGGAAGCCTATGCAGACCGGGAAATCTCCGGGCTCGATGATTATGTGGGCTACGACGCGGATGCGGCCATCGTGGATGAGAAGGAAGGGAAAAGAGATCACGTGACGAGCGGCGCCGCGGCCGGGGGTATCCTGGGCGGGCTGACCGGCTTGATGATGGGGATCGGCTCGTTCGCTATCCCCGGTATCGGTCCGGTGATCGCCGCCGGACCGTTGATTGCTACACTGGCGGGGGCCGGGATCGGCGCGGTGACCGGCGGGCTGTTGGGCGCGCTGGTGGATTCCGGGGTTCCAGATGAGCATGCCGGCTTTTATGCCGAGGGTGTGCGAGGCGGCGGCACGCTGCTGACGCTCACGACGAGCGAGGAAAGGGCGGCGGATGCGGTGGAAGCCCTCAACGCACACAACCCGGTCGACATCGAACGCCGGTCCGGCGGATGGCAAGCAGAAGGCTGGGAAGAGCACCGTCCGGAGGCGGAACCTTACACCACAGAGGACCTGGAGCGAGAGCGGGGCGAAGAGGCTGAGAGCCGCCAGGAGCGGGGCCGGGTTGGAGTCTACGAACCTTCTTCACGGGAGGAGTGAGGGGGTTAGATCGTGCGGATCAGGACGGCGAGCAGGCCCCAGACTTCACCCAGCACAGCACCGGCGAGCACATCGCGCGGGTAGTGCGCGCCGAGGTAGATGCGGGTGAACCCAACCAGGGCCGCCAGGCCATAGAGCGCCAGGGTGGGGCCCAGGTTGAGCTCGAAGTGGTGAATGAACATCGAAGCGACAAAAAAAGCCTGAGAAGTGTGCCCGCTCGGAAAGGAGCGGCCGCGAGCCCTTGACCCTACCAGGCGCGTATTTTCAAGCTTGATAAAGGGGCGGGAACGGTCGACCAGCGCTTTGATCGTCTCGACGCTGATCAGCAAGGTCAGGGTGCCGAGGATCAGCTCGACGGCCAGGCGGCGGTCGCCGGAGAGGTAGAAGAGGCCTCCCGCGCTGAGCGCCGGAAAACCGCTGCCCAGTTGGGTGATGGCGGTCATGGTCAAATCCAGCCAATCCGGCCGCCGGCCTTTGAGGTTGAAGAAGAGGAATATACCGGCATCCATACGCTGCCCGGCGGAGAAGAGCAGAGAGAGGCTGATCAGGGTGAACAAAAAGATCAGCAGAATCAAAAAACGCTGGGCCAGCAAGCTTTCCACGATCGAGCGGACCGTGATCCTGGGCAGCAGGGAGAGGAACAGGACCAGCCCCAGGGTGAGCAGAATAATCATCACCAGGCGGCGATGTTTTATCAAGAGTTGCGAAGTCCGGCGGACAAACTCGGCCATAGCTGTTGAAGGGCGCTTAGACTGGGCTGTATACCGATCACAGGACCGATGACCGCGCGCCACCGGTCACCGATGCGATCGACCCGCTCGAGCATATTGCCAGGGTAGAAGGTTTTCTCCTCAATCCCCCTGTGGATGGCGAAGCCTGGCTCACCAGGCCGGCTACCGGCCAACGTCCCTCCTTGAGAGCTTCTTCCGTTAAATTATACCGTACGGCGGTTCGGCACCTATTCTGGCTGCGGTATAATCACCGTAAGCAATATGACGCAAAAAACGATGGAAGGACACCTATGAGTGACGTTTCGGAAGAGAAAAAGATCCGTGTTTTGGTAGCAAAGCCTGGTTTGGACGGCCACGACCGGGGGGCGAAAGTGGTCGCCCGCGCCCTGCGGGATGCCGGAATGGAAGTGATTTACACCGGTCTGCGGCAGACGCCGGAAATGATCGCGGAGACTGCGCTGCAGGAAGACGTGGATGTGGTGGGGCTCTCGGTGTTATCCGGAGCGCACATGGCGTTGGCGCCGCGCGTGCTGGAACTGCTGCGCCAGAACGGGCAGGAGCACGTGCACGTCTTCCTGGGTGGGATTATCCCGGACGAGGATATCCCTCCCCTGAAGGAAATGGGAGTGGCAGGCGTCTACGGGCCGGGAACGCTCACCGATGACATCATCCGGGATATCCGGGCGGCCGTGCAGAGCTCTCCGGTAAACGAGTGAGCAGTCGAATTCCATGTCGTTAGCTGAATCGATCCTTGCCGGCCAAAGGCTGGCGCTCGCCCGGCTGCTTACACAGGTGGAGAACGGCACCCCGGAGGGGCGAGAGGGGCTGAGCCAACTGTTCGCGCATACCGGTCAGGCGCACCTGATCGGCGTAACGGGCGCCCCGGGAACGGGGAAATCTTCGCTTGTGAACCAACTGGCGCGCGAGTTCCGCCGGCCGTCGAATGGGGAAGCCCCGGCGACGGTAGCCATCGTGGCCGTCGATCCTTCCAGCCCGTTCAGCGGGGGGGCGATTTTGGGCGACCGGGTGAGAATGCGCGACCTGGCGGGTGACCCGGGTGTGTTCATCCGCTCGATGGCTTCCCGGGGCTCGCTGGGCGGCCTGGCGGCGGCCACCTCAGGCGTGGTGCAGGTGCTGGATGCTGCCGGGTTCGAGATCATTTTGATCGAGACGGTGGGCGCCGGGCAGGCGGAGGTGGACATCGCTCGCCTGGCCCATACCACGCTGGTGATCGAAGCCCCCGGATTGGGTGACGATATCCAGGCGATTAAAGCCGGGATTATGGAGATCGCTGATGTTTTGGTGATCAATAAGGCCGACCGGAATGGGGTCGAAGCGACAGAACGGGCCCTGCGGGGGATGCTGCAACTGGCGCACCCTACCCGGCGCGAGTTCCAAGATCACGCCCGGGCGAAATGGGCCAGCGGAAACGAAGAGAAAACCCCGGCGGAAGCTGATACGCCGCTGTGGATCCCCCCAATCCGGCGGACGGTGGCCACCGAAGGGACCGGCATCGTCGAACTGGTCGAGACGATCCGCAAGCACCGCGAGTTCCTGATTGATACCGGGGAGTGGCGGCGGAGAGAGATCTCGCGCCTGCAATCCGAGTTAAATCACCTCTTGAAGGAAGCACTGGTCGCCCGCTGGCGCAGGTCGGTCAGCGAAGACCAATACCGGGAGGTATTGTCAGGACTGGTAGAGCGCCAAATCTCCCCCTGGCAGGCGGTTGCGGCCCTGTTGGACGGAAAAAAAGCCTGATCCCCGGCTCTGAGGGGCCGGGCTAGAATTGGAAACGGATGCCCGAACTGCCTGAAGTCGAGACGATACGCAACAACCTGCGCCGCGGCGTGGAGGATTGGCCTTCGGTATTGGACCGCCGGATTCTGGAAGCCGGGGTTTCCTGGGACCGGACCCTGGCGACCCACAGCCCAGAACGCTTCGCCAGGCAGATCCGCGATCAGGTGATCGAAGAGATCGGCCGGCGAGGAAAGTTCTTAATCTTTCATCTTTCCCGAGATCACCTGCTCGTGCACCTGCGGATGAGCGGCGATATGTTGGTGGAACCCGCCTCGGCCCCGGTAGGCCCGCATCACCGCATGGTGCTGAGCCTGGAAGGCGAGATCCGCCTGGCGTTCATCGACGCGCGCAAGTTTGGGCGGGTGTGGCTGGTGGACGACCCCGCGCAAGTGCTGGATATCCTGGGGCCCGAGCCGTTCAGCCCGGAGCTCACCCCGGAGCGCTTCCACGCCATGCTGCGAGGCCGGAAGCGCCTGCTGAAGCCGCTGCTGCTGGATCAGAGCTTTATCGCCGGGATGGGAAATATTTACACAGACGAGGCGCTGAACCTGGCCATGCTGCACCCGCTGGAGCGCTCGGACCGGCTGAGCGAGGCTCAGAGCGCCCGCTTGCTGGAGAGCATCCGAGCCGTGCTGCAGGAAGGGATCCGCCTGCATGGGGCGAGCATCGATTGGGTGTACCGCGGCGGTGATTTTCAGAATTCCTTCCGGGTGTACCAGCGCACCGGCCTGGAATGCCCCCGGTGCGGGAGCCGCATCGAGCGGATTCTGGTCGGGCAGAGGGGCACCCATTACTGTCCGAAATGCCAGCCGGCGCCTGAAGGATAAGCGCGGACGCCCTAAAATAGAGGAGGCCAGCTATGTTCGATCCATCTGCTGTTCTCATGATCGGCCTGGTTTGCCTGGTGGTGGGCCTGGTGGTTGGGGTGTTGTTGGCCAGTTTAAGAAACAGTGGAATGGCGAAAGCTCAACCACCGGAGGGCGATCATGCCGCCTCGGTGGAAGGGGTGCGGTTATGGCGCGACAAGACCGGTGACCGTCTGCTGATCGAACTGGATGGCCAGCGAATCGAAGGGGTGGATAAGTTGACCTCAGGCCAGCAGATGCGATTGGAGAAGGCCGCGGAGGACTTCACCGCCTGGTTGAGGAAATCGCCGGCCGGTCGCCGTGAGGCCCATCCTGGCAGCCGGCCGGAAACGCGAGCCGAACTCGCACCGCCGGTCGTGAAACCGGCCAGGCAGGATCCGGTGGACTTGCTGGTGAAAGCGGTTCAGACAGACGTAAAAAAGGTGACGGTGGAACGCAGCATCGCCGCTCAAATCGATGAAATCTTACAAGAGCGGCTGTCGAGCCCGGCTTATGCCGCATCGGAACTGAAAAACAAAGGGATCCGGCTGATGGAACTGCCAGGAAAGGGACTGGTGGTGCTGGTGGGGTTGGAGCAGTACACAGGCATCGATGAGGTGCCCGACGCAGAAGTCCAGGCACTCATTCGCTCCTGCGTGGCAGAATGGGAAGAGAGGATGTCTTCAGGAAGCAGATAGCCGGCGGTCGCCGGTTTTTTATTTAAGGGCGAAATGACGGGTCAGGTCATTCTCCAGCCGCTGGCGCTCTTCCGTTGGGAGGAAAGCGGCCCTGGCGGCGGTCAGGAGACAGGCGTGGAGCTGTCCGAAATTGAGGCCCAGGCTTTCGTGGGCCAGTTTGAACTCCCCGCTCAAACGGATGTCTGAAATTTGAGGGTCATCGCTGTTGATCGTGACCTTAAGCCTGTGAGCGAGCATGCGGGGGAGAGGATGCACGTCGATGGCGGAGAATACCCCCGACTGGTAGTTGCTGGTGATGCACACTTCGAAGACGGTGCCCCGCTCACGAGCCAGAGCGGTGACGGACGGATCCTGGAGGACGCGGACGCCATGTCCGATGCGTTCCGCGCCCAGGCTGGTGATGGCTTCGGTAATGTTCTCGGGGCCGCCCCATTCTCCGGCATGGCAGGTGATACGCAGGCCGGCCTGGCGCGCTTCGCGAAATACCCCGGCAAAGATCATGGCGGAAAAGCTGGCTTCGTTGCCCGCCAGATCTACGGCGACGATCCCCTGATCGATCCGGTCAGCAGCCAGCCGCACCACTTCTTCTGCTAACTGCAGGCTTTCATGGCGGTTTACGCTGGCGATCAGGCGGGTGGTAATGCCGGTTTGCTGCTCCGCCTGGCGGACACCGGCGATCACCCAGTCCATCACTTCTCCGAGGGGAAACCCTTCCGAAGCCTGCAGCGCTGCGGGCGTGAAGCGCAGCTCCAGGTAACGGATATTATCCTCGGCGGCATCCACCACCGCCTCGCGAGCCAGGCGGCCGATGACGTCCGGAGACTTGTAGAACAGGCGCAGGGTCCGAAACTTAGACAGAAAGTTTTCGATGGTTAACGGCTCGTCTTGACGGACCTGGACCAGGTGACGGAGCAAATTCGTATTGGGCAGGTCCAGCCCGTGAGCGCGTCCCACCTCGAGCAGCGTGCGCAGGCGCAGCGAACCCTCTAGATGGCGGTGGAGATCGACTTTCGGGAGTGAATGAAAGATGTCGTTGGGCTTACGAAGAGTCGTTTCCGTGTCCAATTTGCCGTTTCCGCTCTGTTTTCGATATGGAAATGCATCGGGGTTGATGCATAATCCTACCATAAAAGGCGGTTGTACCTCACCCTCTGCAACCTTACAATAAAGTTGGACGGGTGAAGCCAAAAGGGCTGTGACCCAACCACAGTCGGGTCACAGCCCTTGATTGAAAGCCGGTCTGCCGGGGGTCAGCGGCGGCTGCGGCGGCGTTTCTTGGAGGTGGAGATCTTCTCTCCCTTATCTTTGCCCTGTCCCCGATCGAGAGGCCTGGCATTCCGAGGCTCAGGCTGTTGGGCCGCGGCTTCAACCACAGCTTCCTTTTCTTTCTCGCCCGCCGGTGAGGGGGTTTCCCCATCGCCAGCCTCGGCCGGAGCCCCCCCGTCTGCCTGGGCAGGGATCGCTGCGGGCGCAGAACCTGCCTGCACGGTCTGGATCGGGCTCAGGTCGCCGGGCCGGTAAGTGAACATGCGGGTGATCACGCCCAGGCGCATATCGCTGAGCAGGTTTTGGAAGAGCTCGAACGCCCGGCTCTTGTACTGGACCAGGGGGTCACGCTGCCCGTAGGCTTCCAGGCCGATGGAGACTCGCAGGCCTTCCATTTGGGTCAGGTAATCCACCCACAGCTCGCTCACCACCCGCAGCATAAGCTGGCGATAGGTGTTGGTCAGCACCAGGCGGCCCAACTCTTCGATCACCAGCTCGCGTTCACCGGAGGAGAGCTGCTGGAGGGGGAGGTTTTCCACTTCCGCGTAGCGCTCTTCGCCCAGGGCGGAAACCAGCGCTTTCTGGTGAGCCTCGCCCAATTCAGCCGGCGACATACCCGCAATCCGGGAGAAGTCTGCCATCCCCCACGCTTCCTGCAGGGCATCCTGAGCCTGCTCGAGGTGATCGAGGACATCGGCGGCGATCTCCTCCGGTTCACGACCCTGGATGAACTGGGCTGCATAGTAGGTGTAGGACAGGCGAACCGTTCGCTGGAGCACCCTGCGATGGGTCCTTTTATCGAAAGTGGTTACGGAGCCCAGGGGCATGTTGTGTAGCAGGCGGGTGATCTCCGCCTGGCCGACCGGCCCAGACATGCGGGCGATGGCGGTCTCCAATTCTCGGGTGATCTGTCCGTTCTCCCCAAGGAAGCGTTCCCGGCGGCGGTCGTACACTCTTTCAACCGCGCCGAGTATTTGATCGCCAAGCCGGTTCCAGTCATCCATCTCCAACTGAGAAGGGATCAGATCGAGTCGGTCGTCCAGGCGACGCTCAACGGACCCGATCAGGCGAGCGACAGATTGGCTAACCAGGACGGTTTCCACCTGTTCGCGAATGGCATCGGAGACCGCCTCAGGATCATGCCGGAGCTGGCGCTGTTGTTCGGGCGAGAGTTTAAGCGGGATACGCAGCTCGTTCGACATCGCTTGTACGATATCGGTCGGGCGGCGGGCCTGCGTTTCGGTCTCATCTTCGACGGCCAGCCCTTCCAGATAAGTATCCACCAACTCCATCCGCTCAGCCAACTGGCTGTCCAACTTTTCCGCCGTCTGGTCGATGATTACATCGATGGTGCTCATCAGGTGCTCTTGTTCGGCCTGGAGGGAGCTGCGGGCGACATCCTGCAGGGCGGCCACGGCTGTCTTTGGATCCAGGCTCTGGCGCCCATCCAGGATGTGGTCGGTGAGCAGGCGCAGCGTATAGGAGGGAAAAACCCGGTTGGGAAGGATCACCGGGGGTTGGATCTGGTCCAACCACGCGAGCAGCTTCCACGGGCCGCCTTCATCTTCCAGGGCTTGCGGCACCCGGCGGGTGACCTCGGTGCGGAGCATTTCGGTCACGTCGTCGGTCAGGTCCTCTTTGGTGAAGATGCGGTTCCGTTGGGCGTAAATCTTCGAGCGCTGCGTGTTGAGTACATCATCGTATTCGAGCAGGTGCTTGCGAACGTCGAAATTCGCGCCTTCCACCCGGGTCTGAGACTGCTCGACCAGCCGGCCAACCAGGCCCACTTCCAGGGGGAGGGCGTCGTCGATTTTCATGCGCTGCATCAGGGCATCGGCCTGCTGCCCCCCGAACAGGCGCATCAGGTCGTCTTCCATGGACAGATAGAAGCGTGAGGAGCCGGGATCGCCCTGGCGGGCGGCGCGGCCGCGCAACTGGTTATCGATCCGCCGGGCTTCGTGACGCTCGGAGCCGATGACGTGCAGGCCGCCCAACTGGTGGACCCGATCCATGTTCTTCAAGTACTGCAAGAATTCCTGGACCTCGGCCTCGTAAATTCCGTACTCATCGGGGTCCATCTCGAGGATCGCCTGGCGCCGCTGCTCCATCGTCAGTTCGAAGGGGTTCTCCACTTTGCGGCTCAGCAGGCGGTTGATGGTGGAGAGGGTGTCTTCTGGGAGTTCACCGCCCAGCTTGATGTCTACGCCGCGGCCGGCCATATTGGTGGCGATGGTCACCGCCCCAAATGCGCCGGCGCCGGCGATGATCTGGCTTTCTTCGGTGTGCTTGCGGGCGTTGAGCACTTCGTGTTTGATGCCGCCCTGAAGGTTGGCAGACAGCCTTTCGTTCAGCTCTTCATCTTCGGGGTCCAGGGCGAGCAGCCGCAGGAGCTGCTTGCGGTTGGTCTCTTCGTCCGGGTTGAGGGCCATGCCCAGTTCGCGGGCCATTTTCCGCATGGAAGCGATATCGAGCTTCTCAATCGGTTCGTTCAGGTATTGGAGCTCGGGGACCTGCCGCCCGTCTTCGTCTAACCCATGCTGGTTCATCCACAAGTCGCGGATCAGGATGACCTGGGCCAGACGGCGGATCGCCTCGGCGCCCAGGCGGCTGGAGACACGCTCCGAGAGTTCAACCGAAGTGGTACCGACCAGGATCGGGCGCCCGAGGGTGTTGAATCGCAGGATCTCCCTGGCGATGGCGCGCAGCTTCGCTTCTTCGGTGCGGTAGACCACATCCGGATAATCTTTGCGCCTCCAGAAGACCGGTTTTTGTTCGGGATCATCTTTGCGGGCGTAGTACTTGTACTTGTAGCCCTCTTCGTCCCTGGCCTCCAGTTCGGTCAGGTTGAACTCCTCCCGCGCCGCCTGGTACTCGAGGTTGGTGGGGATGGCCAACACCGACAGTTTGTAGATCTTGTCGAACTCCTCCGCCTCGGTCAACGCCGTACCGGTCATGCCGGCCAGCTTCTTGTACATGCGGAAGTAGTTCTGGATGGTGATGGTGGCATAGGTGACCGATTCGCTCTCGACTTTGACCCCTTCTTTGGCCTCGACTGCCTGGTGAAGGCCATCGGACCAGCGGCGGCCTGGCATGAGGCGACCGGTGAATTCGTCCACGATCACCACTTTACCACCCTGGACCAGGTAGTCTTTATTTTTGCGGTACAGGAACTGGGCGCGCAGCGCCTGTTCCAGGTAGCCGAGCAGGCGGGCCTGTTCGGGAGTCAGGTCTTCAGGCCGGTCGGGATCGCGCAGAGGGATACCCAGGATCTCTTCGACGTGCGTCTCCCCCAACTCGGTGAGGGTGACGGTGCGGTCCTTCTCGTCGATCTCGTAGTCTTCGGGTTTTAGCTGTTTGACCACCTGGGCCATGCGGATATAATTCTCGGCTTCGTCTTGCGCCGGCCCGGAGATGATCAACGGGGTGCGGGCTTCGTCGATGAGCACATTATCGACCTCATCGATGATGGCATAGTAATGCCCGCGCTGTACCCGGTCCTCCAGGCGCATGGTCATGTTATCCCGCAGGTAGTCGAAGCCGAATTCGCTGTTCGTGCCGTAGGTGATGTCGCAGGCGTAGGCTTCCCCGCGCGGGACCATGCGCAGTTGGTGCTGGTCCTCCTGCGAAGATTCGCGTTCGAGATCGACGACAAACGCTTTGCGGCCGTTCTCGGTGCGGGCTGCCATCTGCAAAACCCCGACTGAAAGGCCCAGGAGATGGTAGATGGGGGCCATCCAGCGCGCGTCGCGGCGGGCCAGGTAGTCGTTCACGGTGATCAGATGTACGCCGTTCCCGGTAATCGCATTCAAATAGACCGGGAGGGTAGCCACCAGGGTTTTCCCTTCACCGGTGCGCATTTCCGCAATCTTCCCCTGGTGGAGGGCTGCGCCGCCGATCAGTTGGACATCGTAGTGTCGCAGCCCGATGGTGCGCTTACTGGCTTCACGGACCATGGCGAACGCTTCGGGCATGATCTCGTCCAGGAAATCTTGTTCGATCTTGAAGCGTTCATCCTCGGAGGTAACGTCCTCCAGGAGCGAGGCCAACTGGCGTCGGAAGTCGGCAGTCTTCTGGCGCAGTTCTTCATCGCTCAACTGCTCGAAGCGGGGTTCCAGCTCGTTTACCTGGTCCACCAATCCGGAATATTCTTCGATCGATCGTTTTACGGGGTCCCCCCCGATCATGCGTAAGAACTTCTTTAACATAATTCCTCATCTTCCGGTTCCCACGTGGCTTCCGATACCCAATCTATGGTATTCAGCCGGTGTCCGGTTCGCCATTGACGTGGTTACGGCTGCGATTATAGCATAGGGAGATAAGACTAAGATAAGCTGGGAAAAGCGAAAAGTGAAAGGCGAAAAGGGGAATTTCGGATTGCGAATTTCGAAATGAGGAGCCGTTGGCGGTGAGAGGGCACGGCGTGGGGTTTGCGGTTTCGCGTAATTTACGACCCCGCCGCGCAACGTGCCTGGCCACGGACGCCGCAGATGCCCTTGGGGCGCACGGCGGAGAGTGTCCAATCCGTGAAATCCGTGGTCAAATCCGTTGTCAGTGAATTCTTTTACATTAGCAGCCCAATATTTTAAGCAAAGCGTCGGTAAGGGCCCGGATTGGGCATGCTATAATCTTTCCAGGGCTGGTCGTTATATTCGTCATCGTATCAAGAAATCGGGAAGCTCCCTCATGTCCTTTGTCCACCTCCACGTTCATTCCGAATACTCACTGCTCGATGGCCTGAGCAATATCAAGAAGCTGGTGAAGCGCGCCAAAGAGATGAATATGCCGGCGATCGCGTTGACCGATCATGGCACCATGTTTGGTGTCATTGATTTTTACAACGCCGCCACCGCCGCGGGGGTTAAGCCGATCATTGGGGTGGAGGCCTACCTGGCGGCGCGAGGGATGAGCTCCCGGGACCCGCAGTTCGATAAAAAATCGACGCACCTGCTGCTGCTGGCAGAGAACCAGACCGGTTACCAGAATTTACTAAAGATCGCCAGCGCGGCGCAGTTGGATGGCTTTTATTACTACCCGCGCGTCGATCACGATTTCCTATCCCAACACGCAGAGGGGATCATCTGCACATCGGGTTGTATGTCGGCCGAGGTGCCGCGCATGATCCAGCAGGGGGATATGGAGGGCGCGCGCAAGCAGCTTGACTGGTACTACGAGGTATTCGGCGATCGTTTCTTTTTAGAGCTGCAATCGCACGAGATTAAAGAGCTGGAGGAAATCAACAAGAATCTGATCGCCCTCGGGCGGCGATATGACGCCAGGTTTGTCGCCACAAACGACGTGCACTACATCGACAAGGAAGATGCCCGGCTGCAGGATATCATGCTCGCCATCCAGACCGGCTGCCTGCTCACCGATCCGAACCGGATGCGAATGACGGACAATTCGTACTACCTTCGCAGCCCTGAGGAGATGCGGCGGCTTTTCGCGGAGATCCCCGAAGCGCTGAGCAATACCTTGTTGATCGCCGAGCGCTGCAACATCGACCTGAGCTTCAAGGGGTATCACCTGCCGCATTTTCCAGTGCCGGAGGGGTACACGGCGGAAACCTATCTGCGCGAGCTGTGTGAAATCGGCCTGGAGCGGCGTTACGGGGAGCGGGCCAGGGACGAGATCGTCCGCAAGCGCCTGGATTACGAGTTGGGCGTCATCCACCAGATGGGGTTCGATGCTTACTTCCTGATCGTGTGGGATTTGTGCCGCTACGCGCGCGAGCAGGGGATCTGGTACAACGCCCGTGGTTCGGCGGCGGGCTCAATTGTGGCCTACACGCTGGATATCACCCTGGTAGACCCGATCGAACACGGCCTGATTTTCGAGCGGTTCCTGAACCCCGGGCGGGTGTCGATGCCGGACATCGACCTGGACTTCCGGGATGACCGCCGGGCCGAAATGATGGAGTACACCGCCCGCAAGTACGGCGATGATAAAGTCGCCCAGATTATCACCTTCGGTACCCTGGGCGCCCGGGCCGCGATCCGCGACGTGGGCCGGGTGATGGATATCCCCCTCCCGGAAGTCGATAAAGTGGCCAAACTGGTGCCGAATATCCCCGGCAAGCCGGTGACGCTGCAACAAGCGCTGGAAGAGATCACCGAGATTAAACAGCTTTACCAGGAATCGCCCACCCTGCGTGAATTGATCGACACGGCTAAACACGTAGAAGGGGTGGTGCGCAATGCAGGCACCCACGCCGCCGGAGTGATCATCACCGATAAACCGGTGATCGAGTACATCCCTCTCCACCGCCCGACGGGCAGCGCCGCCTCTGAGTCGCCGGTCAAGACCGTGACCCAGTTCGAAATGTCGATTTTGGAGTCGTTAGGGCTGCTCAAAGTCGACTTCCTTGGCCTGGCCACATTGACGATCATGGCCCGGGCCTGTGACCTCATCCGCGAGCGGCACGGGAAGGACTACAACCTCAACAACATCCCCACCGATGATCCGGCTACCTACGAGCTCCTGGGGCGAGGGGAAACCGCAGGCGTGTTCCAGGTTGAAGGCTCGGGGATGAGGCGCTATCTGATGCAGATGAAGCCGCGTGAGCTGGCGAATGTGATCGCCATGGTAGCGCTGTTCCGGCCGGGGCCGATGGATTTCATCCCCGGGTATATCCGTCGCATGCACGGCGAAGAAGAGGTGGAGTACCGCCACCCGATGCTCGAGCCGATCTTCAAAGAGACCTACGGCTACCCGGTTTACCAGGAGCAGTTGATGTTCGCCGCGATGCAACTGGCCGGGTATACAGCCTCGGAGGCCGATGATCTGCGCAAGGCAATCGCCAAGAAGATGGCGGAAAAGCTGCACAAACACCGCCAGAAGTTCATCAACGGGGCGGTGAAAAACGGTATTTCGGAGGAAACTGCGGCGGCGATCTTCTCCGACTGGGAGGAGTTCGCCCGGTACGGGTTCAACAAAAGCCACGCCGTAGATTATGGCGTGATCTCGGTGCAGACGGCGTACCTGAAGGCCCATTACCCGGTCGAGTACATGACGGCGGTTCTGTCGGTCAACAAGAACGACACGGCAAAGGTGGCGCTGTATGTGGCCGACTGCCGCCGCATGGGGATCCTGGTGGAACCGCCGGATATCAATGCCAGCGGGTATGACTTCGCCATCGAGGACCGGGAAGGCGAAAAAGGCAAAGTCTCCGTTATCCGTTTCGGGCTTGGGGCCGTGAAGAATGTCGGGCAGGGGCCGGTCGAGGCGATCCTTAAAGCCCGGGGCGGCAAACCTTTCACCAGTCTGAACGATTTCGCCCGGCGGGTGGATCTGCGTCAGGTGGGCAAACGGGCGCTGGAGAGTTTGATTCGGGTCGGCGCGCTGGATTGCTTTGGCCCGCGGCTGGCGGTGATCGAGGCGTTGGACCGGATCATGTCGGTGAGCACCGCGCATTTCCGGGCGGCGGATGTGGGCCAGATGAGCCTGTTCGGAGAGGCCACCGGGGTGGTGGATGAGATCACTTTACCCCCGGTCAACTCGGATGTCAGCCGGCGCGAAGTGCTGAACTGGGAGCGGGAACTGATCGGCCTGTACGTATCGGATCACCCGCTCAGCCCTGTCATGGATGTGTTAGATGCGGCGGTCTCGCACTTCTCCGCCCAACTGGCCGACGCAGGGCCAAACGACCGGGTGCGGGTGGCCGGGATTATCACCCGGGTGCAGCATCACCAGAGTAAAGCCGGCAAACCGATGGGTTTTGCCAGCATCGAGGATCTGCAGGGGAAAATCGAGCTGGTCATTTTCCCGAGCGCCTGGAGTAAGTATGCTGAGTTGGTGGAAGTGGACCGCATCATCCTGGTTGAGGGGCGGGTGGACAACAGCGGAGCGGAGCCCAAGATCCTGGTGGACACGATTTCGACCGAGTTCAATGTGGTCACCAGCCTGGATGACCAGGTGAAAAGGCCGTCCGGTCCCCAGTCGGGGACAAATCCGGGCCGGGAAGCGCCTCCGCCACAGAACCGGACGGTGAGCGAGGCCGCGCCAAAAGTGGGAGCGGTGATGCCGCCTCCTGTCGAACCGCCTGAGTTGATTGCCGGGGATGAGGATGAGATTCTGGAGGAGGGTCCGATCGGCTTCGATGATATGCCGCCCCCGCCAGAAGCGTTCCCTCCCGATTGGGAGCTGCCAGGACTAGGCCGGGTTATAGGCCCCCAGAACGAGCCGCTCCACCGGGAAGCGGCCCGGCCCCCTGCACCGGTCCGGCAGACGGTGGAGCCCCAGGTGGGTGAAGCGGTAGAAGCGCGCCCCGCCCCGCGCGCGGAGGAAGATTTGGCTGTTGCCGAAGCGGCCCGTCCCGCGATGAAGATGGAGGAACAGCCGCTGCCGGAGGAGACACTCGAGCAAACGCTGCTGACCAGCCTTGAGATGCAGCAGGCTTATCCCTCACCGCTCGCTCCGCCTCGCCCGGCCCGGCTTGAAACGGTCCCGCCGCAGGTAGCGGACACCGATCCGGCCCTCAAAACAGCCGCTCCATACCTGGTCTCCCCCACGGCGGATGCCGGCGAGGGTGATGCGGTATACATGCTGACGGTGGTGCTGCGTTCAACCGGAGATAAGACGCGGGATGTGCTCAGGCTGCGGCGGATCCACGGCATCATCACCAGTTATCCGGGCAAGGACCGGTTCGCATTTCACGTATTCGAACGAGGTCGGGGCTATCTGCTCGAGTTCCCGAACTACACCGCCGGGGTATGCCCGGAACTGCTCCAACGGCTCACCTCCCTCGTCGGGGCGGACTACGTAAAGGTGGAACCGATCACTTTCCAGTGAAATGAAGGCCGAAGTGTACTCGTACAACTTGTCAGAAAAAAAGAGTTGTAGTTTTGGGATGGGGGCGGCGCAGCCGCTCCCATCCCAAAACTACATTCATCAATGACGAAATTGGCCGGCACACAGTGCCGAGACGACCAGGAGGGATGGGTGAAACACAATCACACCCATCCCTCCTGGTCGTTTAACCGGCTGCTAGCCGATAGCGCTCCTGGCCACTGTTAACCTTCGCTGGTCATGATGAAGAGCGGCTTCATTTCGAAGCTCTCGTACTTCGGGCGCAGGCGGTCGGTGTTGTAGTGCTTATTGACATCCACGTGCTTCTTCGAACTGGTGACCACTTCGATCGGCACATTATCATACCGCCCGTTCTTCAGCACGACCAGGCGTCCGTGGATGCGGTTGAGGATCAAGTCCAGGGCCAGGTTGCCGAAAGCCATGGGGACGATTGAGTCGATCGAGTCCGGGTCCCCGCCGCGCACCATGTAGCCCAACTTCTGGTTAATGATGTTGATGGTCTTGCCGTTATTGTATTTGGAAGAGAGCTCCTGGATGCGAGAAGAGACCAGGTCGCCGATGCCGCCCAACTTGGCGTGGCCGTAAGCGTCGGTGGTCTTATCCTGGAAGACCATCTCGCCCCCGGTGAACATAGCGCCTTCGGAGACGAGAGCGATCGAATAGCGGGATGGGTTTTTGTTGCGGTCGAAGACCAGCAGTTCGGTGAGGTGGTCGATGTCGAATTTGTATTCGGGGATCACACAGCGGTTGGCGGCCCCGGCCATGGTGGGGAGCAGGGCAGTGAAGCCGGCATAGCGCCCGAAAACTTCGAGCACCATGATGCGTTCGTGCGAGCCGGCCGAAGTGCGCAAGCTGTTGGTCAGCTCGATGGTGCGGGTGACACAGGTGCTGAACCCGATGCAGTAGTCTGTGCCGGGTACGTCGTTATCCATGGTTTTGGGGATGGCGACAACCCGCAGGCCTTCCTGGTAGAGGCGGACGCCATAGCTGAGGGTATCGTCGCCGCCAATGGGGATCAGGTAGTCGATCCCCAGCCATTCCAGGTTTTTGATCACCTCTTCGGTGAGGTCGTTGAGGTCGGCGGTGTAAGTGTCTTTTAAATGTTCGGGTACTGCGTTCTTTTTTACGTGACTGGGACGGGTGCGCGAGGTGTGGAGAAAAGTGCCCCCTGTCCGCCCGGCGCGGTTGACGATCTCCTCGGTGAGAAACTGAAAATTATTGCTGTTATCCGCGTCTTTGTCCCGGATCAATTCCATAATACCAGCCCAACCGCGGCGCAGGCCGATGACCTGGTAGCCTTCGCGCAGAGCGCGGAAGGTCACCGCACGGATTGCCGGATTCAGACCGGGGACATCGCCGCCGCCGGTGAGAATACCAATACAGCCTTTGATCTTATTTACATTTGCCATAGTAAAGCCTCCAGAGAGTATTTCAGGTCACCGGCGAATTCCGAGGGCAGCAGAATACGCCGGCAACTCGATGATCGCATGGTTAGAGCTTTATGGGGTAAAGTTCCGTCCTATTTTACCCGATTCTCGCCAGGCCATTACCCGCTCCTGCAATAATTCCGCCAGTCGAGTGATAATAAAACTGCCCCGAATCGCCGCGATTCGGGGCAGTTTTATCCGGGGGATGGGAAGCGCTAAATCCAGGTCGGCTCTTCGTAGACACCAAAGACTTCTTTCATCACGCCGACGATCTCACCCAGCGTGGCATAGGCGCGCACGGCATCCATGATATAAGGCATCGTGTTTTCCGTACCCTGGCAGGCGATGCGCAGGCGGTCCAGCGCCTGGCCGCATCGCCCCGGGTCGCGGGTGGCGCGCACCTGCTCCAGCCGGCTGACCTGTCGCTCGTAGCCCTGTGGATCCATTTCCAGGATGGGGATCTTTACCGGTTTGGTATCGGTGTAGGCGTTCACCCCAACGATCTTGCGCAGCCCGGCGTCTATCTCCTGCTGATAGCGATAGGCGGCGTCGGATATCTCGCTCTGGAAGAACCCTTTTTCGATGGCGGGCAGCATCCCGCCCAACTCCTCGATACGGCGGAAGTAGTCGTAAGCCTGGGCCTCGATGCGGTTGGTTTGGGCCTCGATAAAGAAGGATCCGCCCAATGGGTCGATCGTGTTGACCACACCGGATTCCTCGGCGATCACCTGCTGGGTGCGCAGGGCGATGGTGACGGCGTCTTCGGAGGGCAGCGCCAGGGCCTCATCCATGCTGTTGGTGTGCAGCGACTGGGTGCCGCCCAGCACCGCCGCCAGGGCCTGGATGGCGACGCGGACGATGTTGTTCTCCGGCTGTTGGGCGGTGAGAGAAACGCCGGCAGTTTGGGTGTGGAAGCGCATCAGCCAGGACCGCTGGTTCTTTGCGCCGAAGGTCTCCCGCATCTCGCGGGCCCAAATCCGGCGGGCCGCCCGGTATTTGGTAATCTCTTCGAAGAAGTCGTTGTGTGCGTTGAAGAAGAAGGAGAGGCGAGGAGCGAAATCGTCGATGTCGAGCCCGCGCTCGAGCGCCCAGCGCACGTATTCGAGCCCGTCAGCCAGGGTGAAGGCCAGCTCTTGGGCTGCGGTCGAGCCGGCTTCGCGGATGTGATAGCCGGAAATGCTGATGGTGTTCCACTGGGGCACGTGTTGAGACCCGTACTCGATGGTATCGACCACCAGCCGCATAGAGGGCTCGGGGGGGAAGATGTATTCCTTTTGGGCGATGTACTCCTTCAGAATATCGTTCTGGATCGTGCCGCGCAGCCGGTCGGGGCTCACTCCCTGCTTTTCGGCGGCGGCGATGTACATGGCCCAAATGATGGCGGCCGGGGAGTTGATGGTCATGCTGGTGGAGACCTGCTCCATGGGGATGCCGTCGAGCAGCACTTCCATGTCCTTCAGTGAAGAAACGGCGACCCCGCATTTGCCGAACTCGCCCAGTGCCTGGGGGGCGTCGGTGTCGTATCCCATCAGGGTGGGCAGGTCGAACGCGATGGAAAGGCCGGTCTGTCCTTTGTCGAGCAGGTATTTAAAGCGGAGGTTGGTTTCTTCTGCAGAGCCGAAACCGGCGAACATGCGCATCGTCCACAGGCGGCTGCGGTGCATGGTGGGGTGGATGCCGCGCGTGAAAGGGTATTCACCTGGCAGCCCCAAATCTTTCTCATAATCGAGATCGCTGACGTCGAGCGGGGTGTAGATGCGCTCGACCGGCTCCGAAGAGGTGGTAATAAACTGGTCGCGCCGTTCGGGCATGCGGGCGAGATTTTGCTGCAGGGTGGTCTCCTCCCACTTTTCCACTACCTGGCGCAATTGATCTAGCTTCTGACGATCGTACATGCTGGCTCCTTTGGCGTGAATGAATAGCCCCCGGGCAGCCAGAGCAGCCGGCTGCCATAAACTGGTTTGTTTATCCCCATTCACCGGAATTATAGCATGGGCAGCAATTGGTAGTAATGGATGTTGTGTAGGATGTGGACGGCGCAGCCGGCCGGCATTGGCGGGCGACGAGGTCGGGCGCGCCCTACACAACAATTCCTTTTTCTGGCAAGTTGTGGGTGAAAATTTTTCAGCAAAAGCGTTGACTTGGGCGGGGGAGCATGGTAGAATTTGCCCGCTCACGCCCCCATCGTCTAGGGGCCCAGGACGTGGCCCTCTCAAGGCCAAAACAGGGGTTCGAATCCCCTTGGGGGCA
>CAYMLG010000014.1:52330-84106 GCA_964391195.1 uncultured Anaerolineaceae bacterium | reverse complement strand
CTGATTATAGCACCCTCTCATTCCTACCCCCCAGTTCCCGGTTTCGAGCAGTTTCACCACCCATGGCTCTCTCAAGAAGGGGGGTGAGATTTGGGCGGGCTGTCCAGCCCGCCCAAATCTCCCCTACTCCTATTGATTTAAATTCATCCGCCTAAGCGGATCCTGGGGTTCAAGGCCGCGTACAGCACGTCCGCCGCCAGGTTGGCCAGGGCGAAGCTCAGCACGGCCACGAGCGTCACCGCCTGCAGCAGAGGCAGATCCCGCCTGTCGATCGCGAACACCAGCAGCCGCCCCAAACCGGGGTAATTGAACACATTCTCGATGACGATCAGCCCGGAGATCAGCCAGCCGAAACTGATCGCGATCACGGTGATGGTGGGCAGCAGCGCGTTCCGGAGCACGTGCTTGAACACCACCGTCCTGCGCGGCATCCCCTTCAGCACGGCCGTGCGCACATACGGCTGCTTGAGCTCTTCCACCACCCCAGAGCGGGTCAGCCGGGCGATATAGGCCAGCAGGACGAGGGTCGCAGTCAAGGCCGGAAGGATCAGCATCGGCAGCGCCTCGACGAAGGTCGCGTCCGGGCGAATGGAGGAATTCGCCGGGAGCCAGCGCAGCTTGAAGGCCAGGATTTGGATCAAGGCCAGGCCGGTCACGAACTCGGGGAGTCCAACGACCGCCAGGGCGGAGATGCTGATCACATGGTCGGGCCAGCGGTTTTCATTCAACCCCGCGATCACCCCCAGGAATACTGCCAGGGGGATCGAGATCGCCAGGGTCACCACGGCCAGCATCAGAGAATTTCGCAGCCGCCCCATCACCAGCGGGTAGATCTCCGAGCGGGTGCTGTACGACTGCCCCCAATCGCCCCTGAGAAAGTCCCCCAACCAGCGCAGGTACTGCAGCGGAGGAGGATCGTTCAGCCCCAGTTCCTGGCGTAAGGACTCCAGCGCAGCTTCACCGGCCTCGCGGCCCAGGATCACCCGGGCCACATCTCCGGGGAGGAACTGCGTCACGATGAAGATGATCAATGAGGTGACCAGGATCGTCAATGCGAGAAAACCCAGCCGCCGCAGCAGGTACCGTCCCATGTTCAACTCTGTTTCTCCCGCAGTTCACCGGGAGGGATATGGCAGTAATATCGCTTTCCGCTCACCGGATCGGTCTGCCAGGGGGGCGCTTTCTGAACGCAGATCTCGCCCAGGAAGCGCGGGCAGCGGGTGTGGAATGGGCAGCCGCCGGGCGCCTGGCCCGGGTCGGGGATCTCTCCCTCCAGGCGGATCGGCTCGCTTTGCCCGGGTTCCATCCGCGGGATGGCGGAGAGCAGCGCCTCGGTGTATGGATGGTACGGCGGCTTGAACAGCGCCTGCGCAGAAGCAACTTCCATCAGGCGGCCCAGGTAGATCACCGCGATCTCATCCGCCAGGTAGCCGACCACCGCCAGATCGTGGGAGATCAGCAGCAGGGTGATACCGCGCTCCACCTGCAGTTCGTGGAGCAGATTCAGGATCGAGGCCTGGACGGAGACATCCAATGATGAAACGGGTTCATCGGCCAGCAGCAGGTCGGGGTGGGCGGCAAAGGCCCTGGCAATAGCCACCCGTTGTTTTTCACCGCCGCTGAGTTGGCCCGGGTAGCGCTCGGCATACTCCACCGGCAGACTTACCAATTCGAGCAGGCGCCTGACTTTTGCTTCCGCTTCCTCGCGGGGCATTTTCATCAGCAGGTGGTAGGGTCGCTCCAGCGATGCCCCGACCGTACGGTACGGGTTCAAGGCCTCATCCGGGTTCTGAAAAACCATCTGCACCTGGCGCAGAATCTCTGCATCGCGTCCGGACAGGCCTTCCGGCAGGGATACTCCCGCCAGGCAGATTTCTCCGCCGCTGCGCTCGACCAGGCCAACAATCGATCGAGCCAGAGTAGATTTGCCGCTCCCACTCTCCCCTACCAGGCCAAGGGTCTTCCCCCGCCGAAGTTCCAGGCTGATCCCATCCACCGCCCGCAGTTTTCGCTTCGGCCGTTTTGCGAGCACCTCCGCGGCTGTGCGGCGCAGATCATAAGATACCCGCAGGTCGTTCAATTCGAGCAGTTTTGGCTCCCCATCGCCTATCTCTTTACTTACGCCATTCCTTTTTTCACGATCCCGGACCGCCGCCGGGTGTTGGGTGAGGTTCCCTTCCGCCAGTTCCTGCCAGCGGTGGCAGCGCGAAAAACGCCCCTCGCCGGCCGGGTACAGGGGAGGCCTCTCCTGGCAAATCTCGATCCTCAGTGGGCAGCGGTCGACAAACACACAGCCTTGCGGGCGGGCGCCTAAGGGCGGGATCTGCCCTTCGATCGCTTTCAACTGCACCTGGTCCTTGTTCGCCCCCAGGCGAGGCACGCTGTCCAGTAACGCCTGCGTATAAGGGTGGCGCGGCTGGCTGAACAGATCCTCGATACCGGCTTCCTCGACCAGTTCACCGGCGTACAAAACCCCAACACGATCACACAATTGGGCGACCACGCCCAGGTTATGGGTCACGTATAGCATCGAGGTCTGCAGACCCTGGATATGGTCGCGGAAAAGATCCAGGATCGATGCCTGCGTGGTGACATCCAGGCTGGTCGTGGGTTCGTCCAGCACCAGCAGCCTGGGGTTGGTGCTCAGCGCCATGGCGATCAGCACTCGCTGCTGCATGCCGCCGCTAAGCTGGTGGGGGTAACTCCGGGCCACCTGCTCCGGGTCGGAGATGCGCACCCTTGCCAGCAGTTGGACCGCCTGCTTCCAGGCCGGGCCGTGGGCCAGCCCTTGATGCTGCCGCAGCACTTCTGCCACCTGCTCACCGATCTGGATCGTAGGGTTCAGGGATGACAGGGGGTTTTGCGGTACCAGCCCGATCTGCCGGCCCCACACCTGTGTCATTTCCCGGCGGCTTTTCCCCAGCAAGTTTTGCCCGGCAAAATGAATGCTCCCTTGAGTCACCCGACCATTGTCGGGCAGATAGCCCATGATCGCCATCGCCAGAGTGGTTTTCCCCGACCCGCTCTCGCCGACCAGCCCGTAAGTCTCTCCTGAGGCGATCGTCAGAGACACCTCACGCAAGACCTCCAACCAGCGTTCATCCTGCCTGTAGGCGATACTCAAGTTGCGAACGCTCAACGCCGGTCCGGGGCTCAGTTGGTCTGCCATATCCGTTTGACCCCGTCCGTCATCAGGTTCACCCCGATCACCACCACGGCAATCGCCCCCGCCGGAAAATACAGCGACCAGGGCGCCTGTCCGGCGTAATTGCGAGCTTCTTTCACCATCAGTCCCCAATCCGGGTTGGGCGGCTGCACCCCCACGCCGAGGAAGCCCAGGGAGGCTACCAGGAAGATGGCGTAGGAAAACCTCAACGCGGCTTCCACGGCAAGGGCCGGTACCACCAGGGGGAGAATTTCCCGGAACAGGATGAATCCCAGCGTCTCCCCCTGCAAGCGAGCCGCCTCAACGAACCCCCTGTTTTTCACCGGCAGCACCACGCTGCGCACCACTCGGGCTACAATCGGGGTGTAGACGATCACGATCACGCCCAGCACACTGTTGCGAGATGGGCCCAGGGTGCCAAGGAGCAGCAGCGCCAGCAGCAAAGCCGGGACAGCCAGCAGGCTGTCGAAAAAGCGCATCAGCCCTTCATCCAACCAGCCTCCCCGGTAACCGCTGAACAGCCCGATCACCGTTCCGCTGAAGACCGCCAGCAGTGTGCCCGCGCCCGCCAGAGAAAGGATATCCCGCGCCCCCAATGCGACCCGGCTGAAAACATCCCGCCCGAGGTGATCTGTGCCAAACCAGTGCCTGGCCGACGGCGCCTGGCGCGCTTCGGCCGCCAGTTGCTCGTTGGCCCGGTAAGGCGCCAGGAATGGCCCGATCAGCGCCACCAACAGGAACAACAGGACGATCGTTGTGCCCACCGCCGAGGCGGGCCGGGAAAACAGGCCGCGCGCCAGGCGCCTCCACCCGCCCAGACGCCGCGACGCCTGGCCGGGGATGTCATGCTCCTGGTTGATCCAGGTTGAATTCATCGTTGCCAGACTTCCTGATTTTTTATTGGCCCAATCTCACTTCGCGGAAATCCGTCCGCCCGGCGAATGCCTTCAGTTCGAAGTTCTCGAACTGGTTGTTGATCGCCGCAAACTGGGCAAAGAAATAGGGGATGATGACCGGCCCGCGCTCGATCAGAATCCGTTGGATCTCTGCATAAGCGATGGACCGTTCTTCTTCATCCAGGGTCGTTCCGGCGGTGGCGATCAATTGGTCCAACTCTTCGTCACACCAGTGCGCCTCGTTCCATTCGCCATCGCAGGCCAGCATTTGATCCAGGAAGAACTGCGGGTACGGGCGAGACCCCCAACCGGTGATCCCCAGGTCCACCTCGAGCCAACCAGTATCGCCATAGTAAACGCTTTCCGGTTCCACGATCACGTTGAGGTCGATCCCCACTTCAGCCCACTGCTCCTTGAGGACCACAGCCAGATTGGGGCGGTTACCGGTGTCCGGAGTGTGTAGATCGAGCTGCAGGCCGTCTCCGTAGCCGGCCTCCTCCAACAGGCGCCGGGCTTCCTCCACATTCCGCTCCGGCAGCGGCGTCTCCTCGGAGTAATAAGCCGCGTATAAAGGCCCGATTGGGCTGTCGCGTCCCACAGCACCGTAGCTCTGCTGCACCAGTTGGAAGATCGCTTCCCGGTCGGTCGCCAGCTTCATTGCCTGGATGACCCTCGGATCGGATCCTGGTTCCCGGTCTGCCCTCAGCCGCACCAGGTCGAAACCATTGGTGGGGATCTCGATTGTCGTGAGATTGGGTTCGTTCTGCAGGCCCTCGAACAACGGCGAGGACATGCGCATCGCCAGGTCTACCTGCCCGCCCCGCAGCGCATCTACCGCGGCCGTTTCATCGGCGAAAAACAGGATTTCCAACGCCTCTAATTGGGGCTGTCCTTCGATAAAATAATTCTCGTTGGCAGCCATCACCAGCCTGTCTTCCGGCAGGTAATCCTGGACGATGAACGGCCCCGTCCCGTTGAAATCCCCTGGATCTTCGGTACCTGCCTTCAAAACCAAGGCGTGGTTATCGCTCAAATCGTACAGGAAGAAAGGATTGGGGGTTCCCAGGGTAAAAGTGACTTCAAGCTCCCCGGTTGCCTGGATATCGACAATGTTCTCGTACAACGTCGCCGTTGCGTACTCGTTGGCAGGGTCTCTCAGGCGGTTGAAAGTCCATACCACGTCCTCCGCGCTGAACGGACTACCGTCATGGAAGGTAACGCCCTCCGCCAGTTGGAAGGTATAGGTCAGGCCATCCTCGCTCATCTCCCACTCGGTAGCCAGCCGGGGGATCAAATTCGATTCCGGATCGATATCGACCAGATAATCGAAAACGTGGTTTGCCACCAGGACTTCGCTGTCGCTCGAGATCAGGGCCGGGTCCGTCGCCACAATCGGCTGCATGGCCACTCGCAGCGTGCCTTCTCGTCCGGCGGACGGTTCTGGCTGTATTTCTCCGGCGGCCTGCTCCGATTCAGTGGGCTGGCTTTCGGTGGGTTCCGGTTCCTCTGCCCCAGGGGCAGGCTGTGTAGGCTCGCCTGGTGTGCTTCCACCGCAGGCCTGGAGCAGCAGCGCGAACACCAGCAGTAATGCCAGCAAGATCTGGTAAGGTATTCTCGGCATGAATGGTTGGTTCTTCATCTTTTTCTCCTCCTGGTAGATGAAAGCCAATGACCTTGAGTTTAGCCTTCTCCAAACCTGGCGGTATTTTCCTGCCCTCGACCCTTCAACCCGCCCGATATGGAGGCTCAACCACAGAAAAAGGCCAGACTCGAATGTCGATCCAATGTCCTGGGCTTAGGACGTTCACTTGTTTGTCTATAGAGAAATTTAGTTCCTGGAAAAGGATTCCCCCGAATGATCCGGCTCGTCTAAAATCGTTTTCAACAGAGTGAGTTCACGGCGGTAACTCTTCAGCACCCCCGACAACGCTTCTTCCACCTCCCTGGATTCCAGCCAGGCTTGCTTCTCGAAGGCATGGACCTGGATCAGCGCGGCAGCCAACCAGGTCAGCGCAGTCGGATCTTCTGGAAGCTGCCCCAGGTCGAACTGGCCCACCCCCGACCGGGTCATCAAGCCCAAGTACCCCTCCACCTGGCGGCGCAGCCGGGCGGTCCCCCGTTCGAGCGCTTCATGGTCCAACACTTTAACCGGATACTGCTCGACTTCTCCGGTTAGATATGGCTCCGATGTTTTATCCAGTGACTTTACTTTAAACCGCTCTTTCCCCACCACGATCAGATTCATGCGGCCATCATCCAATTGCTCCACCTGTGTGATTTCGGCCAGGCAGCCGATTGAGAAAGGTTCCGCCAGCGGTCCCAACGCTTCTTCCCCACTTTGGATCAGCAGCACACCAAAGGGTTCCCGTCTCTCCAGGCAGCGGGCGATCATCAACTTGTATCGTGGCTCGAAGATGTGCAGCCGCAGCGGGGTCCCCGGGAACAGGACCGTGTTAAGGGGGAACAAAGATAAAATGGACATAGGTTCTATAAATTTTATCATGATGATCCCCCCTACATTCATTACTTATTTCTTAAGAAATCGGTTAGTTTTTGGCCAGTATTCTACAGGTACACATGGATCATAGCGAAGGACCGAATATCCCGAAAAAGGGGGTATTCTCCGGCCTTGCATGGGTATAATCAAAGGCATATCCACACAGCCATGGGAGGCCGGCACAGATATGAATCAAGAGAAGATACACTCAACTGAAACCCTGTACATCGAACGCCAATCCCGCCTGGCAGAATTTCTGAACAAAAGCAAGCTGGATGCCCTGGCGCTAAACCCCGGCCCAAGCCTGACATACCTGACCGGGATGCATTTTCATTTAATGGAACGCCCGGTCGTCGCCATATTTACCGCTCAAAACCCGCCTGTGATCGTCCTGCCTGATCTGGAAGCCGGCAAAGCAGCCGGGCAGCCATACCCCATCCAGGTATTCCCTTACGGAGAAGATCCATCCGTATGGATTGCTGCATTCCGCCAGGCTGCCCAGGCGGCGGGGATCGATGGCCGGCGCGTGGGGGTGGAACCCACCCGCCTGCGGTACCTGGAGCTGAACTTCCTTCAGGCGGCCGCCGAATCGGCCCAGTATATCTCGGCCGAGGAAACCCTGGCCGAACTGCGTATGCGGAAAGACCCGCAGGAACTGGCCTTTATGCGCCGGGCGGTTGACATTGCCCAGCAGGCCTTGCGGGCGACTCTGCCCTCCATACGAGCTGGCGTTACAGAGAAAGAAATCGCCTCCGAGCTGACCTACCAACTGCTGCGCGCCGGTTCGGAACCGGAGTTTCCCTTTACCCCGATTGTGTCCGCCGGCCCGAACGGGGCTAACCCCCACGCCATGCCTGGCCTCCGCCCGCTGCAGTCCGGCGACCTGCTGGTGATCGACTGGGGCGCAGCTCATCAGAGTTATTTCTCCGACCTGACGCGCACCTTCGCCATCGGTCAGCCTGATCCCGAATGGGTGCGCATCCACGATACGGTGCGTATGGCCAACCAGGCAGGTCTGGAAGCGGTCCGTCCGGGAGTGACTGCCGGGGCGGTGGATCAGGCAGCCCGCCATGTGATCGAGCAGGCCGGCTACGGACAGTACTTCATCCATCGCACGGGCCATGGGCTGGGTATGGAAAGCCACGAGGCGCCCTATATCCGCCAGGGGAACACTCTGCTGCTTGAACCGGGGATGACCTTCACCGTCGAACCGGGAATTTATATCGCCGGTCGCAATGGGGTACGGATCGAGGATAATGTGGTCGTCACCGAGCAGGGTTCCGAATGCCTGAGCGACTTCCCCCGTGAACTCATCTACCTGGATCAGGGTTGAGCCATGGATATTTTTCCAGTGAGCGTCATCGCTATCATCCTCCTGAGTGGGACTTGCCTGTTTGTCGTCCTGCTGCTCGCCATCCTGGCAATTGTGCTCGGCGGGAACAAGCCCCCGAAAGATCAATAAGCCTGTGCTCGATTAGCTTATCTGAGCACAGGCTGCCGCCAGGCAATCATGCAAAAGGGACTCATTTTATCCGTGGTATCATTCGTCCATTGAGGAACCAAAGCCAAAACAGAATAACGGAGGCCGCCCATGTCTATCCTGCTCGATCCCGGCATTTCGTTGATCCTCTTCCTCCAGGGCCTGGGAGACTGGTTGACCCTGCCCATGAAATTTTTCTCATACCTCGGCCAGGAAGAATTCTTCCTGCTTATCATGCCGGGGCTGTTCTGGTGCATCGATGCCGGGTTAGGGCTGCGGGTTGGGATTATGCTTATGATAAGCACCAGCCTGAACGGAGTGCTCAAGCTGGTGATGCAGGGCCCTCGCCCGTACTTTTACAGCCCCGAGATAAAAGCCCTGGGCATCGAGACATCCTTTGGTATCCCCTCCGGTCACGCTCAAAACGCTGCCGGTGTGTGGGGTCTGCTGGCTGCGCTCGCCAGCCGGAGATGGATGTGGGCGCTGGCCATCACGCTAATCTTCCTGATCGGCCTGTCGCGGTTGTACCTGGGCGTCCACTTCCCCACCGATGTGCTGCTCGGATGGGCGGTGGGGATTGCCCTGGTGTGGGCCTTCGTCCGCCTGGAGCCGTGGGTTGCCGCCCGAATCCGATCTCAGCAATTCCCCGAGCAGGTGCTCTCCGTTTTCGGCGTCTCCCTGTTTATGCTGCTGATCGCCGCTTTGGCGAAACTCAGCCTTGGGGCGTGGACCCTCCCCCAGGGTTGGATCGACAACATTCTGCTCACCCTGCCCGAGGCTGAGTTGCCCAACCCGCTGGAACTCTCCGGTCAGGTGAGCGTGGCCGGGGCATTCTTCGGGCTGGCGGCGGGCGCCTTTTACTTGAAATCTCGCGGCTGGTTCGATGCTTCCGGAGATTGGTCTCAGCGGCTGATGCGCTTCCCGGTTGGCTTGATTGGCGTCCTGGTGCTGTGGTACGGTCTTGGCGCAATATTCCCCCGCGGCGAATATCTCCTGTCGTATGGCCTGCGCTATTTGCGCTATGCGCTGGTTGGCGCCTGGATTTCCGGGATCGCGCCGCTCATCTTCATTCGCTTGGGCTGGGCGCGCAGCGAATCACGCCCTTCCGCAGAACCCTCTCTCCCCACCCAGGCTGCCCACCGCTCCTGAGCCCGGCAGCCGCCAGCGCCTAATCTAACAAAAAGTAGGTGTACCCCATAAAGAAACACCTCCCGAACCATTGAATTCGGGAGGTGTCATGTTTTGCTTGGGGTAGACGCTTACTCTTCTCTAGCTGCGGCCAGTTCTTTCTGGCGGGCGTTGATCACTTCCTGCGCCAGGTGCGCGGGGACAACCTCGTAGTGAGAGAACTCCATCGTGAAGACGCCGCGACCACCGGTGATGGACCGCAAATCGGTTGTGTAGCGCAGCATTTCGGCCAGAGGCACCGTGGCAGTGACGACAGAGCGCCCTTTTTCGGTGTCCATACCCTGGATACGCGCCCGGCGTGTGTTGAGATCGCCGAGGATGTCGCCCATGCTCGTTTCCGGCACGGTGATACGCACGTTCATGATCGGCTCCAGAAGCACGGGAGCGGCGTCTTTCACTGCCAGCTTGAACGCCTCCCGACCGGCGATCTCGAATGCCACCGGCTTGGAGTCGACCGGGTGCTCTTTGCCATCCACGATGGCAACTTTCACATTCTTGACCGGGAATCCGGCAATCACACCATCGCGCATCACCCCGCGCACGCCTTTTTCAATCGCCGGCATATAGCTGGACGAGATGGCGCCGCCGAACACTTCGTTGACAAACTCGAATTCTTCATCCTGCAGAGGCTCGATGCGCATCGATACTTCGCCGAACTGGCCCGCGCCGCCGGTTTGCTTCTTGTGGCGGTAGGTGGATGAACTGGAGCGGGTAATGCTCTCCTGATACGGCACTCGCGGCTCCTCGATGTTCAAGCCGGTCTGGAACTTGGCTTCTGCCTTGCGGATGGCGACGTCGATATGCTGGTCGCCCATCCCCTGCAGGATCGTCTGGTTGGTCGCCGGTTCGTTGTACCAGGTCAGCGTCGGGTCCTCTTCCGCCAGGCGGGTCAAGGTGGGGCTGATCTTGCCCGAATCTGCCTGCGTCTTGGGGCTCACTGCCACCCGGAAGAGCGCATGCGGATACTCGGGCACGGGCAGAGTAAGCGGGTGAGCTTTATCGCACAGGGTGTCCCCGGTCGTCGTGGAGCTCAGCTTAGACACTGTGGCGATATCGCCGGCATGGACTGTCTTGATGCTGATCTGCTCCTTGCCGCGCTGGATGTGCAGCGTGCCCAGCCGCTCTTCCGTGCCCTTGGTCTGGTTCCAAACCCGGGTATCCGAGTTCATTGTTCCCGAATAAACCCTGAAGTAAGTGACCTTCCCAACGAAAGGATCCGCCGTCGTTTTCCACACATATGCGGCCAGGGGGCCGTTGTCGGCTGCACGCAGGGTCTCTTCCCCGGCTTTGCTTTCGGCTTTGATCTCCCCGGCTTCGATCGGGTTGGGCATCAGAGAAACAATCGCATCCAGCAGCGGGCCCATACCGATTTCTGCGCTTCCTGCGGCCACAAATACCGGCACGTACGCGCCAGAGCGGACGACTTCGCACAGGCCGCGGGTAATTTCCTCGGCGGTCAGTTCCTCGCCTTCCAGGTATTTCTCCAGCAGGGCATCCTCACCCTCCGCCGCCGCTTCGATCAGTTCCATGCGGGCCGTCTCGACCTCGTCCATGAAGGCCGCCGGGATGTCCTCGCCTGTTTTTCCATCGCCGGCGTAGGCTTTCATCGTCAGCAGGTCGATCGCGCCTTTGAAATCGCCTCGCTCGCCCCAGGGGAGCTGCAGAGGCAGCAAGCGGACATCGGTCAATGTCTGCACCGATTCGAGCGCTTTACGGAAATTCGCATTGTCCCGATTCATTTTGTTAATCAGGACGAAACGTGGTAATTTGAATTGGTCGCTGTAGTTCCAGGCGATTTCTGTCCCTACCTCAGCGCCTGCCACGGAATCGACAACAATGATCACGCCATCCGCTACCCGCAAACCGGAGAGCATTTCACCAACAAAGTCGGTATACCCGGGAGTATCCAGAAGGTTTATTTTGCAACCTTTATATTCGAGCGGAATAACAGAAGTGGAAAGGGAAATGTTGCGCCGTATTTCTTCATCTTCGAAGTCGGAAACGGTCGTCCCTTCCTCAACCTTCCCCAAGCGGGTGGTTGCCCCCGTAAAATGAAGCAGTGCTTCAGCCAGCATTGTCTTCCCGGCTCCGCTGTGCGAGGCCAGAGCGATATTGCGTATTGCTTCGGTTGTATATTCTTTCATATCGGAACCTTTCCTGAGATGGCTTGGGTCTGACAATCTTATATTCTACGAGAACAAAGCTTCCTTGTCAAAGCATCATTTATAGATAAATACTGCGCCCCAAAGTTTATCATCATATTGTCAGATGTGGGGGTTTCGAGGAGCAGATTCCCCGGAATTGAGGCCGGGACCCTTTCCGGAGATCGGGTAAAATCTACGGATATGCATTTTCTGTTCATTTTCCTTGATGGAGTCGGCCTGGGTGATCTCGATGCGGAGATCAACCCCTTGGTCCAGGCCGAAATGCCTACGCTGCGCGCTCTGCTGGGTGGCAGCCCGCTGGCCAACGGCGCCGGACTCGGTACGTATGCGCGCGCCACCCTGTTAGCGCTGGACGCCACGCTGGAAGTCCCCGGCCTGCCCCAATCTGCCACCGGCCAGGCTACCCTGCTCACCGGGCGCAACATCCCCGCCGCCATCGGGTATCACTATGGTCCAAAGCCAAACCCTGCGGTGCGAGCCTACCTGGACGATACGCTGTTCACGAAACTGGTAAACCAGGGCTGCACCGCAGCCTTGCTAAACGCCTATCCGCCCGGCTACTTCGAGGCAATACAATCCGGGCGCCGCCTGTACTCGGCAATCCCTCAGGCGGTCGTGAACGCCGGGATCCCACTCAAAACTGCCGCAGACCTGGTTTCCGGCCGGGCGCTGGCAGCCGATTTCACCGCGGAAGGCTGGCACAAGCATCTTGGGTTGACCGGCACACCCCTTCTATCACCCGAAGCCGCCGGTGCGCGCCTGGCGCAGTTGGCCAAACAGTTGGATTTTTCCTTCTTCGAATATTGGCTCAGTGACTATGCCGGGCACGACCAGGATATGAAAAGCGCGCTGGGGCTGTTGAAGGTGATCGATGGCGTCTTGGCCGGGCTTTTGGACGCCTGGGAGGATGACGATGGCCTGATCTTGCTCACTTCCGATCATGGCAACCTGGAAGATCTCAGCACCCGCCGCCACACTTCCAACCCCGTTCCGGCGCTTCTGATCGGCAGCCGCCCCGTTCGCAGCGCGTTTGCCTCCACCCTCACCAACCTGGCCGATATCGCCCCGGCAGTCCTCCGCCTGTTCGCATAACCTCCCCTCAGGCAAACTTTTTCAGCACCAGGGTGACATTGTGCCCCCCGAAGCCAAATGAGTTCGTGAGCGCGATCTCAACCTCCGCCGCTCGCGCCCGGTTTGGCACGTAATCCAGGTCACATTCGGGATCGGGAGTGTGCTGGTTGATCGTGGGCGGCACGACCCCCGTCCGCAGCACCTGCACACAAACGACTGTTTCAAACACGCCGGCACATCCCAACAAGTGCCCGGTCATCGACTTGGTCGAACTGACCGGCACACGGTAAGCGTGCTCGCCGAACACCTGCTTGATCGCCCTGGTCTCGGCCGGATCGCCGCTGGGCGTCGAGGTGCCGTGGGCATTGATATAGCCCACCTGCTCGGGTCCGATTCCGGCTCGTTTCAGGGCCAGCGCCATACAGCGGGCCGCGCCCGCTCCCTCCATATCCGGCGCGGTCAGGTGAGTGGCGTCAGAGGTTGCAGCGTAAGAGAGCACCTCCGCCAGAGGTTCTGCGCCCCTGGCCAGGGCGGATTCTAATTCTTCCAGCACCAAAACAGCCCCCCCATCCGCCATCACGAACCCGTCTCGTCCGGCGTCGAAAGGGCGGCTGGCCCCGGCAGGATCATCGTTCCGTCGCGATAGAGCGCGCATCCGGTCAAAGGCAGCGATACCAATCGGAGTGACCGCCGCCTCCACACCCCCGGTAAACATCGTCCGGGCATGACCGCGACGGATGGTCTCGAACGCCTCCCCGACCGCTTCAGCCCCGGTTGCGCAGGCCGAAGCCACACCGAAGTTGGGCCCCCGCGCCCCGGTCCGCAGCGCGATCTGCACCGCCGGAACGTCAATGGTGATCGAGGGGATCAAGAATGGGTTCACCCGACGCGGTCCTTTTTTCCGCAGCACATCCAGTTCCTGGGTGTAGGTCCAGATCCCGCCCACACCAGAACCGATGATCGCCCCCGTATCCTCGGCGTTGTGTTCGTTCACCTCGATCCGCGAGGACTGCAGCGCTTCATCCAGGGCTGCCAGGGCATATTGGGTAAACCGGTCCATGCGGCGGACCTCTTTCGCCGGCAGATAGTTCAACGGGTCGAACCCGTGGACCTCACCGGCGATGCACACATCATAGCCGTCCGTATCGAAAGCGGTGATGGTGGAGATGCCCGATCTCCCTTCCAGCAGGTTATTCCAGGCTGCCGGCACATCCAGCCCGACAGGCGAAATCACACCCATCCCGGTAATGACCACCCGTTTCATCGATGCTGTTCCCCTTTCCTACTGCAAGAAGCTGTCATCGACTCTCTCCTGCTGCCAGGCAGCGAAAACACCGTCCTCGGCCTTAAAACTCATGACATAATGCTAGTAGTAACTACTTGGAATCCCTAGTTTCAGATAGGGATTCTCCCAATTGCTGTTACTCTTTCGCCCGTGCTATAAGAATCTACTTGAGGCAAGATATAGAGACCAGCACTTGCCCAACACAATAGGGGGTATTTCTGTTTGTACATCTTCTGTGGATAAGCCAGAGTACTCAGGCTTGTGGTGAGTATACCATGTACAGAAGACGTCGATCGATCAAGAGGAGGTTCTTGAATATGACGACATCTAAAACTATTCGTACACTGTTCTCTCTACTGATCGCGATCATTTTATTCGCCGGTGTATGGTCGCCTGCTATGGCGCAAGATGATGGCGAAGATCAGGCGCTCGCTGCAGGATTCGTGCGCGACTTCGTCCGGGGGAAAAGCGGGATTCACGTGCCGTCCGGTTTTGATCCGGATGTGCTCAACCTGACCAGCTCGAGCGGCTTCGAGCGATCCACGCTTCCAGGCGGTTTCCGAATTGGCCGCGCTCCGGTCACGATCAACCTGGATTCGGATGGTCTCATGCCCTTCACTTATATCTTCTTTGAATTATGGCCATGGCAGCGACGAGCCTTCGAGAACGGGGATTTAACCATCGCTTACCGCAATTCCAGCGGCACCTGGGTGGAATGCCCTTCGTTCATGGTCAACGATGGTGATGATGATGACGACGGGGAGGGCAACTTTCGGATCGCCTGTGTGGCTCCGATGCCAACCAGTTTTGCGATTGGCACTTTTGACGAAAGCGCCATCCCCTCTATCCTTCCTTAAACCTGGCCGCGCAGACCCGCATTGAAGGACCAAGGTTTCTTAGTTCCAAATTTTCTTACACAACTGAGCAAAATGGGGGATAGAGAAGCAGCGGTGGGCAGGAGACGATCCTGCCCACCGCTGCCGGTTTTCCTCACCTGGTTGATGGTCCGATCTCAGACTGAAGCTTGTTCCTTGTGCTGGCGCACCAATTCCCGGCGCAGGATCTTTCCCACGGTTGTCTTCGGCAGTTCATCGCGGAACTCGACATGGGTTGGGACTTTAAATTTCGCCAGCCGCTCTCGGCACCATTCCTTGATCTCTTCTTCGGTTGCCGTTTCGCCCGGCTTCAAAACAACCCAGGCCTTCACAGTCTCGCCGCGATAGGCGTCTGGAATACCGGCCACACCCACTTCCAGCACTTTCGGGTTCGCGGCCAGCACTTCTTCAACTTCCCGCGGCCACACCTGGTAGCCGCCCGGCTTGATCAGTTCCTTCTTCCGGTCCACAATGTAGAAATAACCCCGCTCATCCATCCGTGCGATATCACCAGTGTACAACCAGCCATCCCGCAGCACATTCTCGGTCTCGGTTGGCATGTTGTGATACCCCTTCATCACCTGCGGCCCGCGGAGCACAAGCTCGCCCACCTCGCCTACAGGCAGCACCGTGACTTCATCATCCAGGCTGATGATCCGGCAGTCCACATCGGGCAGCGGCAGCCCAATCGAGCCGGGCGGGTTATCCCCGTATAAGGGGTTGCAGTGGGTGGCAGTCGGCGCTTCTGAAAGCCCAAACCCTTCCACTAGTTTGCCCCCGGTTAACGCCTCGAATTTTTCTTTGGTCTCCCTGAGCAGCGGCGCCGAGCCTGAGATGCAGGCCTTGATCGTTCCCAGGTTATACTTCCCGGCGATGACATCCGGATGGTTGTTGATGGCATTGTACAGGGTGGGTACGCCGGGGAAGATTGTGGCGTTGTATTTCTGAATGTTGGTCAGCACATCCTTCAAATCGCGGGGGTTAGGCACCATGACCATCGACGCCGCGGTGCGCATGGCAAAACACATTCCCGCCACCATCCCATATACATGGAAGAGCGGGATCGCCATCAGCACCACTTCCTTGCCGTCCTCCGCTTTCGCCATCCAATGCCGGATTTGCAGCGAGTTGGCCACCAGGTTGCGGTGCAAGGCCACAGCCCCTTTAGATGTACCCGTAGTCCCGCCGCTGTATTGGAACAGGGCGACATCATCCGGACCCACATCAACCTTAGGCCGCTCCTCCGCCTTATGCCGGTTGATCAAATCTTGCATCCATATGTCCCCCCCTTGCAGTTGGACCCGGAATCCGCCTTTTTTCTCTTTGGTCAGGGTGAACAGAAAACTCAGGATCGGAGGCAGGGTCTCCTTCAGGTTGGTCACCACCAGTTTGCGGATCTTCGTGCTTGGCTGCACATCCTTGATCAGATGATAAAAATTGCTCATCACCAACATCACTTCGATGCCGGCGTCGTTCACCTGGTGTTCGATCTCCCTGGCGCTGTAGAGCGGGTTGGTGGCGACCACAATGGCGCCCAGCTTCAATAGAGCAAAATACGCCATGACAAACTGCGGCGTGTTCGGCATAAACAGGCCTACCCGGTCTCCCTTTTTAATCCCGAGCTCCAGTGCCAATCCGGCTGCCAGGCGGTCGGTGATCTCGTTCATCTCCTTGTAAGTGATCTTCGCTCCTTTAAAGATCGTACAGGGAGTTTCGGGGTGCAGCCTGGCCGCTTCTTCGAGAAAGTAGAATAATGGAACTTCTGGATACTCGATATGGTGGGGCACACCTTCGTCATAGCACTTTAGCCAAGGCCGGTCTTCCATTTCCTCCTCCTTTTCCTGTATTAAACTGGTCTAAGGCCAAAGCTGAAGAAAGCGCTGGCAGCGGAAAGGTCTATTCATGTAGCAATTTTCCCCCCACTCCCCGCGGTTTCGAACAGATGTTGGAAACAGTACACGAAAAGTGTACAGCTATAGTATAGATAGTTTTACTTCAGATGTCAAATAAATTAAGATAAAAATCCCCTGTTTTGCCAGGAGCTGATCAAGGTCTCGATTTCCCCCGCTACCTGAGGATGCGCTCGGAACCAGTGTATTTCCGGGTCGCCGGCCTTGAACCAATTCGCCTGCCTGCGGACGAAGGTGCGCGTATTCTTTTTAATCAACTCCACGGCCTCATCCAAGCTGGTTTTCCCCTGCAGATGGTCGATGATCTCACGGTAGCCGATGGCAGAAAATGCCGGCAGTTCGGGCGAATACCCCTTCTCCATTAGGCCCCGCACTTCGTCAACCAGGCCCTCAGCCAGCATCTTCTCGATCCTGGCGTCTAGCCTGGCATAGAGTTCCTCGCGCGGCCGGGTCAGGCCCACCATCAGCCGGTTATAGGGTGATTCGGCCTTACGCCGTTGGTCGGAGAAGCGCTGCCCCGTGCTAAGGATCACTTCCAGGGCGCGCACAGTTCGCCGGGAATTCCGGTAGTCGATTTTTTCAGCCGCTTTCGGATCCAGGACGCTCAGCCGCTGGTGCAGGCCTTCCGCTCCGACCTCATTTCCCCACTGCTCTAGCGCCCGACGTAGATGAGGGTCGGGCGCGACCTGGGGCGGCTGCCAGCCTTCGATCACCGCCCGCACATACTGACCGGTACCCCCCACTAAAAAAGGCAGCCGGCCTCGGGCGTGTATCCCGGCGATGGCCTGCTCGGCTGCCTGTTGGAACCTCGCCAGGCTCCAGGCTTCATCCGGGTCGGCGATATCCACCAGGTGGTGTCTCACCCGGGCCAATTCCTCGGGCCCCGGTTTGGCCGTTCCGATATCCATCCCCCGATAAAAAAGCCGGGAATCGGCTGAGACGATCTCGCCATTCAGCCGCTCGGCAAGCTGTATGGAGACTTCTGTCTTCCCCACTGCGGTTGGGCCAAGGATCACCACCAGCGGGGGGCGCTGCTCAGATTTCATGAACCACGTTCTCGAAGTGGAGGATTTCCGGGGGGCCAGCCCGCTGCCTGCGGATGGCGAGGACATCGATTTGCCAGTCGCCTTCCAATTCCGCGTGCTCCTGTAGATAAGCCTGGGCAGCCCATAGCAGGTGATCTCGCTTACGGGCGGTCACCGCCTCTTCGGGGAACCCGAATGAGGTCGAGGTGCGGGTTTTGACTTCGACAAAGATCACCCGGCCCTCGCGGCGGACGATCAAATCCAGCTCGCCATACGGTGTGCGCACATTCCGCCCGATGACTTCGTAACCTTTTCGCAGGAGATAAGCCTCCGCCTGGTCCTCTCCCCAGCGCCCGACAGCTTTCTGGTCAGCAGTCATCGCATAAACCAATCATCCAGCACCCGGTTCAAGCGCGCCCGCAGGTTTTGCTTCCGCCCGCGGGCGTTTTTAATCACCTGGCGGTAGCGGTCGATGATCACCTCAGTGGTTCGCGTGATATCGTAAGATTGCGCCGCCTTACGGGCGTTTTCTCCCATCTTGCAGCGCTGCTCGTGTTCGGTCACCAGGCGGACCATGGAGGCGGTGAACGCTGCCAGGTCTTCCTCATCGATCAGGTATCCCGTCTCACCGGAGACAACCGTGTCGCCCACCCCGGGCGAATTGATCCCCAGGACAGGCAGCCCCGCGCCCATGGCTTCGATCACCGACAGCGGGTGAACCTCGGTGACCGACGCGGTCACAAAAGCATCGGCGGCAGCCAGATAGCGCGGCAGTTGGTTGTAAGGGACCATGCCGGTAAAGACCACCTTGGAAGCCAGGTTCATATGGTGCACCCGGTCCTCCAGGTTATCTCGCTCTTTACCGTCTCCGACGATAAGCAGGCGGACGTGACCGTAAACAGTGGCCGTCCCCGCAAATGAGCGCAGTAAAAAAGGAAGGTTCTTCTCAGGGCCCAGCCTGCCGGTGTAGATCAATACCACATCCTCGGGTCCGAACCCGAATGTAGAGCGGTCGATCGGATCGACGCTATTTTGGAAGGGGCGCAAATCTACCCCGTTTGGCACCACGTCCACGAAGGAATCCACGCCAAACTTGCGCAGCACCTCCTTCATCCCCTGAGATGGTGCGATAACCAGATCGCAGTTGCGGCAGAAGGAGGGCAGGTAAGCTTCTAATGCAGTCTCACCCACCACATCCCCCAGGAGAGGCAGGTAAGCCTGGGCGTACAGGTCGTAGCGCGTATGGTTGGTAAAAATAACGGGAATGCCCCGGGCGCGGCAGTAGCGCAGCGCCAGGGAGCCGCTCAGAAATGGGTGGTGAACGTGGACGACATCCATCGTCCGCACCAGGTGTCGCGCCTCTTTCCCATACCGCAGGCTCAAATAGTAGCCCGTATCGAGTAAGGGCAGGCCTGGCGAGCGGATGATATTCGACTCCTCATCCTGATAGTTCAGATCACCGAATGTGAATACAAAGACCTCGTGCCCGTGGCTTTCCAAATAGCGTTTATTGAGCGCAATATAGTTCGTTATCCCACTCACATGGGGTTTATACACATCAGCCATCATGCCAATGCGCATGATCACCTCATTCGCCAACCCTTTAGGATGAATTGGTTAACAGGACCAATGCATCTTATCCTACGCTACACCAGGCATTCCGTCAAGCAATTTAAAGTATTCGGACACAAAAAAATGATGTCATAAACTATGGAGTACGCCTGGGCCGGTCGGTAAAACTTGGCAGTTCGCCCAGAGGCGAGTACAATGCTCGCGTGCTGAAACCGCGCCATTTACCCGATGCCGAGCGCCTGAGCATGCTGGCAGCCGTGATCCTCCTGGCCTATGCCCTGGCGCGCTTTGTGGAGCTGCCCTCCCGCGAGGTGGGAGTGCAGCTGCCCGGCTTCTACCTGGCCTTCGAAGTCAACGCTCAAACCTTTGTGACTTTACTCGTCGCCGGGCTGACCGCCACCGGCGCAGATTGGCTGCTGCGCGATCACCCTGCCTTCACCGGAAAGAACACGCTGGAGCACTGGCTGCTGCCGGCGCTCACCGCCTGGGTGATCGGCCTCCCACTGGCCAACATGGCCTTCGGACCGGCTTACTGGGTGGGCTTCGCCCTTGGTGCGACGGTGCTGATGCTGGTCATGGTTGCTGAATATATCGTCATCGACCCGGAAGATGTGCGCCAGCCGGCAGCGGCGGCCGGCCTGACAGCCGTTTCTTTCGCCCTGTTCCTGGCGCTCGCCGTGTCGCTCCGCATTGCCGGGCCCCGCCTGTTTCTGACCATCCCCGCCCTCGGCCTGGCAGTTTTTTTGGTGAGCCTACGCACGCTGCATCTGCGCTTGCACGGGCGTTGGGCGTTTATCCAGGCCGGCGTAATCGCCCTGCTGATCAGCCAACTGGCCACCGCCCTGTATTACTGGCCGCTCACCCCGGTCACGTTCGGGCTGCTGCTGCTCGGTCCGGCTTACGGGCTGACCAGCCTGATCGCCTCCCTGGAAGAGGGGGAGCCCCTGCGCCAGGCACTGGTTGAGCCGGGGATTATCCTGATCGTCGTATGGGGGGCAGCGCTTTGGCTTCGCTGAGCGGCCGCATGTCCCGCATTTACCTGGCATCTTCTCATTGGCGGCAAATGCTGGCCGACGTCGCCCGGCGCTACCCGGAGGAGGCCTGCGGGTTGGTTGCCGGTCGAGCGGGGCGGTCGATGGAGGTGATCCCGGTGACCAACCTCCTTCGCAGCCCTGTCCGCTACCGGATGGTCCCCCAGGAGCAGTTAGACGCCTTCGAGCGCATCGAGGCCCGCGGTCTAGAGCTGCTCGCCATTTACCATTCCCATCCCCACGGGCCGGACCACCCCTCGAGCACCGATGTCGATGAGGCCTACTACCCGGATGCCGTCACCTTGATCTGGTTCCCTGTCTCATCCCCGACTGACTCTCAGCCAGGTTGGGATTGCAAAGCCTTCGCGATCCGAGAAAAAATGGTTTCAGAAGTGCGAATTGACCTGGTTGAGGACGATAATCCAGGCTGAGGGGCATTTTCCTAACAAAAACGGAACCTTGCCCCTGACCATCTCCGGTAAAATATAGAAAAACTCAGAAAAAAAAGAGGAATCGAACGATATGCAGTTTCTTGTTGCCATTGGCATTATTCTGCTCTCTTATATCCTCGGCTCGATCCCTTCAGGGCTGTTCATCGTCCGGCTCACCACCGGCAAGGATATACGAAAAGTGGAAAGCGGGAGGACAGGAGGCACCAACGCCATGCGGGCTGCGGGCTTCTGGGCCGGTTTGGCGACCACAATAATGGATGTCTTGAAAGCTGCTGTGTCTTCCTGGATCGCACAATCGATACTACCGGAAATGCCGCTTGCCCACGTTCTGGCCCCCACTGCGGCCGTGCTGGGGCACAACTATTCGATCTTTCTAATTGAGCGAACGCCGGAAGGCCGGATACGGCTGCGGGGCGGTGCGGGCGGCGCCCCAAGCGCGGGAGGCGCGATCGGTCTGTGGCTCCCGAGCATCGCCATCACCATCCCCGTCGGTGGGTTGATCTTACTGACCTTAGGTTACGCTTCTGTGGCTACCATGAGTGTCCCCCTGGTTGCCACATTGATTTTCGCCTACCGCGCCTGGATCGGCGCCTCCCCCTGGGAATATATACTCTATGGCCCGATCACCGAGATCATCCTCATCATCGCCCTGCTCCCCAACATCCGCCGGCTGATACAGGGGACTGAACGAATGGTAGGACCACGAGCCAGGCGCCGCCAGCAGAACGCGCACCGCTGACTCACCCGCTGCGGCTACTCCTCTTCGTAATCGTCGTAATACTCATCGTCGTCGTAGTCGTCATCCTCTTCGGGCTCGGGCGGCTCTCCATACAGTTGGCGATACAAAGCCCGCAGATTACGGCGGTGTAGTTCCGCAGCCAATCCGCCGATCAGAACCCGGCTTTTACCACAGGATTCCACCGTCGCATCGTCGAGTACATCCAGGGGGTATTTCCGCTTCGATGCTTTCCGCACCACCTTGCGGATATTCGACAGGTAGTTCAGGTTTTCTTTGATGAAGTTGTCGATCTCACCGCGCAGGATAATATCACCGTGCCCCTGAACCACGTTCTCCAGGCCCAGGCGAGAAATCCGCTTCAGCGAGGCAGTGAGATCATCGATATTGCCATCGACGATGTAGGGCAGCGGCATGGCGGCATCGCCCGCAAAGAGCACCCGGTCTTCCTCGACCAGCACGCCGATATTGTCCGCGCTGTGCCCGGGGAGGGAAAACAGCGAGAGCGATTTTTTCCCCACCCGTAGATTGAGCTGCCCATCATCGAACGTCATCTGGGGCAGTACGATCTTCACGTTGCGAAAAATCGTATTCCCCCGCCGGGCATCTTCCAGGGCTTGCCGCCCGTGCAGCTCCAGGTTCTGCCGGCACAGCACGTGCGATATCACAGTCGCCCCGGGGAAGAAGATGTTCCCCCAACTGTGGTCCGCGTGCGAGTGAGTGTTGATCACATAGCGGACCGGCACGTTCAATTCCTGCTCGATGAAATCCCGAATCGCTAATGCCTCTTCGGGAATCGCCAGCGTGTCGATCACCACCGCCCAGTTCGGGCCGATCACTGCCCCGGCAGTGACCTGTGCGTATATTTCACTTTGAAAAGAATAAACGTTATCAGCGATTCGCTCGCGTTGGATCATAGCGCAGGTCCTAAAGTGAGATATGCTTTCCCCCTGATTCTTTTCAATAAAACCCTTTCATTATGCGGATTGGTGCTATTTTGATTGCAGGGAAGGATAGCACAAACCCCGGGTAAAAGCAAGGAAGTTTTACATAAATTGATTTTTCTATCCGCCATCACCGGATCACCAAAAACGTGATATAATCCCTGAACAATTTCACACCCCAACTCCGGGAGGAGTAGGCCAGGTGCAGGCTGAGCCAGAGAAGGAGTGGCCGCAGGCTGAGAGCCCCCACAGCTATCCCTGACCGAAGGTCGCCCGGTTTGACTGCCGCAGAACGACAGGCTCGAATTGTCTAGTAGACCGGCACGGGTGAGCCCGTTACAGCGAAACCCCGATCAGCCCTGACCGGCTCGCCGGGGATTGAGAGCGCCGGAACCTTCACCGGCGAACTGAGGTGGTACCGCGGAAGCTTGCCTTTCGTCCTCATGGGACGAAAGGTTTTTTTGTCTTAACGGAGGGTATGAAAATGCCGCTCGCCAAACATTACGATCCGAAAATCGTGGAACCTCGGCTGCAGGACTGGTGGCAGGAGACAGGTATTTATCATTATCAAGCCGGACGGCCTGGCCAGGTCTTCTCGATCGATACCCCGCCCCCAACCGTCTCGGGGCACCTGCACCTGGGCCATGTCTATTCCTACAGCCATCCGGACTTTATCGCCCGCTTCCAGCGCATGCGCGGCTGTAATGTGTTCTATCCAATGGGCTACGACGACAACGGCCTCCCCACCGAGCGGCTGGTAGAAAAGCGCCTGGGGATCACCGCCCAAGAGGTAGGCCGCCGGGCGTTCATCGAAAAATGCCTGGAGGTAAGCGAACAGGCCGAGAGAGATTACCAGGCTTTGTGGCAGCGCCTCGGGCTGTCCGTCGATTGGCGCTACACTTACCGCACGATTGACGACCTCTCCCGGCGCACGTCTCAAATGTCGTTCATCGATCTTTATCGCCGGGGCCTGATCTACCGCCGGGAAGCGCCGGCCATCTGGTGCCCGGAGTGCCAGACAGCGATCGCCCAGGCGGAGTTGAACGACCTCGAACGGGAGAGCGAGTTTATCAACCTGCCCTTCCCCCTGGAAGGCGAACCGGGCGAGCTGGCGATCGCCACCACCCGGCCCGAACTCCTCCCCGCCTGCGTGGCCATCTTCGTCCACCCGAACGATCCCCGCTACAAACACCTGGCAGGAAGGCGGGCGCGGGTCCCCCTTTTCGGCCAGACTGTCCCCATCCTCGAGGACTCTGCCGCCGACCCGGAGAAAGGGACCGGAGCCGTGATGTGCTGCACTTTCGGCGACACGACCGATGTCGCCTGGTGGCGCGCTCATCATCTCCCCTTGATCGAAGCGATCGACCGCCAGGGCCGTTTGACTGCCGCCGCCGGCGATTTCGCCGGGCTGCGGGTACCGGCAGCCCGTAAGGCCATCAAAGAACGCCTGGAACAGGAAAGCCTAGTGCTAGCCCGCCGGCCCACCCCGCAGTCCATTCGCGTTCACGAGCGCTGCGATACTCCGGTCGAATACGTTATCGCTCCTCAATGGTTCGTCCGCCTCCTCGACGCAAAACAAACCCTGCTCGATGCCGGGGATCAGATCGCCTGGCATCCTGAACATATGCGCTCCCGCTACCGCGCCTGGGTTGAAAACCTCAGTTGGGATTGGGGCATTTCTCGCCAGCGTTACTTTGGTGTACCCTTCCCGGTATGGTACTGCCGGGCATGCGGCCAGGTGGTCCTGGCGGAGGAGGACCAACTTCCGGTTGACCCTCTGGAAGGGCAGGCCGCCCAACCCTGCCCAAACTGCGGAGGGACGGACTTTGACCCGGATCAGGACGTGATGGATACCTGGGCGACCTCCTCCCTTTCGCCCCAGATCATCGGCCGCTGGTTGACAGAACCCGAATTCTACCGGCAGGTGTTCCCATTCTCTCTACGACCCCAGGCCCACGAGATTATCCGCACCTGGGCTTTCTATACCATCGCCAAGTCTCACTACCATTTCGATGCGCGGCCCTGGAAGGATGCCTTGATCTCCGGTTGGGGGATCGCGGGAGAGGGGATGCCTAAGCTCAGCAAGAGCCGCGGCGGCGGGCCGCTGCCGCCGTTGGAGATGATCGAGCGCTACTCCGCGGATGCCGTCCGCTATTGGACGTCCAGCACGGGCCCCGGCAAAGATTCGGTGATCAGCGAGCAAAAGATCCAGCTCGGCGCAAAACTGATCACCAAGCTGTGGAATGTGGCCCGTTTCAGCGAGCGGTTCATCTCCAACCGCCACCCCGACCTCCCGGATCCTCTAGACCCAGCCCTGACAACCGCCGACCGCTGGATTCTGTCTCGCACCCAACGGCTGGTCCGCCGGGTTACCCGCTTATTTATGGATTATGACTACGCAACCGCCAAGAGCGAGATTGAAACTTTCTTCTGGACGGAGTTCGCCGATAACTACCTGGAGATGGCCAAGCAGCGGTTGTATACCCAGGACCATCCCCAGCGAGAAGGAGCGCGCGCTGCGCTGCATCACGTGTTCCTCACCCTCCTGAAGCTGTTCGCCCCCCTGCTGCCGTACATCACCGAAGAGATCTATCAGGGGCTGTTTGCGCAGGCCGGGCAGATCGATTCGATCCATGCTTCGTCCTGGCCCGATCCGCTGCCTGGCTTCGAGGATCCCCAGGTCGAGCAGGTGGGCGAAATGATGGTGTCCGTGGCTACCGCCGTGCGGCGCTACAAGAGCGAACACAACCTCTCCCTGGGCAGCGACGTAAACAGGTTACAATTGGCGACGACAGATCCGGAGTTGGCCCAGGCGCTCGTTGTCGCCATCCCGGATCTGGCCAGCATTACTCGCGCCAAACAGGTGGATGTGGCGGAGGATCTGGCCCCCGATCTTGAACTCATCCTGACCGGCAGCGCCCTTCAGGCATCCATTAGCCCTCCCGGCGAATCCTGATAACCGGATGAATCTCCTCCCCAGGTTACCTGGCGCTTACTGTATACCTCCGGTCGGATCTAGCAGAGGAGTTTATCAGTGACAACCGCTAATTTTGAACAGATCCAGGCCCAGGCCTACGAGTTATACCAGGCCCAGCGCTACGCTGAAGCCTATGAATTGTTACTCCAATACGCGCACCGCTTCCCCGAGCGGCGGTGGTCGATCGACAACTGGAAGATGTGCTTTGCTGCCAGGGCCGGGAAAACGGACGAGGCCCTGCGGGTTTTTCGACAGGCTGTGGATCAGGGGTTGTGGTGGGCCGCCTCCATCCTTCGCGAAGACCCCGATCTGGCATCCCTGCAGGAGGATGGGGAATTTAACCGCCTGGTGGAAATCTGTGACCAACGCCACCAGGCGGCGCTGAAGGAAGGGCCGAAAGACCTGCGGGTGTTCATCCCCAACAAGTCGTCTCACCTGCCCTACCCGCTGCTGATCGTCTTTCACGGGTATTCCGGCTGCGCCGGTGAGACCGCGCCCTACTGGCAGTCAGCGGTCGAAGAGGGTTGGCTGGTGGCGGTCGCTCAATCCTCACAGCCTGTGGGCTCGGGAGGCTTTGCCTGGACGGATGATCAGCTCGCCAGGGTGGAAATCGAGGCCCTTTACCGCGACCTGATCGAACAATATCCCCTGGACACCGAACGGGTCGTTCTGGGCGGCTTCTCCCAGGGCGGCGGGCTGGCCATCCGCCTGGCCGTCCGGCAAGATCTCCCGGTGCGCGGATTTGTCGCCGTAGCTCCCTACTTGCCGGATATCGAACCGCTGCTGGCGGCCCCCGACCTGGAGCCCGGCGACCGGCCTCGCGGCTACCTGGTCCTGGGAGGGCAGGACCCCGATCACGCCTCTTTCGAACGGATCCAGTCACTGCTCCAGGAAAAGTCCATCCCTTACCAGTTCGAAGAGCATTCCGAGATCGGCCACACTTACCCACTCGATTTTGCCAGCGCGCTCCCACGCGCCCTGGCTTTCATCCTACACACTCAAGAGACCGGCTAGCCGGACCATTCCCGAACCTGGCCTGGAACTCGACATAAACGGAGAAACATGACTGACCATACCCTTCCCAAAGTCTACGATTTTCGCCAGACCGAGCAGCGCACCTACCAGTGGTGGGAGAAGAACGGCTACTTTAAACCCTGGAACGACCCCCATAAGCCGGGGTTCGACCCGGATATCAAACCATTTGTCATTTCCATCCCGCCGCCGAACGTTACCGGTGAACTGCACCTCGGCCATGCGATGTTCGTCTCCATGGAAGACCTGATGATCCGCTACCACCGGATGAAAGGCATCCCCACCCTGTGGGTGCCCGGGACCGATCACGCCGGTATCGCCACCCAGCTTCAGGTGGAGAAAATGCTCCAGCGTGAAGGGACCAGCCGGGAGGAGATCGGTCGCGAGGCATTCCTCGAGCGCACCTGGGCCTGGAAAGAAAAATATGGCGGCATTATCACGCAGCAGATCCGCCGCCTGGGCGCCTCTTGTGATTGGGATCGGGAGCGGTTCACCCTGGACGAAGGCCTGTCTGTGGCTGTGCGCGAGGCATTCGTCCGCCTGTATGAGAAGGGCCTGATCTATCGCGGGCCGCGGTTGATCAACTGGTCACCCGGCCTGAAGACCGCGGTCTCCGACCTGGAGGTGGAATACTCCCAGGAGCCGGGCAAGCTGTACTACTTCAAGTACATGCTGGCCGGGTCGGATGAATACATCCCTGTCGCTACCACCCGCCCTGAGACGATCCTGGGCGATACCGCCGTCGCCGTCCATCCGGAAGATCCTCGCTATCAGAAGTACATCGGCAGGACGGTGATCGTGCCTATCCTGAACCGGGAGATCCCGGTGATCGCTGACGACTATGTGGATCGGGAATTTGGGACCGGCGCGCTGAAGATCACCCCCGGCCACGATCCGAACGATTTCGCCATTGGCGAGCGCCACGGGCTGCCGGTCATCTCCATGCTGGATGAAGCCGCCCGTGTCAACCAGAACGGCGGCCCCTATGCCGGGCAGGATCGCTTCGAGGCCCGCCAGAACCTGTGGGAAGATATGCGCCGGGCCGGCCTGGTGATCAAAGAAGAACCTTACCTGCTCAATGTGCCGCGCTCCCAGCGCGGGGGGGAGATCGTCGAGCCGATGGTTTCCACCCAGTGGTTCGTCGCCATCAAGCCTCTGGCCGAAGCCGCGCTTGAGGCTGTCCGCTCCGGGCAGGTCACCATCGTCCCCGAGCGCTTCACCAAGGTGTACTACAACTGGTTGGAGAATATCGAAGACTGGTGCATCTCCCGCCAGTTGTGGTGGGGTCATCGCATCCCGGTTTGGTACTGCCTGAACTGCGGGGAAATGATCGTCGCCCGCCAGGATCCCACGGAGTGCACTCGCTGCGGCAGCCGCGACCTCGAACAAGACCCCGATGTGCTCGACACCTGGTTCTCTTCGGGACTGTGGCCCTTCTCCACCCTCGGCTGGCCGGAGGAGACGCCCGACTACGGTTATTTCTACCCAACGTCGGTGTTGGAGACCGGCTACGATATCCTCTTCTTCTGGGTGGCGCGCATGATCATGGATGGGATCGAGTTCACCGGGCAGCCCCCCTTCCACACCGTGTACCTGCACGGCCTGATCCGTGATGAAAATGGCCGCAAGATGAGCAAGACCTACGGCAACGTGATCGACCCCTTGGAGGTGATGGAAGAACTAGGGACGGACGCGCTGCGCTTCACCCTGCTGGTCGGCTCCACCCCGGGCAACGATATGAACCTGAGCCTGAAGAAGGTGGAAGCCAACCGCAATTTCGCCAACAAAGTGTGGAACGCAGCCCGCTTCGTGCTCACCGCGATCGACAGCCTGCCTTCTCCGTTGGCGCCGCCCACGGACGAACTGCCCGAGACCCTCGCCGACCGGTGGATTGCCGCTCGCCTGCGCGCCCTCATCCGCGACGTCGAGCGCCTGTTCTCCAGCTACCAGTACGGCGAAGCGGGCCGCCAGATTTACGATTTCTTCTGGAGCGATTTCGCCGACTGGTATGTGGAGATTGCCAAGCTCCAGTTGGATGAGGGCGGCCCGCGCGCCTTCGCCACCGTGCAGCGCCTGGTGCGGACTCTCGACGCCTGCCTGCGCCTGCTCCACCCCTACACACCTTTCGTCACCGAAGAACTGTGGGGGCATTTGAAGCGGGCCGCCCAAGCGTGCTCCCCGCTGTTGGCCCCGCCTCAAGGCTGGGAAGAGGCGCTGATCATCGCCCGCTGGCCGGAGACCGATCCCAAGGCCGGTTGGGAGGATGAGGCGATCGGCAGTTTCGGCCTGGTGCAGGAAATTGTGCGGGAGATCCGCAATCTGCGCGCCGCCAAAAACGTCCCCCCTTCCCGGCGGATCCCGGCCAGCTTTGCGGCCGGAGAGGCGATGAGTATGCTCTCCGAGCAGAAAACGACCCTGGCAGCGCTGGCCAGACTGGACCCGCAGCAGCTCTCCGTGGAGGCCGCATTGCCCGAAAAACCCGAAGGCAGCATCGCCCTGGTGGTCGGCCCGGTGGAGATCTACCTGCCCCTGGCCGGGCTGGTTGACCCAGAGGAAGAGCGCCAGCGGCTGGACAAAGACCTGGCCGAAGCCCGGGCTCAGATCGAGAGGTTGGAAAAACTGCTGGCCGGTCCGTTTGCCCAGAAGGCTCCGCCGCCGGTCGTCGAGAAAGAGCGGGAGAAGCTGGCTGGTTATCGCCAGACGGCCGAGAAGCTTAAGGCTCAGCTTGAGCTTCTAAATTGATCTCAACCGTTTTACCTGCGAGAGGAGATAAACGATGAAGATTGGCCTTGTCTTTCCCCAAACCGAATACGGCAATGACCCGGCGGCGATTCGCGATTACGCCCAAACCGCGGAGGGGCTCGGGTACACGCATGTAGTGGCTTACGATCACATCCTGGGCGCCAACCCGGACCGGCCTGGCGGTTGGAAAGGCCCTTACACTTACCAGTCGGCTTTCCACGAACCCCTGGTGCTGTTCAGTTTCATGGCCGCGGTAACCACGCGCCTCGAGTTTGCCACCGGAATCATCATTCTGCCTCAACGCCAGACGGCCGTCTTTGCCAAGCAGGCCGCCACGCTCGACGTGCTCAGCGGTGGGCGCACCCGCATAGGCATCGGTTTGGGCTGGAATAAGGTGGAGTACGTCGCCCTCAACGAGAACTTCCACAATCGCGGCCGGCGCATCGAGGAGCAGATCGAGGTCCTTCGCCGCCTGTGGACCGAACCCCTGGTGACTTTCCAGGGAAACTGGCACACCATTCCCGATGCCGGGATCAACCCTTTGCCCATCCAACGCCCGATTCCGCTGTGGATCGGCGGCAACGCCGACCCGGTGCTGCGTCGCGCAGCCCGCCTGGCCGACGGCTGGATGCCCAACTACCGCCGCGTGGATGATGCCCGTCCGGCGGTCGAGGCCCTCGACCGTTACCTGGTCGAAGCCGGACGCAGCCGGGAAGAATTCGGCGTGGAGGCGCGCATGGCGTACGGGGATGGAAACCCCGATGAGTGGCTGGCGACCATCGAAGGCTGGCGGCAGCTCGGGGCCACCCATCTCTCCCTCAACACCATGGGAGCCGGGCTGGATACCTCCTCCGCCCATCTTGCTGCTCTCCGGCGCTTTGCAGATGTGGTGCGCGAGGTGATTTCCACCACTTCCGGCCGAGAGTAAGCCGGGTCCGCTGGATGTCATCCGATAGCTGTCCTGGGGCGTTATCACCGCCGGTTCCGCCAGTTGGCAACCCGGTTTTTGAGCAAGCCGCTCCGCTCAGATGGGCAGACGGCGTGAATTGAGATGAGAAGGAGAAGCGTATGGACGAACATGTATATAAGAAGATTGAACTGGTCGGCTCATCGAGAGAAAGCATCGAAGATGCGGTCCGAAACGCCCTGGACCGGGCCGCTAAAACCATCCGCAACATGCGTTGGTTCGAGGTGGTCGAGACCCGCGGCTATATCGATGACCAGCAGGTTGCCTACTGGCAGGTAACCGTTAAGATCGGCTTTACCATCGAAGATGATGAGGATGATGATTAGCCGGCCTGATCCGCAAGATGGCGAATGCGCCTGAAATGAGATCGATCGCCCATTGTCGATGCGACTGTGGGGTCGAGCCCGCAGCGCATTCACGCGCATCCATGTTGTCCTACAGCGAGGAGTTGGAGATCCCTCCTCGCTGTATTCTTGCCCCCTGGAAACCAGCCTCATAACCGAAAAACTCGGAGAGCTTTTTCCGAGTAAATTAATCCGCTTTATACTATAATTGCCTAAGCGGGGATATACGATCACCGGCGCAAGCAGGCGTTGAGCGAGGGGTCTCTGCTGGGCCTAACCGGAAAGGAAGGCCAACTGATGAGTGGAAACACTAAAATCACCCCAAACCTGAGGTGGAATCTCACCGACGGATCCGGTCGAGGTCGCCACCCATCCCCGCGAATAGGGCTCCCGTGCGTTCACAATTGCTAAGAATACAACCGTTGAGGAGATTGCCCTGTGCAGAAGAGGATCAAGAACTTCACCATGTATTACGAAGACACCGGCGGAGAGGGGATCCCAATCCTGTTCATTCACGGCTACCCGCTCAACAGCCGCCTGTGGCAGCCGCAGATCGAAGCGCTCGCCGGCACTGCCAGGGTGATCGCCCCCGACTTGCGCGGGCATGGGCGGTCCGAGCCGGTGACCGGGGTCTATGGGATGGATCTGCTGGCTGAGGACTGCGCCGAGCTGTTGGATGCCATCGGGGTGGACGAGCCGGTTGTGCTGTGTGGGCTGTCGATGGGCGGCTATGTCAGCTTCGCCTTCTACCGCCAGTACCAGCCTCGTATCCGGGGGCTGATCCTGGCTGCCACCCGCGCCGGGGAGGACAGCGAGGCCGGGAAGCAAGGCCGCGACCAGGCGGCCCAAAAAGCCAGAGAGCAGGGTGTGGCCGCAGTGGTTGAAGATATGCTTCCGAAAATGATGGCCCCCAGCACTTACGATGAACGCCCAGAGCTGGTCCAACAGGTCCGCCGCATGATGCTAGAGACTTCGGTGGCCGGCATGACCGGTGATTTACAAGGGATGAAAGCCCGGGTTGACTCAACTCATACTCTAGGGCAAATCGAGATGCCCACGCTGATCCTCCACGGAGAGGACGACCAGCTTATCCCCGCCAGTGAAGCCCAGGCCATGGCAGCAGCGATCAACGAGAACGGAGCAGAAAACGCGATCCTGGAGCTAATCCCGAAAGCCGGGCACCTGCTCAATCTCGAACAACCGGAGCGGTTTAATGAAGCAGTACTCCGTTATCTTCAGCTCGTTTCTTAAAGTTGCGGCCGCCTCCGCCCTGTTCGGAGTGGTGCACAGCCTGCTGGCCACCCTGGCGGCGAAAGACACCACTGAACAGGTCCTGGGCTCTCGCCAACGAAACGGGCTCTACCGCCCCTTCTTCATCCTTCAGTCCTTCCTGGCCCTTGCAGCCCTATGGACTTACGCCC
>CAYMLG010000014.1:0-52230 GCA_964391195.1 uncultured Anaerolineaceae bacterium | reverse complement strand
CCCTTCTTCATCCTTCAGTCCTTCCTGGCCCTTGCAGCCCTATGGACTTACGCCCGGCCCCTGCCGGACATGGTCCTGTGGCGCGTGCGAGGCTTTCCCGCTGCCTTGCTCCGCTTGGGACAGGCTGCCGGGCTGGTATACGCCATCTATACCGCCGCCCAGGTTGGGATTACCCGGATCAGCGGCCTGGCCAGCCTCATCGCCTGGGCAGGCGGGGAAGAGGATGTGCCACCCGAACCCCCCGCTCAGGGGCCATCCATGGGAGCGGACGGAGGCCTGGCCGTGCAAGGCCCCTTTCGCTGGAGCCGCCATCCTCTCAACTTCGCTCCTCTGCCGGTTTTTTGGCTCAACCCGGTGATGACGGTGAAACTGTTGGCTTTTAATCTGGTCAGCACCCTTTATCTGGTCTTAGGATCGGTTCACGAGGAGCACCGCCTGCGCCACCGGTATGGCCAACTCTATCGGGATTACCAGGCCAGCGGGGTGCCGTTTTACGTGCCACGACCGAGCAGAAGGCAGCCATACATCTAGCCGGGCCTGGTTCTCCGCCGGTCGCGCGGCCTGAGCAGCCCCATCGGGTGAATTGCGGCAGGCCGGTTGTCCCGTCAGCAAAGCTATGGTAAAACAATTGCGAATTTGGGGAACTTTGATCTTGAGTTCGCGGGATTATCCATGATGCCAGTGCTGCTTTTTTCGTCTCGCTGTACCGGATGGCGGGGGGTGCTTCAAACTGAAGGACATAGGAACCATGACCAAAGAAGAATTGCTCGATATCCTTGATAAATCCCGAGAAGAATTTATGGATTCGATCGACGAACTCTCGGATGAAACGTTGGAACAGCCCGGTGTTGTCGGTGAGTGGTCGATCAAAGATCTGATGGTCCATCTCAGCTTGTGGGAAGCTGAGTTAATCAAACTCTTGTGGCAGGCCAGACAGGGCCAGAAACCGACCACCATTCATTTCATGCCGGCGACAGATGACGAGATCAACGCCCGGTGGTATGAAGAGACCCGCGAACGACCCTTAGACCGGGTCCTGGATGATTTCGAAGCTGTCCGCCGGCAAACCATCCGGCGCGTCGGGTCATTTTCCGAGAAAGACCTGAACGACACTCAACGTTATCCCTGGCAGAAAGGGGTGCCGCTCTGGAAGTGGATCGCCAATGACAGCTTCGAACATGAGAAGGAGCACCTGGAACAGATCAAAACCTGGCTGGGGTCCTCTCAATAAAAGGGCCACAAAGCACAAACGGCGGCGTCTGAGCGCCGCCGTTTGTGCTTTCCCTGCATCTGGCTGTTATTGAACTTCTTTGACTTTACCGTTGATCACATTGCTGCCAGACTTGACGGTAATCCGTTTTGGCTTCGCCTCTTCGGCTTTCGGCAGATGGAGGGTCAGGATCCCGGCATCGTATTCGGCCTGGATCTGGTCGGCGTTGACCGGACCCGGAAGGCTGATACTGCGGGTGAATTTGCCATAGCGGCGCTCGCGCAGGTGATAACGCTCGCCTTCCTTGTCCTGCTCAGCCTTAACTTCACCCTTGATCGTCAGCACATCGTTGTTGAAGGTGATGTCCAGGTCGTCCGGGTTCACGCCGGGGATGCTGGCCTGAACAACGTACTCATCATCGTTCTCCATCACATCCATCGCCAGGCGCCAATCCGGCTGCCATACCCCCTCAGTCTGGAAAAGGGCATTGTCGAAGAGGCGGTCAACCGCGCTACGCAGGGTCATCATTTCACGGAATGGATCACGTCGAGATAAACCGTACATATGAACCTCCTCCTGACTAAGATATTGTTATCGTTATTTACGTTTCAAATCTCCGGTATTTCCCCAAAAGCTGTCCTGTCCGGCTCATGCCCGATCGCAGGACACTTTTTCGACCGGTTTCTGTCAGCATTATTAATACCCAGGCTGTGTTAGAAATGGATAGGAGGGAAATATGAGAAATATAAAAAATCCATGTCTCGCCGGACATGGATCCTCATTACAGTGTGATCTGTGTTCCTATTCTTGCGCCTGAAAGGACATCTCTGACCGCCCCGGATGTTTCTCCGGAAAATATCAGCACTTCCAGATGGGGCAGTTCCTGGACCAGCTTCCTGCTCTGGCGCACCTTACTGGCCATCCCCCCGGTGACATCGGCCCCTACCGCCCCCCCTAATCCGGCTTCGATTTCCCTCAGGCGACGACCGTCCAATACCTCGATCAATTGGGTGCAGGCGGGGTAATCTGCCCATACCCCGGGCTCGCGCCCGGCCAGGAGCATCCGTTCGGGGCGCAGTTCCCGGGCCAAACGCCCGAACAGATCTTCGGTGCTCAGAATCGTCCCGCCGCGCCGGCTGTCGAACACCACATCGCCATACACCACAGGCAGCAGCCCGGCTCGCAATGCGGCCTGCAGCGGTTCCAGGTTCCAGGACTCAACCTGTCCGTCTCGGGCGATAATACTGGCAGATGGAGGGAAGGCGACTGCCGGCAGTCCGGCCGTATGGAGCGCTTCCAGAACCAGGCGATTCAAGGTTGAGGCTTCTCGCCATACCTCGGCAAAGCCCAGCCATTCCTCATGTGTATGTACCCCCTGGCGGGTGCCGTATCGCTTTGCCGGCACATGCCCAAACGAGCCGGATCCATGGCCCAGCACCAGGCGCAGCCCGGGCTGCTGGCTCCATACCTGCCGGATTTCTCCCGCCAGCCGGGCCAGCACCTCGGGGCGGGCCGTGTGCGGGCTATCCTTCTCCGTGATCAGCGATCCGCCGAGTTTGAGAAACTGCAGTCCATTCATCCAGGCAGATTATAAACACATTCGGCGCTTCCAGGCCGAAATCCCCCTTTTCCTAGCGTATCGTCGTAATGATCGTCCGCACCGCGCCGGATTCTCGCAGCGCCTGTGATATCCCCTCTGCCCGGTCCGGTTCCACCAGGGCGATCATATTTCCGCCCCGCCCCCCTCCAGAGAGCTTCGCCCCGCGCGCGCCCGCATGCCTGGCGATCTGAACCAGGTGGTCTAACTCCGGGCAGGAGACGCCCATCTGCTGCAGGAGGGCATGGTTCTCATCCATCAGCCGGCCCATCTCCAGCGGGCGTCCGGATTCGACCGCCTCCCGGGCCCGCACGGCAATTTCGCCGGCTGCGTCGAACAGCCTCTCATAGGGCTCAGGGTCTCTCTCCCAGGCCAGGCGCAGGTCGCCTACCGCCCGCCGGGTGGGGCTGGGGATGCCGGTGTCGCCGATCACCAGGGTGAACGGGGCGGCCGCCTGGAACGGCTCGACCCGGCTGGGATCGCCCCGCACGTAGTAGACCGGCATAGCATAGGTGATTACGGTGTTGTCGATCCCGGAGGGTGTGCCGTGGTGGATTTTCTCCACTTCGAAAGCCAGGGCGCTCACCCGTTCATCGGGGAGCGCATGGCCCAGGAAAGACGCATACGCCCGGATCACCGCCACCGATACGGCCGCCCCCGACCCCATTCCGGAGGCGACCGGGATCTTCGAAGTCACCCGCACCTTGCTGGCCGGAGGTCGCTCCACCTCGAGGGCCTGCAGCACCAGGCGAATCGCCAGCGCCAGTGGGTGGTTTTCTCCTAACTCGTTCAAACCGGCGGACAGGCCGATATCCGGAGCATCGAGACGCACACTTCCAGCCAGGCCGCGCGGGTCGGCCTGCACCACAACCCTGGCCTGCACCTGGTGGACCGGGACGGCGATTGCCGGGCGCCCGTAAACTACGGCGTGTTCTCCGAAGAGGATCACTTTACCGGGAGCGGTGGAGGTGATGGCCGGCATCTTATACGGGGAAGAAATAGAAAACGAACAGGACGGTCAATCCCCAGAGCAGGATGGTCACCTGCAAGGGACGATCGGAGAGGAGCACTTCTTCTGGCGCGCCCCCGATGTCGGAGGTCTGCAGCAGATACATATAGCGAAATATCCCGTACATCACGAACGGGATGGTGAGCATCATAGCGTGATTTTCCGGTACGTTGGGGGCTGAGAAAGTGTATAGGCTGTAAGCGATGATCGTCGTGGCAGAGACGATGGTGATGAACTGGTCGAGCATCGGGATGGTGTAGCTGTCCAGCACCCGGCGGGTGGTGTTCGCCCCGCCATTGAGCGTGTACATCCCCAGCTCGGCGCGCCGCTTGCCAAAACCGATGTACAGGGCGGCCAGGGTCGTGACCACATACAGCCAGGGGGAAAAGCGGGCGACTTCGATCAAGGTCACCCCGGCCGCGACCCGCAGCACGAAGCCCAGGGCAATCGAGAAGACATCCAGCAGGGGGACGTGTTTCAGCACCTGCGAGTAGAGCAGATTCTGGGCCACGTAAGCGACGGAAACCAGCGCGAAGGCGGGGGACAGCCACAGGGAGAACGGGATGAGGACAGCCAGCATGCCCACCGCAGCCGTGCGGGCCACCGGTACCGGCAGCCGACCGGAGGCGATAGGCCGCTTGCATTTCTTCGGATGCTGCCGGTCGGCCTCTACATCGGCGATGTCGTTGATGATGTAAACTACCCCCGAAAGCAGGCAAAAAACGAAAAAACCGGCGATGGTCGCCAGGATCGCCTGCCAGTTCGAAGGGGTCAGTTGCCGGTCGAAAACGAGCGCGGCAAATATAAATCCATTCTTCGTCCATTGCCGGGGACGCATCGTTTGAACCAGATCGACGAGCATGGCGCAATGATAGCACAAATGGGTTTATTTGACGCAGATTTTACCATTGCCTTCCGGCCGGTGTTAAAATGAAAAAATGGCGAAAGTGAGAGTGGATTTGCTGCTGGTGGAGCGTGGGTTAGCAGACAGCCGCGCCCAGGCCCAGCGGTTGGTGATGGCCGGCCAGGTGCGGGCAGATGGGCAGGTCGTCTCCAAGCCGGCGGTCACCGTTGACCCATCCGTGCGGCTCGAAGTGGACCAGGGGCCGCCGTTCGTCTCCCGCGGTGGGGAGAAGCTGGAATCAGCCCTGGCCACTTTTCATATCGACCCCACCGGTTTGGTGTGCGCCGATGTGGGCGCTTCCACCGGCGGCTTCACCGACTGCCTGCTCCAAAACGGCGCCCGCAAGGTGTATGCCATCGATGTCGGCCACGGAATCTTGCACTGGAAGCTGCGCCAGGACCCCCGGGTGGTGGTCATGGAACGCACGAATGCCCGCTATGTCACCGCCCTGCCGGAACCGGTGAGCCTGGTGACCATCGATGCCTCCTTCATTTCGCTTAAAATCCTGCTTCCCGTCGTCGCCGGCTGGTTCCCCTCTCCAGGCGGGCAGGCGGTTGCCCTGATCAAGCCCCAATTCGAGGCCGGCAAAGCCGAAGTCTCCCGTGGGGACGGGATCATCCGCGACCCGGCCATCCACCGCCGGGTGCTGCAGGAAGTACTGGCCCATGCCCTGCAGGGTGGTTTTTCCGTCGCCGGGTTGATGCGCTCGCCATTGTTGGGCCCCAAGGGGAACACCGAATTCCTGGCCCAACTGGTCTACCCGGCGAGCGGCAGTCCGGACCTGGAGCCAATCATCGCCGAGGCCCTGGCCGAGGAATAGCCCCGGCGAGTTGGGGAAACCCGGTCACGGTCTCAGGACGTTCGCAGTTCGCCGTCCAAATGCTCCGCGATCAAAGCCGCGATCATCTCGCCGCCCAGGCTGTTTTGGTGAACTTTGTCTGTCGTCAGAACCAGGCCATTACGAGCGGAGATCTCATCCCAGCTTCTCCCCAACACATAGCGCTGGAGGGCGGTGTGGGCGATGCGCTCCCAGGTTTCCCGGCTTTCGCCTCGCGGGCTGCGCTCCCTGGATGCCAGATATTCGATCTGCCTTTCGTTGAGCGGCAGGTAGCCGGCCCCTTCCGCCTCAGCCACCTCTTTCACCACCTGGCTGTATGCCCGGGAGCACAGCCCGGCATTCGACTCTGGGTCCTCACCAATCAACGGCAGCGACAAGAGGACCGTCTGCACTCCGGCTTGCTTCAACCGGCGGACGATTCCGGTCAGGTTTTCCCGGTACCAGTCCAGGTCCGGCTCGAGGGGCAGCTTCTTCCTCTGCTTGAGATAAACGCTCAACGCCGGATCCAGGGCGCATAGGGCATCGTTCGTCCCGATCAGAACGAAGACGATGTCGGGGTCACATTCCAGCACCTCCTGCAGCCTGAGCCGGGCATTATAAGCCAGATCTCCGTTGATCCCGGCGTTGATAAAAATGACCGGCGAGCCGGCGAAGCGCCTGGCCAGAGAGCGGACGTAATTGTAGCTCATGGTCCCCATCGTCAGGCTGTCGCCCAGGAGCGCCACCCGCTTTACGCCGCCGGACTCCGGCCCATATGCGCGCAATTGCCGTCCTCGGCTCAATATCATCAGGCACACCCCCACCCCGATACCCAGAGCGATCCCGCCGGCGCCCAGCCAGACGCCTGCTTTGCTTAGCGCGCGTTTTCGTCTCACAATAACGCCCCTCCTTTGCCTCACCTGGGCAGATCCGGAATCCATCGTACGCAGGCGAATGTTCTCAGTACCGAATATTTTTGAGGGGGATGCGGGCGGCAAAGCTGCCCAAATCCACAGAAGTATGGCCTTTTTTAGAAACAGGATAAAAAAAGGGATGCCTCTTCGGTCGGGGTACGTTTTAAGCGAGCCCTCGCAGGGCAAATTCTAAGCCCTCTAACCGAAAAGAACATCCCTCAGAGAAAGAATAACACAAAATTCGTGAAATCTCAACTTTTTCCACTGACTACTTGTGGGTGCAAACGAGCCACCAGTGTGCAGACAAATGTTGTCAGTAGTGACGGTGTTTTTGGGGTTTGCGCGACTTCGTTGCCCGGCCGCGCCGCCCCCACCCCCAATAACAAATTCCTTTCTATTCAAAGAAGGAATGATCTAAAATCGGTTATACTTATTGGTTGCTTATGACCGAACATATCCGCAATTTTTCGATTATAGCCCATATCGACCATGGGAAATCCACCCTGGCCGACCGCATGCTCCAGTTAACCGGCACGATTTCCGACCGGGAAATGACCAGCCAGGTGCTGGACAGCATGGAGCTGGAACGCGAAAAAGGTGTGACCATCAAAGCCTCGGCGGTGCGCATGATGTACACAGCCCAGGATGGGAACACCTATGAGCTCAACCTGATCGACACCCCCGGCCACGTCGATTTCGGTTACGAAGTCAGCCGCGCCCTGTATGCATGTGAGGGCGCGCTCTTAGTGGTAGATGCCAGCCAGGGCGTGGAAGCCCAAACCCTGGCCAACTTGTATTCCGCCCTCGAGGCCGATCTCGAGATCATCCCGGTGATCAACAAGATCGACCTGCCCTCCGCTCATCCCGACGAAGTGGCGGAAGAAATCAGTAATTTGCTGGGCAGCGATCCCGAGAGCGTGATCCGCATCTCTGCGAAGGAGGGGTCGAACATCAACGCCGTCCTGGAGGCCATCATCCAACAGGTCCCACCCCCCAAGGGAGATGCCGGCGGACCTCTGCGAGCCCTCATTTTCGACTCGCATTACGATCCCTACAAGGGCGTGGTGGCCTACGTGCGCGTGATGGATGGGAAGATTACCCCGAACGATACCCTGCGCCTGATGGCCAGCCGGACCGACTTCAAACCGATCGAAGTGGGCATCTTCTCTCCCAACCTGCGTCCAACTTCCGGTCTGTCCGCCGGCGAAGTGGGCTATGTGGCCACCGGGCTCAAGACGGTGCGCGAGTGCCGGGTCGGCGATACCCTGACCCTGGCCGCTCAACCCGCCCCAACGCCGGTACCCGGCTATCGCCAGGTCAAACCGATGGTTTTTGCCGGTATCTACCCCGTAGAAGGCGAAGATTACCAGGATCTAAAAGACGCCCTGGAAAAGCTCCAGCTTAACGATGCTTCCCTGGTCTACCAGCCGGAGACCTCCCAGGCGCTGAACTTCGGCTTCCGCTGCGGCTTCCTGGGCATGTTCCACATGGAGATCATCCAGGAACGCCTGGAGCGCGAGTACGACCTGGACATCATCATGACCGCCCCCTCGGTGGAGTACGAAGTCGTGCGGCTGAACGGGGAGACGATTACCATCGACTCGCCAGCCGACCTGCCTGATGAGAGCACCATCGCCGAAATCCGTGAGCCCTGGATGAAGGTGCAGATCTTCACCCCAACCGAATACTACGGCACGGTGATGGAACTGGTCACCAAGCGGCGAGGGATTTTCATCGACCAGGACTACCCAGCCCCCAACCGGGTCCAGCTCAACTTTGAGGTGCCCCTGTCCGAGCTGATCGTCGATTTCTTCGACCAGTTGAAATCCCGCACCCGCGGCTATGCCTCCATGGACTACCAGTTCGCCGAATACCGGCCGGACGCGCTGGTGAAGCTGGAGATCCTGGTCAACGATGAGCCGGTGGATGCCCTGGCGACGATTGTACACAAAGACGATGCTTACCACAAAGGCCAGGCGATCATCTCCAAGCTCAAAGATATCATCCCGCGCCAGTTGTTCGTGGTCCCCATCCAGGCTTATGCTTCTGGACGAGTGATCTCACGGGCAAACGTGAAGGCCTTGCGCAAAGACGTGCTCGCCAAGTGCTACGGCGGCGATATTACCCGCAAGAAGAAACTGCTCGAGAAGCAGAAGAAGGGTAAGAAGCGGATGAAGATGGTGGGGAGTGTCGAAATCCCCCAGGAAGCATTTTTGGCCGTACTGCGGGTTGGGGAGGAATAATATAACCGCCTCTTCGACAGATTGGAAGCGTTTACTCCCCGGCCTGGTGGTAAGCCTGCTCTCCCTGGCCGTCGTTTTTTATTTTGCCGATCTGGGGGAGATGGTCCAGGCCTTGCGCCTGGCGGACTACCGGCTGGTGCTGGCGGCCCTGGGTCTGGCGTTCGTCTGGCTGGCGGTGCGCAGCCTGGCGTGGCGCACCCTGCTGCAGGAACAGGCGACTTATCCGCAGGTCTTCTTCACCATCACAGAAGGCTACCTGCTGAACAACGTGCTGCCTTTCCGCCTGGGCGAGGTCGGCCGGGCCTTCCTGCTCGGCCAGAAGGCTAATCTCGCCTTCTGGCAGGTCTTTTCAACCATTATCATCGAGCGAGTGCTCGACCTGGCGCTGGCCGCGGGCCTGCTGCTCAGCACCCTGCCCTTCGTGGTCGGCGCAACCTGGGCCCGCGAGGCAGCCTGGATCACGGCCGGCCTGGTCACGATCGGCCTGGCCCTGCTCTATGCCCTGGCCCGCAGCCGGGATTGGGCAGTGCGCCGCTTCGCGGCCTTATCCGAGCGCTGGCCCTTCCTGCGCCGGGTGGGCGCCGAACGCCTGCTGGCCTTCTTCTCCGGCCTGGGCGTGCTGACCCGGGGCAGGCGCTTCCTCCTGGCGCTGGCCTGGGTGACGCTCGATTGGGGCATCGCCGCCTTCCAATACTACGTGCTGCTGCTGGCTTTCTTCCCCGGGGCGCACTTTCTGTGGGCCGCCTTTAGCCTGGGCGTGGGCGCCCTGGGCATCGCCGCCCCTTCTTCGCCCGGGGCAGTCGGCGTGCTCGAGCTCTCCCTCGTTGGGTCGTTGGCCCTGTTCGGGCTGGATCCATCCGTCTCACTGGCCTTTGCCGTGACGACGCACTTATTCAACTATGTGATCAACGGCTTGCTCGGCGCCTACGCCCTGGCCCGAGACGGCCAATCGCTGACCGGCCTGTACGACCGCATCCGCCGGGTTCAGGCCTCTCAAGAGAACGTATAACCCGCCTCCCCTCAGGCTGCCGCAACGGGCGCACAAACGCAGCGCGGCAAGCTCAGCGGGGAACGGGATCGATGGAGATGTACATGCAGCGTCATTATCTGATTACCGGTGGCGCCGGTTTCATCGGCTCCAACTATGTAGCTCGCCTGCTGCAGCGCGGGGAACAGGTGACCATTTACGATAACCTCTCACGGGCCGGAGCGCCGTTGAACCTGCGCTGGCTGCGCGAGACCTACGGCGACTCGTTCCGCCTGATCACCGGGGATGTGCGCGATGCTTCCTTGCTGGCTGCCGCCGCCCGCCAGGCGGATGTCATCGTCCACCTGGCTTCCCAGGTTGCGGTGACCACCTCCGTGCTTCACCCGCGTGAGGACTTCGAGATCAACGCCCTGGGCACATTCAATGTGCTGGAAGCCGCCCGCCTATCCGAGCGCCTCCCGGTTGTGCTCTACGCCTCGACCAACAAAGTGTACGGCGGTATGGAAGAAGTGGGCGTGCGCGAAACTGCTACCCGCTATGAGTACACCCAGCTCGCCTGTGGCGTACCGGAGACACAGCCGCTCGATTTCCACTCACCTTACGGTTGCTCCAAAGGGACCGGCGACCAGTATGTGCGCGATTACCACCGTATCTACGGCCTGCCCACGGTCGTCCTCCGCCAGAGCTGCATCTACGGCCCCCGCCAGTTCGGCATCGAAGACCAGGGCTGGGTCGCCTGGTTCGCGATTGCCGGGCTGCTGGATCGCCCGGTGACCATCTACGGGGATGGCAAACAAGTGCGCGACCTGCTCTTTGTCGAAGACCTCCTGGACGCCTATGACCTGGCCCTGGAGATGATCGCGACCAGCGCCGGGCAAGTGTACAACATCGGCGGCGGTCCGGAGAACGCCATTTCTATCTGGACCGAATTCCGCCCCGTGTTGGAGGAAAACCTGGGGAAAACATTACAGACCGGCCGGGGCGACTGGCGGCCTGGCGACCAGCGCATCTTCGTCTCCGACATCGACAAGGCCCGCCGGGAGCTCGGCTGGGAGCCTAAGGTGACGGTGAAAGAGGGCGTCCGGCGGCTGGTCGAATGGGTCAAAGCCAACCGCGAGCTGTTCACGTAGAAAGTCCCGTCCATGCGCATCCTCACCGTCCTGACCTATTACCGCCCACACACCAGCGGGTTGACCATCTACGCCGAACGCCTGGCGAAAGCCCTGGCGCGTCGCGGCCACCAGGTGACCGTATTTACCAGCCAGTACCAGAACAACCTCCCCCGCCAGGAATTCCGTGGCGGGGTCCGCATCGTCCGCGCTCCGGTTGTCTTTCGGGTGAGCAAGGGAGTGATTGCCCCCACCTTCGGCCTGATCGCCACCCGCCTGGTGCTGGAGAACGATGTGGTGCAGCTTCACCTGCCGCAGTTCGATGCACCCGGGGTAGCCTTGCGCGCCCAACTGGCCAACAGGCCCACCGTGCTGACCTATCACTGCGACCTGCTGCTCCCGCCGGGCCCTCTCAACGCCGTAGTCAACCAGGTTGTGCACTTTGCCAACCACGCCGCGGCTCGCCTGGCCGACCGGATCGTTACCTATACGCAAGACTACGCCGACCATTCAACCTTCCTCTCCCGCTACCAATCCAAACTGAAGATCATCCCCCCGCCGGTCGAACTGCCGCCAGCCGCCCAGGAGCAGATAGAAGCCTTTGCCCACAAGCACGGGACCCGCCAGCGCCGCCCGGTGATCGGCATGGCGGCCCGCTTCGCCGCCGAAAAAGGGGTGGAGGTGCTGCTCGAGGCGCTTCCCCGCATTCTGGAACAGTATCCAAACGCCCAGGTGCTGTATGCCGGCCAGTACCAGGATGTGCTGGGCGAACAGGAATATTTCGACCGCCTTATGCCCACCATCCGCCGCTATCAGCAGGAGGGCCACTGGGAATTCTTAGGGGTGCTTGACCCGGCCGAGATGTCGGCCTTCTATCCGAACCTGGATATCCTGGTCGTCCCCAGCCTTAATTCGACCGAAGCCTTCGGCCTGGTGCAGATCGAAGCCATGATGAACGGGGCCGCGTGTGTCGCTTCCTCCCTGCCTGGAGTCCGCCAGCCGGTGTACACGACCGGGATGGGCGAAGTCACCCCCATCGGTGATGCGGCTGCCTTGGCGGAGGCTATCCTGAAAATCCTCTCCAACCCGGAGAACTACCGCCGCGATCCGCAGGAGATCGCCCGCCGTTTTGCCCCTGACACCATCGCGGCCGAGTACGAGCGGTTGTTCGGTGAACTGCTTGAGATTAAAAGGAAAGGTTAATTTTTTATATTTCTACTCACCCGCATGTGAGCGAGTAGAAATATAATTCCCGTATTCATGGAAGACCTGAGTCCGTTACGCACAGCAGCCCAGATAACCCCACGGCCAGAGAAGGATTTCCTCTGGCTGCATTTGCGCGACCTGCCCTACTTCCGCTCGCTGCTGCGGGCGGTGGAAGCCCGCTTCTACCTCGATATCGACCTGCCCGGACCGGTCCTTGACGTGGGCTGTGGCGATGGGCACTTCGCCAGCCTGGCTTTCGACCACCCCCTGGATGCCGGGATCGACCCCTGGACCGGCCCGGTGCGTGAAGCCGCCGGGAGGGGCGCTTACCGCCTGGTGATCCAGGGAGACGCCGCCCATATCCCCTTCCCCGGGGGCCACTTTGCCAGTGCAGTGAGCAACTCGGTCCTGGAGCACATCCCTCACCTGCAGGAAGTGCTGGTCGAAACCGCCCGCGTCCTGCAGCCGGGCGCTCCATTCGTCTTCTGCGTCCCCAACCACAACTTCCTCCCCAGCCTGTCGGTGGCCCGCTTCCTGGACCGGATCGGGCTGCGCTCGTTGGCCCGTGCTTACCGGGATTTCTTCAACCGCATTTCCCGTCACCACCACTGTGACCCGCCGGAAGTGTGGCAGGAACGCCTGGACCGCGCCGGCTTCGAGCTGGTGCGTTACTGGCACTACTTTTCTCCGGAAGCGCTGCGCGTGCTGGAATGGGGACATTACTTCGGGCTGCCATCTCTGGTCGCCCGCAAGCTCACCGGGCGGTGGGTGATCGCCCCCACCCGCTGGAATCTGGCGCTCACTTACCGCTATCTGAAGCCCTATTACGAGCAGCCGCCGGTGCGTGAAGACGGCGTGTATTCGTTCTATATTGCCAGAAAAAGGGGGTAGCTTCGATTGGACGAACCAACTGTTCTCGATTACGTAAAATCCAGGCTTTTCCCCTGGAAGTACGGGCCGCTGCAAATCCCGGAAGTATCGCCAGAAATGCCGCCGGCTATGCCGCCGGATGCGACCTCTACCCTTCCCGCCCAGCCGGGTGTGACGGTCCAAGCGCCCGAACGCCCGGTCGTGAAGCCCGCGGTTTGGCCCTGGCGCGGCCTGCTGGCCCTGGCGCTGGCCCTGGTGGCCCAGTTCGCCCTGGAGCCCCAGCCCGACCGTGATTGGAGGCTGAGCGCTTTTCTCTATTTGTTCAGCGCCGCGGCCATCATCTGGTCCTACGGATCGGGGGAATGGCGACTGCCGGGGCTCCCCATCCGCGAGGCGCAAGAGCCCGCCGCTGAGCGGCTGCTGCAGCGCCCCTTCTTGCTCAACCTCTCCATCCCGCTCGCCCTGGCCGCTTTTCTCCTCTTTGGCGACAACCAGTTCACCTCGTTCAATGTCCTGGTGTGGGTGGTTGCGTTGGGCCTGTTCGTGGCCGCCTTCTGGGAGGGGAACCCGTTTGCCCGGCTGTCCTACGCCAGGGTGGTGGATTTCGTCCGCCGCCCCGCCTGGCGCATCACCATCTCCCCCTGGGCGCTGGCGCTGGCAGCCGCCGCCGGGTTGGTGCTCTTCTTCCGTCTCAGCCAGTTAGCGCAAGTCCCGTCGCAGATGAACAGCGACCACGCCGAAAAGCTGCTCGACGTGCTGGACGTGCTCAACGGCGATACCCGCATCTTCTTCCCCCGCAATACCGGCCGGGAGTTCATCCAGTTCTACCTGACCGCCGCGGTGGCCCAATGGTTTGGCACCGGGCTCACCTTCCTCAGCTTGAAAATCGGCACCGCCATCGCCGGGCTGGTGACCCTCGTCTACATCTATTTACTGGGGAAAGAGATCGGCAGCCGCCAGACCGGGTTGTGGGCCGCAGTCTTCGCCGGGATCGCTTACTGGCCGAATGTGATCACCCGCATCGCCCTGCGCTTTTCGCTCTACCCGCTGTTCGTGGCCCCCACCCTCTACTACCTGGTTCGCGGGCTGCGCCGCTCGAACCGCAACGATTTTATTCTGGCGGGCATATCCCTCGGTCTGGGCTTGCACGGCTACAGCTCGTTTCGTATCGTGCCCTTCGTCGTGCTGATCATGATCGGCCTGTACCTGCTGCACCGCCGGTCGCAGGGTGAACGCCTGCAGACCCTCTACCGGCTGGGGCTGCTGGCGCTGGTCGCGTTCATTGTCTTTCTCCCCCTGCTGCGCTACGCGCTGGACAACCCGGGGATGTTCGCTTACCGGGCGTTCACCCGCCTGAGCGATTGGGAGCGCCCGCTGCCCGGACCTGCCTGGCTGATTTTCCTGAGCAACCTGTGGCGGGCCGAGACGATGTTCTTCTGGGACAACGGCGAGATCTGGCTGCATTCCATCCCCCATCGCCCAGCCCTGAGCGCAGTTGCCGCCGCCCTGTATTTCCTCGGCTCGGTCCTGGTCTTTGCCCGTTACCTGCGCAGCCGTCACTGGCTGGATCTGTTCCTGCTGCTCTCGGTGCCTTTGCTGATGCTGCCGTCGATCCTGTCGCTGGCCTTTCCGGCCGAGAACCCCAGCCTCAACCGCACCGCAGGGGCGATCGTCCCCGTTTTCATCCTCATCGGCGTCGGGGTCGAGAGCCTGGTCCGCAGCCTGGCCGATCATCTGGGGGCACCCGGGGGGAGGCGCCTCGGATGGACGCTGGCCCTACTTCTCCTTGGCCTTTCCGCGTTGCAGGATTATCACCTGGTCTTCGACCGCTACGCCCGCCAGTACAGCCTCTCATCCTGGAACAGTTCAGAGATGGGCAAGGTTGCCCGGGATTTCGTCGAGACGTTCCACGAGCCGGATAACGTCTGGGTGATGAGCTTCCCCCATTGGGTGGACACCCGCCTGGTGGCGTTCAACGCCGGGTTCCCCGGCCGGGATTACGAGATGTTCGTCGATCGCCTGGAGCTGACCCAGGGACAGCCCGGCCCCAAGTTATTTATCCTCAACCCCCAGGATGAGAAAGGGCAGTTCACCCTGCACCTGATGTACCCCGAAGGCTGGATGAGCGAATACCCCTCAACGGTGGAATCAAAGAACTTTCTAATCTATTTCGTACCGCCTGGAGATTAACGGTATCATAGTAGGCTGAAAAGCTCCTTATGGGGCTGCTGAGGCTGATGACAAATAGTGCCGGTGTGATCAGAGTGAACCAGAATCCCGCTCCATCCCCCCGAAATACGCGCGTTTGGGTCTTCGACCTGCTGTTGATCCTCGTCCTGCTGGCCGGGGCCTATTTGCGTTTTTCCGGGCTGGATTGGGGCGAGTACCAGTACCTGCATCCGGATGAGCGCTTCCTGCTCCAGGTCGGTTCGGGAATCACCCCCACCAAATGCCTGGACCCGAATTTCAGCACGTTCGACTGCCCGGAAGGACAGAAACGATGGCTCAGCCTGGGCGAGTATTTCGACACTGCTTCTTCTACCCTGAACCCCAACAACACCGGAGCGCCGTTCTACGTATACGGCACCCTGCCGATGTTCATCACCCGCTTCGTAGTCGAATGGGTGTTCGGCCATTCCGGGTACGAAGAGATGACCCAGATCGGGCGGGCGCTGTCCGCCTTGGCCGACCTGCTGGCGGTCTTCCTGGTCTATATCGTCGCCGCGCGCCTGTACAACCGCCGGGTAGCGCTGCTGGCCGCCGCCTTCTCGGCCTTCGCCGTGCTGCAGATCCAGCAGTCCCATTTCTTCACCATGGATACCTTCGTCAACCTGTTCATGCTGTTGGCGTTCTATTTTGCGGTGAGGGTGGTGACTGTCCGGCCGGAGGCCACGGATACATCCATGGTCAAACACCCCTGGCTGCTCCCCAGCCTCGGCTTCGGCCTGGCCCTGGGCATGGCGGTAGCTTCGAAGCTGAACGCCGCCCCCATCGCCGGGGTGCTGCCCCTGGCGATGGCGATCGCCCTGCTGCCGCTCCAGGCCGAGGAACGAGAGCGACATGCCTACCGGGCCGTGGCGTTCCTGGTGATAGCCGCGGTAGTCAGCCTGGTGGTGTTCCGCATCCTCCAGCCTTATGCCTTCACCGGGCCGGGGTTCTTCGATGTCAAACTCAACCCGCAGTGGATGTCGACGATCAGGGAACTGCGGGCCCTCACCGGCCGCGATGCCGACTACCCTCCTGCCATGCAGTGGGCGCGCCGTCCGGTCTGGTTCTCGGCCCAGAACCTGATCTTATGGGGGCTCGGCCTGCCCCTGGGTATCCTGGCCTTTGCCGGCTTCATCTGGGTCGGGTGGCGGCTGTTGAAGAGCTTCGATCTGCGCAATGGGCAGGCCGGTATCTGGCAGCGCCACGCGCTCATCTTCCTCTGGACCGGCGCTTATTTCGTCTGGCAGTCGCTCTCCAATAACCCCACGCTTCGCTATCAGCTTCCCATTTACCCGCAGTTGGCCATTTTCGCCGCCTGGGCCCTGGTGGCGCTGTATGATTTCAAGCGCGGCGCACAACCCTCGGATTCCGAAATAGGGGTTTCGAAACCAAGCTCACTTTTCCCCGCCCTGTCGGTCATCCTCGGCGCTTTGGTCCTGTCCGCCACAGCCGCCTACGCCTTTGCTTTCACTCAAATTTACACTCGCCCAATCACCCGCCTGGAGGCTTCGCGCTGGATTTACCGCAATATCCCCGGGCCGATCAACCTGAGCATCCAGACCGGGGATGGCGTTTTCAACCAACCCTTGCCCTTCTACTACGGTGGAGTGGTCTCCGCTTCACAGCCGTTCAGCACCCACTTCGTCGCTCGCGCCGGTGGGGAGCTTTCCGAGATCCATTTCCCCCATGTCCAGGATCTCCAGGCCGCTTCAGGCGTAGAGACCTTGCAAGTGAGCATCTTTGCTCCGGCGAACGGAGAGCAGCCGCTGGCCGCAGGCACGGTCCCCGTCGATCCGCCTTTCGGGGATGGGCTGGGAGACCCCTACACCCTGCGTCTCGTCCCCCCGGTGCGCCTGGTGGAGGGTGAGACGTACTTGATCCGCCTGGAACTCGCCCCCGGCAGCCTAGGAATGCTCACCTTCAACGGCACGGGCATCGCCAACGAAGGCGATTGGGACGACCCCGCCCCCTGGCGCATGGAAGGCTACGACCCCTTCGGCGGTGTCTATCCTCTGGATATGAACCTCAATATGTATACGGACGACAACCCCGAGAAGTTGGGGCGTTTCGCCCGCATATTGGACCAGGCGGAGTATGTGGTCATCACCTCCAGCCGCCAGTGGGGCAGCCTGCCGCGCATCCCCGAGCGCTATCCGATGACCACCGTCTACTACCGCGAGTTGATCGGCTGCCCGGATGAGCGCACAATCGAGTGGTGTTACAACGTGGCCCAGCCCGGCGACTTTCAGGGCCGCCTGGGCTTCGAGTTGATCAAAACCTTCCAATCGAACCCGCGCCTCGGCCCGTTCGAAATCAACGACCAGTTCGCCGAGGAGGCCTTCACCGTTTACGACCATCCAAAGGTCTTCATCTTTAAGAAGACCGCCGGCTTCGACCTTCAAGCCGTCCGCCAGGCGCTGGGCTCTGTCGATTTCGAGAAAATCGTCCGTAAGCCCCCCGGCCATTACGAGAGCAAGCCATCCAGCCTGCTGCTGCCTGCCGGGCGGTGGGAAGCGCAGCAGCGGGGCGGCGATTGGTCCCGCCTGTTCGACACCGGCTCGCCGCTCAACCGCTTCCCCTTCGTGGGAGCCGGGGTCTGGTACCTCAGCCTGTTGGCGCTCGGGCTGTTCACATACCCTCTGCTGCGCCAGGCGCTGCCCGGCCTGCCGGATGGAGGCTATCCCCTGGCGCGCATCGCCGGGCTGCTGCTGCTCTCCTGGCTGGTGTGGATCGCCGGATCTGCCGGCATCGCTTTCACCCGGCCCACCATCGCCGCCGCCCTCGGCCTGATCGCAGCAGGCGGGGTTGCCCTGGCCTACCTCCAGCGGGAAGCGCTGCGGCGCGAGCTGCGCGAACGGGCGCGTTATTTCCTGCTCGTCGAAGTGTTGTTCCTGGCTTTCTTCGTTTTCGATCTGCTCATCCGTTATGGGAACCCAGACCTGTGGCATCCCTGGTACGGCGGGGAGAAGCCGATGGACTTCGCCTATCTCAACGCCGTCTTGAAGAGCACCACCTTCCCGCCCTATGACCCCTGGTATGCCGGCGGTTATCTCAACTATTATTATTACGGCTTTGTCTTTGTCGGAGTCCTGATCAAGTTCCTGGGGATCGTCCCCGCCATCGCCTATAACCTGATCCTCCCGACCATCTTCGCCATGATGGCGATGGGCGCCTTCTCCCTGGTCTGGAACCTGGTTTCAGCGATCCAGGAACGCCAGTCTCCTGAGCTCGACGCCCGGCGGCCCGGGGTGTTCGGTCTGCCGCTCTACTCCGGCCTGGCCAGTGCGCTGGGGATGGCCGTGCTCGGCAACCTGGGCACGGTGCGCATGATTTGGCAAGGCTACCAGAAGCTGGCGGCCCCCGGCGGGGTGATCGACGAGGCCGGCTTCCTGACCCGCCTCAGTTGGGCCTTCCAGGGTTTCATGCAGGTGCTCGGCGGCGAGAACTTACCCTACAGCATCGCCCACTGGTATTGGAACCCCAGCCGGGTGATCCCCGCGCCCGGCGAAGTCGAGCCGATCAACGAATTCCCCTTCTTCACCGTGCTATACGGCGACCCGCACGCCCACCTCTTCGCCTTACCGCTCACCCTCCTGGCGCTGGGGTTCGTCGTCTCGGTGGTGCTCTCCTGCGCCCGCTGGCGCACCGCCTTGGGCGCGGGGCTGGGGTTCTTCTTCGGCGCTCTGGCCATCGGCGCCCTCCGCCCCACCAATACCTGGGATTTCTACCCCTACCTGGCCCTTGGCTCGATCGCTCTAGGTTATGCCCTGGTGACTTATTACCGCCCTTCGCCGCTCCTGCTGCGCTTCGTCCCGGCTCTCCGTGAGTTCTCGCTGCCATCCCTGCGCCTGGCGGCCGGCCTGGCCGGTGTGGCGCTGCTGGCCGGCCTGTCGTTCTTGCTCTTCCAACCCTTCGCCCAATGGTATGGGCAGGGCTACAATGAAGTGACCCTGTGGGAAGGCACACGCACGCCCATGTCTTCCTACCTGACGCATTGGGGTCTCTTCTTGTTTATCATCGTCTCCTGGATGGTTTACGAGACCATTGATTGGATGGCCAGCACCCCGGTCTCTGCCCTGCGCAAGCTGGAGCCTTACCGCGGCCTGATCATCACCGCACTGGCGCTCCTGGTGGGTGGGGTGGCCGGGCTGATCTTCCTCAAAGTGCGCATCGCCTGGCTCGTCTTGCCCCTGGCAGCCTGGGCCGCGGTGTTGATCCTGCGCCCTGGCCAGCCGGATGGCAAGCGCCTTGTCCTGTTCCTCATCGGAACCGGTCTGACTCTGACCCTGATGGTCGAGTTGATCGTATTGAAGGGTGATATCGCCCGGATGAACACCGTCTTCAAGTTCTACCTCCAGGTATGGACGCTGTTCGCCGTCAGCGCCGCCGCCGGATTTGGCTGGATCCTGGCCAACTTCCGCAAGTGGGACACCCGCCTGAGCCTGGCCTGGGAGATCGGGCTTACCCTCCTGGTGGCCGGCGCGGCCCTGTATACTCTGCTCGCCACTACGGCCAAAGTGAAGGATCGCTTTGTGGAGACCGCTCCGCACACGCTGGACGGCATGCTATATATGAACTATGCCACATACGATTGGGAAGGGCCGATGGATCTGGCCCAGGATTACCGGGCGATCCGCTGGCTGCAGGAAAACGTCCAGGGCTCGCCGGTGACCGTGGAAGGGAACCTGGGGCCCGACCTCTACCGCTGGGGGTCGCGTATTTCGGTCTACACCGGCCTGCCCGGCGTGGTCGGCTGGGAATGGCACCAGCAGCAGCAGCGAGCGATCAACCCCGGCAGCTGGGTCCTCCAGCGGGTGAGCGAGGTAGACCAGTTCTACACCACCACCGACCTGGCGCAGGCAGCCAGTTTCCTGGAGAAATATGACGTCCGCTATATCGTCGTCGGCCAGCTAGAATACAATCATTATCCCGGACCCGGCCTGGAGAAGTTCCCCAACGCCGACGGCCTGCTGTGGCGATTGGTTTACCAGGATGGGCGCACCTCCATTTATGAGGTGATCCAAACTACAGGGTGAATCAGGCTCGTATGGGAGCAGCATGGTACAGCCGAGCATAAAACCCAAACTGAATCGATTGGACTTTCGCCAGATCGGCCTGGACGAGTTGGATCTTTATGCTTCCGTCTCGAGCTCATTCCAGGTGACTTCCATTTTCCGAGTAGAGCCTGTGGAGCAGGGCCTGGGAGGTCTGCGCCTGGTCGAGGAGCCGGTCGCTGTACCTTATGAAAAAGATTACGATGCCACCGGCGGGTATGACACCGGGCCGCGCTATTGGCTCCAGGAGCTGGGGACGGAGCATTGGGAGTTCCACCTGGCGCTAGACGGTGGGCGCCCGGCCGGCGGGGTCACGCTGTTCTTCGCCATGCCCGGGGTCTCCGTGCTGCACGGCCGGCGCGACGCTGCCGTGCTGTGGGATATCCGCGTGGCGCCCAGGTATCGTGGTCAGGGGCTGGGATCCCGCTTATTTCACCTGGCTGCCGCTCGCGCCCGCCAATCCGGATTCCGGCGGATGCAGATCGAAACGCAAAATGTAAACGTCCCCGCCTGTCGTTTCTACGCCGCCCTGGGCTGCACGCTGGAAGCGATCAACCGGAACGGGTACGTCGCCTCACCCCAAGTGGCCCACGAGACCATGCTTCTGTGGTATTACGACCTGCAGGAGGAGCAACCTTGATCCAGGTCTTCATCTGGTGGCTCGCCATCCAGGTCATCGGCCTGGCTGCGCTGCCCTCCGCCTACACCCTGTTCCGCTGGCTGCCCGACCGCGGCTATACCTTCTCCAAAATCCTGGGGCTGCTGCTGGCCAGTTATCTGCTTTGGTTCGGCGCTTCAGCTGGCCTGCTGCAGAACGACTTGGGCGGAGCTGTGGCAGGCGTGCTCGGGCTGGTGGGGATTTCGGCCTGGCTTTACCTGCGCCGCACCCTTCCCTCGGGTGAGCGAATCCTGCCCTTCTTGCGCCGCAATCTCCGGCTGGTGATCAGCGCCGAAGTCTTGTTCACCCTGGGGTTGGTCGCCTGGTCCATCCTGCGCGCTTACGCATCGTTCAAGATCCAACCCGCGGGTGGGGAGAAGTTCATGGAGATCGCCTTCCTGAACGGCATCCTCAACAGCGCTAGCTTCCCTCCCCTGGATCCCTGGCTTTCGGGCTTTGCCATCGCCTATTATTATTTCGGCTATGTGATGATGGCCTTCATGACCCGCCTGACCGGCGCGCTGCCCGGCATCGCCTTCGATCTGACGGACGCCCTGGCTTTTGCCCTCACCCTGCTGGGCGCATTCGGGGTGGTGTCGAACCTGGTCGCCGCCTTTGCGAGAAGGGGAGAAACCCGCCCGGTCATCGCTTATGGTCTGCTTGGGGCGCTGCTGGTGGTGGTGATGGGCAACCTCTCCGGCCTGCTGGAGAGCCTCCACGCCAGCGGACTGCTGCCGGCCGCCTTTTGGACCTGGATCGACATCCCCGAGCTCGCCACAGCCCCTGTCACCGGTTCGTTCGAACCGGCCGGCGGCGGTTGGTTTTGGTGGTGGCGCGGCTCGCGCATCATCCAGGACTATAACCTGGCCGGGCAGCCCATGGGACCCAACATCAGCGAGTTCCCCTTCTTCAGCTTCCTGCTCGGGGATAATCACCCGCACAAGCTGGCTCTGCCCTTCGTCCTGCTGGCAATCGGGCTGGGGCTCAACCTGTTCAACCGCCAGTTGCTTTGCACCACGCCTGCTCCCCGCCCGGCGCTGGACCGCCGGGAGTGGTGGAACCCGGCTGCAACCGCCCTGGATGGCGATTGGGCCCTCTTCATCTTCACCGCCCTGGCGTTAGGCGCCCTTGGCTTCCTCAACACCTGGGATATGCCGATTTACATCGGCTTGACGGTGCTGGCCTACGCTTTGGGGATGTTTGCCGTCCGCCGCAAGTTCGACCCCGAGGTGATCCGCCGCGCCCTGGTCTTGGGGGTATGGTTCCTGGTCGCTTCGTTCCTGTTCTACATCTTCTTCTACTTCAGCTTCGACTCGCAGGCCGGGGGGATTCTGCCATATATCAACTCCCCCACCCGCCTGCCGCTCTACCTGGTGATGTTCGGTCCATTCGTCTTCATCCTAGCCTGGTTCCTGGTCGCCCGCCTGGCTGCCCTGTCTCGCGCTGAAAGCCTGACCGTCTCGCAGGCACAGCCTTCTCCTTTGCGGCAGACATTGTCGGCCTGGGGTTGGGTAGCGCTGGCCTGCGTGGGGCTGGTGGTGTTCGGCCTGCTGCTTGCCGTGCTGCTCAACGGCGGCTTTGCCGCAGTCCGGCAGGCCCTCTCCGATCCGGCAGTGCAGACCTCACTGGGCGGCCTGCCCCTGCCCGCCGCCCTGCGCGCCTTTCTCTTCGCCCGCCTGCAAAACCCCTGGCTGTTCCTCCTGCTCTCGCTCGGCCTGGCCCTGGCAGCGGTCAATGTCTTCATAACCGGCAAGCGCCCCTCGCCCGATGGGGCCACCGGTGCTTTTGCATCTCAGACCGAAATTCAGAGTTCGCAAACCCCCTCCCACCCGGCCGATCTGTTCGTTCTGCTCCTGACCTTCACCGGCCTGGCGCTGACCTTCAGTGTGGAATTTTTCTTCCTGCGCGACCTGTTCGGCTCGCGGATGAACACCGTCTTCAAGTTCTATTATCAGGGATGGGTCTTGCTGGCTCTGGCCAGCGCTTACGCAGTCTGGTGGCTGCTCCATCTCGGCCGGCAGGTGCTGGGCAGCCTGGGGACGTTCATCTTTCAGACTGGAGCTGCCCTGCTGATCGCCGCGGGGATGATCTACACGGTGTTCGCTGCCTGGAACAGGGTGGAGGGCTTCACCACCACACCCGACCTTGACGCGGCTAGCGAAATTGCCAGTGCGAGCCCAGCCGATTGGGCCGTGATCGAGTGGCTGCGGGCCAATGGCCGCCCGCCCGGGCAGCCCGCTCCGGTGATCCTGGAGGCTCCTGCCGGCAGCTACCAGTACGAAGGCCGGATCAGCGCTTTCACCGGCTTTCCCACCGTCCTCGGCTGGGCAGGGCACGAGGCCCAATGGCGTGGCAGCTATGAAGAGCAGGGGCAGCGCGAGCCGGATATCCGCCAGATTTTCACCACCTCGAACCCGCAGACTGCGCTCGAACTGCTGCAGAAATGGGGAGTGCGCTACCTGGTTTTAGGTGACGCCGAAGTGCGCTACATCCAGAAGAACCTGTGCCCGGCGGAGAACCAGTTCTGCAATTCCGCGGCGGTCGCCCGGGCGCTGCGCAAATTCGAAACCGCCCTCGAGCCCGTCTTCCAACAGGGCAATACGGTTATCTACGCCGTCCCACAGTAAACGGTTCTTAAGGAATAATCATCGCGAACAAAAATATGGAACTTCGCCGGATTACGACTGAGCATCTTCTCTATACCCTGGCTTTCGCCCTGGCCCTCGCGGTACGGTTTTTGAACCTGGGGGCCGCCCCGCTCTCCGACCTGGAAGCGGGCTGGGCTTTGCAGGCGCTTCAGCTCGCCGGCCGGCAGCCGGGGGGCATCGACTCGCCCATGGGTCCGCAGCCTGCCTATGTACTCCTGACCGGCGCTTCCTTTGCCCTGTTCGGCGCCACGAACTTCCTGGCCCGCTTCTGGCCGGCCCTGGCGGGTGGTCTGTTGGCGCTGGTCCCGCTCCTCTTCCGGCGCCAGCTCGGCCCCTGGCCGGGGGTGATCCTGGCTTTCGGCCTGGCGCTCGACCCCGGGTTGGTGGCCGCCTCTCGCCAGGTGGGTGGTCCGGTATTGGCCATCAGCTTTGGGCTGCTGGCATTAGGGCTGTGGCTGAGGCGCCGTCCCATCCCGGCCGGGCTGTGTGCCGGGGTCGCGCTGCTCTCCGGTCCGGCCCTGTTCAGTGGAGCGCTGGCCTTCGCCCTGGCCTGGCTTGCCTGGTCGGCCTGGACAGGTTCCCGCCCATCCTACTATACAGATCAAGGGGTGGATAGCCCGGCGGAGGCCCACACCTTACAACCGCTCTTGTATTCGGCCGGCGCAGCCGTGCTGTTACTCGGCACCCTGTTCCTTTGGGCGCCCCAGGGCCTGGGCGCCCTGGCCGGTGTTCTCCCCGCATATTTTGCCGGCTGGACCGGCCCGGCGGGTGCTGCTCCGGCCCCGGCATTTAGCCTGCTGGCGGCGCTGCCCGCCTACCAGCCCCTGGCCTTGATCTTCGCCCTGGTCGCAGCCGGGCGGTTGATCGCCGGACGCATCACCCTAAGACAGGGGACCGGTGACCCGGACAGGTCCACAGTCGTTACGGCTTTCCTGGCCCTGCTGGTTGTTTTCGCTTTGATCGTCATCCTGTTCTACCCGGCCCGCCAGGTAACCGACCTGGCCTGGGTGTTGGTCCCTCTCTGGGCGCTGGCTGCCATGGAGTTGGCCCGCTATTGGCCTGAAAACGGGATGAATTGGATCGGCGCTGCTCAGGCTGCCCTGGTCGTCGTATTGCTGGTCCTCTTCTGGCTCACCCTGGCAGGCCTGGCGCGGGCGGCTCCGAACGACCAGGGGATCCCTTTGCGCCTGGGGATCATGGGCGGCATCCTGGCCTTGATTCCGCTCACCAGCCTGCTGGTAGGGATGGGCTGGTCCTACGAGGCCGGTAAGCTGGGGTTCGCCTGGGGACTGATCGTCCCCACCGGCATCTACTGCCTGTCCGCCCTATGGGGGGCAGCCCAGGTTCGCCCCCATCTCCCTCAGGAGTTGTGGTATCCGCCGCCCGCTCCGGGACAGACCGCCCTGTTCCTGGACACACTTGAGGACCTTTCCGAGTGGCACACCGGGGTGCCAGACGTGATTGCAGTAAAGACGAACGTCGATTCCCCCTCGCTGCGCTGGGCCCTGAAAGACTTCGAAAACCTGGACTGGGTCAGCGGTCCCCTGTTGGGCGAGCTGCCGCCCGTGCTGATCACTTCCCAGGCCGAATCCGCCCCTGAGCTGGCGGAGGATTACCGCGGCCAGGATTTCGTCTGGAGGGTGTGGCCCGGATGGCCCGGCCCCCTGCCCGACAAATTGGCTGCCTGGTTCGTTTTCCGGGAGGCGCCCCTCCAAAACGAACACATAATCCTTTGGGCTCGCACCGACATCTTCCCCGGCGCAGCCTCCCTGGAATAACATTCTCATCAACTACCTGGTAAAGCCGGATGGCCCGGGTAAAATCTTTATCACAGGACCGAACAATGAGCATAGGAATGGATCAAATCATGACGAAGGTACGGACGATCGCCATCGACGGCCCGGCCGCTTCAGGGAAATCCACTCTGGGAAAAAAACTGGCCGACTCTCTCAACTATCTGTTCTTCGACACCGGGGTGATGTATCGCGCCGTGACCTGGGCTGCGCTCGATCAAGAGGTCAGCCTGGATGACAGCGCCGCCCTGACCAGCCTGGCCGAGCGCACCGAGATCGATGTCCGCCCGCCCTCCGTCGCTGATGGCCGCGCTTCCGATATCCTGGTAAACGGACTGGATGTCACCTGGAAGATCCGCGCCTCAGAGGTGGACGAAAATGTATCCGTGGTGTCGGCGGTCCCCGGCGTCCGCCGGGCGCTGACCGAAAAACAGCGCCGGATCGGGCTGCGCGGCCAGGTGGTGATGGTCGGCCGGGATATTGGCACGGTGGTCCTTCCCGAAGCTCAGCTCAAACTGTACCTGGACGCCTCGGTTGAGGAGCGGGCCCGGCGGCGCTATTTAGAGCTGATCCAGCGCGGCGAGCCGGCCGCCTATGACGATATCCTCAAGGCGATGCGGAATCGAGATAAAATTGACTCCACTCGCCAGGTCGCTCCCCTCCGCCCGGCGGAAGACGCGGTGATCCTGGTGTCGGATAACCTGGACGCAGACCAGGTGCTTGAAAAAGTCAAGCGTTTGTTAGAGGGGTATCACAGCTAAAAGATGCAACCTTCGCCCAAACCCCGGTCCGATTTCATCCGCCCCGACCTGGTGCGCTTACCGGATCACACGGTTTGGAGGAAGTTGTTCCGGGGTCTATTCCATACCATCGCCCGCCTGTTGGTCTGGTTGTTCACCCGCCCTGAAGTACGTGGTGTAGAGAATGTGCCCCGCCAGGGACCGCTGCTGCTGGTCATCAATCATCTGGGCGACGCCGATGTGATCTTCGGCCTGACGATATCCCCCCGCCCGGTCGATATGCTGGCGAAAATCGACCTGTACACCATCCCGGTCCTTGGCAAGCTGCTGGATGCCTATGGAATGATCTGGATCCATCGCGGCCAGGCGGATCGCCGGGCGCTGCGAGCAGCCCTCGACGGCCTGAGGCAGGGGCGGATGATTGGAGTTGCGCCGGAAGGGCGCGAAAGCCTGACCGGCGCGCTGGAAGAGGGCACCGGGGGCGCTGCTTACCTGGCCCTCAAGTCGGGGGCGCCCATTCTCCCGGTCACCTTCACCGGCACGGAAAACCGCCAGATCTTTGCCGCGATCAAAAGACTCCGCCGCACTCCGGTTACTTGCACCATCGGTGAACCCTTCTACCTGCAAGCCACCGGGAACCTGCGATCCGATATAGAGCGCGGCACCCAAACCATTATGCTCGCCCTGGCCCGCCAGCTACCGCCCGAGTACCGGGGTGTGTACGCTCAGATCCTCACCGAGCCACAGCAGCAGAGTGAAACCTGAGGCGTTCCCTTACCGTTGACCATCCCGAACAGTTCTTGACTGAGGTGTGCCATGTCCCCTGCAATCGACCACTCGAGACCGGTGAACAAACCGATGGACGAGACCCAGATCGCCACATATGATCACGCCCGCCTGGAGCCGATGCGCCGGTTCCTGCGCTTCCTCATCCGTAATATCGGCTTCACCCTGCTGGCCAAGGTAGACCGGGTCGAAGGGCTGGAAAATGTGCCCGCGGAGGGACCGGCCCTGCTGATGATCAATCACATCGCCTTCATCGATCCGCTCGTCGTCCTCCACCTTCTGCCCCGCAACATTGTCCCCCTGGCCAAGGCGGAAGTCTATGATTATCCGGTGATCGGTATTTTCCCAAAGCTCTGGCAGGTGATACCGGTGCATCGCGATGAGTTCGACCGGCGGGCCGTACAGCAGGTTCTGGGGGTACTGCGCGCCGGTGAGATCGTCCTGGTGGCGCCGGAGGGCACCCGGGGCCCAGCCCTCAAACAGGGAAAAACCGGGGTCGCCTATCTCGGCAGCCGCAGCGGCGTGCCGGTCGTCCCGGTGGCCGTAGATGGGACGATCGGCTTTCCGGCTCTGCGGTTCACCTCCCGCTGGCGCGGTCCGGGCGCAGTTGTTCGCTTTGGGCGACCATTCCGCTACCGCCCCGAATACCACCGGGCGCGCAGCGATCAGCTCCGTCTGATGACGGACGAAGCCATGTACGTCCTGGCTTCGCTCCTCCCCCCGCATCGCCGCGGTGTGTACAGTGATCTCTCCCGGGCCACCCAGGAGACCATCGAATGGATCTCGTAATTTCACTTCTGGCGGATGGGATCGATGCTATAATCCTTTTAAACCTTTACCCTGAATTAACGGCCATAACATTGAGAGGAATAACCGCCGGCAGATCGGCCGGCATTGTGTAACAATCAGATAACCTGGGTTGTACCAGCCATGATCGGTCCCCTGCTGGCACATCCCTTGCAATGAGCGATGTATGACGCTTTTACTTACCCTGATTTCAACTGAATCCTATATCGATCCTCCACGTGATTGGATCGCCTGGATCGGCTGGCTAACGTTCTTCATCGGGGTCGTATACCTGAATATCAGGTGGCGTCGCTACAATAAAACAGTTAACCGGCGTTGGTTCTTGTATGGAGGCCTGCTCGTCCTCGGAGCTCTGGCCTCCTTGTTTATCGGTTTCCGGCTCCCGCCCGGGCAGGCCCTCCCACCTCCCGGCGTCCCCTTGGATCCTAAGGGACCGGCGGTGATGCTCTTCGCCGCCTTACCCTGGATTCTGGCCGCCGGCCTGCTGGGACCGCTCAATGCTACCGGCATCGCCCTGGTCACCGGCCTCTTCCTGGCCCTCTACGAAACCCACAATCCGTTCACACCGCTCGAAATCGCGCTGATCGCCGTGGTCTTCGCCGCCCTGGCCAACCAGCGCTACCGGACGCGCGCTTACCGCCTGTTCAGCCAGCCCTTGCCGGCTGCGCTCCTGCTTGCCGCTCTGTATCCTTTCGTGGCATTAGCCAGTCTGCCGTTTAGCGCCTCGGGCGCCCTGGCCAGCCGCCTGGATTATGCCACCACTCACCTGGGCAGCACCTCGCTGGCCTTCGCCATCGAGCTGCTGGTGGGCGGCCTGTTCGGCCAGGTGATCGCCCTTCTCCTACCTCGCCTGTGGGGCGGCAGCGGGAACCTCGTCCCCTCCCCGGCCGAGCAAAGCTTACAGGCCCGCTTCCTCTACGGAATGGCCCCCCTGGCAGTCATCCTGGCTCTGACCTTGATGGTAGGCGATTGGTTCGTCGCCGGTCGGGCCGCCCGCGAGATGCTGCGCGGCAGGATGGCAAATGCCGCCGAACTGGCCGCGGAAACACTGCCTTACTACCTGCAAACCGGGCAGAACCTGGTCAGAGAACTGGCAGCCGATCCCGATCTGGCCACTGCCGAAGGCCGAGACCTGTCCACTCACCTGCAGCGGGGCTTGCGCCAGGTCCCCTTCTTCCGGCAGCTTTACTTGCTGGACCGCGAAGGCCGCCTGATTGCCGGCTACCCCACCGAGAGTTACCTGGACTCTCAAGCCCCCCTTGAAGAACAGATGGCCGTCCAGCTTGCCCTCAACGGGATTCCGGTCCAATCCTACGCCATCCCCCCCGAGCAAGACGAGACGAGCGCCCAGGTCACTTTCGTCGCCCCGGTGCAAGACGCTTCAGGTAAAGTCGAGCGCGTCCTCATCGGCCGCAGTGACCTGGTTTCCAACCCGTACACTCAGCCCCTGGTCGCCAGCCTGGGCAATCTGGCCGGGATCGAAGGCCAGGGACTGCTCGTCGATGACAACGGCCGCATCATCTACCATGTGGATCCGGCGCTGATCATGACCCCGTATTCGCTGGAGGTTGGCAGCGAGCCCCTATTCTTCGAAGACCCGGGCCCGGATGGGACTCGCCAACTGGTGTACGCCCGGCGGACGACCGGCGAACCCTGGCTGATCGTGTTCACCATCCCCGCTCATCGCGCCGATCAGCTCGCCCTGGAGATTGCCACCCCGCTGTTGGCGATCCTGGTCATCCTGTCGATTATCGGCGCAGTCGTGCTGCGTCTTGGGCTGCGGGTGATCACCGCCTCGCTGCAAACCCTTTCGCTCGAAGCCGGGCGGATCTCACAGGGCCAGTTAGATCATCCTCTCCAGACCATCGGTGAAGACGAGGTCGGCAACCTGCGCCGCTCTTTCGAGCACATGCGTCTCAGTCTCAAGGCGCGCCTGGATGAGTTGAACCGCCTGCTGCTGGTCAGCCAGGGGGTCGCCTCCAGCCTGGAGTTCTCGGAGGCGGTGCAGCCGGTGCTCGAGTCCGTCCTCGCCACCGGCGCCAACTCGGTGCGGGTCGTCCTCGTCCCCACCATCGTCCCCGAACTGGACGGGAACCCGCCTACGCCATTGGCTTACGGCCTTGGCCCGCTGCAGGCTATTTACGCCGGTCTCGATGAACAGATCCTGGGCCTGGCCCGGCAGCAGGACCGCATCGTCCTCACCAACCCCACCCGGCCACGGCTCATCCACTTCCCGCAGTCCGGCCCTCACCCAGAAGCGCTGGTCGTGATTTCCCTGCGCCACGAAAACCTGTTCTTTGGCGCCTTATGGGCAGCCTATGGCGAGCCGCACACTTTTGCCGAGGACGAAATCCGCTTCCTCACCACACTGGCGGGGCAGGCAGCCCTGGCTGCGGCCAACTCTCGCCTGTTCCTCACCGCCGAGATCGGCCGCCAGCGCCTGGCCGCCATCCTGGCCTCCACCCCGGACCCCGTCCTGGTCACCGACCAACAGGACCACCTGCTCCTGGCCAACCCCGCAGCCTGGCAGGTGCTCAGTTTGGGGATGGACACCGACGAAGGCCAGCCGATCGATGAAGTGATCTCTCAGCCCGAGTTGGTCGGCTTGCTGCGTGCCGAAGAGGCGGGCCATCAATCGGCCGAGGTATGCCTGCCCGACGGGCGCATCTACCTGGCGACAGCCTCCTCGGTCCTGGCCGAAGGGCAGCCGGTGGGGCGGGTGTGCGTGATGCGTGATGTCACCCACTTCAAGGAGCTGGATGCTCTGAAATCGGAGTTTGTCCACACTGTCAGCCATGACCTGCGCTCACCCCTTACCCTGATGCGCGGCTACGCCACCATGCTGGAGATGGTGGGAGATCTGAACGAACAGCAGGTGGGTTACGTGCGGAAGATCGTCACCGGCGTAGAGAGCATGTCGCGCCTGGTGAACAACCTGCTCGACCTGGGCCGAATCGAGGCCGGGGTCGGTTTGCAGCTTGAGATGATCCCCGCCGGGGATATCGCCGAACGGGTTGTGAGCGCCCTCCAACTGCAGGCCTCGCAAAAACGCATTCAACTGGATTTGGTGATGCCCGAACGCAACGCCCTGCTGATCGAGGCCGATCAGGGCCTGCTGCAGCAGGCCTTGCAAAACCTGGTCGAGAACGCCATCAAATACACCCGGCCGGAAGGGCGGGTGAGGGTGCAGTTGATTACCCGCCAGGATCGCCTGGTCTTCGAGGTCGCCGATACCGGGATCGGGGTGTCTCCCATGGACCAGGCGCGCCTGTTCGAGAAGTTCTACCGAGGAGCCCAACAGGGGTCTAAAGAACAGAAGGGCACCGGCCTGGGCCTGGCGATTGTGCGCTCGATCGCCGAGCGGCACGGCGGCCGGGTGTGGGTCGAAAGCCAGTTGGGCAAGGGCAGCACCTTCTACCTCTCCATCCCGATGCGCCAACCGGAGCGATTGAGCGTATCGATCGAGCGACACGACAACCTGTCCTGAGATCAATCACCTTCACTCAAATGGCGTTCTCAAAGTCGTAAGCCAGGCTTTACTTTAAAGGATAATGGATTGGGATGGGCGGGCTGCAGCCCGCCCATCCCAATCCATTATTCGATAGAAGCCAGGCCTGCGCTCAAGCGCGCTGAAAATTGCCTCTGGCAAAATATTAATTCTATGTTATAATCCGTAAGATTCGGCTGTATACAGTGGGGGCGGCCCTTGACTGAATTGGACAAGAGCGGTTATAATTCAGTCACACACAAATTAACGAACAGTTCTCAGGTGAGCGCTTGAGGCCCATTTCTCTGGCGCTTGCCTTTGTTCGTCTCGGGAACAGAACCATTTGTTCTATTATACACCCGGATCGTAGAACTGGATTGCATAATTCTCAACCTGCCTGCCGGCAGCGTAAGAATGCTGCCGAGATAGAAATACTTTTGTCTGATAGTTTCTCTGGCCTGCGGAAATCCCCCTCTCCACAAGGCCATTTTTAGAACCCAGGAGGCGATAAGTGGAAACCAAGGGTTTAACCGCACTTCGAATCAGCCTGGCTTCCCCAGAAACCATCCGCAGTTGGTCGTATGGCGAGGTTCAGAAACCGGAAACCATTAACTACCGGCGTCTGCGCCCCGAGAAGGATGGTCTCTTTTGTGAGGCGATTTTTGGCCCCACGCGGGATTGGCAGTGCTACTGCGGTAAGTATAAGAATATCCGTTATAAGGGGATCATCTGCGATAAGTGTGGCGTAGAGGTAACCCGGTCGTCTGTCCGCCGCGAACGCATGGGGCACATCGAGCTTTCCGCCCCGGTCGCCCATGTCTGGTACACCCGGCGGATCCCTTCCTATCTCGGTTTATTGTTAGACATTTCCCGGCGCAACCTGGATCGCGTCCTGTACTTCGCCCAGTATGTGATCACCTATGTGGACGAAGACGCCCGCCAGAAGGCCCTCAAACGCCTGGAAGAAAAAATCACGGTTACGGAGCGCGAGCAGGCAACCAAAATCAACGCCAAAATCGCCGAAGTCAAGGCCGCGCGCGACCGCACCCTGAGCGAGCTGTCTCAACAGCGCACCTCCAGCGAGCAGCGCTTCGACGAGATCGTCACCAGCCAGCTTGATCCGGTGATCCAGGCCGGCCAGCGCCTGGAAGCCAGCCTGCAAGCGATGCTCAACACATCCCCGCGCACGCCCATCCACTTCCCCGATACCGACATCGTGGTCGTCAACGCTGGGGAGACCATCTCCAGCCAGCACCTGGTCAACGTGCAGCAGGTGGTCAAGGAACGCCTGGAAGAAATCGAGAGCGAACTCAAAGATCAGCGGCAGCGCGAGCTCGAACACCTGCGCCTGGAGATGGAGAGGATTCGCGCCGAAGCCGATTTGGAGATGGAAAACCTGCGCAACCAACTGGATGACCAGTCGGTGAATGTGCGCGATGAAAATGCCCGCCTGCGCGATGAGCTGCTCGAACTCCGGCCGCTCACCTTCATGGGCGAATCTCGCTACCGTGAGCTGAAGGCTCGCTGGGGGCAGGTCTTCCGCGCCGATATGGGCGCCGAAGCCTTCTACGATATTCTCCGCCGTATCGACCTCGATAAACTGGCTGAAGAACTGTGGCACGAGGTCCGCACTTCGCGCAGCAAGCAGAAACGCAAGAAAGCCACTAAACGGTTGAAGGTGGTCGAAGCTTTCCGCCGCTCGGGCAATCGCCCTGAGTGGATGATCCTGACCGTGCTGCCTGTGATCCCCCCCGACCTGCGCCCGATGGTCCAGTTGGACGGTGGCCGCTTCGCCACTTCCGACCTGAACGACCTCTACCGCCGGGTCATCAACCGCAACAACCGCCTCAAGCGCCTGCTGGAGTTGGGCGCTCCGGATGTGATCGTACGCAACGAGAAACGCATGCTCCAGGAAGCGGTTGACTCGTTGATCGACAACTCACAGCGCGGCAAAGCCCTCTCCCGCCGCGGCCGGCGCGAACTCAAATCCCTCAGCGACATGCTGAAGGGGAAGAAAGGCCGCTTCCGCCGCAACCTGCTCGGTAAGCGCGTGGACTACTCCGGCCGCTCGGTGATCGTTGTTGGCCCGAAGCTCAAACTGTACCAGTGCGGTCTGCCCAAAGCCATGGCGCTCGAGCTCTACCGCCCATTCGTTATTTCCCGCCTGGTGCAGCACAATTACGCCGCCAACGTGAAAGGCGCCAAGCGTTTCATCGAGCGCAACCGCCCCGAGGTGTGGGAAGTGCTGGAAGACGTGATCAAAGAACGCCCGGTGCTGCTCAACCGTGCGCCTACGCTCCACCGCCTGGGCATCCAGGCCTTCGAGCCGATCTTGATCGAGGGCAGCGCGATTCAGCTCCACCCATTGGTCACCACTGCTTTCAACGCCGACTTCGACGGCGACCAGATGGCCGTCCACGTGCCGCTTTCCCAGAAAGCGGTTTGGGAGGCCCGCCAGCTGATGCTGTCTTCCCGCAATCTGCTCAAGCCCGCAGACGGCGAGCCGATCATCAGCCCGTCGAAGGATATGGTGTTGGGTGTTTACTACCTGACCAAGACCGACGACCTGAAGCACCCCGGCGACGGAAGGGCCTTCGCCAACATGGACGAAGCTGAACTGGCGTACAGCCTGAAGCAGCTTGACATCCACTCGAAAATCAAGCTCCTTGCCAAGAGCTGGTACGATGACGAGGGCAATCGCCTCAAGGAACCCGAAGAGCGCATCATCGAGACCACCGTCGGCCGGGTGCTCTTCAACCGGATCCTGCCGGAAGATGTCCGCTTCGTCAACTGGCCTTTGGATAAGGGTGGTCTGAAAGACTTAATGGCCGACCTGTACGAGGTGGTCGGTGAAGAGCGCACACCCGACATTGCCGACGCAATTAAGGACATCGGGTTCACCTACGCTACCCGCTCCGGCTACTCGCTCGCAGTTTCCGACATTACCATCCCGCCGGAGAAGCAGGAGATCGTGGACCAGGCACTGGCAGAGGCCAGCGCAGTGGAACGCGACTTCCGCCGCGGCCTGCTCACGGAGCAGGAACAGAACGAGCGCGTCATCGAGATCTGGCAGCGCACCACCAACCAGGTATCGGAAGCGGTCCGGCGCTCGATGGACCCGAACGGCAACCTGGCCGCTCAGGCCATCTCGGGTGCGACCAAGGGTGGTTTCGGCCCGATCAGCCAGTTGGCCGGCATGCGCGGCCTGATGGCCGATCCTTCGGGTCGGATCATCCCGCTGCCCATCCGCTCCAACTTCCGCGAAGGTTTGAATGCGCTGGAGTACTTCATCTCCACTCACGGCGCCCGTAAAGGTCTGGCAGACACCGCCCTGCGTACTGCCGACGCCGGTTACCTCACCCGCCGTCTGGTCGACGTCGCCCAGGACGTGATCATCAACGACGAAGACTGCGGCACAAGCGACGGTGTGTGGATTCGCCGTAAGGATGATGTCGCCGGGCAGTCGCTCACCAGCCGCCTGTACGGGCGGGTCCTGGCTCAGACCGTGGTCGATCCCGATACGGGCGAAGTCCTGGCCGAAGCCGGGGAGATGCTCGGGCACGAACGGGTACGGCGGATCGCCAATTCTGGCGTTCAGGAAATCAAGGTCCGCTCGCCCCTCACCTGCGAGCTCATCCACGGGATCTGCGCCACCTGCTATGGCATGGATCTGGGGCGCGGCAGCACCGTCGAGATCGGCTCGGCGGTCGGCATCGTCGCCGCCCAGTCCATCGGCGAGCCCGGCACGCAGCTCACCCTGCGCACCTTCCACACCGGCGGTGTGGCTGCCGGCGGTGACATCACCACCGGTCTCCCCCGTGTGGAAGAGCTCTTCGAGGCCCGCAAGACCCCGAAGGGTGAAGCCGTGGTCACCGAGATCGGCGGCGTGGTGCAGGTGATGCAGTCCGACCGCTACAGCGATCTCCGCATCGCCCGGGTAGAGCACTCGGAAATGGTTCACGATGAGTACGACCTGCCCCAGGGCTGGACGATCGCAGTGACCGATGAAGCGGAAGTCTCCGAGGGCGACGTGCTCGCCTACCTGGCCAAGGAAGGCGAGGAAGAACCCACCGCCACGATTACCGCTCAGAACGGTGGCAAAGTCCACGTTCGAGAGCCGGAAGCCGGCGACGGTTCGGCAGCGAACGCCAAGGTCATCGTGTCTTACGAAATCCGCCAGGAGGCCGAGTACGAAATCCCGAGCACCGCTCGCCTGCTCGTTCGCGATGGCGACCATGTGGAGGCCGGGCAGCCCCTCACCGAGGGTTCGCTCAACCCGCACCGCATCCTGCGCATCCAGGGCCGCGAGGCAGCCCAGATGTACCTCCTCACCGAGGTCCAGAAGGTTTACCGCTCCCAGGGCCAGAACATCAACGACAAGCACTTCGAGGTCATCATCCGCAAGATGATGTCCAAAGTCACCGTCACCCGCCCCGGCGATACTGACTTCCTCCCCGGCGACCTGGTGGATTATCTGGAGCTCAAGCGCATCAACGAACAGATCCTCGAACAGGGCAAGCGCCCCGCCAAGTTCATGGATGTGCTGCTCGGCATCACCAAGGCCTCACTGACCACCGACTCCTTCCTGTCGGCTTCCTCCTTCCAGCACACGATCAAGGTGCTGGCGGGCGCGGCTATCGCTTCCAGCGAGGACCCGCTGTACGGCCTGAAGGAGAACGTGATCATCGGTAAGCTCATCCCGGCCGGCACCGGCTTCGTCCGCGGCCGCTTCGCTCAGAAAGAGGAGCCCTCGCACCTGGCGGAACCTGCCGCCGGACGCGACACCGACTCTGAGGAAGAGGATCTGAGCGATATCGAGCTCAGCCTCGCCGACTGATTGGTTTTACTTGTGGATAAAAAAATGGGCGGCGAACCGCCCATTTTTTTATCTCTCCTCCATAAACCATTCAACGAACTCTTCACACTCCCCCTGTTCATTCAATTTGACTACCCATAGGTTGTGATACTTGCGCTGTTCTCCCAGGTACTCGGTCCAACCCCGGATAAAGCCGGTCTGGCCAGAGACACCGAGGATCTCATACCGGAAAGTGAAATCGCCAGGTTCATCCTTGATATCGATCCAATTGGCGACAATCTCCTGCCGCCCTTGCCAGGGCTTCCGGTACGGGGCGGTATGATACCGGCCATCTTCCGCAAACAGTCGCCCGATATCTTCAGGCAGATTTGAATTCCATGCCCGAATATAACCTTGCATCCAGGTTTCAAACTGTCTTGCCTCCATAGATCCTCCTTCAGAAGGAATCACCCACAGCCAGGGTTCCCTGGTCCTGGGAAGAGCGATCGCCCGGTGATCGTTACCGGGCGATCCACTTATTATTTGCCAAGCCTCCAGATCATGAACGGGCTGGATTCAGGGTTAAAGGGGGAGCGGCCATAATCACCGAACAAATCCAATACTCTGAAACCCGCCCCGGCTGCCAGGCCTTCCAGCGCGTCTTTTTCGTGCAAGACAAAGCGAGTCTCCACCATACGTTTTGCTTGCAGCACCCCCTTAGAATCGTATTCTTCGATCAACTGCAGCCCGTGCCCCATGTTCGTCCCGGGCTCGTAGTTCTCCAGGCCCCATAGCAGCAGCTTACCAGGCCGGTCACAGAGGGAAGAGCTGTTCCACAACCGGAGCTGGCCATCCATCCGCTTTGTCCGTACCGCCGGGTTGTGGGCGGTCAGGATGAAGACGCCCTTATCCCGTAGATGACGGTAAATGCCTGCCAGTGCAAGCCGTTGATCCTCAGGAGCGGCGATCTCCGCAAAAGAATTGAAAGGGAGCAAAATCATTTCATACTGCTGCCCCAGGTCCAGCTTAGTTACATCCATCTGGACCAGGCGGGGGGTGAAGCCTCTCTCTTCGGCTTTCGCCCTCAGCACGTCCAGCATTTCAGCAAAAAGATCCACACAGGTAAGGCGCACCCCTTGTTCAAGCAGTGGGATAGAGACACGCCCGGTCCCCGCCATGAGTTCCAGGACCTCACCCTTCACGTTCCTGGTTTCACCCAAGAAAAACGGGGTATCCAGGGCAGTTTGCACATAGCTGTCATACAGATCAGCAATCAGTGAATAATCCATGCTGTCCCCCCTTTCAGGAGTTAGTACCCCAGACGGGCCTCCAGGCGCGCCTTAACCGCCGGCCACTCCTGGTCGAGGATGCTGTAATAGACGGATGACCGCCGATATCCATCCGGGGTGATCATGTGGTCCCGCAGCACCCCTTCCCGCACAGCTCCCAGGCGTTCGAGCGCCCGCTGCGAGCGCTCGTTGCGCAGGTCTGTTTTAAACTGCACACGAATGCAGCCCAGCCTCTCGAAGGCGTGCTTTAGCAGCAGGTATTTGCACTCTGTGTTCACCAAAGTGCCCCGGTATGCCCTCCCATACCAGGTCCCGCCGATTTCCAGGCTGCGGTTTCTCGGCTGGATAGCCATATAACGGGTGGCGCCGGCTGCACATTCATCGGCCTGGTGCATCACCACGAACGCCAGGTCGGTGCCCTGCGCCTGCCGGCTCAGAATATCCCGTACCCAGGCCAGGATATCGGCCTCGCTGTGCATTTCCCCGTACAGCATTAAGCGCCAGATCTCATCATCCAGGCCCACCCGGGCTAACGCAGGGGCATGCGCTTCTGTCATCGGCTCCAGCCGCACCACCTGGCCAATTAACGTCACCGGATGGATATCCATAGCGGATATTTTACCCAACTTTGATCGGAAAATCCCTTCTTGACGTATCCTTTATTTCCTTATAAGATTGACTCAGCACAAACTTTCTATAAACAAGGGGAGATCTGCGCTTCCTGACCGGCCCCAGCTTCCCTGTGGCACATGGCAGCCAGATCCACCACTGCCTGCAGCCCGATAAACTACCTGGAGAATGGCCTATCCTCAGTCCGTGCTGCAGAACTCACCTCTAGAACGGAGATCTTCCATGGAAATTGGCCTCGTCCAAAAGATCGATATCGATGAGGAGATGCAGCAGGCGTATCTCGATTACGCCATGAGCGTAATTGTCGCCCGCGCCCTCCCAGACGCCCGAGATGGTTTGAAGCCCGTCCACCGCCGCATCCTGTACGCCATGTACGACATGGGTTTGCGCCCGGATTCGGCTTACAAAAAATCGGCCCGCATTGTCGGTGAAGTGTTGGGGAAGTACCACCCCCACGGAGATATGGCCGTTTACGAAGCCATGGCCCGCATGGCGCAGGATTTCTCCATGCGCTACATGCTGGTCGATGGGCAAGGGAACTTCGGCAGCGTCGACGGAGACCCCCCGGCGGCGATGCGCTACACGGAAGCCCGCCTGCAGCGGATTTCGATCGACATGCTCCGGGACATCAACAAGGACACGGTCGACTTCGAGGACAACTTCGATGGCACGCTGACCGAACCTCGTGTCCTCCCCTCCGCCATCCCGAACCTGCTGGTGAATGGGGCTACCGGTATCGCTGTCGGAATGTCTACCAGCATACCCCCGCATAATCTGGGCGAAGTGGTCGATGCCCTGCGCTATATGCTCGACAACTGGACCAGGCTGGATGATGTCTCTGTGGAAGACCTGATGCAGTACATCCAGGGGCCCGATTTCCCCACCGGCGGGGTGATCATCCAGGAGGCGCATGGAGAAACCCTCGCCAGTTCATATGGGACGGGCCGGGGCCGGGTGACCCTCCAGGCCCGCGCCCACCTGGAAGAGATGGATCGCGGTCGCAGCCGGATCATCATCACCGAACTGCCTTATATGACCAACAAATCCGGCCTGATCGAGCGGATCGCTTCCCTGGTTCGGGAAGAGCGCCTGGATGGCATCTCCGACCTGCGAGACGAATCCGACCGGTCGGGGATGCGGATCGTGATCGAACTCAGCCGGGGCGCCGATCCGGAGGCCCTGCTCCGCGATCTCTACAAGACCACCCCCATGCAGTCCACCTTCAGCATTATCATGCTGGCCCTGGTGGACGGCGAGCCGCGCATGCTCTCACTCAAGCAGGCCCTGCGGGTGTACCTGGATCACCGCCTGGAGATCGTCCGCCGCCGCAGCGAATACGATTTGAACAAAGCCCGCCAGCGGGCGCATATCCTGGAGGGCTACCGGGTCGCGCTGAAAAATCTAGACGAGGTGATCTCGATCATCCGCAAAGCGCCCGATGCCGACACCGCCCGGACGCGGCTGATGAAACGCTTTAAGCTGACCGAGATCCAAGCCCAGGCGATCCTCGATCTACAGCTTCGCCGCCTGGCGGCCCTGGAGCGAAAAAAGATCGAAGAGGAATACAAAGAAATCCTGGCGTTGATCAAAGAGCTGGAGAGCCTGCTTAAATCGCCCAAGAAAATGCGCCAGGTGGTCTCCGATGAACTGCTGGCAGTGAAGGAAGCCTTTGGCGACCCGCGCCGCACCCAGATCGTCCACCTGCGCGAGGGCGAGAAGAAGGTATCCCTGCTCACCGCTACCGACCTCGCCCCCGAAAAGGACGTGTGGGTTTCGGTCAGCGCCGAAGGACTGATTTCACGCAGCCCCGATGAAAAGATGCCGCGACTGAGCGGGAATGAGGCCCCCGTACAGATCGTAGCCGGGCATACACACGATCTGCTGTACCTGGTGACCGAGCGGGGCGAGGCGGCTTCCATCGCCCTCCACAACCTTCCCGAGACCGATAAACCGGCTCAGGGGATTCATTTCAGCAAGGTATCGCCCCTGCGAGAGGGCGACAACCTGGTCGCCCTGTTTGCCCTGCCTCGCAACAGCCGGGTCGAAGACTGGTATGTCCTATCGGTTTCTCGCCTGGGCATGGTGAAGAAATCGGCCCTGAGCGAACTTCCCGGCGCCTCGGCCAACACCTTCACCCTCACTCGGGTGAATGAAGGCGACCGCCTGGGTTGGGTCCGTATCACCAATGGCCAGGCTGAAGTGTTCCTGGTCACCCGGAACGGGATGGCGATCCGCTTCAAAGAGGAGGAAGTCCGCCCGATGGGCCTGGTCGCCGCCGGGGTGATGGGGATCAAGCTTCAGCCGGGTGATGAGATCGCCGGAATGGATCTCTTGCCTCACCCGGGTGAAGTTTTCCTGATCGCCAGCGACGCTACCGCCAAGCGAGTGGAGGTCAGCCAGTACCCCGTCCAGGGCCGCTACGGCCAGGGGGTCATCACCTGGAAACTGGAGAAGAATATCTCGGTCGTCGGCACAGCAATCGGAAAAGGGACCACGCGGGGGATCGTCTACCTGGATAAGCTCGCCCCGAAGTCGATTCGTCTGGATGATGCAGGGCTGTTCTCCCGCACCGCGCGCGGCCAATCGATACAGGACTTAAAGAAAGGCGACCGGGTGCTGGCCTTTACCGTGCCCCAGGAAGCGGTGCGACCCGGCGGAGCAGGTCCGGAGGTGACCGGCTCTGGCGGTCCCCCACCACCCGAGGTAGAACCGAACGGACGCCAACCCAAACAGTCCAGCGCCCGAACGACGGTGAAGAAGAGCACCGCCGCGGCAGAGAAGAAGCCCGGCAGCGCCAAGACCGCCTCGGGGAAGGCATCCGCGAAGGCGTCCACCGGCAAAGCGGCTGCCGCCAAAAAGGTCTCAGCAAAAGCGGCTGTGACGAAAACCATTGGAGGAAAGACGGGCTCCAAGACAAAAGCCAGCGTAGAAAAGACGGCCAGGGCGAAAACTGGCCCGGCGAAGGCGTCCGCGACAAAAACCGCCAAAGCCGAGGCCCCAACCGCCGGCCGCAAACGAAGCGCGGCCAGCCCACCTGCGGTCCAGGATGCGCCAGTGTCAAAGTCGCGTTCTACCCGCAGCAAAGCCGCCCCTCCTACCGAGGAAGCGCCGGCGGCAAAGACACGTTCCACCCGCAGCAAGACTGCCTCTCCTGCTGAGGAAGCGCCGGCGGCAAAAAAGCGCTCCACTCGAAGCAAGGTTAACCCGCCTGCCGAGGACACGCCGGCGACAACAAAGCGCTCTACCCGCAGCAAAGCCGCCCCGCCAGAGGAAAAGGCGGCGACGAAATCTCGTTCAACCACACGGGGCAGTTCGGCTGCAAAGAAGGGTAAATAGTATTTCGGGGGTGTCCCCTTGGATAACAAGGGGACACCCCCGAAACCTGACTCTCACATTGGCGATCGAATGGCGTTCACCGCTCAGGTGACGGTAAAGAATGTGTAATGATAGGAAATCTTGCCGTTGGCAAGCCCCATGGTATCGCTGCCATTCAGCACCCGCCCGGCGTTCGACGTAGCCGTCCAGGTAAACTGCCGTGAGCTGCCCGAGCCGGAAAAACTGCTCAGCACGAATTTCCCACCGGGGAGCACCTGGTTGAACAGGTTGGAATACCAGGAGGTAATCGCCTGGGTGCCCTGGATCGTGCGGTTGGGGGTAACATGAACTGCGGTGGGGTTGTACAGGCTGGCCGCCTGGGCCGGGTCGTGCGCGTTCAGAGCGGCTATGTACTGCTGGACGATATCTTCCGGGGGCTTCGTCTGCGACCAGTTGAAGTGAGATATCGCATTCCACACAGCAGTTAGATTATTCCGGCAGTTCGTCCATTCCCAGAAATTCGCTCCACTCAAATTCAGGCTTTGCGCTGTCCGCAGAAACTCGTTCACATCATCGGTCGATGGCGTCCAATTACCCTGTTTGAACGCCGCGCCGGTCGGCAGAATCGGGCGGAAAGGCGTCATGCCTTGAAATTCTTCCACGCAGCGAGTGAGCTGGTCGCCGGGGTTGTGGCTCAACAGCCAGTACACCTGGGGCATGTTGAGATCGACTTTCTCTAAGAACTCTCGCCAGGGGAATTGTGGGTGATAAGAGGGATAACGGTACGAACTGAGGGCGATCGGGAAAGAGGGCAGCCCAGCCCGCAGCCGGTTCATAAACTGGCGGGCGGCGGCATCCTTTCCCGGTTGTTTGTACTCGGCCTCAGCATCGATGACGTACCCATCCAGACCCAAGGAGCGAACGCGCTGGATGGCAATATCCGCCTCGCGAATCGGATTATAGCCGTACACATAGTGCCAGCCCCAGACTGCAATCCCCCGGGCGCGCAGCGCCTGGATCACCGGCCCGGCCAGATCCTGACCGGTGTCTGGATCGACATTGTAGTAGGCATCGGCATCGGCGATCTTGATCAATACGTGCGAAAAACCGGCCTGGACCGCTGTGTTGGCGATTGCCGCCGGTGATCCCCCTTCTGTCAGGGGGATCTTCCAGATATAGAAACCCTTTCCCTCTAGTGCCATATCTCTCCCTCGTCGAGAATTTCGTGGCTAATAAATGAATGGTTACCCCATGAGCCTCCCCGGCCAACCCCACTCAATGGGAAAGCGCGGCCGGGTTGAAGCACGGGCGGTAATCACGCCCGACGATCAGGCGGTAGTGGATCCAACTCCCAGGACTCGCCGCCCCGGTTAAGCGCGATACGGGCAGGCCCAAAGCGTTCAACAGGACCGCGCTCTGGTTCGGGTCCTGGTTTTCTGTCAGATCGAACAACATTGTCTCGTCCTGAACGGCGGTCTCCGGCCCGGGTGCGGTGATGTGCGTCTCGAACCCGGCGTAGTGCAGCCGTTCGGCCGCGATCATATCCCAACCGGGGTTGCCGGTCCCATTGATTACTTCCACCACCAGGCGCAAATTACTGGGGTCCGCTTCCCCCGGGGCGGCCATCGCCTGCTGGAGGAGTTTCTGGATTTTCTCTCGTTTTGGCAGCAGCACAGCCGCCCCGCCTGGCGTAATCCACGAGGTGACCATCTTATTGTTTATATAATAGCTGCGGATGCGGGCCGCGTCCATCTTTGCCGCTACCGGCGCCAGGCTCAACAGGTCGTTCAGGCCAAGGTCGGTATAGACGGAGTCCGAAAGCTGGCGATACAGATCGGGAAGGTTCGGGATCAGGTTGGCCTGGAGCACCTGGCGATAGATGGCGCGCACCACTTCCTGCTGGCGCCTCCCCCGATCGAAGTCGTTCGACCGCAGTCGCGAGCGCCCGTACCATAGGGCCAGGTCTCCGTCCATGTGGACCACCCCCGGCCCCACCGTGTAGAGCTCCCAGTTCGCCGGATCTTGATCGGACAGCCTGGGGTTCTTGATCCGCCAATCGGTGTAAGGGCAGACCAGGGGAAGGTCAATCCCGCCCAAGACATCGACTGCTTTGCGAAAGCCATCAAAATCGACCATGGCCATATGGTCGATGCGTATGCCTAAATTATAGAACAATGTCTCGCGAAGCACGCCGGCTCCGCCGCCCGGCAGTTTCTCCATCTCCCCCCGCAGGTATGCGGTGTTGATGCGGTCCATCCCCCACCCTGGGATGAAGACGTACAGGTCGCGAGGGATCGAGATCAGGGTTACACTGCCCGATTCCGGCCGCAGCACGGCGACCATTAACGTATCGGTGCGGAAGTAAGGCCCGGTGCGCTTATCGGCCCCGATCAATAAAAAATTGATCGTCTCATCGCTGCTCATATTGGGGAACGGCTCAGGCGCGCCACCCTGCCGCCTCCCGGAAGCGCCTACATCCCCGGCCGGCTGAGGGGTGGGCGTTGGGGTGGGTAAATAGGCCTCAGTCGCCAGGGCCGGTTGAAAGGGGGTTGAGGTGGCAAAGCTCTCCGGGAACTGGTAGAACGCCGGAGTGGAGGTCTCCGTAGGGCCGGCCGGAGTGGTGGGCAGCGGCGTGGCCGGCTGGGGTTGAGGCGCCATGCTGCAGCCGAGCAGCAGCCCGGTGATCATCCCCAGGGATGATATCCTCCATAAAAGCCGGCGTAAACCTATGCGCATCAAGGGATATTGAGAGCCTCTCGCAGCACTTCCATGATTGCCTCTTGCTGAGGCATCAACACCATCCCCCCATCCGGGGTGATCCAATCGTAAACCTGCTGCGGGCCAATGTAGTAGTGGCGCAGGTGTGAGCGATCGGTCACCTTCGCCGCGGCCGGCAGCATACGAACCAGGTCTGGAAAGCCAAGGTCGGTGCTCACCGTGTCTTTGTAGATCAGGTAGAACTCCGGCGCTTTTTTGATGGCGTCCATGCTCAGGAATTTATCCAACAGCGCGTTGAGCACCTCCTGCTGGCGCCGGGAGCGGGCGAAATCGTTGCTGGTTTTTCGTGTGCGCACATACCACAGCACCAGGTCCGCGTCCATATGCACGGTCCCGGCCGGCACTGTCGTCCAGTAGCCATCCTTGTAATCTGAAACGCTCTCGGCCACCTCCACATCCAACCCGCCCAGGCTGTCGATGATGCGCTTGAATGAGGAGAAATTGATCAACACGTAATGATCGGGGCGGACGCCGAAATTGCTCTCCAGAGTTTGAGCCAGCAGATCGAAGCCCCCATGCTGGTAGGCGGTGTTGATCCGCTGATACCCCCATCCGGGGATATTGACATACAGGTCCCGCGGGAAAGACACCAGGTTGACCGTTCCGGCATCCGGATTGATCACGGCCAGGATGATGGTATCGGTGCGGAAGATCGTATCCCAGGGGCGTTTATCCGATCCCAACAGGAGGATCGTGGTCTGCCCCTCTGGCTCCTCCAGGCCGCGATGAGTGACAGCCGCCGGGTTGGGGAAAAACGGCTGCAGCGTGGGCGTGGGAGGCGGGGGTGTGGCGGTGGGCAGCGGCGTCGCGGTAGGCCAGAACACCTCTGTCGGCGGTAGGGGCTGGAAAGGGGTGGGGGTGGCGGTCGCGTCAGGCGGCGCGAAAACCATCACGGCGGTTGGGGTCGCTTCAGCCACAGCAGCCGGCGGTTGCGCCATCGCCACCGGTTGTCCGGCGCTGAGCGCTGCGCTGGCGCAGCCGGCTAGCAGTAACAGCAGTACGAGTAAGATGAAAAGCCAACGGATGTGAGTCATAGTGAACTACCGCATGATCTGCCCTACCCGAGATGGAGCGCGTGAACCCGCATAGGGGCAGGCAGGCTGCGCCATCTGGAAGATGGCCGTGTGATCCTCGTCTTACCGCAATTATGAATCGGCGGTAATCGTGTTGATAATGGTTGGCACTGGCACCGGTTCAGTTGGGGTGGGTGGAACCGGGGTAGCTGTCGCCGGGGGAGGCGCCGACGTCTCCGTTGGCGGCGCCAGGGTGACCGTCGGCGGTGCCGAGGTTTCGGTCGGAGGCGGCGGGGTCGTATCCGTCGGCGGAGCCAGCGTGGTTGTCGGCGGCAGCTCAGTGGCTGTCGGCGGCGGGCTGGTCGACGTAAACGTTGCCGCCGCTGTCGGCGGAGCCGGCGGGGTCGTCGTGACCGTTGGCGTCGGGAAGGGTGTCCGGGTGGGAACATACGGCACGTACAAGAGCTGTCCTGTGCGTATGATCACAGAATTCCCCAGGCAGTTCGCCCGCTGTAGGTCGGCAACCTGCACCCCCACCATCCGGCTGATCCTGTAGAGGGTATCCCCTGCCTGAACCCGGTACTGTACCCAGCCCCGCGGCGGCCCGCATAGGATGGGTGTACGGGTCGAGATGGGCGTGGGCGTTGGCGCTTCGGTCGCAGTGCTTGTCGGAGGAGGCGCCGTGGATACCGGTGGCACGTACACCACGCTTCCCGGGTAGAGCGTGTCGATTAGCAGGCAGTTCGCGTCCCGGAGAGCATCTGTCGTGGTGCCGTACCTGCTCGCCAGACTGAGCAAGGTTTCGTCCACCCCCACCATCACCGCCGTCCAATTTGCAGGCGGAGGGCAGCTCGTCGGTGGGGGGAAGGTCGGTGTGCTGGTGGGAGGGAGCGTCGGGGCCGGCGTATCGCTCGGAACGCCGGGAGGCAGAGTTTGTTCCACTGCCCCGGCGGTCGCCGGCTGGGACGTGTCCGTGACCACCATCACGGCTCGCTCTCCGCTTTCAACCAGGGAGATCACCAACCCACCGAGGAGGATCCCGCTTGACACCAGTGCAGCCAGAAACCCCCACAGGACCTGGCTCTGGCTCTTCATGTCGCGGCTCCCAGGGAAAATCCGGCGCTGCGACCGTTATTATGGGGCCGGCCGGTGTTTTCCAAAGGCAGCAGGACCGAGAAGATCGTACCGTGTCCGGGATCACTGTCTACCCAGATGCGCCCGCCGTGTTCCTCGACGATCGTCCTGACCATCGCCAGGTCCAGTTCCTCTGCCCTGACACCTTCGGCCGGGCGGACGCTCGCCTGTGAAAACAGGCGTGCCCGCTCCTCCTGGGGGATGCCGGGGCCGTTATCGGCAACCTGGACGAGCAGGTAATCTTCCTGGGCCTCCCGGCTTTCGATCTTCGCCCGCAGCCAGACAATCCCTCCTTCAGGCGTGTTCTGCCCGGCGTTCTGGAGCAGGCGGTGGATCACCTTCCGCAGGGCAGCCGGATCGGCATGCAACGGGGGCAGGCGTTCTGGAATCTCGACCCGCAGCGAAATCCGCTTTTTCTCCAGGTCCGGCCGGATTTGAGAGACCGCATCGGTGAGCACGAGGCGGATCTCGACCGGTTCCTTTGGGATGAAGATCTGCACATTCTGAGAATGGATCAGTCTCAGCAGCTCGTCGATCAGGCTGTTCAACCGCTCCATCGAGGCCCGGATCTTCTCCAGCGACTTCTTCTGCGGCTCGACCAGCAGACCCAGACTCTCACCCAGGAGCAGTTCGGTGTAGCCGATGGTAGAGGCGAGCGGCCGGCGCAGTTCTTGAGCGATCTCGGCCATTTCTTCCAGCTTTTCGGCGGAGAGGGGTCTGGCGGCAGCGCCCTGCTGAAGCATCTGGATTTTGTGATCGGCCTCGGCCAGCGCCCCCCGGAGCAGAGCTACTTCTTGCAGGGCAAGCCGCAGCTCGCCTCCCATCTGTTCCTCGATCTGAGGCATGGACTGGCGCAGCGTTTCATTCTCGGCCTGGAGTTGGGCGAGGGTTCCCCTGACCTCTTCATACTCGGCCAGCATAGCAGCCAGGCTTTCCAGTTGTAAATGTTCTTCGTCAGCCGTCTGTTGCAGTGCACCCAGCCTGCCGGCCAGGTTTTCATTCTCCTGCTGTGCCTGGGCGAACTGTTCTTGCAGCGCCTGCAGTGCGGTTTTGCTTTCAGCCACTTCGATTTCCAGGCCAGCCAACTGCCTGTTACGTTGCAAGAAGTACGCCACGTCGCGGGCGATTTCTGTCAGCGTCACCTGGTCTTCTGCCGTCCAGGTGCGGTTCGAATAGGGCGAGAGCAGCACGATTCCCAGGGACTTTTGGGCTTCAGGCCGGGTCACAGGCACGGCCAATAAATGGCCGCTCTGCTTCAACCCGAGGAGTACGGGTATCTCCCCCACCTCATTCTCGGCGCTGTTCGCAGGTAAGCGCAAGGACCTACCGTGGCTCAAGGCAGCAGCCAGCCCGGCGGCGTTGAACCGTTCGACCGGAAGGGGCGCAAGCTGCTGCTCCCGGATTAAGTTATACCCGCACTGCAGGGAGAGCTGCCCTTCGGTCTCCACGGTCTGCACGAACAGGCATAAATCCGCCGCCATCAGGCGCGAGATCGCCGCCGCCACGGCCTGGCAGACCCGATCCGGATCGGTTTCCGTTGATAAAGCCAGAAAAGTGGACAGCAGCTTCGGGTCGGTCTCCGGAAGATGGGAGGCGCCTTCAGTCAGCGCCCGCCCAGCTCCTTCTTGCAAGAGGAGAAAACGATGAGGGAGGAACAGCAGCAGCGGATAGGAAGCCATCTGCGCCAGGCGTACGGCCCCGGCGTAATCTCCGCCGGCAGGGGGGAACAGCAGATGTACCAGGTGCCCGATGAAATTCAACAGCAGCATGCCCAGGCCGATCCCATAACCATCGGGCTTGCTCAACATCAAGAATAGAATGCCCAGGGCTATCAGCGTGAGCGCCAGGATCTCAGCCCCGGTATCCACCAGGGAACCATTGAAAGCAACCGGACCGGCTTCCGCCTGAGACGACCACCAAACCGCCCCCATAGCAATCACTGCAGTGGTGAGCAGCACGAGCAGAAAAGTACCGGCGTCTGCCCCGCGAGAATGGACGGGGAAGGCCCACATCCACACGATCAAGATCAGCCCCAGCAGGGTCACCGACCGGTCGGCGATCGGCAGCAAGTACTCCGGGCCCAACGCACCCTGCCAGGCCCACCCGGCGAGCACGAAAATCCCCACACGCAGGAGCAACAACAGCCCTAATCCTGTCACCATCCGGCGTGCGCGCGAACTCATACCCCCCGCCAATAAGGGAAGAGCGGTTAACAATGAACCAAAGACCGAGTACGCCAGCACCAGATGATATGTCAGGCTGCCCGCGTTGGTCGATAAAAGAGTCAGGACGCGCCCAAGTAATGATTCCATTTTAAATTACGTAGATTATAGCATGGGCCGATTCCGGAATCAACTTATTGCAAAAGGTTGACAATTTCCAAATTCGGTGTACAATATCGTCCGCACGCCGAAGTGGCGGAACTGGCAGACGCGCTACGTTCAGGGCGTAGTGGCCGTACGGCCGTGAGGGTTCAAATCCCTCCTTCGGCACAGCCCTCTCTGTAAAAGAGAGGGTTTTCTATATTAACCGCTGTCGCTTGCCATGCACCTGCCCCTGGTCGTATGGGCGGGCCCGCTCTCCCAGGGGGTTGCAATTTCGTTGCCAGTAACATTATATTATGCTTGCAGCCTGAAGGACCATCATTTTTGTGGAGCGGTAAACCTCCCCGGCCTCCTTGTCACCCTGCCCGGCATGCGGTAAGATGAGAGAGAGCAAAGTCATTTGCGAACGAAACGAGGCGATTCGAATGAATGCACACCGCGTCGGATGGAAATACGCTCTCCTGATCCTTACCCTGGTCCTGTTAGTCGCCCTGGTGGTCGATTTTAACAACCGCATGGCAAAGCTGCGCGAGCTGTCTGCGGAGCTTGAGGTGGTCAGCGCCAAAGCAACGAACCAGGTCGAGACCCGCGTGGCATTGCAGGCCGATCTCGCTTATGCGACCTCCGAAAAAGCGGTGGAGGACTGGGCGTACGAGGATGGGCATATGGTCCGCCCTGGAGACAACCCGGTTGTGCCCATCTCCCCCGGCTCCCAACCCCCAACCCCAACTCCCCGGCCCACCGTCGTGCCAACTCAAATGAGCAATCTGGAACGTTGGATTCTGCTCTTTTTAGGGGATAATTGAAAGCCGATTCTTTAAAGCCTGGCTCACGACTTTGAGAAAGCTTTAACACAGGCCGAATCGGCCTTGACTACGCCTTGTGGACGTGTTACAATGTGGGCCGCTTGAAAACAGAGCGTTGCGGGGTGGAGCAGTGGCAGCTCGTCGGGCTCATAACCCGAAGGTCAGAGGTTCGAATCCTCTCCCCGCTACCTGAGATCCAACATAGACCGCCGGACATCCATAGGCCCGGCGGTTTGTGGTTAACGAAAGCCTGCCAGCCAGGCCGATGAGCCACAAACCGCCGGGCCTGTCATTTTAATATTTATCCTAGCAACGCCTGATGGATTGTCAGCGACAATTAATCCAGCTCTATTGAATTAAAAATCGCTCAGGGAAGATCTTCCTGAGCGATATTGCTTATTCAACTGATCCGCAAAATGGCGCTTGTGAATTCTACCCCTTCTGGATATAAACTGATCTCAGAATGGAGTCCCTTATGTCCACCCTGCGCCTTCTTGACCTTCCCTTCGACTGTGAGACTTCCGTCTCTTACATCGTGCAGCAGCTCAATCATACAGGGCTGCACGCCGCGCGCTCATTTGAGATCGATTCGGCCTGCGCTTCGCTTGCTACGGGTATCTGTTCTCACGATCTAAATTCACCATGCACGTGCCAACTGGTGGTTCTCCTGGTGGCCGATTCTTGTCTTGAGCCTGTTTCCGTCATCCTGCACTCCTACAGCAGCAAAACCGAGATTTATGTAGACGATGCAGAAAGCGGTTCCAGGCGAGAGATTATCGATCAAATTATTCAGGCGCTTTGTCCGTGAGCGGAGCGCTTATGACTCAACCCCATCGTTCGTGGGGGCTGCAAGCTGTGACCGGTTTTCATACTCCAGGATCCTTTTGCGCTCTCGTTCCAGTTTGGCTTCGTCGATGACCGGCGCGCAGCAGTTTGCAGTCGGCGTGGGGGATGGCGTTTTGCTCTTAACCACCACATACGCCACACCCGCCAATCCCAACACCAGGATCCCCAACCAGGGAAAACCACTGGAGGCGCCTGCGGACTGCTGAACCTGGGCTGGGGGATCACCGGGCTGCGGCGTTCCAGCCGCCAGTGCGGGCTGCACGACTGCGAAGAACATAAAAATTACTGCGATAAGAAGGATGGCCTGTTTTGTGTTCATCTCTGGGCTTTTTTATAAATCAATCACTTCGATTGAAGTGCCTCCCGGCATCGAAACAACTGCATCACCGGGGTCGTATTGGACTGTAGGCAGCGTCCAGCAGAACACCCATTTTGAATCTTCTGGTCGGGCGTTGACGCAGCCGCGCGACACCGGTTCGCCGCAATTATTATGCCAGAAAGTTGAGTGGATCGCCACACCGCTGCGCACAAAGAGAGACACCCAAGCTACGCCAGGCAGGTCCCAGCCGCCGCCGGTCCTCACACCGCTCATGTGAAGTGAGACCGATTCACGACAAAATCAATATCATCCTCAGCGCCTTTCGTCGCTCATTGATAAGGATAGCGAGCATCACCCCAATACCGATCAGTGTCGTACCCAGCCCGGCCAGCATGAAGGCAGTCCGGTATTGGGCGAGAAATGCGGCGGCAGCCGTCAATCCCAGGATCGGCAGCACATCGGTGACATGGTGCGCACAGCAGGCGACCATGGCGATCGTCGAAGTGGTCCCGCCTGCGCCTGTCAGTATTCCCGATGGGCCGGTGCTGGCTACCGGGATATATAAGCGCATTTTCAGGATGGCATACAGGGACACCTGGACCCCGAAGCCCAGGATAATGGGAATAACGATCCAGCGGTCCTGCCAGAAGAACTCCAGAGCATGTTCGAGGCCCTCTGCCCAGGAGACGATGCCAAAATACAGGCCGGCCAGGAACAGCGCTCCAAGGATTCCAGCTCCGATCGGGATCAGCATGCGCTTCGTTTTCGACATCCGGATACAACGCCTCTCACAGCTTCAGGAAAAAATCATATCAGGGGTAAAACACCAGGATTTGGGCTAAAGATTCTTCGGCTCCTCCAGGTTCGACGAAAGGTTACCAGGTCAATTCCCACCAAAAGACCCGTTCCGGAACATCCAGCCCAATAATCGTCAGCGTCAGCTCTTCCGCCCCCTCCAGGAGAGGCTTTCCGTCTACTGCACCGGGGAAAACAAGTGTCCCACTGACGTGATGCCCGCCGAGCGGAGCATTCCACAGGCTGGCCTGGACGGCTGCTCCCGTATCCGTGGTCAGGGTTGCCATTGGAGCCAGGTCCATGCTCAGGTCAACCGAGTGGGTGTTCAAATCAACTTGAAATTCGAGGGCTTCCCCTGGGTTTGTCAAATTCAATGGGGTCACGGTCACAAAAATCTGGCCCTGTTCGTCATCGCGGACCAGCTCTTCCACAGAAGGTGGCTCGGCCTCTTCGGGAATTTCCGGAGTAGCTGTGTTCAATGCTTCAGCCGGAGGCGCTGCCGGCGCCGTGGACGTTGGATTGGGTTGTTCAACAACGGTCTCCTCGGGGCTCACCGGATTGGTGGGAGTGGAAGCTGCTTGATTAGCCGGGCTGCAGGCGGCCAGGATCAGTGAAAGAGCAAGAAGAATAGGGGTTATTTTCATAAGGTTCTCCTACTTTTCGCCATCATACTTCGCTTGTTCGTCCCCTGTCACGCGCTAACCGGCTTTTTTTTATATAGGCATTATTGCCTACCGCCTATCGCGTCATCTGGCGCTTTCCGTATGGCCGGCTTTCACTATAATGACAGGCGCAAGCACCTATCGTGAACCATAGCCAGAAAGCCTTATTCCTGGTCAACGCAGCGCGTACAACCCAATTTATGGAGAATCGCAAAAGTCATGTTTCGGAACATACTCAGGACAATTCAGCCAGTTCTCCTCATACTCATTCTGCTGGCCAGCGCTTTGTCCGGATGCTCCGAGAATGCTGCATCCGAAGAGGATCGAGGATTGGCTATGGCTTCGATGGAAGGGATGCCGGCCGAAGTGAAAAACGCTCCGGTTACCGTCCAACAAGCCTATCAATTCGCCGTCGCCAACCCTGATACGGTCAATCAGTTCCCGTGCTACTGCGGCTGCGGGAAGATGGGCCACAC